>JBDHVW010000045.1:0-61717 GCA_039809865.1 Vulcanimicrobiota bacterium
TGCCTTCTCCCTGTGTGAGAAGCTCAAGTCGTCGCCCGAGTCGCAGTCGTTGCCCGTGCTCTACCTGACCCGCGATGACGCCGTGGAGGGCTGGATCGAGGAGGGTCTCGACGCCGGCGGGAGCGACTTCGTGGGCTGGCGCGCGCCCCTGTCGGTCATGCAGGCCCGCATCGGCCAGCATGTGCGCCTGTTCGAAACCGAAGGCCGGCTGCGACTGAAAGCCATTCGCGACGAGGTGACCGGTCTGTATTCGGGCCAGTTCCTCGTCGAGCACCTGCGCCAGTGGCTCGCGCCGCTCCTGCGGGGCGATCAGGGCAACATGTGCTTTATGCGCCTCGACCTGGACCGTTTCCCCGAGCTGGCCGATCGGCTGAACTCCCTGCAGCACGAAAGCCTGCTGGTGCTGGTCAGCGAGCTGCTGCGCGAGAACCTGCAGGCCGACCTGGTGGCCCGGGTCTCGCTGGACAAATTTGCCGTGTTGTTGGGCGGAGTCACCGAGGAGGAAGCGCTGCGCCGCGCCGAGGTGACCCGCCTGGCGGTGGAGCGCGAGACGGCGCTCGAGGTTCCCGCCACCGTAAGCGTGGGCGTGGCCTGTCTCACGGCTGCCGAGCTGCGCGACCAGGGTAGCGTCGACGCCGCCATCAACATGCTGCACAAGCGTGCCAGTATGGGATTGCAGCAGGCGCAGAGCTACGGCGGCAATCAGGTCGCCGTTTTTACCATGGACGCTGGCGACGGCGAGCGCCGGCGCACGCCGCGTTGGGAAGTGGACATGCGCGTCGAGGTGGTGGGCCGGTTCGGCGTTCGCGAGGCCCGCTCGGCGACCGATCTCTCCAGCGGGGGAGTGGCCCTCGACGGCGTGGCCGATCTCAAGATTGGCGACCACGTCGAGCTCTTGATCCATCTGGGTGACGAGGTCGTGTCGGCGACCGGGGTGGTCGCCTGGAGCGGCTCGGTTTCGGACAGCCTGCAGCGTTGTGGCATCGCCTTCGAATCTCTGGCCGGAGACGGCCATGAGGTCCTGCGCCGGTATCTGACCGAGCGCTCGCGCGTCATGACCGAAGAGACCAACGAATAAGGAGACCTGACCATGGGAAGCAAAACCGTTCCGGATCAATTCAAGGACATCCTCGAGAGTAAGGCCCTGGCCCACGTGGCCACGCTCATGGCCGACGGCACGCCCCAGGTGAGCCCGGTGTGGTTCGACACGGTGGGCGACAAGATTCGCATCAACTCGGCCCGCGGTCGCGTGAAAGACGTCAACCTGCGCGCCCGGCCGGCGGTCAGCCTGTCCATCGTCGACCTGGAGAACCCCTATCGCCACGTGGCCATCCAGGGCAAAGTGGTGGACGTCACCGAAGAGGGTGCCCGGGAAGTCATCGACGTGCTCTCCCAGAAGTACCTCGGCAAGGCTTACCCGTTCTCCCAGCCGGGCGAGGTGCGCGTGACCTACCTCATCCAGCCCGAGAACGTCGTCACCATGGGGTAGACTACCGCCGGGCCGTGTTGGAGGCCCTGGAGGGTCGCACCAACATCTGTCCGTCGGAGGTAGCCAGAGGGCTGGCTGCCGACTGGCGTCCTCTCATGGAGCCCGTGCGCCAGGCGGCGCGCGAGCTCGTGGCGGAAGGATTGCTGGAGATCACACAGGGCGGCCGGGTCGTGGATCCGCACGACTTCAAAGGCCCCATTCGGTTGCGGAGGAAGGCGTGAGTACCATTCATCCGGCCCGGTTGCGACCGGGCGTTTCACTCGAGGACGTGGACAAACTCGTTCCCGAGGAAGGCCAGGCGGCCACCGCGGCCGTGCGCGGCAAGACGCTCATCTTCTGGGATCGGCACGATCCGACCCGCAAGATGGACGCGATCGACACCGACCAGATCACGCCCAGCGAGGACTGCGTCTCGGAGAGCCTGGACACGCTGGACGAGCGCTGGAAAGAGGGAGCCTTCCGCCATCTCATGCCTGGCTTTCGGGACCGGGTGAAGGCAGGCCACACCTTCGTCATTGCGGGCGATCGCTTCGGCATCGGCTCCTCGCGCGAGATGAGCCCGGCCGGGCTGAAGGCCATCGCCGAGGAGGCGGGCCACACGATGGTGATCGTCTGCGGCAACACCATGGGCGACATCTTCCGGCGCAATGCCCTGAACCTCGGTCTGCACGTCGTGCAATCGCCCGAGGCGGTCGCCGAGGCCCGCGAGAACGACGAGATGGAGTTCGACCCCGCCACGCGCTCCCTGCGCAACGTCACCCGGGACAAATCCTACGCGCCCCTCGAGCTCACCGAGGTGGAGGAGGAGATCCGCAGCACGGGCGGCATCTTCGCCCTGGGACGCCGCGAGGTGGCCCGCTCGGTGCGGCGCGAGGTCGACCTGCGCTGGCCTACGCCCGACGAGGCTCGCACGCTGTCGACCACCGAGCAGATCGTCTGGGCGCACCGGGTCGACCGCACGGCAGCCGTCAAGCCGGGAGCCACCCTTCAGCTCTTCGCCGATCTGCTGCCCGCTTCCGACGGCACCGCTCCTTTCGCCATCTACACGTTCGAGCGGATCACCGGAGGCAACCTGATCGATCCGCGCCAGGCCGCCATCGCGAGCGACCATTTCGTCTTTACCGGGCGTCGCTCGGACGACAACCAGACCGCCATCAGCGAGCAATTCGCCCGGCGCTACGGCCTGGATCGTCCCTACTACGCCCGCCCTGGCGATGGCATCTTCCACTTCTACTTCCCCGAGCAGGGCCTGGTCGTGCCGGGAGCGTTCATCCCCGGGGCCGATTCGCACTCGCGCGCTTACGGCGCTTACGGCGCCATGGGCATCGGGGTGGGCAGCACCACGCTGGGCTTCGGCTGGGCCACGGGCACCGCATTCTGCACCCTGGCCAAACAGAGGCGCGTGGTCTTCAAAGGCCAACTCCAGCCCTGGGTGGGCGGTAAGGACATCGTGCTGGCCCTGCTGCGGCGCTGGGGCAAGTCGCTGGCGCAGGGGATGAGCGTCGAGTTCGTGGACGCCGAGCGGCAGCTGCCCATGACATTCCGCAACACCATCGCCAACATGATGGCCGAGGCGGAGGCCCTGAACGGCATTTTCGCCCAGGACGCCATCACCACGGCCTGGTTCGAGGAGCGCGGCTTCAAGATGCCGTATCCCGTGTTGCAGCCGGGCGCCGAGGCCCGCTGGGCCATCGACGAGGAGCTCGATTTGAGCGAGATCCGCCCGATGATCGCGCGTCCCTACGCGCCGGGCAACGCCCACGCGGCCGAGGACATGGCCATGGAGCGCGTCACGTTCGACAAGGCGATGATCGGCTCGTGCACCAACGGCAGTTACGACGACCTGCTGTCGGCCGCCCTGGTGCTGCGTCAGGCGGCTGGTCGCGGAATGACGAAGGCCACCTCGGAGTTCATCGTGTTTCCCGGCAGCGGCCAGGTCAAGGAGCGGATCGAGGAGCCCGACCCGAGGTTGGACGGCAATTCGGTGGCCGACGTCCTGCGCGGGGCCGGGGCGGTCATCCGCCAGTCCTGGTGCGGACCGTGCTTCGGCCAGGGCCCGGATGCCCTGACCAAAGGCCAGCGCGCCATCACCACCTTCAATCGCAACTGGACCAATCGCATGGGGGTCGGCGGAGAGGGCTTCCTGGCCTCGCCCGCCGTGGTGGCCGCGTCAGCCCTGGCGGGCTACATGGCGCCGCCCAGCGAGTTGGGGCTGGAGTGGAAGCCAGAGCTTTACCAGTAAGCATTTTTTCAGCCCTGCCTGCGATGCTGGGGCGGATATGACAATCCGTCCGCAAGCCGCCGTTTCGTTTGATGACGCCCGCAACACCATCTTCGCCCGCAGCGAGGGCGTGGAGGCCGATAAGATTTGGAGCGCCGAGAAGCCCGGCGTCGACCACTTCACCCAGTGCTCGACCAACGGCGCCATGGTTCTCTACCGGCCCGACAAGATGATCCGATTCAACATGGCGACCGGCAAGAAGGAATGGGAAAAGGACCTCCCCCCCGGGCCGCGTCCCAGCACCGTTTTCCCGGGCGAGCGGATCACCGTCGTGCAGTTCGACGACGGCCGAGTGACCGGCCTCGATCAGAACGGCGAGATGGAGTGGGGCTTCAAGATGCCCAATCAGGGACATCACCTCTCCTACGGCTCCGCCAAAATCACGCTCTTGTCCACCGAGTCCTGGGCCAACAAGAAGCACTACCATATCGCGATCTCCCCGGAGACGGGCGAGATCATGTGGCGCCAGCCCGGAGCCGTTTTTGAAAATCCCATCGAGGTCGCGCCGGGCACGCACGTCCTGAAGGCCAGTGGCAAGCTGATCTGCGTCGACGATACGACCGGCCAGGTCAGTGACAGCATCGAGTTCAAGAATTACGGCCGCTCGTTGCGCGCCAATGCCAGGGGCGAGGCCACCTTCGTGGACGACCAGTCGGTCCACGCGGTCACCGTCAAAGATGGCAAGTTCGAGCCGCGCTGGACACAGACGTTCACCAAGAAACTGGGCGAGACGATGGTTCCGGCCGACGAGTCGGTGATCTATCTCAGCACCGAGGATTCGATTCGCGGCCTCGATCCCGCCACGGGGGAGACCCGTTGGGAGCAAGAGGTCCAGGGCGAGCGCAACGAGTGGGGGATGCACCTGACCGACCGCGGTGAGCTCGTGGTGCCGAATTTTGGTCGCCTGGTCTGCTTCACGCCGGACGGCCAGCGGCGCTGGGACGTGGCCAACGACACCCACAGTCTTCGCTTCACTCCGCGCGGACTGCTGTGCATGAACGAACAGCGGCTCGAGCGGCTGAACCCCGACACCGGCGAGGTGATGTACTGGGCCGAGATCCCCCGCGGGACGAGCTCGCCCTGGCTCGACCCGAGCGGACGCGTAATGGTGACCGGGAAGGACACGATCGACCTGTATCAGCTTCCCGACCCCGAAAAGCTGCCTCCGCCCCGCACCCAGGTGATCGCCGAGCGCTCCGACTCGGTTGTCGTGGGCGGCGTGCGCGTCAAGAAGAAATCCTGAGACTGCGCCCGTTCTGCTCGGGGCCGAGTTGCTCGAAGAACGGGGCGGCCGTCTCGGCCCACACGTCCGCTGGAGGATAGCGCGCGGACAGCTCCTCGCCCAGAGCCATCCGCAGCATCTCCGTGTCGACGTTGCCCGGATCCACCAGGACGGCCGCGACGCCCAGCGGCAGCTCCTTGCTGACCGAGCGCACCATGCCTTCCAGCGCCCACTTGCTGGCGCAGTAGGCGCTGACCAGCGGGCTGGCGCTTCGTCCCCAGTCCGAGCTCATCACGGCGGCGACGCCCGCCTTGCGCTGCAGCATGGCGGGCAGGAACGCCTTCAGGCAGTGAAAGACGCCCTTCACGTTGGTATCTAACAAAGCGGCGAAGCCCTCGGGATCCAGCTCCCAGAGATTGGCCCCGGGCAGGGCGATGGCCGCGTTGGCGATCAGAAGGTCGCAGGGATGGCTCCGGGCAAAGGATTGCACCGCTTGAAAATCCCTCACGTCCACCAGGGGGCGGGAGCAGCTCGCGACGGCGTGTCCGCGCCGCTCCAGCTCTCGTTTCAGCGCCAGTCCCAGACCACGCGTGGCGCCCGTGATGACAACATCCATCTTGTTTACAAGACGTTCATGAATCCGGGTCGCGATCCTGTTTGAATAGCGTCCAGGAGGAGACACTCATGCTCGGATTGTTCACGCCCACCATCAAGGTCCTGGAGAAGAAGGAAGACCGCCTCACTTTCGTGTCTCCTAGAAACCTCTCGGCTGGCCGCAGCCACGAGGTGAAGTTGGCCGACTCCCGCCGCGTGCGGGTGCTGGTCGAAAGTGTGCGCCCCCTGGAGCGCGGCTACGCCGTGACCGGGAAAGTGGGGGAGGAGGTCACCATGCTGACCCCCACCTCAGCCAAAGACGCCTTCGTGCGCAAGGACTCGCGGGTCGATTGCGCCATGCGCGTTCTCTCCCCCGATCTGCCCGGCTACCGGGCCGTTACGGTCGACTTCAGCCATGGCGGGGTCCAGGTCGAGACCGAAGGCCCCCTGGCCACCGGCCGGATGCTCGACCTGACGCTCGAGTACGACAACAACGAGATGGCCTCGGTGCGCTGTCAGGCCCGCGTGGCCTGGTGCGCCGAGCGCTCCCGCGCGCGCTACCGCGTGGGCCTGCAGTTCGTGAATCCCTCGCCTGAGGCCAACGGCCTGCTGGGCCGGATGGAGGAGCTGCTCACCACGCGTGACGAGACGTCCATCCACAAGCGCACCATCGGCGCCGACGCTATGGTGCAGCGCTCGGCCGCGCGCGAGGAGACGCCCGTGACGGCCGAGCTGCCCGGCGTCATCGACGCTTACTGCAATCGCAACCACAACCTCGTCACGCAAGTGCGTCAGAGCTCGGGGATGCTCGAGCTGACCTTTCCCTCGTGCCAGGCGGTGCGCGACTACAACACGGCCAGCGGCGTGCGCCTTTCCTCGCTGCGCGAATACTCCGGCTCGGAGCTGTGCACCAGCATCACCCGCCGCACCGGTCAGGGCGGTTGGCGCCACTACCAGTTCGTGGACGCCAACGGCCAGATCGTGATGGAGGTCGTATCCCAGGGCGTCTGCCACCCGGGCGGGCGCCTTACGAAAGAAGAAGTGGCTCGACGGTGGAACGAGCTTTGGGAGTCGATGGCCTGACCACGACATAGGCATGATAGCCGAAGAGCCGCGCCAATCGGGCAACGGGCTCCTCGTCGTCAAAGCTGAACAGCAGTGTGCGGTCGGTCTTGGAGGCGAGCTCGAACAGGGCTCGCTTCTTCTCTTTCACGCTGCCCGTGGCCAGGATGCGGCTGGGGCGAATCTCCAAACCGAACTTGAGGACGTGCTCTTCGACCACCTCGCGCCGCCCGTGGGCGGTCACCACCCAGATCTGCAGATATTCGCGCATCGGCATGAGGCGCTCGCGGTAGAACTCGCGGAAGCCCCGGTCGGTCAGGGTGCGATCGAAGTCGAGGCAGGCCAGGCTGCGAATCTGGAGCTTCTCGGCCAGGCGCAGCGGGTCGGGCTGGCCGATGGATTTGAGCACGTCGGGGTCGAGCCGGGGCGCCTGACGTCCGCTCTTGAGGACGGCGCGCAGGCGGTGGGTCAGTTGTCGCAAGTAACGGGGCCAGGTGAGGCGGGAATCCTCCAGGAAACGCGTCAACTCGGGCGGCTCCTGGGACGCCAGGCGCATCACGTTCTTGAGATAGATCGCCTCGCGGCGCGTGAGCAGAAGTTTGGCGAGTCCACGCTGGTTGAGGGCCTCCAGGTCGAGGTCGGCGAAGTCCAGGTACTCCATGATCGTGTGAACATTGCGTTCACAGCCTGTTTACATCCTGCCCGCCAGTTAACACAATCGCCATATCCACCGCATGGTCGCCTCTGGCGGAGGATGCTATCCTCAGGGTAAATCCGGCAAAGGTGGCTGCACATGGACCGCATTTTCCAGCTGATGCAAGTAGGTCAGGGCTCCGAGATCGACGGCGGACAGGGCGCCGCTCCTCTGATCGGGCAGCTGGGAGGCGCCCTGGCGCGCCTCGGTGGCGCAGGCCAGGCCCCCGGGCAGGGTGCGGCTGGCGGTCCAGCGGACGGCTTCAACTCCAACCCGGGCGACCCGGCCGCGGGCGCGCAGGCCGCGGCCAATATGAATCCCCTGCTGGCCGGGCTGGCGAGCTGGGGCCAGGACCAGAAGATTCAGCAGGAAGCCAACCAGGTGTTGCAGGCCAAGGGCATCGAGACGGGCGGCTCCGGACAGCAACAGCCGCAATCGGCCCCCGGGGCCGGCGGTCAGCAGCAAGACGTGGGAGCGCTGGTCAAGCAGCTCCAGCAGGATTACGAGCGCGCCAAGAAAGGCGGAGTCAATCTGACCACCCAGACCGAGCAACTGGCCAAGAAGGCGCTCGAGGGTGAGGAGCAACAGCAGCAGCAAGACCAGAACGCTGGGGGCGCGGACGGTGCCAGTGGTGGCGGAAATGCTCCCCAGGGCAGCAGCGGAAGCAACTCGAGCGGCGGCTCCAATGGCGCGCAGAGCTCGGGGATGGCCCCCCAGGACATCTCCCAGGACCGCGCCACCGGCAACCTGACCGCGGACGCCTCCAAGATGCTGGACGCTTCTTTGCAGGGCAACAAGGACTTCGACAACGTCTTCGGCCAGTTCGGCCAGGGCACCGAGGGCAACTGCGCGGCCGTGGCCAGCATCAAGGCGGCCATGGATGTGTACGACAACAAAGTCTTCGACTCGGTGACCAAAGGCGAGGACGGCGGCTACACCATCAAGATGCAGGATGGCAAAGAGGTGAAGGTCTCCGCCGGCGAGCTCGGGATGGCCGCCAAAGCCAGCAATTTCAACGGACCGGACAGCGAGGCGAAGTCCTACGCGATCATGTCTTACGCGGCCATGGCCAAGCGGGCGCAGATGGAGGGCCACGAGGGTGCGCGCACTTACGGACAGGCTTTGAACTCTCTGAACAATGGTGACGATCCGTATGACTCGGCCCGGTTCCTGGGTTTGAAGAACCAGGTCCAGAACGTCGATCCGCAGCGCGCCAACGGGGGCAACGCGGTGGTGGCCTGGAACAGCAAGCACGCGGTGTACGTCGACTCGACCCGCAACGGCACCAAGACCGATCACTACGGTCAGGCTTACAACTACGACGGCACCGACACCCGGGGCCGGGCGCTCACCAACGGATTCACCTTCCGCCCCCGGGCCACGACGCCGTCGAGCCCCTCGACGTCCTCGAGCAGCGTGCCGGGAGCCGGCAGCACCGCCTCGACCCCCTCGAGCAGCGTTTCGAGCACGCGCTCATCTTCGAGCAGCGGCAGCAGCGGCAGCGGCTCAAGTGGCTCGAGCGGCGGAGGGAGCAGCAGCAGCACCAGGACCGCTAGCAGCAGCAGTTCGTCGAGCAGCAGCAAGTCGTAGCAGTCCGGAACGTTCTGGTTCTTCCTAACTTTACTCTTGATCCAGTCACGAGCCGCTGAGGCTTCCCTGGCGCATCTCCAATATCTCCTCAAAGCATCGAGTTCCGGCAGCCATCCCCAGGCATGCCTTTGAACTGCCATCTCCTCGACCTCCGTGCACGAGGCCCGTTGGCCGTCGCAGAGGCTATCTCAAAAACAGAGAAACCCGGCTCGAATCGAACCGGGTTTCTCTGTTACCGCCGTTTGGGCGCCAAGCTATCTAACGTTTCGCTTCGTGCCCCGACCGGTGAGACTGGCTTAGATACCGAAGAACTGAATCAGAACCTCGCGGGTGCGCGGATGGTCCATCTCCAGCAGGAAGATACGCTGCCAGCGTCCGAGAGCCAGACGCCCCTCCACGACGGGAAGGGTCTGCGAGCATCCGATGGTCAGATGCTGGCAATGAGCGTGCCCGTTGGCGCACTCATCGTCGCACATATTGACCGTGCGGATGGAGAAGTCGTTGTGACTATATTCGTCGGCCGGGGACGCCAGGCGCTCCAGGAACTTGTACATGTCCTGGATGAGCAGCGGCTCGTTCTCATTGATCACGATGCCAGCCGTCGTGTGCCGGGAGTAGACCAGGACGTTACCTTCCTTGATGCCGGTCTTGGCGAGCATCTCCTGAACCTTCTCGGTGATATCGATCAGTTCGGGACCACGCTGCGTCTGGACCACCATCTGGGCGAGATGAAGCCTGGGCATTCCGGTCGCCCGGAGCTCAGGCTCCTGCGTCACGGCGATATGGGCTTTGCTCCCATTGGTATGGGCTTTGCCATTCGGTTTGCCATTTCCGTTCGGTTTGACTTCCGAGACGACCCCGCCCTCGAGGAAATTTGCCTCCACGATTCGCACCTCCTTACGCCACGTTGCGGCGCGGCGATTGAGTCCCTTTCGGTATAGCATACCCAAGTCCTCCTCGTCTATAGGAAGTCATTCAACCAGTACGGGCGTCCTTTTTGTTCGATCAACAGCCGGATTTCCTTTTCGTGTATGCGATTGCGGCGTTCGTATCCGAAACCGCTTTCGGTTTTGAGTGTCAAAATGTTCACATTTTTCAAGGAAGAATATTCAACTTCAAAACGGCCAAAGCTTGAGCAGAGTTCGACTTCAGCCCGCAGGACGCGTGCTTGCAAAACACTTTTCCCGCATGCTCACTTTGTATCGCAAAGTAAGCAAGAAGGCAACCTAAAGTAGGTAGTTGGTCCGACCTAATCGAGCAGCGTCTCGGCAGCGGGCTCGCGCAGATTATAGTGCGAGCTCATGGCCCTGCCGTAGGCGCCCGCGGTAGCGATCAGCAGGACGTCGCCCGACTGCGTCGCGGGCAGCCGTCGGTCGTGGCCGAGCACGTCGGCGCTCTCGCAAATCGGGCCGACCACGTCGGCCAGGATCGCGTTCGGCTCGCCCAGGCGGGTGAGGTTGACGATCTCGTGGTGGGCGCCGTAGAGAGCCGGACGAATCAGCGAGTTCATGCCGGTTTCCACGCCCACGAACGTCTTGCCCGACTTCTGCTTCACCTGGTTGACCCGGGTCAGCAGCACCCCGGCCGTGGCGACCAGGAAGCGCCCCGGCTCGAGCCACAGCTCGTAGCCCGGGCGGGCGGACGAGAAGCGGGTCAGCACCTCGTCCAGAGCCAGGAGGCTCAATCCTTCGTCGCCCAGCCGCTCGCCCACCCCCAGGCCGCCCCCGAGGTCGAGCACGCGAACCGTGCCGCCGAAGCGCTCGGCGCAGTCGGCCAGGAAGAGGGCCGTATCGCTCCAGGGCTCCGGCTCTAGAATGCCGCTGCCGCGATGCGAGTGGAGCCCGGTCACCTTGATCCCGAGCTCGTCGAGCATCGTTCTTGCCTGCTCGAGCTGGGCCGGCGCGATCCCGAACTTGGATTGCGGGCCGGCCGTGCGGACGTGCTTATGGTGGCCTTTGCCCTGACCAGGGTCCAGGCGCAGGAACAGCTCGCGGCCCCGGAACAGGTCAGGCCAGAGCTCCAGCGGCTCGAGGCTGTCCAGGGTGACCTGAGCCCCCACCTGAAAACCAGCCTCGTAATCGTCCCGGGAGGCGAAGTTGGGGGTGTAGAGCAGGTTGGCGCTGTGCGCAAGCTCGCGGGCGCGATGCAGCTCGCCGGGCGAGACGCACTCGAAGCCCACTCCCTGCGAGCCGAAGAAGCGCAGGATGTCCTCGTTCGGGTTGGCTTTGATAGCGTAGTAGAGCCGCTTGATGGCGGTCATCTTCTGCAGGCGGGCGACGTTGTCGGCCAGCGTCGGCTTGTCGTAAACGTAGAGCGGGAGGCCGCCCAGCTTCAGGAGGTCGCCGCGGCGGCGCTCCCACCAGGTTTCCACGTGCTTCTCGGCCGGCTTCTTCCAGGCCGGGCCGAAGAGCGGGTCGTCCTCGGCTCCCGAAAAGAGCAGCGCGTGCAGGCTGCTCATCAGGCGCGGAGCCTGCTCGGAATCGACCACCACTGTCAGGTTGAGGTCGGAGGAGGCCTGGGTCATGAGGTGGATCTGCTCTTCCTCGAACAGCTCCAGAGCCGGTCCCAGGCGGTGCAGCAGCGAGCGGATACGATTGCCGATCAGGCTCACGCTGGAGCAGCCCGAGGTGATGCGCACGCTGGCGCGGTTATCCTCGTCTTGTCCCAGCCGGGTCAGATCGGCCTCCAGGCGCTCCAGGGCGCCCGGCTCCAGCGGCTCGGAGCCGTCCAACGAGACGGTCACATTCGTCTCGCTGGTGGCCACCAGGTCGATCGAGAGGCCGTGCTCGCGGAAGCAGCCGAACAGGTCGGCCAGAAAGCCCACCTGCTGCCACATCTTTTGCGACTCCAGGCTCACCAGCGTCACCCGCGACTTGGTGGAGAGCGCCTTCACGCGCCCCTCGTCGGTGGCCGCGCTGGCGATAACCGTGCCCTCGGCCCGCGGCTCCCCGGTGTTGAAGATGTGCAGGGGAATGCCGTAGCGCGCGACCGGCGGCAGGCAGCGCGGGTGCAGCACCTTGGCCCCCGTGCTGGCCAGCTCCTGGGCCTCGGAATAGTCCAGCCTTCTGAGCAAGCGGGCGTTGGGGACGTGACGCGGATCGGCCGTATACATGCCGCGCACGTCCGTCCAGATCTCCAGTCGCCTGGCCCCGATGCGCGCGGCCAGGTAGGCGGCCGAGGTGTCCGAGCCCCCGCGCCCGAGCAATACCGTGTCGCCCTTGGGATCGCGGGCCACGAAACCCTGGGTCAGCACGACCCTGGCGCTCAGCTTGCCGGGCAGCGTCTCGTCACAGGCGTAGCCGCAGCGCGCGCTCAGGTAGTGACGAGCGGGGGTGGCGTGGGGCTCGTCCTCGGAGTCGAGCAGCTCGCGCACGTCCTGCCAGGCGACGCCCAGGAACGCAGCCCCCAGACGGGTGGAGAGGAACTCGCCGCGTGACATGACCCGCGCCTGGAGGCGAGGCGTCCACTCCTGAGTCAGGGCGACGCCCGTGGCCACGCGCTCCAGCTCACGAAACTCCTCGTCGAGCAGCCCGATGTCGACCCCCAGCTCGTCCGCCAGCTGCTGGTGGCGCTCCCGCAGGCGGTCGAGCACCTCCTGGTGCCGCTCCTGCATGGCTGCTTCCAGCAGGCCGTCCAGCTGATCGCTGACCTTGCTCACCGCCGAGCAGACCACCAGCACCTGGCATTCGGGGAACTCCTGGGCGCGCATCTCGAGGATGCCGCGGATGTTCTCCCAGGCGGCCCGCGTCGAGACGCTGGTGCCTCCAAACTTCAGTACGATCCAGTTATTGGGCACGTTTCACTCCTAGCAGCGGGATCAATTCGTCCCCCCAGCCACGGTTGGCGCCCGGGTTGGCGGGGCTGGGATGGGCGATGGATACGACCTTCTTCTCGGGCAGAACCTCGCGAGCACGGCTCTCGGCCCACTTGCCCACGCCGATCACGAGCGACGGCTGGTAGTGGTCCGCGATGGCCCTCAAAGCCTCGTCGCAGGCCGCCAGCATGGGAACGCGCTCTCTGGCGGGCAGTTTGTCGGGGGTGCGGTTGAGACCGCTCTCTTCCATGAACATGAGAGGGCAGTAGTTGACCACAATCGCATCCCGAAAGAAGTCCTCGGGCTTTTCGTAGTGGTCGCGGATCCAGCCCCAAAGCCGCCTGCCGCTCACCTCGCTGCGCGTGCAGTCAAATCCCAGCACGGGGCGTTTGGGGTGCTCCCGAGCGGGCTTGCCGACCTTTCCCTCGATCTTCAGCCAGTCGCGCACCAGGCCGACCTCGCCGAACGGGACGCCCGTCTGCGCCATCCCCCAGGGACCGGGGTTCATGCCCATCATCAACACGCGCTTGGGGCCCTGACCGTACTTGCGGTAATAGTCCAGACACGGCTCCAGGGCATACTCGAGCGGATTGTAGACATGGGTGACGGGGGGGCCGAACTTCAGCTTCCCCAGGCGCTCATTGAGGCGCCGAAAGATCTTCTCCATCAGAAGGCCGCGCTTTCGCTACTCTCAGGCGCACGCCTCCCACCATCAGGACCTCGCCCTCCTGCTTGAGGCCTTGCGTCCCGACGCTCTCGTCGCCCAGGAGCCAGACCGAGGTGAGCCGCTTCTTGTCCATCTCCGGCCGCTCGCTGTAGCGGGCGCAGACCTGCTGGATATAGTCCTCGGGCTGGTGCCGGCTCAGCAGTCCCGCCCGATCTTGCAGGGTCGCCTTGCCGACCGGGACGTCCGCCAGACGCAGGAGCTCGCGCGTCTCCTCGGGGCTGCGGCCGTCGCGCAGCGTGAGCCAGGCCCGCACCCGCTCCAGGTCGCCCCCCAGCTCTTTCCAGCGCGCCCAGGTGTCCTCGCCCTCCAGCTCCGACAGGCTCCTGACCGTGGGGGCGGCGACGTGGGGATCGGGCTGCGAAAAGGCGGCCAGCATCAGCTGGGGCGCCACCCTGCGGTCCGCGCACTTCAGCGGGCCCTGGGAGAGCTCCAGAGCCTCCGCGGCGCGCTGCTTCACCTTCTCGGGGGTCTCGAGCCAGGCGGCCGGGACCGGAAACGAGGGTTTGTCCCATCCCTCGCAGACGACCACGCGGCCTGCCGGGGCGGCCGAGTAGATACCCGGTCGCTGCAGCGCGTAATCCCGCGAGTCGAAGTAGAGTCTGCCCGTGTCGGGGTCGGCGTTGGAGAAGGTGTAGGATTTTAGCTCCTTCAGACCGGCCGCCAGCGGCGCGTTGGCCACCTGGCCCTTCTCGAAGACAAAGTGGCGGTAGCCGGCCACGCGGTCGTCCTGGGGAAAGTGGTCCAGGAACGTGTCCAGCTTCTGCTCTGCCGCCAGCTCGCAGAACAGCTTCTTGCGCTCTTCGAGGGTGCCGAACGGCATCTGGAGATAGAGCAGCGCGTCCGGCTGGCGAGAAGTCTTCGCGTAGCCCACAGCCACTTCAGGGCTGAGGGGAACCTCGCGGGCCAGGTTCTCGAGCCGGTATTGCAGCGTGTCCCATGTCTGCCGTGCCGCGGGGGTCTGAACCGCCGCCAGGCACTCGGCGGCCAGCTGCGGAGAAATGCCCCGGCGCTCGTTGGCCAGCTCGTAGACGTTGTGTAGAAACGTGGCCTGCTCGTGGAGCGACTGATTGGGGACGTGGCGTCTGGCGATCTCCTGGCCTTCCTGGACTCGCTCGTGAGGATTCTGCACCGCCTTGTAACTGACCGGCACCGGCGGCCCGTTGCGGTCGGCCTGCAGGTGCAGCCGGTTGCCGCGCAGCGCCAGATAGGCTCCCAACTCGGGGCGCGGGCCACTGGCGTAGTGCGAGTCGCGCGTGTAGAAGTGGAACTTGCCCACGAGTTGCTCGGCCGCGGTCAGAAGCTCGGGCTGGCGCAGCAGGGAGCGATTCTTGCTGCCCTCCAGGGCGTTGAGCGCGATGAAGGCGTCCTGGCCGCCGCCGTAGTTCTTCCAGCGCCCGTCCGGTGAGGAAACCATGACGCTCGAGCTGCCCTTCTCGAGCTCGCGGTAAGCGGTCATCAGGTCGGTCGAGAACGTGAACCCGGACTGGTGCAGTCCGTGGATCGCGGCGGCGATGTCGGTCTTGGGCAACGTGAGGCCCTCGCCGGTGTAGAGCTGGTCCATCTGGCCGACGTCGGTGAGCGTGACGGGGACGCCGGCGGACAGCACTTCTTTGCCTTTCCGGAGGCGTTTCGTGACGTCCTCGGGCGACAGCTCGAGGATACGCTCCCGGCGGAACCAGGGCTTGTATCTGGCCTGGAAGGTGACGCCCTTGTCGTGCAGATCCCGCAGCACCTGGTTGACGGCCGGCGCCAGCGGACCGGGGAGCGGCCCGGCGTTCGGGATGGCCTTCCAAACGGGACGCGAGCCGAGATGAACCCGATCCTGCGGGTCCACCGAGGACGTGCCCGAGGCGGCCCTCTGGGGCCGGTGGAAAGTGCTCATGCTCACGCGATCGATCCGCATAGTCGATCGGATGGTAGCAAAGGGCTTTGAAAATACTCTGCAAAGAGGGTGTTTGTGAGTTACCGGAATCTGGGCCAGTGCGTGGCCGACCTGGAGCGGACGGGGCGCCTGAAGCGCGTGGACGTGGAGCTGGACCCGCGACTGGAGATCCCGGCGGTGCAGCGTCTGGCGTGCGCCGCCGGTGGGCCGGCGCTGCTGTTCACGCGCGTGCGGGGCTCGCGTTTTCCGATGCTGGCCAACCTGTTCGCCACGGTCGAGCGGGCGCGCTGGGTGCTGCGCCACGGGTACCGAGCGGTCGAGACGGTGATGGACTTGAAGGCCCGTCCGCAGCGCTTCTGGCGCTATCCGACCTTACCCCTCAGCATGTTGAATTGTCTGCCCCGCAGCGTGGCGACCGGGCCCGTGCTGACCGGGCGGACCACCCTCTCCGAGCTGCCCCAGCTGGTTTGCTGGCCGCGCGATGGGGGAGCGTTCCTGACGCTGCCCCAGGTCTACACCGAGGACCCGCTGCGGCCCGGGTGGCTGCGCTCCAACCTGGGCATGTATCGCGTGCAGATCTCCGGCGGAGACTACGTGCCGGACCGCGAGTGCGGCCTGCATTACCAGTTGCACCGGGGCATCGGCATCCACCACACCAACGCCGTCGCGCGCGGGGAGTCGTTGCGGGTGCACGTGATCCTGGGCGGGCCGCCCGCCCTCACGCTGGCGGCCGTGATGCCGCTGCCCGAGGGGCTGCCCGAGATCGCGTTCGCCGGGCTGCTGGCGGGCCATTCGCTGGCCTGGGCGCGGGGGATTCCGGTGGAGGCCGACTTCTGCATCGTGGGCCGCGTGGTGCCCGGCCTGCTCAAGCCCGAGGGGCCATTCGGGGACCACCTGGGCTACTACAGCCTGGCGCATGACTTCCCGGTGCTCGAGGTGGAGGCGGTCTACCATCGCCCGGAGGCGATCTTCCCCTTCACGACGGTCGGCCGTCCGCCCCAGGAAGACTCGGTGTTCGGGCAGATCATCCACGAGCTGACGGGGCCCGTCCTGCCCACGGTGCTGCCCGGCGTGCACGCCGTGAACGCCGTGGACGAGGCGGGAGTCCACCCGCTGTTGCTGGCCCTGGCCAGCGAGCGCTACACGCCCTACCAGGCCCTGAAGCGTCCGCAGGAGCTCCTGACGGCCTCGCACGCCATCCTGGGCCACGGGCAGCTCTCCCTGGCCAAATACCTCTGGATCGCCGCCCGCGAGGACGACCGCTCGCTGGACGTGCACGACGTGGCCCGCTTCTTCCGGCATATCCTCGAGCGCGTGGACTGGCGCACCGACCTGCACTTTCAGACCCAGACCACCATCGACACGCTGGACTACTCCTCGGGCGTGCTGCATCGGGGCTCCAAGCTGGTGGTGGCCGCCGTGGGCCCACCGCGCCGCAGCCTGGGCACGTCCGCCCCGGAGGGCTTTGCCTGCGTGATGCCGGGCGTGCTGGCCTGTGTCGACGGCGATTGCTCGGGGCTGGGCGACGAGTGGCCCCTCGTGATCCGCTGCGACGACCCGTTGTTCCTGGCCGAGCGCCTGGCCAACTTCCTCTGGGTCACGTTCACCCGCAGCGACCCGGCGCAGGACATCAGCGGGGTGGGGGAGTTCGTGGACCACAAGCACTGGGGTTGCACCGGGGCGCTGATCATCGACGCGCGCTTGAAGCCCCACCACGCCCCGGTCCTGGAAGAAGACCCGGCGGCCCTGAAGCGCGCCCACGAGCTGGCGGCCCCGGGTGGGCCGCTGCACGGAGTCTACTAGCGCTCGATCAACCCTTCCCGCGAGGTATAGCGGGGATAACCCGCCGGAGTCGAGGCTCTGGCATGATTCTCCCCGCTGCAGAACATGGTGTAGGCGTCGCCGTGAACGTGGTAGGCGACCGAGTAGGTGTCTTTGCGCGCCGAGGGGCAGCTCGGGAGGATGCGCAGATAGTTCGGGACCAGCTGGCTCAGGTCGAGGGGGTAGGCTCCGTGGTGGTCTCTGGCATACATCTCGAGCGCGGTCGCCGTGTTTTTGAGGTTGCTCTTACAGCTGGTCAGCTGCCCGTAGGTGCGGCTGAACCCTCCCCGGCTGAACGCCATGAAGAAGAACCCCAACCCGCACTGGATGACCAGCGCCGCCACGCACCACCGGGTGGACCTCAGCCGGAAAGCCACCAGGCCGAGCGTCAGAAAGGTGAGGTAGCCGATCACCCAGCCCCCGTCCTCGGGATAGGCGAGCCCCTTGAGCAGCAGGGACCACCCGAGCGCGGTGATGGGCCAGAAGCAAAGAGCGCCCAGAATTCGTTGCATGCCGTTGAGACGCAATTCGGGGGGGAAAGGTTCATCGGTCGAGGAGTCCATCCTGGGAAGTATATCTGGGATACCCGGCCGGCTCGGCGGCTCGGACATGGCCCTCCCCGGAGCAGAAGAACGTATAGGCGTCTCCATTGCTGAAGTAAGACATGGAATAGGTATCGGTCCGCGTCGCGGGACAGCACGGGATGGTCTTGAGGTAGCAGGGCGTCAGTTGGGCCAGACTCTTGGGGTATTTACCGTTGTTCAAGACGGAGAAAGCCTCGAGCGCGGTGGAGATGCTTTTCAGTCGGCTGTGGCAGCCGGTCAATTGGGATAGTGGCCGGGCCCGGTTCTCTAGAAAGCACGGAATGAAGAAGAACACCAGGCAAGACTGCAGGAGGAGAGCCAGCCAGCACCACTCCACTGCTCGAATGCGAAAGGCGAGCAAACCGAGAGTGAGGATTGTCAAAGGCGTCACGGCCCAGCTACTCGAGGGCCCGACGGCCAGAGCCCACAACGCCGCTGAAATTGGCAAGAAGCAGAAAGCCGGGTAGGGGCGGGTCATCGCTCGACGAGGCCGGCCAGCGACGAATATTGTGGATAGTTCGCAGGCGTGTTTGCCTCTGCGTGGTTGTGGCCGGAGCAGTAAAGGGTGAAGTGCTCGCCACGCCGGAGGTAACTGAACGAATACGTGTCCTCCTGGGCCGAGGGGCAGTTCGGAATGTTCTTGAGATAGTTGGGGGTGAGCGCGGCCAGCTCGCCCGGGTAGCGACCGTCGTTGTCGGTTGCATACATCTCGAGTGCTGTAGCTGTGTTCTTAAGGTTGCTCTTGCACAAAGTGAGCTGGCCTCCGCCGAAGTGGCACGCACTGAAGTAGGCAATCCCGATGAAAAGACCAATGACAGCCTGCACAATAAGCGCGTAAGAGCAAATAGACGGCTCGGGCGCGCGTAAGATGACCAGGAGCAGTGTCAGGACCATCAGAGGCAAGAATGCCCACCCCGCTCGATTGTGATTGCACAGAAACGATGCCCACATATACGTCGTCATCGGCAAAAAGCAGAACGCTGCAAACACACGGTCCATGCTCAGCATGACGAATTCGGGGGGGAAAGGTTCACCAGGGCAGAATCTGGCTCGATGGCCCGTCGTCTCTCGCTCTTTTTGCTGCTGTTGCTGGTGCTGCCCGCGCTGGCCAAGGACGTCTGCTTTTTCTGCCACCACGATGGCAGCCAGTTTCCCCTGGAGGTCGTCAAGTATGCCGCGGGCCCGCAAGTGGTCTGTGCCAGCTGCCGGCAGAAGCTGGCGGCTTGCACGGTGTGCCATCTGCCCACCAACAACAAGGTCTACCGCGACGGGCGGACGCTGTGCGCCAGCTGTCTCAAGCTGAATCTGGCCAACCAGCAGCAGGCCGAGAAGCTGTATACGTCGGTGGTGCGTTTCGTGGACAAACTGCTCAAGGACAAGGTGTCACCGCTGCCTCCGGTCCGGATCTGCGACGATGACGAGCTGCAGACGAAGTTCCAGGAGGGGGGACGCGCGATGCGGGTCATCGGGTTCTACCACCCCTACAACCCCGAGCAGATCTATATTCTCTCGTTCGAGCCGCTGATCGACGCCGGGGCTACCCTGGCCCACGAGTTCACCCACGCCTGGCAGAGCCGGCACTCCGTCTCGCAGGACCGCGCGCTCAAGGAAGGCTTCGCGTGCTGGGTGGAATACCACTACCTGCTCTCCCTGGGCGAGACCAACCGCGCCTACGCGTTGACCCAGCACGACGACCCCGACTACGGGGCCAGTCTGCGTCAGTTGCTCGAGATCGAGAAGCGCCAGGGGAAGTCGGCCGTCATCCAGCTGGGCCGCACGGGGACGAAGCTACCAGGTTAGGCCCTGGGCCGCCCGGCTGCGGGGCAGGCCGGAGTTCTCCACCAGCTCGATCAGGAAATCCTGGTGGCGGTGCGACTCGATGTGCGCCTTCACCAGCTCGACCGCGGTCAGCATGAAGTCGTGCAGGTCGAGGTGCGGCTTGGTGGCCGTATAACCAGGCTCCAGCTTGACTTGGACGCGGTAGGTGTTGTTCTCGGGCGTGGTCACCCGGGACCGAACCTTGACGCCTGCCTTGTAGTCGCCCTCCGCTTCGGCGGCGATCTTGTAGATCTGTTGGGGCGCGTTCTTCAATCCGTGTTCGACTTCAATCTTTCCCATGGGCGGGGCGGTTCTCGTTATCCCCGTACCCTCCTGCGCTGAAACCAATGCCGGCCTCGATGAGTCTAACCAGTATGATGTACGGATTTTGGGACCCCACGATGCTGTTGCTGATCCCGGGCATTCTGCTCAGCATCTGGGCCAGCTTCAAAGTGAAAGGGACCTTTGCAAAATACGCCGCTGTGCCCGCTCGCAGCGGCCTGACCGGCGCCCAGGCCGCGGCCTCCCTGGCCAACGCGCGCGGAGTCCGCGTGCGGATCGAGCCGTCTCCAGGCGGAGACCTGAGCGACCATTTCGACCCGAGCAGCGACACGCTGCGGCTCTCGCGCGAGGTGTACGGGGGGCGCTCGCTGGCCGCCCTGGGAGTGGCCGCGCACGAGATGGGCCACGCGCTGCAGAAGGCCGACGGATACGGACCCCTCGCCATCCGCGCGGGGCTCGTGCCTCTGGCCAACTTCGGCTCCAACCTGTCCTGGATTCTCCTGCTCGTCGGCGTGCTGATGGGCAGCAAGTTGCTCGCCTTCGCGGGCGTGGCGTTCTTTGGCGCGGCGGTGTTGTTCTCGCTCATCACCCTCCCCGTCGAGTTCGACGCCTCCTCGCGCGCCCTGCGGCTTCTGACCGCGGATGGCATCATCACGCCGTCCGAGGCTCCGGCCGTGAGGTCGGTGCTGAACGCGGCCGCCTGGACCTACGTGGCGGCCGCCGTCACCTCGGTCTTGATGCTTCTGCGCATGCTCCTGATCGCTCGCTCGACGGACGACTGAGATCAAAGAAGCTCGGGTTTCGCAACCCGAGCTTCTTCCGTGAGGCACCGGCCTTGACGGTCAGCCGACTTTCGACATCTGGCTTTCGATGAACCGGGTCAGCTCGGTTTCCGGCATGAAGCCGCTCTTCTTGTCCACGGGCTGACCCTTGTGGAACATGATCAGCACCGGGATGCCGCGCACGCCGTACTGGGCCGCGATGTTCTTGTTGTCATCGACGTTCAGCTTGACGAATTTGACCTTGCCTTCGTAGTTGGCCGAGACGGACTCGAAGATCGGCTCGAGCATCTTGCACGGGCCGCACCAGTCGGCGCCAAAGTCGACCAGCACCGGGAGGTCGGATTCGAGCACCTCGCTCTGGAAAGTAGCCTCGGACAGTTGGGTTAGTTTGCCCATCGAAAATCCTCCTCGAGCGCCGCTCAGTCCACCCAGAGGTTGCCCAGGAACGAGGTGGCGGGATGATCCCCGCCGGCCATCAGCGCCACCAACGGCTCTTTCATGGGCGGATGCAAGACCAGCTCTCGTAGTTGTTCAGTATCGACGAACTTCGCTTCGGCCAGACGGGGTTCCTCTCCCACTTTGACCTGCCCTCCGGCCCGTCGCGCCGCGAATACGAGGTGGATCAGGTGCCGCGACCGGTCGGGGGCGACCGTCTCGGCGGCGAAGAGCAGATCGCCCACGTCGGCCTCCACTCCGGTCTCCTCCAGCAGCTCGCGCCGTGCCCCTTCGGCCAGCGACTCGCCGAACTCCAGGCCGCCCCCGGGCAGCAACCAGTAGGTGAGGTCGCCTTTGACATGGCGCACCAGCAGAACCTTGCCGTCTTCAATCAAGGCGGCCGCGACCCGGATGCGCGGATGGCGCATGATGCGGTGCTCGCCCGATTCGAACAGGGGGGACTTCATCGTACCAGCAGCTCCCGATTGGCTTGGACCAGAAAGGCGGTGGTCCAGAGGAAGATGAACGTCGCCAGCAGGCATTGCGTCAGCAACCACCAGCGCTGACGGGCGATGAAATAGACCAGGCTGAACCCGCTCACCAACATCATCGCGCCCAGGGCCAGCATGCCCGTCTGGGCCACCAACAGGCTCTTGAGCGAGCACCCGAGCAGCAGCGCCAGAGTGAAGATGCCGTAGACCGTCCAGCCCCACCAGAACGTAAAACCGTTCCGGGCCGCCACCGGCCTGGGCATGGGTTGGGTGAGGTTGGCCGCGTGCGGCACCGGTGGGGGAGCCCCGTGCCCGGCGCTGCCGGTCGGCGCGGTGGGTAAGACCGGGTGGGCCCCACCGGGACGCGGCTGCACGCCGCCCTGGGAAGCTCCCGGTTTGGGAATGCCCTGGCTGGCGCTGGGCGGTTGCGGCGGAAGCTGTGGCCTGGCGACGCCCTGACTGGCTCCGGGCTGAAAAACCGGCTGGGGAACGCCCTGGCTCGAGCCGGGGGACGGGGCAGGCGGCCGGGGCACGCCCTGACTCGACCCGGGCGACTGGGGAACGCCCTGGCTCGAACCGGGCCCGTGTCCGCCCGAACCGCCGGGAGGCGGTCCGCCCAGCGGTGGACTCTGCCAGGTCCCCGCGGGCGGCGCTCCGTGACCGCTCGAGCCGCTGGGGACCAGCGGACGGGTCGGCACGGGCGGAGGCAAGGAAGGCTGCCGGTTGCCCGGCTTGGGATGCTCTCCCGAGGCGCTCGGGGCCGCCGTGCCGCAGGCCGGGCAGAAGCGCGCCTCGCGCGGCATGGAGACGCCACATTTGGCGCAGAACATCTGGGTCGAGGAGGCCTCCTCGACCAGCGACGGGATCACGACCTGGTGCACCACCACGTTGTCGCGGTTCAGGCCGATCTCGACCGTCTGGCAGACTTCGGCCACCGCCTGGGCCGTGAACTGCGACAGCCGGATCTCGCCGGGAGGGCAATCCTTCTCGATGTGCCCGGCCTGATCCACGGTGCGGCTGGCGAACTCGCCCAGCGAGCGACGCGGGTCGATGTAAATGTCGCCCGTGTTCATGCCAATGCGCGCCAGCAGCGCCCCGCTGAGGTTACTGCCCTCGTTCAGCTGGGCGATCTTCTGCTGGATGAGAATGGCGGCGCGCACGGCCGGAATCGGCTGCTCGAACAGCGTGATCGCGCCGTCGCCGGACCACTCGTAGGAAAGGCACCCGTGCCCCTCGAGGGCCGAGTTGATCAAAGCCCGATACGACCGGAAGGCCTGATCGGCGTGAAACGTCTGGTTGGGAGTCTTCAGCTTGGAGGAGCCTGCCAGGTCGACGAACATGACCGTCAGCACGCGCCGGAAGCCCTGGTCGATGGCGCTCTTGACCTTGGAGTGAGCGGCGATCGCCTCGTCCATGCTGACGCGGCCCGTCACCACGGCGGCCAGGAACTGGTCCAGCGCGTTGCCGGCCTGCTCGCCGCCGGCCTGGGAGAGCGCCTCGCGCATCTCGCGCGCGTTGGCGTAACGCGCGTCGGCATCCTTTTCGAGCGATTTCATGACCACCACGCTGAGCGCCTCGGGAATCTCGCGATTGAGCTCGTGCGGGGGCGACGGGCGCTTGAAGAGGTGCGCCTTCATCACTTCCGGCGTGGTCTGCCCGCGGAACGGTTGCACTCCGGTCAACATCTCGTACAGGATGACGCCGGTGGCATACAGATCGGCCCGCGCGTCCACCCCCAGGCCCTCGAACTGCTCGGGAGCCATGTACTCGGGCGTGCCCACCATCATGCCCGTGCGCGTGAGCCGCGTCGAATCGCGGCTGTGGGCGATGGAGAAGTCAGTGAGCGTCACCATGCCATCCTGGCCGAGCAGCACGTTGGCCGGCTTGACGTCGCGATGGATGACTCCGTGGTTGTGGGCATGGTCGAGAGCGCTCAGGATCTGATCCATGACCTTCAGGGTCGGCTGCAGGCCGTAAGGCACGCCCTCCTGGAGGATCTCGCGCAGGTCGCGGCCGCCCAGGTACTCCATCACCAGGTAGTGAACCCCGTCGGTCTCGGCCGCGTCGAAGACCTGGATGATGTTGGGGTGGCGCAAGGAGGCCGCGATGCGGGCCTCGCGCTTGAAGCGCTCGAGGAAGTCGGATTCGCGCGTCAGCTCGGGAGGCAGCACCTTGATGGCGAGATCGCGCCCCAGCGACTCCTGGTGGGCCAGATACACCGTGCCCATCGAGCCCCGCCCGATCTCCCTGACGAGCCGGTAATTCCCCAGCGTCTGCCTCGCTTCCGACACGTCAGAAAGAGTTCCCAGGAAGGGCGAAAAGCCCTGCCATGGGCGGAGATGGGAGATGGGAGTAGGGAGATGGGAGAAATGAAAAACGGGAGCCGAAACTCCCGTTACTTTGGAATGGGCTCTGGGTTATTCTCCCATCTCCCATCTCCTATCTCCCGTCCAAAAACCCTACTTGAGGGTAATGGTGGCACCCGAGTCGGCGAACTTGGCCTTGATCTCCTCGGCCTCGGCCTTGGTGGCGCCTTCCTTGATCATCTGCGGAGCGCCGTCGACCAGGTCCTTGGCCTCTTTCAGGCCGAGGGTGGTGACGGTGCGGACGACCTTGATGACGCCGATCTTGTTGGAACCGGCCGACGTCAGCTCGACATCGAAGGTGTCCTTCTCGACAGCGGCTTCGGCGGGGGCGCCGCCCGTGGGGGCAGCGGCGACGGCCATGGGAGCGGCGGCGGACACGCCGAGCTTCTCCTCGAGGGCCTTCACGATATCCGCGGCTTCCATCAAGCTCAGGTTGCAGATCGCGTCGATCAGAGCGTTTTTATCCATGGTTTCCTCCTACGAATTTTCTTCTTGTTTGCGGCGCCACGCGTCGATGACGGTGGCCATGCTGCGCCCGGGCGCGTTGATCATACCCAGGAGCTGGCGGTGCGGCGTGATGATCAGGCTCAGGAGCTGAGCCAGCACGACCTCACGCGACGGCAGGCTGGCGATGGCCTCGACGCGCTTGGCGTCGAAAACCTTGTTCTCCAGCACTGCGCCCTTCACTTTGGGCAGATTGAGGGGTTTGGTTTCCTTCGAATAATCGAGGATGGTCTTGGCGATAGCGGCGGGGTCGCCGTAGCCAAAAGCGATCGCGGTCGGACCGGCCAGCGGTCCCTCCAACCCCTCGATCCCGCATTCCTTTGCGACCTTGAGGGCCAGAGTGTTCTTGACGACGCGAAGCTCGCCTTTGTGCTCACGAAGACGCTTGCGAAGCTCCGTCATCTGTTTCACCGACATTCCGGCGGCGTCGCCGCGGGTATCGGTGACGACAGCGATGGAGGCCTCTTTGAAGCTCTTCCGGAGCTCCTCGAGACTCTCGCTTTTGCGTTTCATCGCCTCTGCATGAGTTGGCATTGAGTTTCCTCCCTTCTGCAGGTCTGCAGACCACAAAAAAGCCTTCGCGCAGACGAAGGCTGTGGGAAACGTCATGGACCATCGGTCAAGATGGCATTTCGTGACGTTACCTCGGCAGGGTAACCCGAAGGTCGATTGAGACTTGCGTCCCCTGCTGTCTGCGGCAACGGATAAGAGTTGCCCGAGGATTATACGGAGCGGGGAAAACGCTGTCAACCCTTTTGTTGACGGAGCCGAGCCGGTTGATTATAATCCCAGGTGGCTTGAGGCCGATTCGCCATGTCGCTGCGGATACCGAAAGAACGCAAAGAAGTTGTCATTTTCACCCGCAACCACAAGGTGGAGGGTGAAGTCTACCTGTTGCTCGACTCGCGGCTGTCCGACGAGCTCAACATCCGGGTCCGCGACTTCATCCCGGTTACCAATGCCAAGGTTTTCTCGCTGACGGGCGACAGCCTGCTCTACACGGCCGACTTCGTGTCAGTCAACAAAGCGGCGATCGACCTGGTGCTCACGAAGCACGGCGAAATCGAACTGTAAGACATAGGAGCCCGCAAAATGCCGATTTATATGTATCGTTGCCAGAAATGCGATCAGGTCACCGAGGCCCTGCAAAAGGTCAGCGATGACAAGCTCACGCTCTGCCCCAACTGCGGCGAGGAAGCGCTCAAGCGCATCATCGCCCCCGTCGGGATTCAGTTCAAAGGGAGTGGCTGGCACGTGACCGACTACAAGGGCGGCGGGGGCGGCTCGGGCAGCGGCAAGAAGGAGAGCGAGAAGAAGTCCTCCGACAGCGGCAGCAGCAGCGAAAGCAAGAGCTCCACGTCGGAGACCAAGAGCACAGGTGGGGGAGACTCGTCGACCACGTCGAGCAAGGTCGCCTGATGCCGGCCGACCTGGCCCGCGTCCTCGGGCTCATCAACCAGTTCGTTCTCGACCAGCTGCAGGTGGACGTGGCCGCGTCCGGTGACCGCGCCGAGCTCAAGATCCAGGCTCCGCGCTGTCAGCTGCGCCACGAAAAGGGCGACGGACTGGCCTTCGAGGACGTCCAGGTCCAGCTGACCGGCCTCCCGACGCAAAAGCCGAAGGGGGGTAACCCCATCGAGGCCCTGTGCGGCTTCGAGGGCACCCTCAACACGCTCACCTTGCGCCTCTTGCCGGACCTCTGGCCGCGCCTGGCGGCTTTCGCGGGCAACAGCCTGGCGGCCCGCGGCGGACGCCTGCTCGACCGCGTCGTGGTGGACCAGGCCCGGGTGGGTCTCGGTTTGAAGGTGGGGGAGGGCATCCCCATTCGGATTTCCAACGTCTCCAAGTCGGTTCGCCTGGGCGAGCTCGAGAATGTGCGCGTCGAGGACACCTCGATCCGGATCGACGGCTTCGTGCCCGGGAAAGATATGAAGGCTGCCGTGGAGGCCTCCACTATCGTGGTGGAGTCGCTCAAGGTGCGCGTGTTCGGCAGTTTCATCAATCGAGCCATCGACACGGTGCGCGACCAGATTCCCAGCCTGGTCGAGAACTTCGGGCTCAGTCTCTCGCCCGGCCGCATGACGGTCAACGGCACCGTGCGCAAGGTGATCGCCTTCAATTTCGCGGTCGACCTGCTGTTCGGGGTGAAGGGCCAGGAGCTGACGGTCGAGATCGAGCGCATTTCCGGGCCCGGGGGCATCAGCGCTCCGGGCTGGCTGGTGGCCTACGTCCTGGGTTTCGTCAACAAGAAGCTGGCCCGTGAGAAGGCCGTGCGGATCGTGGACCGGGTCATCTTCATCAATCCGCGCAAACGCATCCCGCCCAAATTCAAAGTGGCCTTTGACTTCAGCAAGTTCACGGTGGAGGGCAACGACATCTTGCTCGAGCTGACGGCTCCGGCCGACCTCAAGCAGGCGCCCCCGCCCCCGGCCCTCGAGGCCGAGGCGCCCCCGGAGCTCGAGGCAGCGACGCCGGCTCCCAAACCCCTGCCTCCCGGACCCCCGGCCCGCTAAAAGCGAATTCGAAGATTGCGGCAGGGCGCTCCGCCGCGAAGCGAGAATTCTATCCTGGCATGCTTGCAACGAAGGAACCCAAAACTCGCAAGGGCCAGGCCAGCCGGGGCAAGATCCTGGACGCGGCCGCGGCCCTTTTCTTGCGTCGGGGGGTTCACGCGACCAGCGTGGACGACATTCTGCTCGAGTCCAATATGGGCAAGAGCCAATTCTACCACTATTTTGATTCCAAAGAGCAGCTGGTCGAGGCGGTCGTTGAAATGCAAATTCAACGAATTATCGCCTTCCTCGAGCCTTATGCGCGCAACCTCGAGTCCTGGCAGGACCTGGAGAAGTGGGCCCGGGCCTACCTCCAACTGACCGAATCGATGGGCGGCTACGGCTGTCCGATCGGCATCATCGCGGTGGACCAGACGCCCGAGAGCGAAATCGTCACCCGGGCGGTGCGGGTCGCTTTCGACCACTGGGTCACGCTGCTCGAGGGTGGGCTGCTGCGCATGAAGAGCCGCGGCATCTTTCCCGCCAACTTCGACGCCCGCCGGGCGGCCGAGTTTGCCGGGGCCGCGGTCCAGGGCGGATTGATGCTGACCCGCACCTACCAGGACAGCCGTTACTTAGACCTGGCGACGAGCCAGTTCGTGACCTATCTCCGGGGGTTCGCGATCACACCCTGACCGCGACCGACGTTCGTCCATAAACAAGAAGGCCAGCTCGAAAGCTGGCCTTCTTGCTTCCATCAGGGGGCGGCTTCAGGTCGCCGGCACCTCGTCGGGAGTCAGGGTCACGGGCTCGGGTCCCTCGTCGATGGTGATCGGCGGACGACCGTTCTCCTTCTTGATCCGCTGGGCGGAGTCGCCGAGTAGCTCGTTGATCTGCTCCTCCTCGAGCACCTCGTTCTTGATCAGCTCACGAGCCAGGAGCTCGAGCTTGTCGCGCTGATCGGTCAGCAGCTTGCGAGCGCGCTCGAAGGAGCCTTCCACGATGTTGCGCACCTCGCGGTCGATCTCCCGGGCGACGTCCTCGGAGAAGTCGCGCGACTCCACGATGTCGCGTCCCAGGAACGGGGTGTTCTGCTTGCGGCCGAGGTGAATCGGGCCCAGCTTGTCGCTCATTCCGAAACGGCACACCATGTCGCGCGAGATGGCCGTGGCCCGCTCGATGTCCGAGGACGCTCCGGTGGTGATCTCGCCGAAGACGATCTCCTCCGCCACGCGGCCGCCCATCAGCACGGCGACGGTGGCCAGGAGCTCCTTGCGGCCGTAAGCATAACGGTCTTCGTCCGGGATCTGGGCCGTGACGCCCAGAGCCATGCCGCGGGGAATAATGGTGACCTTGCGCACCGGGTCGGCCTCGGGGATGGACCGCGCCACCAGGGCGTGACCCGCCTCGTGGTAGGCCGTGATCTCGCGTTCCTTTTCGGGGATGATGCGAGACTTGCGCTCGGGACCCATCATCACGCGGTCGATCGCTTCCTCGCAGTCATTCATGCGAATGCGGTCGCGGTTGGCGCGGGCCGCCAGCAACGCCCCCTCGTTGAGCAGGTTCTCCAGATCGGCGCCCGAGAAGCCCGGCGTGCGGCGGGCGATGACGTGGAGGTCCACGTCGGCCGCCAGCGGCTTGCCGCGCGAGTGCACCTTGAGGATGGCCAGACGTCCGGCGATGTCGGGCTTGTCCACCACGACCTGACGGTCGAAGCGGCCCGGGCGCAACAGCGCCGGGTCGAGCACGTCGGGGCGGTTGGTGGCCGCGAGGCAGATCACGTTGGTGTTGGCCTCGAAACCGTCCATCTCGACGAGGAGCTGGTTCAGGGTCTGCTCACGCTCGTCGTGACCGCCGCCCAGGCCGGCGCCGCGCTGGCGGCCGACCGCGTCGATCTCGTCCACGAAGACGATGCAGGGCGAGGTCTTCTTGGCCTGGTCGAACAGGTCGCGCACGCGCGAGGCGCCCACGCCTACGAACATTTCCACGAAGTCAGAGCCGCTGATGTAGTAGAAGGGCACTCCGGCCTCACCGGCCACGGCGCGACCCAAGAGGGTCTTGCCGGTGCCCGGGGCGCCCAGGAGCAGCACGCCCTTCGGGATGCGAGCTCCCAGGCTCTGGTACTTCTTGGGATACTTCAGGTAGTCGACGACCTCGGCCAGCTCTTGCTTGGCTTCCTCGACGCCGGCCACGTCATCGAAGGTCACTTTGACCTTGTTCTCGGAGACGAGCTTGTGCTTGCTGCGGCCGAAGGCGAAAGCCTGACCGCCGCTCGACTGCGCCTGCCGCATGATGAACAGCAAGAACAGGAGAATGAGGACGTAGGGGATGACCATGGCCACCTGGCCCAGCCAGTTGCTTCCCTCGGTGTCCTTCACTTTGAACGGAATCTTGTAATCGGACAGAATTTGCTCGGGACCCGGCTCGAACTCCTTGCGGAAGTAGGTATAGAACTCCTGAGGCTTGGTCTGGCCGGGCTGGAGCTTGAATTTTCCGACGATCTTGTTGCCCTGGATCGTGGCCTCCTGGATCTGCTGCTTGGCAGCCTTATCCTGGAAGTCGCTGTAGCCCAGGTTCTGGGCCGGCATGGAGCCGGACTGGGCCGTGTGGAACAGCCAGATCAGCAAGATTCCCAGGCCCAGGAATATGATTATATGACGAACCATCCCTCTCAAGACGGGTATCCTCCTTCAGAAAGCACGGCTGCTTCCCGTGCTCCCATTTTCCCTCATAACACCCGCGTCCCCTGCGTTACGGGCGTACCAAGCGGACCAGGAGAATGCGCCTTGACTTCTCATCGGCGGCGTAGCGCCGGTCGGGGCGCAGCCCGGCGACCCAGGCGATCTCCCCCCCGCATTCCAATATCGGCACGTGGTCGCGCTGGCTGCGGGGGACGCCCGATTTCTGCAGCAGAGATTTGAGACGGGTGGTGGGTCGGGCCTCCGGCTCCACCGTTCCTCGATAGGGCGCCAGACGATCGCCCTTCCGGCGGGGACGCAGCAACCAGGGCCGGCCCAGGCGCTCGAGGTCGAGGCACACCTGGTCGGGGCCCTTTTCCACGCTGGTGAGCTCGCGCAGCTCGAGGTCGAACCCCCAGTCCGGCAATGAATTGAGGCCCATCGTCAGGCGCACCTCGGGGAGCGGCGCGAGACGGCCCTGGAAGACCACGAAATCTCCTTCGCTCAGGCGCCGCACCCCGCTGGGGACACTCAGTCCGTGGTAGTGGCGGGCGTGCAGGCGGGCTCGGGGAGCGACCTGTCGCAGAGCGGCTCGATAAACACGGCTGCGCAGCGGCTCGGCCAGGCCATCCAGCCAGGCCCGGGGCAGGGCCAGACCGCCCGGGCGAGGCTCGGCGTAGCGCTGCAGCTGCCCGCGCGCCAGCCAGCGGAGCCAGCGCTCGTCGCGACGGGCGCGCTCGGCCACGCGTCCCAAAGCCATGACGGCGCCGGGGTTGAGCGATTCCATGGGGGGCAGCACCTCGTGCCGCACGCGACTGCGCGGCAGCGAGGACAGGTTGGTGGGATCTTCCCGCCACTCCAGCCCGCGTTCCCGCAGCAACGTTCGCAGCTCGTCTCGCCGCACGCGCAGCAGGGGTCGCACCAGCCAATCTCCCAGCCGGGGCCAGATGCCCGTGGGCAGGCCGCCCTCGGCCAACCGCATCAGCACCGTCTCGGCCTGATCGTCGGCCGTGTGAGCCGTGGCCGCCACGGCACCGAGCGACCGGGCCAGACGGCGCAGAAAGCGATAGCGCGCGTGCCGTCCGGCCGCTTCCAGGCTGGTCTTCTGCCGGTAAGCAAGCTTGCGCACCTTGACGCGCTCGAGGTGGAACGGCAGGCCGCGCCGCTCGGCTTCGGCCGACACGAACTCGGCATCCTGCGCCGACTCCGGACGCAGGCAGTGGTCGACGTGGGCGATCTCGAGCTGCAGGTCGTGGGCGGACAGAGCCTCCAACATCGCCATCGAGTCGGCCCCGCCCGACACGGCCAGGATCAGGCGCCGGTTGCGGGGCAGAAGCAGTTTCACCGTACGCGCGCGCCCGTGGCGCGAGGGGAAAGCGCCCAACCGCGGGCCCCCGGTCCGAAGGCCGCGGCCATGGCCTCGGCCACGCCGGCAGCCGACGCCCGACGGCTGTCCACGAAGGCCGCAATCGTGGGTCCCGCTCCCGAGAGAAAGGCTCCCGAGGCTCCCTGCCGGGAGGCTGCCGCGCAGACCTCGCGGAATCCGGGCACGAGGCGCTCACGGAAAGGTTGATGGAGCCGGTCGTCCAGGTCCAGCTCGAGCCCCTCGGCCAGCCCGGGCAAGAGCAGGGCCAGCCGCGAGAGGTTGTAGACCACGTCTTCGAGCTCGTAGCGCGAAGGCATGGCTTTGCGCGCCTCCTCCGTCGGCAGGGGGAACGCGGGCACGGCCACCGCCATCTGCCAGCACTCGTGCAGCGGCAGCGGGCGGGCCACGGGACCCTCACGCAGGACTCCGCTGGCAACCAGACCCCCCATAAGGGCGGGCGCGACGTTGTCGGGATGGCCCTCCATCCGCGTCGCCAGCTCCAGGACGGGCACGGGGCGTCCCAGCAGCTTCTCCGCCGCCAACAGGCCGCCGACGATGGCGGCAGCGCTCGAGCCCAATCCTCGGGCGGGCGGAATGCGATTGACCTGACGCAAACTCAACCCGGGCATCCGGGTATCGCCAAAAGCCACACGCATGGCCTTCACGACCAGGTTCTTCTCGTCGCGCGCCAGCGTTTCGGCGCCTTCCCCCTCGAGCTCGATCTCCAGCCCGGAGTCGCGCGTCTCCACCCAGACTTCATTGGTCAAGTCGAGCGCCAATCCGAGCGTGTCGAAACCCGGACCCAGGTTGGCGGTGGTGGCGGGAACCTCGACGCAAAACATTCGGGCCGGTTCTCGGATCCCCAGGAGAATCCCCTCCGGCGACGATATTATGCAAACGTGGCTCATCTGGACAAAACCGCCCTGGACAAACTCCGCAAGCTCGGCGGCGACGAGTTCGTCAGCGAGCTGGTGGAGACGTTCCTCAAGGACGCCCCCGAGCGCGTCGACGCTGCTCTGACTGCCGGCCGGGCGCAAGACTGGGAAGGCGTCGAGCGCGCCACCCACTCCCTGGCCTCCTCGGCCGCTATGATGGGCGCCGGCGAGCTGCACGACCTGGGCCGCTCCATCGAGCACCGCGCGGCCGACAAGAAGACCGACGACATCCCGGCCGATCTCGAGCGCATGGCCGCTCTCTACGAGGAGTACGCCGGCCTGCTGCAGTCCGAGCTCCGGTGAGCTCGGGGCTGTTCCAGTGCGTCCCCAACCTCTCCGAGGGACGCCGGCCCGAAGTCATCGAGTCTCTGGTTCAGTCGGCGCGCTCCGTCGAGGGCGTCAGCGTGGTGGATTCAAGCGCCGATAAGGACCACAACCGCATGGTCATCACCATGCTGGGCCCGGCCGCACCGCTCGAGGAGGCCATCCTGGCGCTTTTCCACGCGGCCGACCAGCATCTCCACGTGCACACCCACCAGGGTGCCCATCCCCGGATCGGCGCGGTGGACGTGGTGCCTTTCGTGCCGGTCTGGCGCAGCACGATGGAAGAAGCGGTGCGACTGGCGCACCGCACGGGCGCGCGCATCGCCGAGGAGCTGCACGTGCCGGTCTATTTCTACGCCGAGGCAGCCCGCAAAGAGCCCTACCGCAGTCTCACCTGGCTGCGCCGGGGCCAGCTCGAGGGCCTGGCGCGCGAGCTGGCCACCGAGCGGGTGCCCGACCACGGTCCGCCCGCCCTGCACGCGCGCCTGGGGGCGACGGTGGTGGGAGCGCGCCGTCCGCTGATCGCCTACAACGTGGTGCTCGACACCGCCGACCTCGAGGTGGCTCGCGCCGTGGCGCGCAGAGTGCGCGAATCGAGCGGGGGCCTGCGGGCCCTGCAGGCCATGGGAGTGATGCTGGAGGAGCGCGGCAAGGCGCAGGTCAGCATGAACCTGGTCGATCCCCAGCGAACCAGCCTCTACACCGCCCTGGAGATGGTTCGCATGGAAGCGCGGCGCTACGGCGTCTCGATCCTCGACACCGAGATCATCGGGATTGCCCCGGTGGAGAGCCTGATCGAGTGCGCCCGCTATTACCTGCAATTGACGGATTTTCGCTCCTCGCAGGTCCTGGAGACCCAGATTCTGGGTCTCCTGGGGCGGGAGGAAAAGCCTCCCCAAAGTTAAACCACGGGCTCTATGAAAGCGGCCGATTTGATTGTGGCGGCCGGTCAGATCGCCACCTGCGCCCCGGGCAACGTTCCCCGTTCGGGTCGGGCCATGGATGATGCGGGCGTCCTGCGCGAGGCCGCCATCGTCATCCGCGGCGACACCATCCAGGCCGTGGGCTCGCGCCGCGAGATCCTGAGCGAGTGGAACGGCGACATCCTGGAGCTGCCCAACTCGGCCGTCGTGCCCGGTTTCGTCGACCCGCATACGCATCCGCTCTTCGGAGGCTCGCGGCTGGACGAGTTCAAGCTTCGCTCGCGGGGCGCGACCTACCAGGAGATCCACGCCGCCGGGGGCGGCATCTTCAGCACCGTGCGCGCCACTCGCGACAGCTCCGACGAGCTCCTCATGCTGCGCGCCAAGAACGTGCTCGAGCGCATGATGGCCCACGGCACGACCACCGTCGAGGCCAAGAGCGGCTACGGGCTGTCCACCGAGGAAGAGGTGCGCGAGCTCACGCTCCTGCGCGACCTCGCCAAGACTCTCGACATCACCATCGTGCCCACGTTCATGGGCGCCCACGCCATTCCCCCGGAGTATGCCGACCATCGTCAGGGCTACGTCGATCTGCTGATCAACGAGATGATCCCGGCCTGTCTGGAGCTGGCCAGTTACTGCGACCTGTTTTGCGAAGAAGGCGCCTTCACCGTGGAGGAGTCGCGCCAGATCCTGGGAGCGGCCCGGGCGGCCGGGTTCGGGCTGCGCATCCACGCCGAGGAGTTCACCTACCTCGGGGGAGCCAGAATGGCCGCCGAGCTGGGCGCCGCCTCGGTGGACCACCTGCAGAAACTGCCCGAGAAAGACTTCGAAACGATTCGCGCCAGCGGCGCCATCCCCATTCTCACACCGGGGACCTCCTTCTTCCTGGGGCTGAGCGAATTCGCACCCGCCCGCGCGATGCTGGAAGCCAATCTGCCCGTGGCCCTGGGCACCGACTTCAACGCCGGCAGCTGCCAGACCGAGTCGATGCAGGCCATCATGGCCCTGGCCGTGCTCAAGACCCGCATGACCCCCGCCGAAGCCCTGGTCGCCTCCACCGTGAACGCCGCTCACTCGCTGGGGCTGGGCGCTCTGGTCGGCAGCCTCGAGGTGGGCAAGAAAGCCGACCTGCTGGTGCTCGACCTGCCCGACTTCGCCGAGTTGCCCTACCACTTCGGGGGCAACTATGTGCGGGCCATCATCAAGAACGGCGTAGCCGTAAACACCATCCTGGACGGGCCGCTGGGAGATCCCCTGTGAGCCTGCCCGCCTGGGCGGAATTCAGTGCCGAGGTAGCCGAGGCTCTGCAGCAGGGACGTCCGACCGTGGCGCTGGAGTCGAGCGTCTGGGCGCAGGGGTTGCCGCGCCCGATCAACCTCGAGGTGGCCGGCGAGTGCCTCGAAGCCGTGCGGTCCGCGGGCGCCACACCCGCCATCATCACGCTGGACCGGGGGAAGGTCTCATACGGGTTGTCGCCGGGCGCGCTCGAGGAGCTGTGCGGGCGCCAGAGCATCGCCAAGGTCGGCATCGGGGACATCCCCGCCGTGCTGGCCAAAGGCTCGGGAGGCGCCACCACGGTGTCGGCCACGCTGGCCCTGGCCGAGCGCGTCGGCATCGGGGTCATGACGACCGGAGGCCTGGGGGGCGTGCACCTGGGCTGGTCCACCCGGCCCGACTTCTCCAGCGACCTGACCCAGCTGGCCCGCTCGCGTTGTCTGACGGTCTGCTCGGGCGTGAAGGCGGTGCTGGACGTGCCCGCCACGGTCGAGATGCTCGAGACGTTGGGAATCCCTGTCGCCCTGCTGGGAACGGACCACTTTCCGCGCTTCTACACCTCGGGACTGCCGCTCAAGTTCGGGTTCCGGGTGGACAGCCTGCGGGAAGCGGCCGTGGCTCACCGGATGAGCCTGGCCACGCTCGACCGCGGCATCATCGTGGCCAACCCGGTTCCCCCCGACTACGAGCTCCCCCCCGGTGACGTCGAGGGTTGGCTCCGCCAGGGTCTCGACAAGGCCGAGGCGGAGGGCCACGTGGGCAAATCGGTGACGCCGTTCCTGCTCAACCACCTGTCGCGCGCCAGCGGCGGGCGTACGCTGGAGGCCAACCGGGCGCTGCTGCTGGCCAACGCGCGCCTCGCGGCCGAGCTGGCCGTGGAGCTCGAGAGGGGCGGTCCCCAGGTTGGCTGAGCTCAAAGCGATTGTCGCCTATCTCGAGGATCTGCTGCGTCACAAGGAGATCCCCGATCGCTATTGCCCCAGCGGCCTCCAGGTCGAGGGCGCTCCCGAGGTGCGCCGCATCGGATTTTGCGTGGATGCCTGCATGGAATCGTTCCAGGCGCTGGGAGAATGCCAGATGGTCATCGTCCACCACGGCCTGTTCTGGCCCTCGGTGGGCCGCATCACCGGCTCGCTCCGCGACCGGCTGGCCTACCTGCTCGGTCGCCAGATGACGCTCTACGCCAGTCACCTGCCGCTGGACAAGCATCCCAACCTGGGCAACAACGCCCAGCTTCTCAAGCAGCTCGGGCTCAAGGCCGACGAGGAGTTCAGCGAAGTCGGCTGGCTGGGAGAATTCGAGGCGCCGGTGCCCCGCGCCGAGGTCGTGTCCCGGTTGGAGAAGATCTTGCACGGCCCGGTGCGGCTGTTGGATTTCGGTCCGGAAGAAGTGCTGCGCCTCGGGGTCTCGTCGGGCTCGGGCGGCCACGAGCTGCTCTCCGCCGCGGCCCAGCGCAAGGCTGACCTGGTCCTGACGGGGGAGACCTCTCACCCGATGTACCACGCGGCCCGCGAGGCCGGGGTGAACGTCGCCCTGGGCGGCCATTACGCAACGGAAATCTGGGGACTCAAGGCCCTGATGCCCATGCTGGAGGAGACTTTCGGCGTGGAGACGTGGTTTGTGGACGTTCCGACGGGCTTTTAGGCCCACGGCCGGCCCCCCGGGTTTGAACACCTGTTAACATTTCGTTTACAAGCGTAACAGCTCGGAAAGAATATTCTCCTCTTGGAACGCTGGCGTTCGGGTTAAGCTGTGGGGGAGATGAGTGAAGTGCTCACAGCTGAAGCCCCGGCCACCGCGACCCCCGAGGTCCCTGTCGCCCCGGTCACCCCCCCGGTGACCAGTAAGGAGGACAAGATCGATCTCAAGGGCGAGGGTGACGACACCAACATCCAGATTATGGGCTTGCGGCGTCGCGCCACCGAGATGGGAGCCGCCATCACGGAAGCTGCCTCCGCGGGCCCCCTGAAGGGGATCAGCCGACCGATGCCGGTATGGGAATCCGGAGGCAATGGCGCCCTCCGCCGCCTGCTCGTCCAGGACCGCACCCAGATGAGCACCAACATGGCCGCCGCCGAGCAAGAGCGTAACTTCTTCCTCGAGCTGACGCGCCGCACGACCCTCAAGATCAACCAGGCCGTCGAGGCCCGCGTGGAGTGGCCGGGGTTCGGCCAGGCAAGTTAAAAGCAGGGTTCTGACATCGGGAAAAGAAGCTCCCATCCGCATTCGTAAAGGAGAGCTTCTCATGACGTTGTCGATACCCAAGACCGACTACAAAGTCGCTGACATTTCGCAGGCCGAATGGGGCCGCAAAGAGATCCGCCTGGCCGAGCAGGAGATGCCGGGCTTGATGGCTTGCCGCGAGCGTTACGGCAAGACCAAACCGCTGACCGGAGCGCGTATCGCCGGCTGCCTCCACATGACCATCCAGACCGCCGTCCTGATCGAGACGCTGGTGGAGCTGGGCGCCGAGGTGCGCTGGTCGAGCTGCAACATTTACTCCACGCAAGATCACGCCGCGGCTGGCGTGGCCGCCGCCGGCGTGCCGGTCTTCGCCTGGAAGGGCGAGACGCTCGAGGAATATGACTGGTGCATCGAGCAATCGATCAAGTTCTCCGACGGTCGCGGACCCAACATGATTCTCGATGACGGCGGCGACCTCACCAACATGATGCACGACAAGTATCCCGAGCTCATGAAAGAGGTGCTGGGCATCACCGAGGAGACCACCACCGGGGTGCACCACCTCTACCAGCGCTTCAAAGAGGGCAAGCTGGCCTGCCCGGCGATCAACGTCAACGACTCGGTGACCAAGTCGAAGTTCGACAACCTGTATGGCTGCCGCGAGTCCCTGATGGACGGCATCAAGCGCGCCACCGACATCATGGTGGCCGGCAAGGTCGCCGTCGTGGCCGGCTACGGCGACGTGGGCAAGGGCTGCGCGCAGTCGCTCAAAGGCCTGGGCGCCCGCGTGCTGGTGACCGAGATCGACCCGATCATCGCGCTTCAGGCGGCGATGGAGGGCTTCGAGGTCGTGACGATGGAGGAGGCCGCTCCCAAGGCCGACATCGTGGTGACCGCCACCGGCTGCATGGGCATCGTGCGTCCCGAGCACCTCAAAGCGATGAAGGACAAAGCCATCCTGTGCAACATCGGCCACTTCGACGTCGAGATCGACATGGCGTGGCTCGAGAAGACCTGCAAGATCGAAGAGGTCAAGCCCCAGGTCGACCTGTTCAAGTTCCCCGACGGCAAGGAGCTGATCGTGCTGGCCCGCGGCCGCCTGGTCAATCTGGGCTGCGCCACCGGTCATCCCTCGTTCGTGATGTCGACCAGCTTCACCAACCAGGTTCTGGCCCAGATCGAGCTCTACACCAAGCATAAGGACTACAAGCTCGGCGTCTACGTCCTGCCCAAGAAGCTGGACGAGGAAGTGGCCCGCCTCCACCTCGAGAAGCTCAACGTGAAGCTCACCAAGCTGACCGACGAGCAGGCCAAATACCTGGGCGTGCCCCAGGAAGGCCCCTACAAGCCCGAGTTCTACCGCTACTAAGCCTCGTGGCCGAGGGAGGTCGAGGAGGTTAGGGGATTTCACAACAATCCCCCAAATCTCCGCGACCTCCTTTCTCTTCCCCCAGGCTTGAACAAAATTCCAGTTATCAGCAGGAAAGCAAGCGCCAGGAAGGAAGCATCGCCAGCATGAGCTGGAAAGCCTTGACTCTGTGGTTGAATCTGGTCGCCTTCTTTGCCCTCGTGACCGGGATGGCGGCTGTCTTTTTCTGGCCCGAGCAACTGGCGGCGGTGGGAATGAGCCGCCGCGACGGCACCGTGCTGTTGCTGCAGCTGATCTCGTTCTTGCTGCTGTCGGCCGGGTTCCAGAAGAACCTCTCGGCGCCCTGGCGCAGATCGGCCCTGGGAGCCTCGTTCGTGACGCTGTCGCAGGCCTCGCTGCTGGCCTGGATGCCGCTCTACCTGCAGTGAACCGCACCATCCATCCCGCCGTCGGCCAGGTGCTGCTCGACGAGGAGACGATTCAGAATCGCATTCGCGAGATGGGCCAGCAGATCTCGGCCGATCACGCCGGTCACGAGGTCGTGCTCATCTGCATCCTCAAGGGCTCGATGCTCTTTACCGCCGACCTGATGCGCTCGCTCGACATCCCGGTGATCGTCGATTTCATGAGCATCTCGTCTTATGGCGCCACCACCAAGAGCTCGGGCGTCGTCAAGATCGTCAAGGACCTCGAGGAGCGCATCGAGGACAAACACGTCCTGATCGTCGAGGACATCGTGGATACCGGGCTGACGCTGCAGTATCTGCTCCAGGCCCTGAAACTGCGGCACCCCGCCAGCCTCAAGATTTGCACGCTCCTGTCCAAGCCCGCCCGCCGCAAGGCCGAGGTGGAGGTGGACTACTGTGGTTTCACGATCGACGATCACTTCGTCATCGGCTACGGGCTCGATTACGCCAACCACTATCGCCAACTGCCCTACATCGGCGTCATTCGCCCGGAATTCGTCAAGTAGTGAGTAGGGAGTAGGGAGAAACGAAAAGCCAGGCCTCCTCGCGGGGACCTGGCTTGTTTACGCCCTCAGCTGTCTAGGCTTTGGAAGCGGCGAAGACTTTCTTGTCCAGGCGCGACTTCTTGCGGGCGGCCTTGTTCTTGTGCACGACGCCCTTGGAAGCGGCCTTGTCGATGATCGAGGCAGCTTCCTTGGCCACGGCGGCCAGATCGGGAGTCTTGCCCTCGAGCGCGACGTCGGCTTTCTTGAAGACCGACTTCACGGCGGTGCGGATCGGCTGATTGCGCTTCTTGCGGCGATCATGCACCTTGATCATCTTCTTGGCGGTTTTGGTGTTGGCCACGGGGAACCCTCCGGTATTTGTTCAGAACAGATGTTTTGAAATTTCCGCCGGAGTATAGCACGACGTGTTCGGTTGCGCAAGCCTGGACGGCGAGTGTATGATGATTGCGAGAGCGATACCCCCCTTCCCTCCGGGCGAGTGGGCAAGCGCTGAGCCAATGAAAATACCAAGGGAGCTGGCCTTGGGCCACTGTGTTGAGCGCCGCCTCTACGGAGACGGAGTCCTAAGGTGGTCGTCAGCTGGTTCCCGTCCTGAGCTTGACGGTTCAGGTATGCAGCCCGATAGCCCCTGGGCAGGGCGCTCTTAACGGAGAAGGCGTGACGAGGGATCGAAACGCCTTCTTTTTTTGAAGCCCGTCCAGGGCAGGATCATCCAGGTTTTGTGAACAAAGGATTGGCCGTTATGACGACTTGTGTCCAAGAGACTGCTTTCGAGCACGCCGCTACCCTGGCCGTTCCGGCCGCTCAATTTGCCTACGCCCACGGCATCGTGCGCTTTACCCGCGATCTGGCGGGGGTCGTCCCGCTCCCGATGTCGTTGCTGCCCTGGAAGGCCGATCCGGCCTTCGTCCAGGAAACCCGCGAGATCACGCCGCTCTATAACACGCTTTATGCCCGCGTGAGCGAGCAGCGCGAGTTCCTGGCCGAGACTCTGGGGGCCGCCCGCCAGGTGGATTCTTTCGTGAGCCGGCTGTTCGACTGCCTGCCGGCCACCTTGCCCGAGAAACCCCGATTCTTCATCAACCGCAACGACTGCATGCCCCACGTGCACGGCTCCGAGGTCATCCCCAAGCAAGTCGAGATGAACTTGATGGCGGCCTCGCTCGGGGGCGTGTCCGCCAAGGTCAACCGGATGCACCGGTATCTCTACGCCGAAACCGACCTGGCGCCGCACATCTGGCGCAACGACGCCGGCGACGACCTGGTGCAGACGTTCGTGCAAGCCTGGGAGATCATGGGTGGCCCCAACGCCCAGATCCTCTGGATCGTTGACCCGCTCGAGCCCAACATCTTCGACATGCGGGCCACCGAGGCCCGACTGGTGGTCGACCACGGCCTCCCGCTGGGTCGCTGCAGCCTCGAGGAGCTGGGCGCCGAAGGCAGCATCCAGAATGGCGATCTCTACTTCCGCGGCAAGAAGATCGCCCTGGTCTACTTCCGCATCGGCTACGCTCCCACGCATTACACCAGTGAGAACTGCTGGAAGGCGCGCGAGCTGATCGAAGCCAGCTCGGCCGTCTCCGTGCCCAGCGTCACCGTCCAGCTGGCCAACATGAAGAAGCTCCAGCACACCCTGAGCGACCCGGCCACGCTGCGCCGGTTCGTCACCGACGCCGAGGCTCGCCAGCTGGAGCGTTCTTTCGTGCGGTTCGCCCGCCTCGAGGACGAGATCGAGTGGAAGGGTCAGCGGGGGAAAGCCCGGGACCTGGCCATCGCCTTTCCCGACGACTGGGTGATGAAGCCCCACCGCGAGGGCGGCGCCAACAACTTCTTCGGAGACGAGATGGTCGCCGAGCTCAAGAAGTCGAGCGTCGAGGAGAGCGAGGCGTTCATCCTGATGGAGATGATCCAGCAAGAGCCTTTCCGCGCCATCCGCCTGGTCAACGGCGAGGTAGAGGACGGCCCCTGCTTCACCGAGCTGGGTGTCTTTGGCATCTATCTCGCGCCGGCGGCCAACGCGGCCCCGGTCGTCAATCGCGAGGGGGGCTACCTGCTGCGCACCAAGAACGTGGCCAACAAGGAAGGCCTCGTTCTGGGCGGCTTCTCGTTCATGGACAGCGTTTCTACCCCGTAAAATAGTCGCTCCACATGCGGCAGGCCTTGTCGAAGGCTTCCTGGTTCGTCTTGTAGGAGGCGCGGAAGGCCTCCAGCCAGGCGTCTTGCGCCTCGCGCAGGATGGCCAGCAGAGTTTGCTGGTGCTCGGACTCGCGCCGGTAATAGTCCAGCCACGACTCGGACTGCTGCTGAAAGCGCGCCTCGTTTTGGCGCAGGCGGCTGAGATCGCCGAGATGCTCGGCGTTCTTGCGCATTGCGTCGCTCAACTGCACCGAGTCAACGGGCAGAAGCGAGCGGGGTGGGTTGGCCGCGGGCCATTTGGGACAGGCGTGCTGAAGTTTGCGAATGGGGTCCATTTCCAAGTACCTCCCTGGTGGTCTCCTTTCAGGCTAGACCTGCCAGGTTAACGGGTTGCTGCCAAAGTTTTGCCCGGATACTTCCGGGATGTATCCAAAGAATGAACACGAAGGGGTTGAGAAAGGAGGGCCAGCGCTATGCCTTATCCCTGTCTCTGGTTCAAGAATCAGGCCGAGGAGGCCGTGAGGTTCTATACCTCGCTCTTCAAGAACTCGAGGATCGTCGAGACCTCCTACTACCCCGAAACTGGACCCGGCCCCGCCGGCTCGGTGCTGACCATCACGTTCGAGCTCGATGGCGACCGCTTCATGGCCCTCAACGGCATGGAGTCCTTCACTTTCAACCACGCCATTTCTCTGGTGGCGCAGTGCGAGAATCAGGCCGAGCTCGACCGGGTCTGGGACACGCTCGCAAAAGACGGTAAAGTCGAGCAGTGCGGCTGGCTCAAAGACCGCTACGGCGTGTCCTGGCAGGTCGTCCCCCGCTCGCTGGCCAAAATGCTGACCGACCGGGACTCCGCCTGCGTCAATCGCGTGATGCAGGCGATCATGAAGATGAAGAAGCTGGATGTCGCCGCCCTGGAGCAGGCCTACGGGAAAACCCTATCCAGGACCTGATCCGCCTTTACCGGAAAGCGGTGGCGCGGGAAGCCTGGGCCTTCGAGCCCCTGGCTCGCGTCCTGGAGGCGTTGGACCCCGAGGAGCTGCCCGAGGCCGAGCGCGCCGTCCGGGACGCCGACCTCCCCATGACCGTGATCGGCCTCGAGCGCTTTCTGTACGAGCCGGAAGCGCTCTGGCTGCTGGCCGCCTTTACCCTGCACGCCAGCGCCCCGGTGCGGCTGGCCGCGCTGGAGCACCTGCGCGAGCTGGACGGCGACGGGTGGACCCGGCCTTTCGCGGCGCTGCGCCTGCACGACGAGGCTCAGCGGGTGCGTGAGGTGGCCCGCCAGCTATGCGGGGAAGGCTGACAGGCACAGCACCTGGCCCTCGTGCAGCAGGGCCTGACCCCGGGCGCTGTCGGAGGTAAAGCTCACCCCGCTGCCCAGACCGAGGTCCGGCCGCCGTTTCGAGCCGGCGACGCCCCGCACGAGCTCGAGAAAGTCCTCGGCGGCGTCGCGACGGCTCCCGTCCCAGGCGGCCTCGACCCGATAGCTTTCCACCGCCAGCGACGCCATCAGCTTCTCGTGGACGCGGGCGTAGAGCTCGTGGGAGCCGACCACCTCGAGACAGAGCACCTGCCCGCCCAGCAGCGCCAGCACGCCCACCTGGCCTTTCAGGGGGGCCACCGAGAGCCTGTCTACCCGGGTGAAAGCCGACTGCATGGCCTTGGTCCTGTTGGTGGCCCGAGTCTTGGTGAGCTGCGTCTCGACCTGCTGCCAGACCTCGCTCTGGTTGCCGCCCCGGCGTACCGAGGGGGGCGCCAGGTTGCGCGCCGCGCGAATCTCCCGCCGAGCCCCCCAGCGCTGCTGCTCGACGCACATCACCGGAAGGTCCACGGTCTGGGCCGTGCCGATCAGCACGTGAGAGCGCAACATGCGGTTTTGCAGCCCACCCGTCAGCGCTTCGCCATCCAGCAGAAGCACCGGCCGCTGGCCTTGATTGCAACCCTGCAGCGCATCCACCCGGCCCACCTCGCTCAACTGCAGGCTCGGGGCTTCTTCGAGCAAGTGGACGCGGTTGGGGAGATCCGGTCCCAGCAGCGGGACCAGGTGCAGGGCGCCGCAACTGATGGGCGCTCCCACGCGCAGAGCGCCGAGACGGGCGCGAATCAGCTCCCAGTCAGCGTCGGCAGCGGCCCAGCGGGCGGTGGCCTGGGCCACCAGCTGCGTCACGGGCCGCGAGAGCGCCGAGACGGTGGGCTCGAGATCCGTCAGCCAGGCGGCCGGAAAGCGCTCCAGGCCGTGCTGCGCACCCATGCAGGCGGCCGTCATGGCGGCCAGCGAGTCGTTGTCGTAGGTGTCGTTGACGGCCCGAGTGACGCACTGCACCGGGTCGTGACCATAGCGGTCGAGCAGCAGCAGCAGAGCGGGCACCGTCTCCAGCAGGGAGGCGCCCGAGCGCAGCTCGAGCACGGGGATGTCGCGCAGCACCGCCGTGGCCACGGTCTCCCGGATGGTTTTCACATAGTCGGCATCGGGACAGCACTCCTCGAGCGTCTCGAGGAAACGCTGGCTGTACCAGGCCGGGCCTGGCCGGGTAGAGAGCGCGAGCAGCTCGCGCAGCAAAGAGGTGAACGCGAGGCAGGTGGCCACGGCTCCCGGAGAGCGGTGGGTCAGCGCGGCGGCCACGGCGACGTTGGGAAAGAGCTCCTCGGGCGTGCGCAAGAACGGCGCCACCACGGGAGCGATGCGCATCAGCGAGCCGTTGCCCAGCGAGTCCACCGCGCACTCCTGCCAGGGCAGACCAGCCTGAACGCCGGCCAGGAAGGCGCGCACGGTGCGTCCGAGCCCGCGGACCGGCTCGCTGGCAAATCGCCGGGCAAGCTTCTGAGGCCGCACGGACCCGTGCTCGAGCAGGTGCTCCAGGGTCCAGAACGCCAGCTGGGAGTCGTCCGAAGCACGACCCCGACCCGTGACGTAAGTGCTGATCTCGCCGTAGCGCTGCCGGCGCGTGGCGGGGGCCTGACTCTCGGACGCGTTGCCGAGAGCATCGCCCAGGTAGACCCCCCAGAGCATGCCCGCCAGACGAGCCGGGTCGGCCTCGAGCGGGGGAGGGACGTCGGGGAGGCGGCGGAGTGGCATCCAACCGGACTGCATCAGGTGATCGAACAGCTTCATGTGTATACAATACACTAACTCAACGAGGGAATGCAAGAGGGGTTTCGAAGCACGCACCTTCGACGGGAGGGCGACTGCGATGAAGCTGTATGTGGTTTACGGGGCGGGCAACGACGCGGTGGGGTTGGTCGGACGTTTGAGCGCCACGGTGGCGACCGCCGGAGGGAACATCATCGACCTGCGCCAGGACGCGCTGCACGGGCTGTTCACGGTTTACCTGGTCACCGAGATCGAGACGGGACTGGAGGAATTCCAGCAGCTGATCAAGCGGGTGGGGGAGGATACCGGGCTCGACCTGCACGTCGCGCGCTACGTGCCCCACCAGAAAAGGGGCGAGACGCGCAACCTCCTGGTCACGCTGGTGGGCCGCGACCGGCCGGGCATCGTCTCCGCCGTCAGCAGAGATCTGAGCGAGCACAAGATCAACATCGAGTTCTCGCGCATGGTCGCGCGCGAGGGCATCTTCTTGATGGAGCTGATGACCGACGTCAGCCACTCCACGCTCCCGGCCGAAAACCTCGAAAGCACGGTGCGCAAGAGCATGGCCGCCATGGGCATCGCCTGCACGTTCCAGGCGCGCGACGTCTTCAACCCCAAGAAGCGGATCGTCTTGTTCGACCTCGAGACCAGCCTGGTGGGCCATGACGAGTTGCGCGCGCAGGCCGGGCTCGGCGAGCTCCCGTCGCTGGAGGAAGGGGCCCGGCGCCTGGAAGGGGTGCCCCTGGAAGCGCTCGAGCGCATCGCGAGCAACCTGCAGGTCCGGCTGGATTCGGCCGAGTTGACCCGCACTCTCAAGCGCATGGGCTACCGGGTCGCCCTCCGGGCCGAGGCCTTCGGCCAGGTAACCGAGTTCGCTCGCGAGCGCCTGGCCCTGGATCACGCGTTTGGAGCGGTCTTGAAGGTAGACGAGGATTCGCAGACCCTGCGGGGCACCCTGACCCCGGTGGAGCCGCTCGAGACGGCGATCGCGCGGCTGATGCAGGCCGAGGGAGTGGAGCGCGATGACGTCCTGGTGCTGTCGGAAGGCCTGCGACTCGACCTGGACATGCGCCTGGTGCTGGACTACCTGAACCAGAAAGTCCTGACGCAGGAGACTCTGAGCGGCGTGCTGGCCGGGTTCGGACGGTCCCGGTGAGATCCGACATCGACATCGCTCAATCGGTCGAGCTGCGACCCATCGTCGAGATCGCCGAGAAGGTCGGCCTGACGCCCGACGACATCATCCCCTACGGACGCTCGATCGCCAAAGTGCCGGTCAGCAAGCTCGAGGAATGGAGCGGCCGGCCCGATGGCAAGCTCATCCTGGTGAGCGCGATGACGCCGACCAGCGCGGGTGAGGGCAAGACCACCACCACCATCGGGCTGGCGCAAGCGCTCTCTAGAATCGGCAAGAAGACCATGGCCGCCATCCGCGAGCCGTCACTCGGGCCGTGCATGGGCGTAAAGGGCGGCGCGGCCGGAGGCGGCTGGTCCCAGGTGCTCCCGATGGAAGAGATCAACCTGCACTTCACGGGCGATATCCACGCCGTCAGCACCACCCACAACCTGCTGAGCGCCGTGGTGGACAACCACCTGCACCAGCGCAGCGAGCCCCTGATGGATGCCCGCAACGTGGTGTGGAACCGCGTGATGGACATGAACGACCGGGCGCTACGGAGCATCCTGGTGGGCCTGGAGGGCAACGGCACCAACGGAGTGCTGCGCGAGGACGGTTTCCAGATCACGGCCGCCTCGGAGATCATGGCGATCTGGGGGCTCTCCAACAGCCTGGCCGAGCTCAAGGAGCGGATGGGCAACGTGATCGTGGGCTACGACACCCTCAAGAAGCCCGTGTTCGCGCGCGACATCGGGGTTCAGGGCGCCATGGCGGCGCTCATGAAGAACGCCATCCACCCCAACCTGGTGCAGACCATCGAGGGGACGCCCGTGTTCGTCCACGGCGGGCCCTTCGCCAATATCGCCCACGGGTGCAACACGCTGATCGCCACGCGCCTGGCCCGCAAGCTGGCCGATTACGTCGTGACCGAGGCCGGCTTCGGGGCGGACCTGGGAGCCGAGAAATTCGTCCACATCAAGTGCCGGGCCGGCAAGATGGCTCCCAGCGCGGCCGTCCTGGTGGTCACCTGCCGGGCCCACGCGTTGCACGGCATCGCCAACGTCGCCAAGCACGTCGAGAACCTGCAGGGCTACGGGATTCCCGTGCTGATCAGCGTCAACAAGTTCCTCGACGACACTCCTGAAACCCTGGAGCGCGTCAAGCGCGAGTGCTCCGCCCTGGGCGTCCCGGCGATCGTCACCGACTATCGCGAGAAAGGCGGAGCGGGGGGCACCGAGCTGGCCGAGCAGGTGGCCGCCGCGGTGGAGAAGCCGTCCTCGTTCCGGTTCCTCTACGACCTGGAGCTGCCCCTGCGGGACAAGGTCACCCTGCTGGCCACCCGGCTCTACGGGGCCGAGGGCGTGGAGTTCTCGGCGCTGGCGGCCAAACAGCTCAAGCGCATCGAGGAGCTGGGCTTTGGCAACTACCCGGTCTGCATCGCCAAGACGCCTGCCTCGCTGTCGGACAACCCGGCTCTGACTGGCCGTCCAACGGGGTTCCAGATCACGGTCAACTCGGCCCGTGTCAGCGCGGGAGCGGGGTTCGTGGTGATCTACACCGGTTCGATCATGACCATGCCGGGACTGCCCAAGAAGCCCAGCGCGCTGGCCATCGACATCGACGCCGAAGGGCGGATCAGCGGGTTGTTCTGACGATTTTGAGGGGGGCGTGGCAGACTGGGAGATGATGCCTGCCGTGCCGGTTCGAGGGGAGAGGGTCGACGACCGCGCCTGGTATCGCTTTGCCCGCGAGAAACTGGGCGGCGCCGAGTCGGTGCATCTGGACGTGGACGGCCACGACGTGCGGGTGAGCCAGTCGCCCGGCGGGGAGCTGCTGCGGCTCGAGGTGGACGACGTCGTGCAGATGGCTCACAACGACTTCAGCCGGAGCTCAGGCCAGGTCTTGCATACGCCGGCCTCGGTCCTGAGCGGGGCGGCCGAACGACCGGGCTTCTGGAAGCGATTGCTCGCCCCCCGCCCGCGGGAGGTCGAGTGCCCGCTCGAGCTCGATCCGCGCACGAAGCTGTCGATCGACCAGAGCGAGCTGTGCGTGCAACTCATCCAGCAGGCCTGGACCGCCTGGCGCGCTCACGGGGGCTCGGTCGTCCTGCGCGACGGCGACGTTTTCCTGCGCGCGGCCGGGACGGCGGACGGCAAGAGCTTTCAAGCCGAGCTTCATGGCCCGGGCTCCACCGGGATCACGATGAATTTGAACGTGTGGGACGACAAGCTCGACTGGCACGTGGGGGACGAGCGCAACGGCATCGGCGCCACGGTCAGCCTGGGCCACGCAGCCGGCCCCGGCCAGGAAGAGCTTTTTCAACAGTTGCTGGTGGATTCGCTCCAGCACGGCGACCCGTCCGTGGCCGCGACCAGGGTCCTGCGCACGGCCGCGGGCGGCCTGGCTCCCGGTGAGACGCTGGCGCAGGCCGTGAGCGTGGCCCTTTCGGTGGGCCCCGTGCCGTTCATCTTGTCCGCGGGACTGGTCGCGCGCGGGGTCTCCCGCGCAACGGCGGCTCAGGTATACCAGCTGGACCCGGCCCGTTTCGAGGAGGTTTCGCGAGAGATGACCGGCCAGCGTTCGGCCGAGGAATACCTGGGCGACCCGTTGCGCTGGAAGGCGGCGCGGCTGGGAGAGAAGCTCAAGCCCGCGCCCGCCGGCGTGGTCGAGGACCGCGACTCCATTCAAGTCGGCGGCGTGCAACTCCGCAAGCGCGCCTGAAGGGTATTCTCGAGCAGCAGAGCGATGGTCAGCGGCCCCAGGCACCCTCGGGGCGGGATCACCAGCCCCAGGTGCGACGGATCTCCCGTCAGATCGCCGGTCAGGTCGATGACCGTGGCGCCGGGCTCGAGCTCGCTCGCGGGCACGGGCTGTCCGCTGGCCAGGATGACGATGTCGTCGCCCTCTGCGGCGTCAAGCAGACGGGCGATATCGTCGGCCGCGTAGTGCCGGGCCCCGCGCTGCCGGACGCCCTTGAACGGAACGCCGTGCTCGCGGAGCACGCGCAGCGCCCCGGTCGCGGTGCATGGCTCGAAGTCAGCGTGGGCGAGCATCCCGTCGATGTCCCTGGCCGCCGGGATGGGCGGCGGCGCCAGGTGCGCGGGCAGCGGGAGCTGCACGAAGATGCCATCGGCGTCGCCCTCGCAGGCCCGATCGAGCTCGGCTTGCGTGGCCTCCGCAGGCAAGAAAACGCCCCGCCAGACGATGCCGACGCGCTCGCAGGCGACCTTCTTGAGCTGGATGAAACGCTTCTCCCGCTCGTCGCCTCCGACGAGGATCGTCAGCAGGACGGGCGGCGTGGCCAGGCTTTCAACCTGCTCGGCCACGCGGGCGAGCACGCGCTCCGCGTGGGATCGATCGGCGAGAATCATTCGTTGGGGCTTCCTGCGTAAGAGCGGGTTTCCTTGTGGTATTCTAAGGACCAGGATGACAAGACGACGCGGACTCGGGCTGGGCACGGCGCTCATCGTGGTGGCGCTGCTTTCGGCCATCGGGCTGCTCATGGCCAGCCTGAGCGTGACGCATCTCGGGCTGATGTCCCGCGAGTCCAATCAGGCCATCGCCGGCGACCTGGCCCGCAGCGCCCTGGCGCTGGCCGTCGGGCGCATCTTTCACGACAAGCAGCTGGGCACGCCGGGACATCCGCTCACGGTGCAGCTCACGTCCTGGCCGGGAGCGCCGAGCGACGCCCGGGGACTGTTGACCTTCGAGCCGACCCAGGCGACGAGCATGAGCATTCCCTTCAGCACCAACAACCTGCTGGGGGACGGCTCGGTGATGGGCGCCGAAGGCATCGTCGTGCCGCTCCAGGGGGTCCACCTCGTGGCCGTGGGCCGCTGCAACGGCATCACGCGGCGCATCGACGCCATCCTGCACGTGCCCCCGTTCCCGTTCGCCGTGGCGGCCGACGGACCGCTCACGAGCAGTGGCCAGCTCCAGGTCGGCGCGTCCGAGTTCAGCCCTCCGCCCGGCACGACCGTGGACCACATGAATCCGGCCGTGGTGGCCTCCAACGCGGGCATCACCCTGGGCCCGAACACCACCGTCAAGGGCGATCTCAAAGCCACCGGCTCGATCAGCCTCGACCCCGGCACCAACGTGATCGGCCAGGTGCAACCGGGATACACGCACACCGAGATCCCCGACCTGAACCTGGCCTCCTATGACCCCGAGGCGTCCGGCAAGACCTTCAGCGCCATCGGAGACGAGGACCAGGCCGCCGGCAGCCTGGGGGGACGCTGGAAGCGCACCGGCAACCTGCACTACGCCGGCGATCTCGAGCTGGTCGGGGCCGTCCTTTACGTGAGCGGCAACCTGACCGTGGACGGCAGTCTCAAGGGGACCGGGCTGGTCATCACCGCCGGCAACATGTCCATCGGCGGTCAGGCCCAGATGACCTCGGCCGACCAGGTCGCCCTCATGGCGGGCGGCGACCTCACCATTCTGGGGTCGGGCCCGGCCAGCTCCAGCATCCGCGGCGTGGTCTACAGCGAGGGCAATTTCAGCGCTCGCCGCCTCAAGCTCGAGGGAGCCCTGATCACGCGCCAGCGCACCGGTCCCCAGCCCAGCCTGGGACTGGACGAGGTGCTGGTGGTCGGCATTCGGGGGCTCTCGCGCTTCAGCTTCCCGCTGGGCGTGCGGGGGGCTGGCTCGATCGCCCTGCCGGTCAACAATTGCGGCACCTGCTCCGACCTCGTGCCTCCGGACGGCGGCGGCGGATTCATCGAGGGGATGACCAGCATCCAGCGGCTTCCCAACGGCAAATTCACCGTGGCGGGCACCTATCTACCCGGCCGCGAGCCTTTCAAGCTGGATCAGGAGTTCGACGATCTGGCCACGGTCGTGGACCCGAACGCCACCCGGATGGACCTGCAGAACCAGTTCGTCGAGGACCACCTGTTCTTGTCGCCCACCGGCACGAACATCAACCAGGCCCAGTACCAGCTGGCCGTGGACGGCCTGGGCGACCCGGCCGAGCAGGCCGCCGGAGCCAACGAGATCATCACGTTCGACCCCAGCAAGCTGGTGGCCCTCGCCAGGGCCAGCCGCATCGTCTCCTGGAAAGAGCGCTAGTAGAGCCCGTTGGGCAGAACGACGTCGCGGCGCAGCTCGAAGGTCTCGGGCGGGCGGCCGTCGGGGGCCGGTTGCTCCAGCACCAGGTGAAGTTGCGCCCGGAACGGCAGGAGCGTCACCTCGAACGTCTTCACGTTGGACACGGCCACGCGCGCGCCGGTCGGGGGCGAGGCGATGGCCGCATTGAACTGGGTGCTGGTCGGCACCAGCGCGGGAAACTCGTCGAAGCCGAAAGCGCGCGACCAGGGAGCGCGCCAGATGCGGCGATTGGGCTCGTCCAGCCAGTAGAAGAAGTAGAGATTGGGAAAAGACTGGTCGCCGCCCGGTCCCACGTCACCCATCGGGTGGATCGAGAGCCGCACCTTCGGATCGGTGGGCGCCGTCGGGGGCAGGGACACGATGGCGTCGCGCGGGGCAGCCTGGAGCTCCTGAACCAGCCTGTCCACCGCCACGGCCGCGAGCTGCTGCAAGCCCACCTGCTGTGAGGCGCGCACGCTACCTTTGGACATGGGCACGACGATCTGCACGACCAGCGTCAGCACCACCAGCATCAGCGTCGCGACCAGCAGGATCTCGACGAGGGAATGCCCGCGCTGACTCCGGAGCTCAGCGCACCACATTCGTCCTCCATTGCGTGCGCACGATCTCGCGGTTGACGCGATCTCGCCACACCACGTGCACGCGGATCGCCCGCATCTGGTCGGGGTCGATATCGGCGTCCGCCACCGCCAGGATTTCGACCGAAGGCTGGAACTCGACCCCGCGACCGGGCACGGCCGCCATGGGAGGCTGCGGACCCACGGTGAGCGTGTCGAAGTCGCGCTGCATGTAGTCGGCCATGATCGTGTCCACCAGGGCGTCCGCCTGCAGGCGCTGCCCGGAGGCGCGCACGGAGCTCATCGCCATCGGATAGAGCTCGAAGATGAACAGCACGAGCAAGAGCATCAAGAACATGCTCAGCACCATCTCGGTCAGCGAGAGCCCGCGCCGCATCAAAGCAATTCTATCACCGTCTGGCCAGTGTGACCGCACCCACCTGGATGCCCCGGTCCGTCTCGCGGATGCCGGGCACCGCTGCGCGCGCGAAAGCTTCCTCCAGCTCCGCGGGCGTCAGGCGGCCCCCGCCCTTCTGCACGATGGCCTCGCCCACGGCGCCCAGAATCGAGTGCAGCGGCCGGCGCAGCTCGCCCGCGGCACGGCGCTCTCTGATCGTGGCGAGGAGACTCTGGGGGTCGTGGACCCCCGCAATCGAGCCCAGCGATCGGGCAGCCAGGGGAAGGTCGTCGGCGATCTCCAGCGCCTGCGCCAGCAGGTTGTAAAGCTGGTCTGCCCGCTGAGGGGGCAGCGCCTGGTAAGCGGTCAGGCGCTCCGCCAGCGAATCGGCCAGAATGGGCGTGCTGACAAGGTTCCAGCTCGCCTGCGGGTCCTTGCTCTTCTCGAGGGCGCGCCCGACCGGCCCCAGCCCTTCCGAGCACTCGCTGCGCACTTGCTCGGCCAGCGCGCTGAAATTGTTGGAGGAGCGATACAGGCGGGCCAGATCCGAGAGCCGCTCTCCGGGCTGCCGCGCGGCCGATACCTCGGCCAGAGCGGACTCGCTGGTGAGCATCGTGGCCGTGGCCCGCGCATCGTCGCCATCCACCGCCCCGTGGCGGACCTTGATCCAGGCCGCCGTGAACGTGCCCATCTGCTGGCGCTCCTCAAACAGCGAGCGCACCAGGGCCTCCCCGTCCGAAGCGAAGGCCAGCGGCACGAGGGCACGCATCTGCTCGTCGCTGGCGCAGGCCGGATCGCGCGGGTCGGCGACCAGGCTGGAAAGCTCCACCACGGTATCCTCGGGCAGGGGCGCCTGCATCTGTCCCAGCAACATCTTCTGGCGCAGCTCGGGCGAGGCCGAGGGCAGAGCGGGCAGCGCCTCGAGTCGCTCGCGGCCGACCTCGGGCTCCAGCTTCATCAACGCCGACCAGATAGGGCGGGCCTCCGCAAAGCTCCCGGTCAGCTCGAGCGCCCTGACGAGACTCTCGGCCCGGGGCGCGGCCTGCTCCGGCGAGAGCAGGTCCAGCGCTGCGAAGGCCAGACGCGCGTCGCGCGAATTGCCGCAGACTTCGTTCATGCGGACCAGGAAGGAGGCCATCCCCCGCATCTGCTCCCAGTCCTCGGACCGGCTGGCCACGAAGAGGTAGTCGCGCTGAGCCTGCTCCAGGTCGCCTTTGTTGGCTTGCGCCAGCTCCACCAGAGCCTCCAAGCGCTCCTCGCCATCCGCCCGGGCATCCACCAGGTCGGTGCGCGCGAGCCACTGGCGGGCCGTCTCCACCTGCTCGGGGCGGCGCGCGATCTCGTGCAGGCGGTGCGTCGCCTCACTGCCGTGAACTTTGTGGAAGTGCTGCAGGGCCTGGTCCGGCTCCATGGTCGTCAGCAGCTTGTCGAGCAATTTGAGACGGCGGGCGGGATTGCCCTCCGGGAACGTCTCCAGCACCTGCGTCGCCAGCCGGGGGCTCTTGAGCTTGCGGCTCAGATCCTGCCACAGGTCGATGCGGGCGGACACCGCCTTCTCGTCGCTGGAGACGGCCAGCCAGGCCGGCATCACCAGATCGGCGTGGGGATGGTCCGCCAGCAGTCGCAGGAACTGGGGTCGATTTTCCAACTGGGACCAGTCGCCGAAGTGGACGTGGCCGTCCTGGCACTGCGAGGTCGCCAGGATCAGCTCGCGGTCTTGCTCCGGATCGCTGCACTGAGCCAGAATTCGACTGGCCGTCTCGGGCAACGCCGAGGCCAGACCGCGCATCAGAGAGGCCAGCTCGGGGTTGGTCAGCGCTTGCTCGGCCAGAGCGCTGTTGCGCGAGATCCGCAGGAACTCCCGGTATTCCTTCTCCTGCGGCGTCCCCGCAAACCGTCGCTCCAGCTGCTCGCGTACCTCGGGAGCCGGCGCGTCGCCCGGCTTGGTGTAGCCCGGGAGCTCGCTCACCGGTTGGTCGTCGAACATGATCGTGATGGGGGACGGGCTGTAGTAGGCCTCCACCGGACCCCCGACCGAGAACCGGCAGCCATCCTTGCCCAGCGAGACGAGCTGGCGCGCCCGCGGGTCGACGTTGGGGGTGTCGCGCCCCTCGCCCGTGAGAAAGTGATGCGTCTCCAACTCGCGGATGGTGCGCAGCTCGAGCGGGCGGCCTCCCACCTGGACGACGTCCAGGGGGGCCTCCGAGACCGCCCGCGCGGGCCGGGCCGGCAGGTCGTGAAAAGCGATGGGCTGCACCAGCATCACGCCAAGTCTACCGAGGCGCGCTGAAAGAATCTTACAGCGCCTGGACCAGCTTCACCAGGGGCATCAAGACGGCCAGGGCGATGACCCCGGCCACGATGCCCATGATCAGCATCAAGAGCGGCTCCAGGGCCGCGCAGGCCATCTCGAGCGAGGCCTCCAGCTCGAGCTCGTAAAGGCCGGCCACCCACACCAGGGTGCGCTCGAGCCGCCCGGTCTCCTCGGCCGTGCGCAGAATGGTCACGAAGCCGGGCGGGAAATAGCCGTTCAACGCCAGGGCCTCGGAAAGGTCGGAGCCGTCCTGGAGAGCGCGCATCGTGACGGCGGTCTGCTGCTGCAAGACGGGGTCGGCCGTGGCCGCCAGGGCCAGGGGGAGGGCGTGCAGCACCTGGACCCCGGTGCGCACCATCACCGACAGGGCGCGACTGAAGCGGGCCAGGGCCAGCAAACGAATCCCGTTGCCGACCGGACCCATCTGCAAAAGCTGTCGGTGGAACCAGAGTCTCCCGGCGGGCTTGCGCAGGGTCTGCCAGAGCGAGACCCCCAGCAGAGCCAGCGAGCCGAAAATCGTAGCCATCCCCAGCGGGGTCACCATGAAGGCGGTCACGTCCATCACGATGCGCGTGAGCCAGGGCGTGTCCGAGCCCAGCTCGGTTAGGGCGCGCAGGGGGCCCTGCACCATCAGAGGCGGAACGATCAGCAGCAGGAGCGTGCAGACCACGAACATCACCAGCGGATAGGTCAACGCCGCCCGCAGCTTGAGCGTGGTCGCGCGCGACTGCTCCTCGTGCTTGGCCAGCTCGTCGAGCACCTGCAGCAGGGCGCCGCTCTTCTCGCCCACGCGCACGAGTTGAATCTGAAACGGCGTGAAGCAGCCGGCGCAGCGGCTCAGGCTGTCGCTCAGCGAACGACCCTTCTCGACCTCGGTCAGCACCGCCAGGCTGACCTGACTGAGCTGGTTGCCTTCGCGCTGCTCCGCCAGCATCGCCAGGGCGCGCGCCAGGGGCACGCCGACGCCCAGCATCGTGGCCAGGCTGCGCAGGAAGATGACGCGTGAACGCCCCGGCAGGCTGCGCGGAGCGTCGGCGCTGGCCGGTGGGGGAGCGGTGCCGGGGGACCAGGCCACCGGGCGCTGCACGTTGCGCAGCCCGATTTTCTTTTCCAGGTCACGGGCCACCTGGACCATTTTGAACAGATCGGTGCGGTCGAACGTGCGCGGCGCCATGCGCTGGTCGGCGTAGATCAGGCCGCGGACCTTGCCCTTTTCGTCCTTCATGGGCACGCACACGACGGCTTTGATGCCGGAAAGGGTGAGGCTGGAAGCGTCCTGCAGGCCCTTCTCACGGGCCACGTCGGCCGAGAGCAAAGGCTCGCCGCTGGTGCGGACGCGCTCGAACAGGGACAGGCTGAGCGGGGCGGTCGTGAAAACGGTCTCGGGGGCCACGCCGTGGGCCGCTTTCACCTCGTTCTCGAGCAAGATGAGCACCGTCTGGGCGGTGGAAATGCGGGTGCGCAGCTCGCGCAGGGCCGCGTCGAATGGCTCAGCCAAGTGCGCTCAGGAGCGCCTTCACGGCGTCCTCCACGGTGGCATAGCGCTCCTCGGGCTTCTTGGCCAGCATGCGCAAGATCACGGCATCGACCTGCGGGGAGATCCCCGGCGCCGGAGCCGGCTCGGAGACGTGCATGAAGCAGGCTTGCATCGGGTCCACGGCCTCGAAAGGCAGCCGACCCGTCAGAAGTTGGAAGGCCATCACGCCCAGCGCGTACTGATCGGTAGCCGGCTCGTAGAGCGTGCCGCAGATCTGCTCGGGAGACATGTAGGCCGGCGTGCCCAGAGCGGTCCCCGTGGCCGTGAGGTGCGTGGACGTCAGCGAGCGCCCGAGCCCGAAATCGGTCACCTTGACCACCCCTTTGGCGGTCAGCATCACGTTGTCCGGTTTGAGGTCGCGATGCACCACGCCCAGGTCGTGGGCGGCCTGGATGGCCTTGCCCAGTGGCTCGAGCACGAACGCGGCCTGCCCGGGCGGCATCCCGGCCTCGGGGATGCGCTGGGAGAGCGTCCCGCCCTCCATCAGCTCCAGAACGAGGTAGAACAGGTCCTCCTGCTGGCCGTAGTCGTACATACTGACGATGTTGGGGTGCTCCAGCTTGCCATAGAGCGCCGCCTCGCGCTTGAAGCGAGCCTGGAAGTCGGCATCCTCGCTATGGTGAAGCACCTTGATGGCCACCTGCTCGCCGCCCGGGCCGAGGGCGCGATACACCATCGCCATTCCGCCGCCACCCAGCTTGTCCAGCACCTGGTACGCGCCCAGCTTCCCGGGCATCTGGGTGACCATCGAGGCCGTCGCGTCGCGGTCGAGCACGGCCTCGACCTGCTGGACGGCCTTCTCTCGGCGACGCAGCCTGAAGAAGGCGGCCAGCCCCCCGCTCAACATGATCAGCCCGCCGATCAAAAGCTTCCCGTAGACGGCCAGGCAGGCTGCGAGCGAGCTCGGACGCAAGCTCACGGCCTTCTCGTTGGGCGGGGGGTACTGGTGGTCGGGCCGAGCCAACTCGCCGTAATTTACGCTGATCGTCTGCTTCTGATACCCTTCGAGCTCGAAGGTCAGCTCGACCTTGCCGTCCTGATAGCGGCCCTCGGGCGGCAGGGGGACCGGCTTGCCGCTCTGGCCCAGGTAGCCGAACTGGTCGGAAACGCTGGCTCCGGGGGGATCGGTGCGATAGGTAATCGGCCCATCGGCCCTGACCGCGCCGGTCAGCATGAGGAGCGCAATCAGCAGGCGCCGCATAAACGGGCATCTTCTTCGCGACGAACGTTGGCAGGCCTTTCTGCGAGGAGTTCCCGCCCGGGAGGCAAAGCATCGGCTGTGAGTATCGATCTGGGGAGCGTGGCCGGCATTCTGGCCTGCCTGGGCGCCGCCGGCTACCTCATCTACGAGCGCCGAAAGGGACCGCGCCCGAGCTCCGCGCCGGCCGCCCGGGATATTCCGCCCCGGCGTCTGACGATGAGCGATCTCGAGCGCAGCTTCAAGCCGACCGGAAAAACGGGCGACCTGCTCTTTGCCCGGAGCGAGGACGGCTCACGCCAGGTGACCGCGCAATGGACCGAGTACGCGGCCGAGGGATTGGTGCATCTGGCGGTGAGCTTCATCCACAACAAGCATGCGCTGCTGCTCACCGAGGACCTGAGCGACCCGGGCTGGACCCACAAAGCCGACCATCTGAGCCAGGTTTGCTGCACCGAGATGATCCGCGAGGTCCAGCGGGGAGGCCCGTACACGCTGCGCCGGCTTCGCGACGAATGGATCGCCGAGAACAAGCACGGCGAGGCGAAGCCGGGGGAGCAGGTGGAGAGCTCGCAGATGCGCTTCTACCTCGACGGGCGGCGAGCGATCTATGTCCGCAGTCAGGTGGTCAGGTGAGCTACTTGGACTGGCTCCGATCGACGTAGGCGATCCGGATCCAGAGGGTGCCGCTGGGCTGGGAGGGAGGGTTGTTGTTGCTCACTGGGGAGTACCATCCTTCGTTCGATTTCTTGTCCTCAGGATACCCGCCCCTCACGCGCCTGACCCTGTGGTCAAGTAAACAAGATGTAAAACCTGCAAACTTTATGTAAACGATTTGAGATGATTTGTTGCGGCTGGCCGCGAAGGGCGGCCCGTGGTTGTTTACGACATCAGCAACGGTACGGCGGTGTTGCGTGCGCCCGGCGCCGCCTCCCGGTTCACCTGGGGCCAGAGTGGCCAGTATGCCTGGGTCTCTCGCAACGACGGGATCGCCGAGGTGCCGTTCCTGGCCGAGGTGGAGCCCTCCCGGCGGAGCTACACTCCCCCCGCCAAGCTGCACCTCCAGTTCGCCCGGTTGGCCAACCACGCTCCCGCCAAGACACTGACGGAGATCCAGAGATTCGCCCACAAATACGGCCCCCTGGGCGTGGCCCAGGTCATCCCGGCCGATCCGCGCGTGGGGAAGTTTGCCCCTTTCCTGCCCAAGCACGCCGGCCAATCGCTGGCAGAGCCACTCGGACGCTGGTGGCGCCAGGCCCGCGAGATGCGCAACCTGTTGGGACTGGCCGGCAAACTGGGCTCGCACGGGCAGCTCGAGGGTTACCTCCGCTGGGGGCAGATGACCTTTCATCCGCAGGGCACCACGATCGCCGGGTCCGAGAATCGCGCCTTCTTGACGGTGCAACACACGGCGTTCAAGCCGGCCCCTCCGGTTTTCGGGCTGCAGGTCAACGACTGCGACATCATCGCCGGCGAATTCCTCAAGCGGGATAACGTGCAGGCCGCGCTCTCGCTGATGGGCGCCCAGCTCGATCTGGCTCTGTCGCAGTGGGTGGAGGTGCGCGCCGGCTTCGCCGAGGGCCAGCTGCGAGTGGAGCGCCGCCCCAAGAACCTGCTCGGTTTCCTCTGGCTCGGACTGGCGGACGATCTGGCCGCCAAAGTCTCAAAAGTTCGCACTTGCCCGTCGTGCGGCCGCTTCTTCTCGGCCCGAGGCTCACGCTGTCTCGACTGTCGGTAGAGCCGGGGTGCACGGACCTGAGTCCTTGCGAGGAAGACGGACTGGAATGGGGAAGGCTCCCGGACTCGTCTCGAGGAGGATTCAACAAATGCGCCGCTCCCTGATCCCCGGTTGGTTCCTGGCCATGATCGTGGCCTCGATCGTCATCACCGTTACCGGCACCTTCCGCGAGCTCGAGCAGCCTCGCGTTCAGAACAAAGAGCTGTATGACTGTCTCTGGATCGACCGCTGGCCCCAGAAGAGGACCGACAGCTGGAACGGTTACCTGTTCCGGTCCGGCCGCCAGGGCGCTATCTCGGTGCAGGCCGCCTCGGCCTACAAGCGCACCCTGGAGATCTTCGAGCTCAAGCTCGATGGCAGCACGATGAGCTTCCACTTTCCGCACGACGGGCGTCGCTCGACCTGCACGTTCACGATCGAGAAGCTGAAAAAGCCGACCCGGCAATTCGACACCCAGCTCACCCTCTCGGCCGACCCTCAGAAGGGCGGGAAGAGCTCGGTCTACTTCACCGGGCCCGAGCTTCGCTCCGTGGGCAACGTGCAAGCCGCGCTCGACAGTCTGGGCCTTGCGTCCTCGCGCTGACCGGGGGGAGGTCGCCCCGTCCCCTTAGCGCCCCCGACGCGTCCGGTAGCGCCTGCCAGCAAGCCCTATGCTGGGCCCAAGGCGATGAATACGACAAGACGCGAATGGTTCTCACTGGCCGGCATCGCTCTCGGGGGAATGATGCTGTCGACTTGCGGCTCCGCAAACCGACCGACCGCTCCGCTGTCGGTCATCACCACCAACCGGGCGGGCTTCGGCCCGCGCCCAGGCGACCTGGACGATTTTGACTTCGAGCAACACCTCGAAGCGCAACTGCACCCGCACGAGCTGGATGACGACGAATGCGATCGGCGCCTCCAGAGCCTCACCACTCTGCGCAAGAGCTTCGACCAGCTCTATGCCGACCACTGGGACTCTGTTCCCGACGACTTCACGGATGAAGAGTGGGAGTGGCTCGAGCTGCCCTTCCATCAGACGGTGCAGGCCACGTTCCTGCGCGCCGTCTACAGCCGGCGCCAGCTGCAGGAAGTGCTGGTGGACTTCTGGCACAACCACTTCAGCGTCTATGGCCTGGAAGAGGAGATCCTGCCCCTGTTTCCGGCCTACGACCGCGACGCCATTCGCGCCCACGTGCTCGGCAACTTCCGCAGCATGCTGGGAGCGGTGGCAGCCCATCCGGTGATGTCGATCTACCTCGACAACCGCTCCAACGACCTTTCAGGACCCAACCAGAACTACGCCCGCGAGCTGCTCGAGCTGCATACCCTGGGCGCCGAGAGCTACCTGGGCGCGCAAGACCCTCTGACGGTCCAACGGGCCGGCAACGGCGTAGCTCTGGGCTATGTCGAGAACGACGTGGGCGAAGTGGCCCGCTGCTTCACCGGCTTCGCCGTGGATGAGGAAGACGGCAAGTGGACCTACGCGCCCTCCTGGCACGACCCGTCCAACAAGCTCGTGCTGGGACGCTACCTGGCGCGCAGCGCCGACGATGCCCACATCGTGCTGGACATGCTGGCCGAGCACCCGGCTACGGCCCGCCATATCGCTCACAAACTCTGCTGCCGACTGGTGGCGGACAACCCGCCGGCCGACCTGGTGACCCGCGTGGCCAAAGTGTTCTGGCAGAAGCGCTTCGACCCGGACCAGCTGCGCCAGACCACCCGGGCGATCGTGAGCTCGAAGGAGTTCAAGCAAACCTGGGGGGCCAAGCGCAAACGCCCCTTCGAGTTCACCGTCAGCCTGCTGCGGGCGCTGAACGCCGACTTTTGCGAGCTGAACGAAGACTTCCTGGCCCTCTATGATCGGATGGGACAACCTCTCTTCAGTCGCCGCAGCCCCGATGGCTATCCCGATGTGGCCGAGCACTGGGACCATACCGGTTCCATCCTGTTCCGATGGCAACTGATCCGCGATCTCCTGGCGGGCGATCTGGGCATCGCGGTGGACGTGGGCCGCAGTGACTGGACGCGACGCCTGTTGGGACGCTCCTCCAAGCACCAGGAAATGCTCAACGAGTTGAAGAGTCCGCGCGAGCTGGTGACCCTGCTGGCGATGGGAGCGGAATTTCAGATGAGGTAAGAGGACCCTAGATTGGAGGCCCCTACGTGTTGCGCCGAACTTTCCTCCAGGGCTGCACCGCGGCTCTGGCTCTCACCGCCCTTCAACCTCGCCTTGTCCTGGGAGCTCCCAGGATGAACGGCGAGGTGTTGGTGGTGCTTTCCCTGCGCGGAGGTTGGGATTCGCTGTCCGCCTTCGTGCCGCACGAAGACAAGCTCTACTACGAGTCCCGCCCCAACCTGGCCGTGGCCAAGACGCTCGAGCTGGGGGGGCCGTTCCGGATCCACCCGGCCATGCGGTCGCTGCGCGATCTCTACCGGGGCGGGAACCTGGCCATCATTCCGGCGGCGGGCCTGTGGCAAGATACCCGCAGCCACTTCCAGGCCACCGCCTGGATGGACGGGGGGATCCCCGGGCGGAGCGCCCCGACAGGCTGGCTGGCGCGTTATCTCGCCCGGATGCAGCTCGAGCCAGGCGGCTTTCCGGCCGTGGCTCTGGGCGTCCCCAGCCAGGCTTTACAGGGTTTCCCGAGGACCGTCGGGATGGACGACCTGGACGAGCTCGACTTCACGCTCCCGCGCGAGGACCTGGCCGACAGCCTGATGGACGATGCCTCGCGCAATGCCCTGCAGGCGTTGCGCACGGCCCGCGAGGTCGCCGAGCGCGCCGAGTGCGGCGAGGTCGAGTATCCCGACACCGACCTGGGCTGGGAGCTGTCCCAGGCCGCGCGCCTGATCCGCTGTCAGGACCTGGGGGTGCGGGTCGTGACGCTCGAGCTGGACGGCTTCGATACCCATTCCTGGCAAAATGACACCCTGCCGGACCTGTTGACGGATGTGTCGGACAGCCTGGCCGCGTTTGCCGAGGACCTGGACGGCCTTCCGGTCACGACCGTGGTGATGAGCGAGTTCGGGCGCACGCTGGCCGAGAACTCCAGCCAGGGCACCGACCACGGCCGGGCCAGCGCCATGCTGGTGATGGGACAGGGAATTCGCGGGGGTATCTACGGTCGCTGGCCCGAGCTGGCCGAGGTGACCGAGGTGACCGTCGACTATCGCTCGGTGCTGGGAGAGGTGCTGGAGAAGCGTCTTGGCTGCGCCGCTCTGGGCGAGATTTTCCCGGGTTGCACCGAGTTTCAGGCGCTGGGCCTGACCGAGCTCGACCGACCCCTTCGCGCCCCCCTGGCGGCCGGCAGCTAATCCCATCCGGCTTTAGGATGGTGACATCAGTGGTGAGGAGGAAACAAGATGAAACGTAAGCTGGTTCTGGGAATGATGCTGCTGGCTCTGGTTCTGACAAGCTTTGGCGTAGCTCGCGCCGGGGCCCAGGACTTCGCGCTGGTCAACCAGACGGGGGTCGAGATCCACGCGGTCTACGTGGCGCCCAGCGCGACCGACAACTGGGGGAGGACCTCCTGGCCGGCCGCGTGCCCAAGTCCGGCCAGACCCTCAACGTCCCC
>JBDHVW010000046.1:0-61328 GCA_039809865.1 Vulcanimicrobiota bacterium
CGGCGGGCAGCTGATGCTCGAGCTGATCCCCGTGGCCAAAGAGATGGCCCGGCCCCCGATCTCCGAGTACCTGGTCGGCGCGGTGGGCCGTGGCCAGAGCGGCGCGCTGTATCTGGGCGTGAACATGGAGTATCTCCACAACCCCACCAACGCGACCACGCACGGCGAGCAGTTCGTGGTGGACAACGCGGCCTCCGCGGGTGAGCCCTTCCTGACCCAGCTGGCCGTTTCGGCCGAGCCCTGCGGTCACTGCCGCCAGTTCCTCAACGAGACGAACAAGGCCAAAGAGCTCGAGATCCTGATTCCCGAAAAGCCCAAGGTGCAGCTGAAGGAGCTGCTCCCGCGCGATTTCGGCCCGCAAGACCTGGGTATCTCGGCCAGTTTGATGAGCCCCCAGAACAATGGACTGAAGCTCGACGGCGAGCCTGACGCGGTGCAGAAAGCCGCCCTTCAGGCCTGCAACGAGTCCTACGCGCCCGAGACCAAAAGCCCGGCCGGCGTGGCCATCCAGTTCAAAGGGGGCCAGATCGTCACGGGTCGCATGCTCGACAACGCGGCCTTCAACCCCAGCCTTCCCCCGATGCAGTCGGCCCTCATGGCGACCGTGCGCGCCCATCGCGAGTATGGTGAGATCGAGCGCGTGGTGCTGGTGGAGCAGAAGGATGCCAAGGTGAGCCACGATTGGGCGTCGCAAGGGGTTTTGCGGGAGATCGCGCCGAATTGTAAGTACGAGTACCTGACTGCCACCAAGGAGTAAGGATGCAGACCCCAGGCGTTGGTGGGGGGCAAACAAATAACACGGTCAAGCTGACGTTCCTGCACACCAACGACGTGCATGGTTTCGTTCAGCCCGTGGAAGACAAGGTGGTCTTCGGCCAGAAAGCACAGCTGGGCGGGGCCGCCTGTCTGGCTACGCTCGTGGCTCAGAAAAAGGCTGAGAATCCCGGCAAGACCGTGCTGGTCGATTGCGGCGACGCGGTGCATGGCGCGCTCACCACCGACTTTGACCAGGGCCGCTCGATGGTGGACGTCATGAATCGCGTGGGCTACGACGTGGCCACGCTGGGCAACCACGATTTCCAGTGGACCGTGCCGGTGCTCGAGGACCGCCTGCGGGCCACCCGCCATCCGGTCGTGATGGCCAACGTGCAGCGCTCGGACGGCACGTTGATGCCCAATACCTTGCCCTTCTTGCTCAAAGAGATGGGCGGTCTGCAGGTCGCCTTCATCGGCCTGGTGACCGAGGACACCGCGACCCAGCAGCGCGCCGACCGCATTCGCGGGGCGCGCTTTCAGGCGCCTGAATACGCGCTCGAGCTGGAGCTGGCCCAGGCGCGCCGGGTGGGGGCCGACCTGGTGGTGGTCGTGAGCCACTGCGGCCTGCCCAAGGACCGCGAGCTGGCTCAAAAGTTCAGTGGCCAGAACCTCATCTTCCTGGGCGGCCACAGCCACGACCGTATGGACAAGCCCGAGTGGGTCGCGGGCAACTGCATCGTGCAGGCCGGCTCGCTGGGCAAGGAGCTGGGACAGCTCGACGTGGAGGTCGATCTGGCCAACCACCGCGTGGTGGGCACCGACTTCAAGCTGCTGACCGTCAATCCGCAGGAGATCCCGGGCGACCCCGAGATCGAGCGGCTGGTGAAGAGCTACGACCAGCGCGCCCGCGTGGCCATGGGCACGGTGGTCTCGCACATCCCCGAGACTCTGGGCCGCAGTATGACGCGTGACTCGGGCGTGGGCAACGTGGTGTGCGACGCGATGCGCGAGATGGCCGGGGCCGAGCTGGCCCTGACCAATGCCGAGGGGCTGCGCAGCGACCTGCCCGCAGGTCCCATCACGCGCGGCAAGCTTTACGAGGTCACCCCCTATGGTGGGCAGCTCAAGGTGGGCACCATCAAAGGCAAGGACGTGGCCGAAGCGCTGGAGCACTCGCTGATGCGCTGGAAGAACGACCACGACCTGCAGCTGGGTTTCCTCCAGGTCAGCGGCCTGAGCTTTACCTATGACAGCCAGAAGCCCGAGGGCTCGCAGGTGCAGGAGGTGCTGGTCGGAGGCAAGCCGATCGAGCCCGAGCGCGAGTACAGCATTGCCCTCGAGGATTATCTCGCCAGCGGCCGTCTCGGATACGAGTCGCTGGCCCGGGGCCACTACCACGAGGTGGGCAACACCGTGATGGAGGCGCTCGAGGAGTATCTGGTGCGCCACAATGGCCAGGTGGGCAAGCAGCCCGAAGGCCGCATCCGGGACCTCTCCAACCCGTAGGGGAAAGCGATGCACCCGTTGAATTTCATCCTTCGTGGAACGCAACACCAAGCAGCGTGACGCGATTCGTCGCGCTCTGACCGAAGCCGATCGTCCGCTCGGTCCCCAGGAGGTGCTCGAGGCGGCCCGAGAGCTCAGCCCCGGCCTCGGCATCGCCACGGTTTACCGCAACCTCAAGGCGCTGGAGGAAGAGAAGTTCCTCATCCGCATCGAGCTGCCGGGCGAGGCGCCGCGCTTCGAAGTGGCGGGCAAGGGACACCATCATCATTTCCACTGCACCTCGTGCGGCAAGGTCTTCGACGTGGAGGGTTGCCCGGGCGATCTGAGCGATCTGGCCCCTCCCGGTTTCCGTCTTCAGGGACACGATCTGACTCTTTACGGTCAGTGTGAGTCCTGCTAGCTCAATCCCGTTTACATGGCGTCAACATGAAATTTACACAAGTGTAACGATTGGTGTGTGTTCCGCCACATTGTTCACAAGATGGAAAGCCTATGCTGGAGTCGTGGAGAATCGACGCAGCAAGCAACGGGTGCAGGGCAGCCTGACGGCGTGGTACCGCTTCGACCGCAGCAATTTTCGGCGCAGCGCGGTGTTGGACGTGAGCGAAACCGGCGCCCGGATGCGGTCGTTCGACGCCCTGCCCGACACCGATGTGCACGTGACGATCCGCGTGGCGGACGAGCACCTGACCTACATCGCTCGCAAAGCGTGGCAGCGCCGGGAAGGCGATGCCTACGTGGTCGGGTTGCGGTTCATCGAGTCGCCCGCGGTCGACTCAGGACGCCTGAATCGCTGGGTCCGCCGCCAGGTGCAGCTCCGCGAGTTGAGCGCCGCCTCTTAGGCTGACGCGGTAGCGCACCCGTCCGTCCGGCTGGACCTCCCCGTGGGGCGCCAGCCCCGGCGGCAGGGGCGGGGTCAAAACCTCCACGGGAACCGCCGTCCCCTCCACCCGCAGAGAATAACTCTCACCGTCGTAGCGTTGGGAGACTTTCCAGGCGCCGCGACCGGCCGGGTCTTTCAGGTCGAGGTCCAGCGTCTGACCTTCCAGGGACCGCGGAATTGTGGGCGAGATGCTGAGCCCATCCCCCGAGGTCTTGAGCCCGGCTACCACTTCCACCAGGCCCCAGGGCAGCGAGGCGTTGGTCCAGCCGAAGCCGGGACCCTCGCCCTGGGTCTCCTCGTAGCGGCCCTTCTGGACCGGCGGGGGTCCACCCCTCACCACGTCATAGCGCTCCAGGATGACGCCATCCTTCGACTCCACGCGAGCGATGGTGTCCAGCCACTTCTCGATCCAGCGTCCGGCGGCGGCACTATCCCCATACCGCAGGGCGCCCTCGATGGCCATCATGTGCAGCGGTGACCAGCCCGAGGGCCCGTTCCACTGCATCTCGGGATGTCCGTAATCCTCGGCCGTGGCCGCCAGGCCGTGTTCTTTCTCGAATCGGCTCATGTTCGCCAGCGAGCGGTCGATCATGCGCTTCTCGGCGGGCACGGCGGAGTCGAGCATTCCGGCCCAGAGCGGGGCGATCGCGGCCGCCAGGGCATCTTGCTCGCGGCAGAGGCCTTTGTTGGGACCCTGGAAACAGTAGTCGCGGAACATTCCGTCCTGCTCATCCCAGCAGTGCTCCAGCACCGATCGCTTGCGCACGGCGGCCTCCTCGCGCCAGTGCCGGGCCTCGTCCGGCTTGCCGATCTGGTCGGCGATGGCCGCCATGTCGTTGGCGTAGCGGAACAGGAAAGAGTTCAGATCGGGCGGCACGAGGTCCAGCGTCTTGTTATAGAACCGCGAGGTGGTGTCGAAACCCGACTCGTCCATCGCGAACTTGTGGTTGGAGCCGCCCCAGCGGGCCAGGCGAACCTCACGGCCGTCCAGCTGGTTGAGGCCGCGCTCGCCGTCCTGGCACCAGAACTCCCGGTAGTCGCGGGTCATCGAGCCGTAGGCGTGCTGCAGCCAGGTGTCGGCCTCGGCTGCGCCGTCCGCGACGGCGCGCAGCGGATGGCTCATCCGCACCAGCTCCGGCAGGATCGGGGGTTGCGACTTGTTGAGGTAGACCGACCGCGCCGCGTTCGGCACGCGGCCGGTGGCGTCGAGCAGGAACAGCAGATTGTCCGCCATCCCCGCCACGGTCTGACCGGCCCCCTGCCACTGCATTCCCTTGGCCATGAAGAGTGTGTCCCAGTTGAACTGGGTTTTGAAGATGCCCAGGCTGGGCACCGCCGCCGGATGGAAGATCGGCATCGCGGAATCTTGCGCCACCACCGAGGGCTCGATAGTCAGGGGCGACCAGCCTTCGGCCACCCGGTCGTACAGGTGTTTCCAGCCGGGTTTGGCCTCCAGCGCCCCCAGCTGCGTCGCGGGGGTCGGGGCGTCGCCCGGGATGAGCTCGCGATGGCGGTCGAAGAAGCTCTCCAGCGCGGGGTTTCCGCCGGCCCGGAAGAAGCTGCCCAGAATGCTGCCGGGCAGCTTGACCCGCCCGTTCTGAGGCAACTCGTCTTTGCCGTAGAGCCGATCGCCCACCAGGAGGCCGTCCTGGAGCGACGTGACCAGCAGGCAATCGTCGCCCTTCTGGAGCTGGAAGACGCCCGGCGCGACCACGCTCAGGTCGGCTCCCGGGAGCTCGACTTTGTAGGGCCCGGCCTGGAACGCTCCGGTCAGCGGCCGGGCGGCCTGGGGCTGGCGAGGCTCGGAGCCGTAGACGAGCTGCGTGAGGCCGCGCGCCTGCACGGCTGCGATCGCCGAAGGGGTGAAAAGGCTGGCGTGCATGGATTGCATCCGGCGATCGTCCGCGCCGGGCTGAGGCTCGCGGCCAATAGCCCGTAGCCGTTCGGCGCCCTCCGGCGACACGGGTAGCTCGTACGGCTTCACCTGGACGTCGCGCGGGTTTAGTAAATCCTGGACGTCATGGGCCGAGGCGGGCTGGCGGCCCTTGGAATCCCACACGTAGCCATCGGCCGTCTTCAGACGCTCCAGGCTCCTGGCCATGGCGGCCCGGCGCGGGTCGTCCTCATCCAGCACGCCAGCTGCCAGCACCGCGTGGCTGGCCAGTGTCTCGACGTCAGAGCGCTGGCCGTTCTTGAGATCGCGGAACGTACCCGACGATTCGTCCCACATCGAGTCCATGTTCTTCTTCCGCTGGTCGGCCAGGTCGTCGTAGCGCTTCGCCTCCTGGGGCTTGCCGAGCTGCCGCGCCATCGTGGCCAGGTCGCGCTCGGTGCGGTAGAGCCAGGCGTTGAGGTCGACCGGCGCGTAGGCCATCGGGTCGCCGTCTTCAAAGCGGTACGCGTTCTTCTGGCCGCCCGATTCGTCCAGGGTGGCCTCGGGCGAATAGTCCACGTCGCAGAAGCGGTTGAGCCCGTTGGGCAGTTGCTTGAAATAGCCATCCTGCCAGGAGTTGCGGTAGTCCGAGTCGATCACGTCGAACGCCCGGGCCAAAAAATCCCTGTCGGGCGGCTCCTGCAGCACGAGCGTCGAGAGCCGCGGCATGCCCGAGCGGCCCAGCTCGTTCAGCTGGTTGGTGCCCGGAAGCACACCATAGCGCTCACCCAGGCTCAGCCAGTTCTCGAGAATCCCGCGCGCTTGCTCCGGGTGTCCCTGGTCGCGAAGGCCCTGCACCAGCTCCGGGAGGTCGTTCTGCTCCAGCAATTCGCCCGGATAGGGAAACGGCACATCGACCCGCTTCTGGGTGAGGGAGGGCGCGTAGGTCCAGCCTGGGGGAAGCTCGCGGCCCGGCTCCAGCGTATCCTGCGGCTCGGCCACAGCCTTCTCGCGGCGCCGTGTGGCGGCCTGAGGCTGCGTGGAGAACGACACGCGATCCAGGAGCATACCTGAATATTAGCTTTTCTTAACTGAAAAACTTCTTATTCAACGTGGGTGAGGAACTCGAGTCGGTTGCCAAACGGGTCGTCGCAGTAGAAGCGGCGCACGCCCGGCCAGTTGGTGTCCACTTCCAGCTCCCCGCAGGATTTCTCCAGCCGGGCCCGGGTGGCGTCCAGATCGTCCACCTCGAAAGCCAGGTGGGCTTTGCGGGCGGGGAGGAAGCGAGCATCCACGCCCAGGTGCAAGCGGGCACCGCCCGTTGCGAACCAGCATCCGCCCCGCTGGGCCAGGGATTCGGGTTTGGGGATCTCTTGCAAGCCCAGCAGTTTGCCGTAAAAGGCGCGGGCGCGCTCTTCCCCGCCCGCGGGAATCGCGATCTGGATATGGTCCACGGTCTTGATCATGAGGGCATTGTAGCTATTTCAGGGGCAGGTCGTAAAGCGACCCGTCGCTGGTCAGGCTCTGGGATTTGAGTTGCACCTGGACGCCCGGCGTGTCGCTCCAGAACACGGCCCGCCCGTGGTCCACCATCAGCTCGAAAACGCCGTTCTGCTGGCCCAGCGTCAGCAGGGGCTTGTGATTCCAGGCCAGGCGGGTCGGAGTCGGAGTGGCGGTGCCGAACGTCAGCACCGGCGCGTTGCCGGGTTGGTCCAGCATCAGCGGCGCCGGGCCTCCGCTGACCGGGATCAGGGACTGGCCCGTGTTCTCGGCCACGGAGACGAACTTGATGACGAACTCCTGACTGGTCGCCAGCGGCTCGCCGTCCAGCGAGACGGCCATCACCGCGGCCACGGGCGACGTGCCGGAGTATTCCAGCGGGCCGACCTGACCCGCGGTGGGCAGCTCCCCCGCCAGGGCGACCATGCGGGGCGTGTCCACGACCAGCACCCCCTGATTGGTCCGTCGCTGGATCTGACCGGTGGAGCTGTAGAAGATGCCCTCTTGCAGGAGAGGCCCCAGCGCCTGCTCGGGGCTCTGGCCGCCCGGAGCGAGGACCGTCTCGGTGTCGCCGGTCGGCTCGGTGACGGTGCGGGTCCGGTAGCCATAGGCCACGCGGGCGGCGTCGGGGCCCACCGGATAGACCAGCTCGGCCGCCTGCTCGCCCGGCGAGACGTCCTGGCGAGCAAAGGCCAGCGCGGCGGCGCTGAACAGGCCCCACACGGTCGGGTCGGCCTGGTAGCCGAACTCGACCAGGCGAGGCGCCACCTCGCCGGTCTTGTAGCTGAAGAGCAGCATGCCATCGTAGTCTTGCAGGCCGGCGTAAGCCAGCGCCTCGGGGACACTGGCGGCACGGTATTTGTTGGGCCACACGCTGGCCCACTCGCGGACGACCACCGGCTTGTCGCCCCAGCGCAGCGTGGCGGTGAACGGCGCGAAGCCGAAGCGGCTCGGATCGCGCAGAGTGTTCTTGTTCTGGTAGAAGAACTTGCCCTGCCAGTCGGGGCCGCTGAAGGCGGGATGGTCCACGTAGTGGTTCTCGGCCATGAAGTCGACTTCGGTGGAAGCGCTGTAGAGGTCGGGCGGAATATCGCTGCTGACCACCGCCGTGATGGGGATCTTGACCCCGATGCGGCGCAGGTGCCGTTTCATGGTGCGGAAGTACTGCTGCTGGATCTCCACCAGGAAGTCCACGCCGTCTTCCTGGCGCGGGGGAGAGTCGAGTGTGCCCGTCAGGTGCGGCAACGCCACGTTGCCTAGCGAAGGGTCCTCGTCCGGCTTGAGCGCGTCGCCCCAGGCGTTGAGCAGCTCGGCGCGGCTGGAGTATTTCTTGGCCAGCCAGTCGTTCCAGCGCTGGCGCAGCTCGCTCCGATAGGGCTCGACCAGGTTGTCGGTCGTGCTGGCGTTGAGGAAGAACCCGCTCTCGTTGCAGATCTCCACCAGCGCAAACATCGGATCGTCCACTGGCGCCACGCCCGTGTAGGGATTGACGCTGGTGAGGAGCTGGCTGGCGTACTCCATTTGCAGCTCGATCAGCTTGGGGTCGAAGCACGTGTAAGGGCGTCCCGCGCGGGGCAGAGCGGCCGCGTTGCGCACCCCGTCTTGCTCGGTGAAGGTGCGAAAGTCGATCAGGTCCAGGTAGTAGTGCATCTTCTTCTGGCGCACCTTGCTGATCCAGTAGTGCAGCGTGAGGAGCCGCTCCGGATTGAGCTTCCGGCTCCCCGGCACGCCAGGGATGTCGAGCAGAGCCCCTTTGGAGTCGGTCGCCTCGAAGCGCACCATGTTCACCCCGGACCGGGCCCACGCATCCACCACCTGGTCGATCTGCTCGTGGGGGATCCACAGGTTCTTGTTGGCGATGTTCACGCCCCAGAACCGCGCCCTCGTCCCGTCGGGATACTGGAACTGCCCGTTCTTGACGGTCAGGAAGCCGCGTTTGAGCGCGTCCTGGTCGCGACTCAGCGACCCCAGCTCGCGCACCTGGAGGCTGTCGGGGAAGGCCTGCGCCGACGCCAGACTGGCGCAAAGCAAGAAGAGACCGAGGACACGCGTGATCACCTTGAACGAGTTGGCCTACGGGGCCTGAATTCCTTTCAGGAGCATGGAGGAGAGCCGGCTTGCCGAGAGAAGCCACACGCCCATCCGGGCTTGCCAGAGGTGCGAAGCCCCCTCCTGCTCGGGAGGAAATCGTGCGAATCCCCAATCCCTACCGTGCTATACTCCTTGCAGAAAGGAGGCTGACATGTCCGAAGCGGCTCGAACCCCCGAACTTCCCGATGAGCCCGACGTCTCGGGTCTGGTAACCGAGGACGATCGCGGCGTGGAAAGCATCTTTCAAGCCAAGCAGATGGCCATTCTGACCGAGGCCCTGGGCGTTTCGTGGCCGGAAGGGCGGCCCTTTGTGAGCATGTCCGACGTCGGTCTGTTCTATGCTGTAAAGGAAGCCATCGTGCCCGATGTCTTGCTCAGCGTCGGAGTCGACTATCCGCCCAACGGTCACGAGAAGAAGTATCGCAGTTACTTTATCTGGCAGTTCGGAAAGCCACCGGACCTCGTGATCGAGATCGTTTCCAATCGCGAAGGCGACGAACTGACCCGAAAATTCCAGACCTACCAGGAAATTCGCGTTCCCTACTACGTCGTGTTCGACCCCGAGCACTTTCTCGGCCAGAGATCCCTGCGAATCTATCAGCTGAGCGGAGCGAGCTACGTGGAAAAGGTCGACCGTTACTTTCCCGAGCTGGGCCTCGGCCTGACGCTCTGGCGCGGCACCTACGATGGTTGGTCGGAAGACGAGTGGCTCCGTTGGACCAATCCAGCGGGCGAGCTCCTGGCCACCGGCGAGGAAGCGGTCGCTGCCCAGCGGAACCGGGCCGACTCTGAACGCGACCGCGCCGACGCAGAACGCGACCGAGCCGACGCAGAACGCGACCGAGCCGACGCCGAGCGTCGTCGTTGCGAGGAACTGGAAGCGCGGCTGCGCGAGCTCGAGGGCGGTTAGGCTACTCTCCGCAGCGCTTGACTTCTTTCTTGACGACCTTGAAGCAGCGCGCCTGAAAGCCTTCGGGGGCCTGGATGGGCTCGGCGCCAAAGGAGCTGCCGAAGTTCGGAATGCTGCCCTGGTCGGCCGAGTCGTGCTGACCCTCGACCTGGTCGCCGCCCGTCGGCTGGTGGTCGTGCGAAGCCTGGGGTCCCCCTGTGGCACGCGATTCGGCTCTATTGGCGCTCAGGGCGCCGGTGCTGGGGGCGGCGCCGGCACCTGGCGCTCCCATGGAATTGACCTGCTGAATCTTGTCCATCGGGTCATGTTCCATGAAAAAAGGCCCGGAGCCTCTAAAAGCTCCGAGCCCTTTTGAGCCGACGAATCGAACTTAGAAGTCCATGTCGTCCATGCCGCCCATACCACCCATGCCGGGCATCCCGCCGGGGTGGCCGTGGCCGCCACCAGCGGACTCCTTCTTGGGCTTCTCGGTGACGAGCGTCTCGGTGGTCAGGACCATCGCCGCGATCGAGGCCGCGTTCTGCAGGGCAGAGCGGGTGACCTTGACCGGGTCGACGATACCGGACTTGATCATGTCGACGTACTCGTCGTTGAGGGCGTCGTAGCCGTGACCCTTCTTGAGGGTCTTGACCTTCTCCACGATGACCGAGCCCTCTTTGCCAGCGTTGTTGGCGATCTGGCGGAGCGGCTCGAGCAGGGCCGTGCGGATGATCTGAAGGCCCGTCAGCTCCTCACCCTCGAGCTTGAGCTTGTCCAGCGACTCGATGGCGTTGATGAAGGCGGTGCCGCCACCGGCGACGATGCCCTCCTCGACCGCGGCGCGAGTGGCGCTCAGAGCGTCCTCGATGCGGTGCTTCTTCTCCTTGAGCTCGGTCTCGGTGGCCGCGCCCACGCGGATCAGAGCCACGCCGCCGGTCAGCTTGGCCAGGCGCTCCTGGAGCTTCTCACGGTCGTAGTCGGAGTCGGTGTCCTCGATCTGACGCTTGATCTGGTCGATGCGGCCCTTGATGTCGTTGTCCTTGCCGCGACCCTCGACGATGGTGGTCTCGTCCTTGGTGATCTTCACCTTGGCGGCCTTGCCCAGCATGTCGACGGTGACCTTGTCCAGCTTGACGCCCAGCTCTTCGGAAACCACCTGACCACCGGTCAGGATGGCGATGTCCTTGAGCATTTCCTTGCGGCGGTCGCCGAAGCCCGGGGCCTTGACGGCCACGCACTGGAACGTGCCACGCAGCTTGTTGACGACCAGGGTGGCCAGCGCCTCGCCCTCGATGTCCTCGCTGATGATCAGGAGCGGCTTCTGCATCTGCACGACCTTCTCCAGCAGCGGGAGGATGTCGGCGATGGCAGCGATCTTCTTCTCGGAGATCAGGATGAGCGGCTCGGTCAGAACGGCTTCCATGCGCTCGCTGTCGGTGACGAAGTACGGGGAGATGTAGCCCTTGTCGAACTGCATACCCTCGACGAAGTCGAGCTCGGTGTGGAGGGTCTTGCTCTCCTCGACCGTGATGACGCCGTCCTTGCCGACCTTGTCCATCGCGTCCGCGATCAGCTTGCCAACCTCGTGGTCGTTGTTGGCGGAGATGGCCGCAACCTGGGCGATCGCCTCGGGCGACTCGACCTTCACGCTCATCTTCTTGATCGTCTCGACGATGTTCTCAACGGCCTTCTCCATGCCTTTCTTGAGGAACATGGGGTTGGCGCCGGCGGTCACGTTCTTGAGACCGGCCTTGATCATCGACTGGGCCAGCACGGTGGCGGTGGTGGTGCCGTCGCCCGCGACGTCATTGGTCTTGGAAGCGACTTCGCGCAGCAGTTGGGCGCCCATGTTCTCGAACGGGTCCTCGACCTCGATCTCCTTGGCGACGGTGACGCCGTCCTTGGTGATCGTGGGGGAGCCGAACTTCTTGTCCAGCACCACGTTGCGGCCGCGCGGGCCGAGGGTGATCTTGACCGCATTGGCCAGGATGTCAGTGCCACGCTCGAGAGCCTTGCGAGCGTTCATATCGTATTTGAGCATTTTAGCAGCCATGTTGATACGTTCTCCTTAAATCTACTTGTCGAAAATGCCCAGGATGTCTTTTTCCTGGAGAATCATGTACTCTTCGCCCTCGAGCTTGATCTCGGTGCCGGAATACTTGCCATAGAGCACGGTCATTCCGACCTGGACTTCCATCTTGGCGGTGCTGCCGTCTTTGAGAAGGCGGCCCGGGCCAGCGGCCACGACCTTGCCCTTCATGGGCTTCTCCTTGGCGGTATCGGGCAAGAACACGCCACCGGCGGTCTTTTCGTCTTGCGGGACGGGCTGGACCACGACGCGGTCAGCCAGGGGTTTGATTGTAAGGGTTTTGGTCGCCACAGCGATTCCTCCTCAGTCGTAAAGGCTCTATCGAGTGAGCCAGTCGAGGGTTTATGGTCGCGGCAAAGGTCTTCCTGCGGCTTTGTGCTAGAGTTGCGTTAGCGTTCGCGTTAGAATTCTGTTTGCGGGGGCGTTTCGATGGGTTCATAGGCGCGATAGACCTGAATGGGCAGCGATTGACGCTCCTCGCGCCCTCCCCCGGCCGGCGTCATCCCGACGCGAAAGCCGTAGTGCACGCGAAACAGGTTCCACTCGCCCGTGAACGGGGCCGTTTCATCCACCGGGAACTCGAAGAAGCCGTTGATCGGCATCTCGGCTGCGTTGGTCGGCTCGATGTCGTGCGATTGCAACCACAGCACTTTGCGATAGTCGCTGACTTTGGATTCTTCGATGGCCGCCAGCCGGAAACTGATGCGCTCCGGCAGTTGGGCGTGCGCTTCTTCCTGCGACAACAGCAGTTCGCCCCGCACGAGCTCTCCCGTATAGACGTGGGGCGCTTCGACGTGCGCGATCAGCTTGACACCGCCCTTCTCGACGACCATTTCCTTCGAATTGGCTTCGAGCCACGGGTCGGCCGGGGGGAGCAAGGTGAGATGCAGGCGGCTGATCTCCTCCAGAATGCGCGGACGGGCCCGGGCCTTCAGGAAATACTGGCAGCGCAGGTCCCAACTGGCGTAGCTGGGCGGGATCTTGTCGGGCAGATTGAACGAGAACGGCTCTGACTGGACCTTTTCGCCGGTCGACTGGAAGGTGTAGCTGTCTTCGAGCAGAGGCAGTACGTAAGAGCGGAAGAGGTGGTTGGCGCCGACGATCTCCTCGCCCTGGAGCGAGACGGTCACCTTGACCCCCTTGGGATAATCGCGCAGCTCCACGGTTCCGGTGATTCCCTCGCCCGGACGCAGCGTTTGCCTGTCGACTGCCAGGTCAATTTTCACGCCGCCCTCTTCGAGTGGCGCGTTTCAGGTGCCTTTCAGCCGCCAACGGTATTCTCGGAGCACAGACGAGAGAGAGGGGTTCGGACGGCATGTCTCAGTTGCAAGAGCGCGAGAAGAAAGCCTACGACATTCTGGCCGGCAACCGCGGCCAGCGCAAGGGTGGCGGTGGCTATCAGCGCTACATGCGCGGTCCGGTGACCCCCGTCAAGAAGGAAGAGAAGGCCGAAGAGGCGCCCCGGCGCCACTGGGCCGAGCTCCTGACCGTCATCGAGAAGTGCGACCAGATCATCCGCATCTACAATGTGGACCGCGATCCCTACTTCGAGCCCAACGCCAACATGCTCGAGGAGGAGCCTGAGGTCGTCTGGTCCGTGCCCCAGCAGTTCAAAGCCCCGGCGCCCATCACCGACGGCAAGAAGATCGATGTCAACACCATGGCCGTGATGCACTCGCTGAGCTCCAACGCCACCGCCGTTCCGGCCGAGCCGGCCGCCTCCAACGGCAACGCGGCCAGCCTGGATCTACCGATGCTGCAAATGCAAATGCAGATGCTCTCCTTCCGGCCGAAAGTCTAAGCCACGCTTTCGGTCCGGGGCACCCGGCAAACTAACGGGCCTTGACCCTCGTCACGGCCCAGGCGCGGATGGAAGAGTCTTTGTCCCGCACAGCCTGGCGCATGTAGTGCTCGCCCTCGAGTTTCTCGCCGATCGTGTAGGCGCGGCGGCGCACTGCGGCCTGCTCGTGGTTGGTGGCCGCGTCCAGCACCTGGCGGCGCATGGGTGCCTGCACGCCCGAGCCCGCGTTCTCCAGCACGTCCAGCAAGCCGTGGACGGCCTGGACGGGGTCCTCCCACGATTTGAGGCGCTCCAGGCCAAGTTTGAGCACGACCGGGACATCCTCGCCCACCTGAACCAGGCCGGCAAGTGCCGGCCGGATCAGCTCACCGGGGGGCGGGGGGACCTGGTTGAAGACGCCCGAAATCTCTTCGGGCACCTCCATGCCGAGAGCCCACAGCAGCACCGCGCGCCGGTCGGCGGGATGCATCCAGGAGGCGGTCAACAGCTTTTGCATCAGCGCGGCGCGTCCGCGCTGCGACAGCAGGCTGCAGGAGAGAAGCTGCAGAGCCACGGCTACCCGCAGAGGGCGGCGCAGCTCTTCCAGCGGCAGCAGCGAATCCACCACCTCGAGCGTTTCGGATTCCTTGAGGGCGCCCTCGTCGGGCGGCCCGATGGGTAAACGGCTGACGAAGCTGAGCACGACCTCGGCCCGAGCCAGACCACTTTTGACCATCCAGCCCAAAGCTTGAATGCCACCCGGGCCGGGTCCGGCCAGCCGGGCGTAGAGCTCGGCCCGCAACTGGGGCGCCACGTTCGGCTCGGCGTGGATCTCCTGCACCAGGATGTCCGTAAAGACGGGGTTCTGGAGCAGCGGGTCGCTCAGCTCATCCTGGCCGAAACGGCGCAGCGCGCGCCGCACGGGGCGCTCGAGCTCGCTGCGGGACAATAATTCTTCCATGGCCCGGGTTCTTACGGCGGTCGTCTGGGCGTTACCTTCTGAGAAGAGGTCGAGGAGATTTGGGAGATTACCTTGGGGATTGTGGAGATATTTTCAAAAAATATTTGGTCTCATCTCCCCGATCCCAAAAAACAATCACCATAATCTCCTCGACCCCAACGCTACTTGAGAATTTTCTGGGCCTTCTTCACCGCGTTCTTCTCGTTGATATAGCTCAGCTTGCGGTAGGCCTCGCTGATCTCGAACCAGGCCACCTCGTCGGCCTCGCCGTCGCGGGGATGGGCATTCTCCTCCACCAGCTGCATCAGGTAGAAGAAGACGAATTTGTGGTAGAGCGTGCTGGTTTCCTTGAGGTAGAAGTAGTATTCGATCTCGTGCAGCTTGTCGATGGCCTGAGTGCGGTGGCCCGTCTCCTCGAGAATCTCGCGCTCGGCGGTCTGCTCGTAGGTCTCGCCAGTGTCCACGCGGCCCTTGGGCAGCGCCCAGATGCGGCCCTCGCGCTTGGAGACCAGGCAGATCTTGTACTTATTGCGCTCGCGCTTGAAGACGACGCCGCCGGCCGACATCTGCAGGGCTTCCTGGGTTGCTGTGGCCGCCTCGGCCCCCTCCGAGCCGAACTTGACCTGCCCACCCAGGAAGTTGGAGAACTGTCCCTGGCTCGAGCCGAGCGCTTGCTGGGCCAGCTGGCTGGCGGGGTGGCCCGAGGCCACGGAGCCGAAGTGAAAGGTGTGGCGGACATCGCGCAGCAGCTTGCGGGCGCGTCCCAGGCCCTCGGCCAGTGCCCGATCGTCAGGCGCGGGAGCACTTCCCTCGAGGTGGGCGCGGAGCCACTCGGCCTCGGTGTGGATCTCGATCTCCTCGGGCTGGTTCTTGTTGACTTCCTCCAGGCTGCGGATCAGCGTCATGAGCTGGGCCTGCTGCACAGAGGCGGTGCTGGCGCCCTGGCTGACGCGACGGACGGTGTGTTGCTCCCCTTCGAGGGTGATCCCCATGCCGGCGCGCGGCGGCTCGACCTGGATGGCTGTGGCCAGCGTGACGACCAGCTTCATTCGGGGCCGAAGTCGAGGTCTTCTTGGTCCTTGGTCTCGATCTTGATGTCGCGGGCCAGCGTCAGATCGAAGAAGACCCAGGAGAGGGTGTCCAGATCGCCGCGGGCAGCGGTTTTCCAACTCGAGATCCCGGGGTAGACCAGGATGGTCTGGCTGCCGTAGCGCTGTTCGAGCTCGGCGGTGAACTGCTTGAGCAGATTGCGGATGATCCAGGGGTTGAACTCGTACATCATCGGGACGACGAAATCGACCTTCCAGCTCATCCAGTCCTGGCAGCAGAAGTCGTACCCGGACAGGCGGAATCGCCCGTTGTCACGGTCGCGGTAGTAAAGAGGCAGCACGGCGGCCGACAGCATGCGGTGGGGGCCCAGGACGACCCGCAGCTTGTCCGCCAGGGTGCGCAGTGCCTCTTGACGCCGATTCAGGATCTGGTGGCACCGCTGGTATTGCTCCTGCAACGTGGAGTTGCTGGCGTCGTAGTAATTGTAGGACCCGTCGCGGATGCCCAGGTACTCGGGCAGGCCCTGCCCATCCACGGGATAGCGAACGTGGTCCATGTGCAGGCCGGCCAGCCCCGGGTGGCCTTCCACGATCGCGGTCAGGGCACCGAGCAGCCGCTGGCGCACCAGAGGGTTCTCGGGATCGACGTAGACCGGCCGCAATTGTTTGGCGCGGGGAGCGGGGAACGGGTCTTCTTGCGGGCCGAGCAACAGGAAGTCGGGCGGGTCGGCTCCGGCGCGCAGCGCCTGACGCATCACGACCCCCATCGGACTGCCATTGTCGCGCAATCCGTGGCGAGCCAGGATCTTGCTGACCTCACGGCCATCCGAGCTGGTTTCGTAGAGTTTGGCCACCTCGCGCATGATGGCGAGGGTGTCGGGGGCGGCGCCGGGCTTGCCTTCGAGCTTCTGGGCCTCGCGGTTGAGGTAATCCACCATCAGCTCGTTCCACAGGCTCGGTCCGTTGTGCCACGGGAGCATGGCCGACGGATTGTCCATCTTCCAGTAGAACATATGGCACCAGGCGTGCACCTCGATGCCCTGGGCGCGACCCTCTTGAATAAAAATCTGGAGAGTGTCGATGACCTCGTCGCCCTCGACCCGGAAGTTCCAGGTCAGGTGCGGGTAGGTCGGAATGCCCTGACCGCCCTTCTGGTAGGGAACGACGCGGGCAGTGTGGTTCTTGATCTCGACCGCGGGACAGATGGAGTAGCCGCGCAGGAACGTCTCCAGAAAGACGGCCGTGACGCCCTGGCGGGAGAGGTGGGCCATCGTCTGGCGGGCCACGCGCCGCACCTCGGCCTCGTTGTACTGCCGCGTGCCGGGGAAAAGCCAGTCGGGGGAAAGCCAGACTCCCACCAGGTTGGAGGAGTCTTCCAGCGGCATGACCTCTTGCGCGCGCACGGGCGCCAACAACAAGCCCAGCAACAGTCCGAATACCAGCAGGTGAACTTTGGCCAGCGCCATCAGCGTGATCCCCGATCCTCTCCAGCCCCGAAGGCTTTATCAGAATTCAAGCCGGGGCTCGAGGATCCTGCTCTGTAACGCCCTTTAGAAGCCGAAGCCGCCGAACATGAACGGCATCGCCATCAACGGCATCATCATCATGCTCATCATCGGCATCATCTGGATCATCGGAAGCATGCTCATCATCGGGCTGAACATCGGCGACATCATCTGGCCGGGGCTCGGCATGCTCATCAGCATCATCGGGTCGATGCCCCCGCCCATCTGGGGCGGCATGTTGCCCGGATGCGGCTGATAGGGGAACTGCACCGGCTGCGGCTGATAATAGTTGGCGCTGCGCGGGTCGAAATAGCGCGGATCCATCTGCGAGCGCGGATCGTAATAGGCCTGCGTGGGCCGGTTCTGCCAGTTCTGGTTGCCCCAGGTGCCTGGCTGCGGCTGCACCGGCGGCGACTGGGCCGGAGCGGCGCCAAAGTCACCCCAGTTGCCCCACCACTGACTGCCGGGGGCCGAACCGTTCTGTGGCGCCGGGCCGTTTTGAGGCGCAAAGGACGTTTGGGGAGCAGACGGCTGTTGCTGGTGCTGCGGCGTCGTGCCGAAATCGCCCCACTCGCCCCACCAGCCATCGTGTGCCGAGGGTTGCTGCGGCGGGGCCTGCTGCGGCGGAGGCGGCGGCGTCTGCGGACCATTGTTCACCGGGCCGTTGGGGTTCACCGGGCCGTTTTGATGCGGAGCCGGCTGCTGCGGTTGTCCGGGCTGCTGCGGCTGGCCGCCGGCAAAGTCGCCCCAACTGCCCCACCAGTCCGATTTGGGCTGCTGCGGCGGAGGCTGGGGAATCTGGAAATCGTCGAATACGCGGTTCTGGCCGCCCGGCTGGATGACCGGGTCGGGCTGGGGCGGCGGCGCGATCTCGAAGTCGGCCGGCGGCGGGGTCGGCGGCTTGGCGTGCTCCTGGTCGAACTTGTCCAGGTCGATCTGGGCGCGGGCGTGGCCGCCGATGCTGGTGCCGCCGAGTCCGCGCTGCTGCATGTCGGCAAACCTGGCCCAGGGGTCGTTGGCAGGCTGAGCCGGCGGAGTGGGAGGCTGCTGCGGGGGCTCCGCAGCCGGGGCGGCCGGGGTCGGTGAGGCCGAAGGCGGGGCGCTCGCCGGGGACTGCTCGGACGGCAGCACGCCGGCATTGCGCATGTCCTCGAGCATCTGGGCCATATCGCCGGTGACCGGCTCTTTGAGGGGGCCCGGGATGACGCGTGGCTCTTCCGGCACGGGAGTCGGAGTCGCAGGCCCGGCGACGGGACTCTGCTCCGCAACGGGGCTCCCGCCGCCAGCCTCCGGCGTCGGCTGGGACTGTCCCACTGCGGGCGGTTGCGTCGCCGGGGAAGGCTGAGCCACGGCGGCTCCCTGGTCTAAACCAAGCTGTTGCACCGCGTAGCCGCTGATGGGCACGCGGCCCTGGCCGGCCTGGTCCATCTGCGCCATCCGCTCGTAGGGGTCCACTGCCTGCGGGGCGGCGGGCGGAGTCTGGGCCTGCGGTGGAGCCGGAGGCGCGGAAGCTTGAGGCGGAGCCGGAGGGGGGGAGGGCGGCTGAGGCGTGGCCTGCTGCTGCGGAGGCGGCGTCGGGGACGGCGGCTCGGGGATGTTGACCCCGTTGTTGCGCATGTCCTCGAGCATCTGAGCCATGTCGCTCGAGACCGGCGCCTTCACCTCGATCGGTTTCTGGGGCGTGCTCTCCACCGGCGCCGGAGGCGGCGTCGGCGCTAGAGCTTGCGGCTCGACGGCAGGCGGCTCCGGAGCCTGCGGCTGCGGCAGTGGGTCGAGCTTGAGCTGCTGGGCCGCCAGACCGCTCAGGGCGGTGGAGCCCATCCCCTGGCGCCGCATCTGCTCGAGGCGCGTATAGGGGTCGACCTTTCCGGGAGAGGAGCTGACCGAATCCTTCGGCTCGGAAGAGGTGGCGCCCGTTTCACCGGTGCCCGCTCCGTTGGCGGAACGCGGCAGGATGAAGGCATCCAGCCCTGATCCCAGCGGATTCAACAAGTCAGCTCACCTCCTCACACCTGAAGTCTCGCCCTTCAACCTACCGCCCGACGCTCAAAAGAGGCTGAAAGGACGCCCTTATCGCAGCATAGCCGGCCGGCCCGGCCATGGGAGTTGCCAGAGTATTAATATATCCAGATCCCGGCTCCACCGCAACAGGCTGGGGAGGACCGATCGAGCATTGAATCGAATTCAACGCGATGCAGGCGGAGCTGCGGGCTTTCAGCGAGTTCGGCAAGAGCACCCGGGTGGAATCCCTCACCGGGGGCATCCAGGCCTATGTCAACGAGTACTGGACCAGCCGCCAGCGGGCGGCTCACAGCCTGCACGAGATCTCCTACCGGGCCTGTTTCAAGCCCCAGCTGGCGCGGTTCTTCATCGAGCGGCTCACGCGCCCGGGCGAGCGCGTCTACGACCCGTTCATGGGCCGCGGCACCACGGTGCTCGAGGCGGCGCTGATGGACCGGCGCGCCACCGGCTGTGACGTCAACCCGCTCAGTCCGCTGCTCGTCGGGCCGCGCCTCGCGCCCCCGAGCCTGGCCCAGATCGCCGCGCGCCTCGAGACGCTCGACCTCAGCCGAGACTATCCTCGCCCCGACGACCTGCTGGTCTTCTACCACCCGGACACGCTGCGCGCGATCGCGGCCCTGAAGCACGAGCTGACCGACACCGCCGTCGATCGGTGGATCCGGATGGTGGCTCTCAATCGCCTGACCGGCCATTCGCCCGGTTTCTTCTCGGTTTACACGCTGCCGCCCAATCAGGCTGTCAGCGTGAAGTCGCAGCGCCGGATCAACGAGCGGCGCAACCAGCAGCCCGATTACCGCGACGTAAAGGCGCTCATCCTCAAGAAGTCGCGCGCCTTATTGAGCGACCCGCTCCCCAGGGAGCTGAGGCGGAGCCGGCCGCAGCTCCTGGTGGCCGATTGCCGCCAAACCCCGCAGCTCGAGCCGAGCAGCATCGACCTGGTGGTCACCTCGCCGCCGTTCCTGGACGTGGTCGATTATGCGCAAGACAACTGGCTTCGTTGCTGGTTCGCGGGCATCGACGCCGGGCAGGTTCCGCTGACCGTCCTCAAGCGGCTCGAGGATTGGCAAGCGGCCATGCGCGAGGTCTTCGTCGAGCTGGGCCGGGTGGTGCGCCCGAAGGGGCACGTCGCTTTCGAAGTCGGCGAGGTGCGGGCCGGACGGCTCGCGCTCGAGTCGGCGGTGCTGCCCTGCGCCGACCCCCGCACCTGGGAGCCCGTGCTGGTGCTAATTCAGGATCAGCACTTTACCAAGACCGCCCGTTGCTGGGGCGTGGACAATGGTAGCAAAGGCACCAACACCAATCGGGTCGTTCTCTTGCGCCGAAGAGGTCCTCACCGCCGCGGTTAGAATCAGCGCAGATGGGCGCGTGGATCGAAAAATGGTGGAATCTCAGCATCGATTACTATCACGTCAACCCCATCATCTTTCTCTCCCTCTACATCCCCAAGTCTTTCATCTACTGGTGGACGATTTTCCGTATCGTGGGCTGCCTCCGGCGTAAGGAGACCCATAAGGTGCCGGGCCTGGTGCTGCTGAACGTGACCACCAATATCTCCCCCTGGGTCTACATCTATATCTGCGGGGACAACCTGCCCTGGTACTATCCGCTCTGGTTCGTGGCCGTGATCGTTTTCACGTTCTGGTTCCTGAGGCGGAACGTGAAGAAGAAACTGGCCGCCCCTCCCTCGAAGGAGGAGCTGGAGCTGGAACGTGACGATGACTGAACAAGATGTGCGCCGCATCATTCGCGAGGAGACCCGCTTTCGGGCCGGCAGCGGCTTCGACGTGCACCGCTTTGCCGAGGGGCGCAAGATGATCCTGGGCGGGGTGGACATTCCCTGCGACGTGGGCCTGTTGGGCCACTCCGACGCCGACGTCATCGTGCACGCCGCCATGGACGCCGTGCTGGGGGCAGCGGGGCTCCCCGACATCGGGCATTTCTTCCCGGACACCGACGAGCGCTTTCGCGGCGCCGACAGCCTGGAGCTGGCGCGCCACGTGGCCCACACCCTCACCGAGAAGGGCTGGACCATCGAGAACCTCGACCTGGCGGTGATGGCCGAGAAGCCCAAACTGGCGCCGCACATCGCCACGATGCGGGCGCGCATGGCCGAGGCGTTCGGCATCCAGGCCGACCAGATCGGCGTCAAAGCTACCACCATGGAGAAGCTCGGCTTTATCGGGCGCTCCGAAGGCATCGCGGCGCTGGCCTCGGCGCTGCTCCGCCATCAACCGGCAAAGGAGACACCCTGATGAAACTGCGCTACTACGGGCATTCCACGTTCGCGATCGAGCACGAGAAGCACGTCATCCTGACCGATCCGTTCTTTACCAACGGCCCTCTGGGCGAGATCCCGGCCGACTTGAAGCCGACCGTCATCCTGTTGACCCACGGTCACGGCGATCACACCGGCGACGCCGTCGAGCTGAGCAAGAAGTTCAAAGTGCCCATCGTGGCGATGTTCGAGCTGGCCAACCTGCTGCAGAAGGAGGGCGCCGAGGTCATTCACTGCGGTTTCGGCGGGCGCGTCAAGCACGAGTGGGGGTGGAGCAAGCTCGTCCCGGCCTGGCACTCTTCCTCCTACAACGACACCTATGCCGCCAATCCGGCCGGCATCGTCCTGGACGTGGCCGGTCGCCGCTTCTACAACACCGGCGATACCTGCGTCTTTGGCGACATGAAGCTGATCGCGGAGATGTACCGGCCTGAGGTGATGCTGCTCCCCATCGGCGATCTCTACACGATGGACGTGGAGGAGGCCACCAAGGCGGTCGAGCTGGTCAAGCCAACGTTCGCGATCCCCGTCCACTACAACACGTTCTCGGCCATCGAGCAGGACCCCGAGGAGTTCAAGCAGGCGGTCGAGTCTAAATTCGCGACCCGGGTGCAGATCTTGATGAAGGAAGAAACCTGGGAGCTCCCCAGCCCCGTCAGCGCGCGCTGAACGACGCGAGCATCTGGTCCACCTCGCGCCCCAGCCTCACCGCGATCTTGGGCTCGCAGGAGCTGATAATAAGGTAGCAGCGGTGGTTCTTGAAGAAGACCCACTGCCGCCAGAAGCGGTTGGGGATGGGGTGCGTCTCGTAGTAGAGCGCCTCGGCCCCATCCACCGTCACCGTTCTCATGTCCGCCACGGTGGCCTCGGGACGCAGGTCGTGCGCCATCTTGAGGGCCTGCTCGGCGCGGATCTCGTTTTCGTCCACGTCTGAATAGGTGCCGAGCAAGTAGACGTCCATCCCCACCGGGGCGTACTCGGGGCGCGTGAAGAGCGAGCGTCCGCGGTCCTCGCTGGTCCAGCCCTCGGCCAGCGTGAGCGTGAAGGGCAGCGGTTGGGCCGGCTCGGACAGCACCAATTTGCCGCCGGTCGAGCTCCAGGACGTGAACGTGTCGCGCCCCAGGGCCTCGAGCAGCTCGCGCAGGGTGGGATGATAAGACCTGGGAAAGACGTCCGACAGCTCCACCGCATCCAACTCGGCCGGGGCCTCGAGCAAGATCTCGTGATAGCGCTGCAGGCGCTGCTTGACGCCCCCCAGCGTGCCCGATTCGAGCGTGGCGGGCAGCCGCCGATCGAGCAGGTCTTCGTCGGCCCGGGCGGGGAGCAACAGGAGCAAGAGCAAAACGATGAGCATGGGGCCGGACTTTCCCAGCAACTTGCAGGCTCCCTGCCGGTTGGAAAAGGACATGGGACCCGTCTGGAATAATCTTCACAGTACCGATGCCCTACCGTAGACTCCTCGCCGCGCTGCTGTTCGCCCTCGTGCTCGCCCCCTGTCGAGGTGACGATCTCAACCGCGTCAACGTGCTGCGGGTGGGTCAGAACGGGGACGGAATCCGGTTGGTCATCGAGACCGAGCGGGCCCCTCAGGCGCAGGTCTACTTCCGGACGAAGCCCGAGCGGCTGGTCGTGGAGGTGGTCGGGGCCGAGCTCCCCGATGACGTGCGCAAGCCCTCCCCCCGCGCGGGCTGGATCACCTCGCAGACGCTTTCTCAGGACAACCTGAGCCGGGTGAAGTGGACGCTCAACCTGCGCGAGCGCATCCCCGCCAGTCAGGTCAAGTCGCAGGTGCTGGACAATCCGCCGCGCCTGGTGGTGGACATCGACCCTTACTACGAGCGCGAAGAGACCGTCGAGCTGAGCAAGAACCTCAAGTGGATCCGGCGCGAGAGCGCCACCCAATGGGGCTACCTGCTGTGGAACCAGGTCGCGTTCGACCCCAACGACCCCGGCGTGCGCCTGGACATCGGTCTGGCCAAGGATCGGGTCGATGCGCGCGAGACCGTCAGCTCCATGATGAAGCGCACGGGCGCCCGCGTGGGCGTGAACGGGGGCTATTTCTCCACCTACGGCGGCCCGTTGGGGCTGGTCGTGAAAGATGGCAAGGTGCTGGCGCCCCACGTGGGACGGCGTCCCACCCGCACCGTGATGGCGCAGACGAAGGACCGCAAGGTGGTCTTCAGCCGCATCGCGGCCCGCGGGGGCAAACTCGTCTCCACCGACGGCAACGTCTGGACCGATCTGTTGCTGGCGCTGGGCGGCGGACCGCAGCTGGTCCACCGCGGTGTGGTGGCTCTGACGACCGACGCCGAGGCGCTGGGTCGGACGGGCAACGACATCACCCGCGAGTGCGGCCGCACCGCGCTGGCCACCACCAGGGACGGCCGGATGATGCTGGCCACCGCGGCCGGCTGGCACGATACGCATCGCCAGGGGCTCACCCTGGACGACCTGGCCCGCGTCTTGATTCGGCGCGGGGCCACGGAGGCCATGAACCTCGACGGCGGTGCCAGCGTGGATATGGTCATCGGCGACGACGTGGTCTCGGCTGGCTCGGGCTCGACCACCGCCGAGAAGCCCGTGGCCACGGCGGTGCTGGTGATCGACGACGCTCCGGCCACCTATCCCGAGCGCATCCGGCTCGACCTGCCTGACAACAGCCTGCTGGCGGACGGCGCCAGCAAGACGAAGCTGACGGCCGAGGTCACCTCGCCTTCCGGCGAGCCGGTCCCGGACGGAACCCCGATCCGCTTCGTGGGCGACCGCGTGCAGCTCAGCAAGTTTGCCACGACCACCAAGGACGGGCGGGCGGCGGTCGAGGTCACCTCGCTGCGCCTGCCCGGGCCGGCAACCATTCGCGTGGAGTGCGGCGGCGCCAAGGCCGAGCAGAGCCTGCGCTGGCAGCCCGGCAATCCGGCCCGGCTGATGGCTCGCCTGGTGGGCCAGGCCTACGCCGCGCCCGGCCAGATGGCCACGGTGATGGTCCAGATCGACGACGAATACGGCAATCCGCTCTCCGGTATCCCCTTCACCTGCGCGGGCTCGACCTTCAGCACCGGGTCCGACGGCGATCTGCAGCTTCAGGTGCCGCTGGATCTGCGAGGCGGGCCCATCGCCATCGAGGCGGCCGGGCTGCCGTCCATCACGGTGACGGCGCCTCCTGTGGAAGCACCACTTCTTCCGAGTCCGGCGAGCTCTCCGGGGAAGGGGAAGTAGCCGGCGGGGCGCTCAGCAGCTTGTAGTTGCCGTCGCGCACCTCCACCACGTAGGCCTGGCGCCGGTCCAGCTTCTTGCCGGGCGCAAAGCTGCCGGTTACGCCGGTGTAGAGCGGCAGGTCCTTGAGGTAGTCGCGCACCGAGCGACGCGTGGCGCCCGACTTCTCCAGGGCGGGCAGCACCATCTTGAGCACGTCGTAGGCGGTCGCCTCGCGGTGGGAAGGCTCGAGCTCGCCGAACATCTGCTGGAACCGGCGTTTGAAGTCGGCCACCTCTATCGTGCTGACGTCCGGGTGGAAGTAGGCCGACATCAACAGGCCGTCCACGTCCGAACCGCCCAGCTTGATGAGATCGGTGCCGAACAGCCGGGCCTGGCAAGCCGTGGGCAGGCTCACGCCCGCTTTGCGCAGCAGGTGCAGCGTATCCACCAGCTCCTGGGCCCGGTAATCGGCGATGAAGATGAACTGCGGGCGAGCCTGGATCAGCATCGGGATCATATTGTCGTTGGCGGGAGACTCGAACACGACCGAGCCCCCTCTTTTGGCCAGCAGGTTGGTGAACTCGCTGGCCATGGTGTTGGAGAGGGTAATCCCGGGGTCGAACAGGATGGCGCCCCGCGTGAGCCCCTGCGAGGTAAAGTGCTCGGCCAGGGCGTCCAGGCGCATCAAGTTGGAGTCCGAGCCGGTGAAGCAGTAAGGTCCCTGCTCCCAGACGCGGGGATCGGAGGCTACCGGGGCGATCATGGCCAGCTCCCGGTCCGCGAAGATGGGCGCGATGGCCAGCGTCATCTGGGAGCTGAACGGCCCGATCTCCACCAGATACTCGGGTCGCGGGCCGATGATGTCCTTCGAGAGCGCTATGGCGCGGGGCAGGGCCGATTCGTCGTCATAGATGTCCAGCACCACGGGACGTCCGCCCAGCTGGTTGACCTCGGCCTGCGCCAGGGCGAGCCCGTAAAGCAGGCTGGTCCCCTCGGCGCCCTCGTCGCCGGACATCGAGGTCAGCACCGGTACCCGGATGGGAGGCTTGCCCAGGAGCAGAGCCAGAGCATTTTGCTTGAGGATGTGGGCCTCGGCGTCGGCCGGGTTGCGGGTGACCAGGCCGTCCATCAGCTCAATGGCCTTGGCCGGGGAGCCGTTCTCCATCAACTCGCGGGCCCGGTTCTTCTCGGTGAGGCCGGTGCGGGTCAGCGTGTCGGGATAGCGAAAGCCCGGTTTGGGGCCGGACGAGCGCACCAGGCCCGCCACGGCGGCCGCCAGGAACATCACCGTGGCCACCGCCATCAGGCTGCCCAGCCAGCGCGGCGAGCCGGCCGTGGCGCGCATCTTCGGGGTCGGAGGCGGCGGAGGGAGCCTGGCCACGGAGCGCGGCGCGGGCGCCTCCGGGCGCCGATCGCCCAGGCGCGCCAGGATCAGCAGCAGGTCGCGGATCAGCTCGCCGGTGTTGGCGTAGCGCTGGCCCGGGTCGGGCTGCAGGCAGCGCAGCACCAGGGCTTCGGTATCGGTGCCGATGTCTTTGCGATGGGGCCGGATGCGGTGGCTGCCGTAAATGGGCGAGGGCGGCTTGCCGGTGAGGCAGTAGTAGAGCGTTCCGCCCAGCGAGTAGATGTCCGAGCGCCCGTCGGTCTGCTGCGAGTCTTCCCACTGCTCCGGGGCGGCATAGCCCACCGAGCCCGAGGCCTGGGTGTCGCGGCGTTTCTTGGGGTCGAAATGGCGCGCCAGGCCGAAGTCGATCAGCTTGATGACGCGCCCTTCGCCCGTGGGACCGCTCATCGAGGCGGTCACCATGATGTTCTCTGGCTTGAGGTCGCGGAAGATGACCGGGGGCTTTTGCGCGTGCAGATACTCCAGCACGCGAGCGATCTCGAGCGCCCAGCGCATGGCCTGGAGCTCGCTGAGCGGGCCTTCTTGCTCGACCACCTTGGCGAGCGTCAGGCCGTCGACGAACTCCATCACGAGGTAGCTCTTGCCGGCTTCCTCGAAGTGGTCGATGATCATCGGCAGGCTGCGGTGCTTGTGACCGGCCAGCATGTTGGCCTCGCGGGCGAAGTTCTCGGTGGCTTCCTTGAGCATCACCGGGTCGTAGCAGACCATCTCCTTGAGCGCCCACAGCTTGCCGGGCAGACGGCGATCCTCGCAAAGGTAAACCGCGCCCATGCCCCCCCGGCCCAGCGGACGAACGATGGAATAGCGATCCCTCAGGACATGTCCGTTCTTGAGACTGATGAGTCAGCCTTGGCCCGCCCGGGGAGGTGATCCTGCTTGGGCCCGACGAAGTTTTCCGGCATGAACGTCCTCCTGGCAGTGGACGAGGTCGGTCTGGCGGAGGAGCTGCTGCAAAACCTCACGCTGCCCGACCCCAGTTTCGTGGCCGTGGTGGCCGAAGCCGCGGCCGCCGACGCGCGCAAGCGCCTGAAAGAGGTGGCCGAGCGTCAGCGCCGTCCGGGCGTCGAAGCCTCCACCCTGACCCTGACGGGCGATCACGCCAAATCGATCCTGAAGTTGGCCTCCGAGTTGCCCGCCGACCTGGTGGTGCTGGGCGTGGGACGCGAAGATTCAGGAGCGCTGGCGGCGCGGCTGGTGCACGGCTGCCAGTGCCCCGTGGGCGTCGCCCGCAACGGCAAGCGCATCCACAACGTGGTCCTGGCCGTGAACCACCTCGAGAAGGCCGACCGTTGCCTCGATTTTCTGTCGCAGTTCCCCTGGCCGCACCTGGTGACGGTGGTGGCGGTGGCCAGCGATCCTTCCAAGGAGGCCCGGCGTAAGGAGGTACTGGACCACGTTTGCGCCCGCCTCCAAGAGTGGAACGTCCCCTGCGCGGCCCGGCTGGAGCTCGGGCAGGCCGTCCCGGCGATCCTGAAGGCTGCCAGCGATGTGGACGCCGAGCTGATCGTGGTGGGAAGCCGCGAGTTGTCGGCCCCCGCACGGCTCTTCCTGGGCAGCGTCTCGGGGCAGGTCATGAGCCAGGCCACCTGCAATGTTCTGGTCGTGCGCGGCCGCGTAAGCGTGCCGTTGACCGCCGAGGACGAGGTCGTGCAAGAGCTCGTCTGAGGGCGCAGTAGGGAGTAGGGAGTAGGGAGTCGGGAGTGGCTCTCGTGGTGACGATGCTGAAGAAGCTCTTGCTTTTCTTGATGCTGGCGGCCGTGGTTCGGGCGCAGCAGCCCGTGGAGTTCCGCAGCGACGAGGGCGTGATGCAGGACTTCCGGCCCACCGGCGTGGTGTGGCTGGCGCCCGACCGGCTGATGGTCTGTGACAAGCGCTGGAACGATTTCCACACGTTCGACCTGACGGGACGCCGTTACAAGCTTTTATCCTTCCCGGTGCGCTCGCGGCCGCTGGCGCAGTTCAGCTGCCTGACGCCGTTGGACGAGAGCACCTGGTTCGTGGCCGGCTCGCACTATCACGAGAAGAACCACGTCCGCTTCGTATCCGCCCGTTCGGTGGTCTTTCGCATGTGGCTCGACGGCGAGGAGCTGCACCGCGACTCGGCCGCCGACGATTACGAGCCCGACCGTGCGCTGCGCGCAACCGGCAACTTCGGCGAGTCCACCAAGACGCCGCTGGAGATGTCTGGCATGGCGGTGGATGTCAAGCAAAAACGGATCTTCTTCGGGGTGTCCCAGCCGCTCTCGAGCGCCGGCAACATTCTGGTCTACGAAGGAAATCTCGACCGTTTTCTGGCGCGGGACAAGAACTTCGAGCTCAAGGAGCTCAAGACCGACCTCAAGCCCGAGGTCGACCCGGTCTGCCACGGCAACTACTTCCTGGCCGACATGGCCTACGTGCCGGGCGAGGGGCTGTTGCTCTTGCTCGGCTCGCAGGGCCCGGACCTGCGCACGTTCGGCACCAGCCAGCTCTGGATGCTGCGCGGCGCCTTCGCCCCGGCCCGCCTGGTGCTGAAAGACCTGGCCCCGGGCAATCGCGCGGGCGGCCTGGCCGTGCGCCACATCAAGGACCGCAATTACGACATCGCCATCACCTTCGACAACGACCCGGGCGAGACGCTCATTCCCTCCCGTTTGCTGGTGCTGCCGGGAGTGAAGTTGTAGATGGGAGACGGGAGACGGGAGACGGGAGACGCTCGTGGGTGAGGCCGAGCTGCCGGCGCTGCGCGAGCGCATCGCGGCGATTGACGAGCAGATCCTGAAGCTCATCGCGGAGCGTCTGGAGGCTTCTCTGGAGGTGGCCGAGGCCAAGAAAAGCGCCAAGCTGCCGATCCGCAACTTCCAGGTCGAGGTGGAGGTGCTGGCGCGGGCGCGCCGGTCGGCCCAGAAGCACGGCTTCGACGAGGAGCTGGCCCAGCGCGTGCTGCGCGAGTTGATCGAGGCCTCGGTCTCGACCCAGAGCCATCGCAACATGGAGCCCTCCTCGCAGTCGCAGCGCATCCTGGTGCTGGGCGGCGCCGGCCGGATGGGGCGCTGGTTGGAGCAGTTCTTCGGCGATCAGGGTCACCAGGTGACCTGCAGCGACCCCACGCTGCCGGAGAGCGTCTCGCTCGAGGAAGGCGTGGCCGCCGCCGACGTGGTGGCGTTGGCGACCCCGCTGGTGGAGACCCCGGCGGTGCTGAAGCGCGTGCTGGCCTGCGAGGCACGGCCCCTGGTGTTCGACATTTGCTCGCTGAAAGCGGATCTCATCCCCATTTTGCGCCAGGCGGTCGCAGAGGGCCACCGCGTGACGAGCCTGCATCCGATGTTCGGTCCGGGCCCCTCGGTGCTGTCGGGGCAGACGTTGCTGATCTGCGACGCGGGCGACGCGGAGGCCACGCGCGAGGCGCGGGCGATGTTTGCGCACAGCGCGCTGGGTCTGTGCGACATCCCCATCGAGCAGCACGACCGCGTGATGGCCGTGGTGCTGGGGATGAGCCACACGGTCAACCTGGTTTTCGCCCTGACGCTGGCGCGTTTCGGATTACCGATGGAGGTGCTGGGCCGCCTGGCCTCAAGCACGTTCGCGCGGCAGATTCAGACAACCGCCCAGGTGGCGGGCGAGAACCCCTCGCTATATCACCAGATCCAGCACCTCAACCGCCACACGCCGGGCGTCTACGTGGCGCTGACCCGCTCCCTGGCCGACTTCTGCGCCGCCGCCACCCGGCGCGACGAGGAGTACTTCGTTTCGCTCATGGCCGAATGCCGGGAGTTCTTCCACCTCGATGCCTGACCAGATCGTCATCCGCGGGTTGAGGGCCGACTGCATCATCGGCCTGGCGCAGTGGGAGCGCATGGTCAAGCAGACTGTGTCGCTGGACCTGTGGCTGGACTGCAACGTTTCTCTGGCTGCCCGCGAGGACAAAGTCGTGGAGGGCGTGCTGAACACGCGCAGCCTCTCGAAGCGCGTGCAGGCGTTTATCGGAGACTCGGAGTTCGAGTTGATCGAGACCCTGGCCGAGCGCCTGGCGGCCCTGATTCTGGCCGAGTTCCCGGTGGCCCGGGTGCGGTTACAACTGGCCAAGCCGCGGGCTTTGCGGGGAGCGGCCTCGGTGGCGGTGCGGATCGTCAGGCCTGTTGCGGCCGAGCGACAGAAGTGAGACCTTCGCGGCCGAGCGACCGTGGGGGTCGAGGAGATTATGGAGATTTGTTTGGGGATTTTGGAGATGAGTTCCTCTCGTTCTTGAAAACGCTGATGTAGATTATCTTGCACGCCGCGATGTCGCCGTCAATGGGGTCCGTTTCAAAGCAGATTCCTGGCCACGTGTCCGACACCCAAACGTCATCGTAGTCCAGGAAAAAGCCCTGCTTGGCTAAAGGGCCCAGGGAATCACCAATGCCGCAATTGGAGAATTTTCCGGCAAACCCATCGAATGCCAGGACCTGGACGACCCTGCCGGTCTCTCGAACCACGTCCACTGCAAGGCCAATACAACTTTTGGTATATCGCATGAGGAGGTCTCCCTGTGGGCTCGCAGACCAGGTACCATCCATCGCGACCTCAAACAAGTCATTCACGCGGTATTCACCGATCCCAAGACCCGGAACAATCTCTAATGCCATGCTTCGTGGGTTCCTCCGTCACTTCTGAGGACCTGCGCGCTCTATCTCCACAATCTCCAAAATAATCCCCCGAATCTCCTCGACCCTCACCGTTGCCAGGCCGGAAAGGTTTCGCCGTGAGTGTTCGTGTATACCACAACACGAACATCGAATCCAAACCCCGAAAGGAAGCTCCCCCGATGTCCCCCGACACCCTCGCCGCATGCCAGGCCCTGAGCCAGCACGGCCGTTTCCTGGTCTTCCAGAACTGCACCGTCTTCTGTTTCGAGAGCGCGCCCGGCTGCAGCAAGTGCGGTAAAGCGCTCAACCAGGGCGCCTGGTTCGAGAAGCTGGTCGCCGGGCGCGAAGCCCAGATCGACTACGCCCTCCGTAAGGCCAAGACCGCATTTTGAGCGCGAGGTTCAAGAAAACCAGTTGGACCGTGCTTCCATGAAGTTCGGGTGAGCCGGCGAATTTCATCAAGGGTATGGTAGGCAATCCATCCGTCCGTCGCTCTCGACGCGGGACGTGGCGGGGCTGGGGGCGGTCCAGTAGCTGACACGCATAGGGACTCGAGCTCAGGCGCGAGCTCTCAAAGAAACCTGAAACAGCGCCGCCAGGCCAAGGCTGACCACCAGCAGCCCGCCCGCCAGCAGATAAGGCGCTCCGGCCCAGGTCGGGACGCCCAGCGCGAAAGCCTGGGTGAACAGGATCGGCCCGATCATCCCGGCCACGCCGCGCATACTGCTCAGGGCTCCCTGGAGCTGCCCCTGACGGGAGGCGTCCACGGTGCGGCTCATCAACGCCTGCAAGGACGGGCCCGCGAGGCCCCAGAGAGCCACGCAAGGCACTCCCAGGAGGAAGATCGTGCTGGTGGGGGCCACTCCGTAGAGCGTGAAGCCGAGGGCCCCGAAGACCAGGCCCAGCATCAGCGAGCCCTTCTCGCCCAGCACCTGCACGCTGCGCCGCACCAGCAGGGCTGAGACCACGGTGGACGAGATGCCGATGGCTCCCAGCACCAGGCCGACCATCCGCTCGTCCCAGTGGTAGCGGTAGTCGGTGTAGAGGACGAACATGCTGGGCAGCGACTCGTGGGTGAGGAAGGCGCAGAACTGGGCCCCCGCCAGCAGAGGCACCTGGCTCAGCAGGCGCCACGAGCCCAACGGGCTGGCCATCACCCAGTGGAAGGGGGTGCGCGACTCGGGCGCCAGCGACTCCGGCAGCACGAAGTAGCCGTAGAGCGTATTGGCCAGGCTGAATCCGGCCGCCACCCAGAAGGGGAGGCGCAGCCCGTAGTGACCCAGCACGCCCCCCAATGCCGGGCCGACCACGAAACCCAGGCCGAAGGCCGCCCCCAGAATGCCAAAGCGGGCTGCCCGGCCCTCGGGGGGCGTGATGTCGGCGATGTAGGCGGTGGCGGTGGAGAAACTTGCGGTGGTGATGCCGGAGAGGATGCGCCCCACGAGCAGCCATCCCAGGTTGGGCGCAAGCGCGATCAGCACGTAGTCGAGCCCCAGGCCGAGACTGGAGAGCAGCAGCACCGGGCGGCGACCGTAGCGGTCGCTCAGGGAGCCCAGGATGGGACTGGAGACGAACTGCATCAGGGCCCAGACGAATCCGAACAGGCCGGTGACCTGGGCGGCCCGGGCGTGGTCGCCCCCTTCGAACTGCACGATGATCTTCGGCAGCACGGGGACGATCAGGCCGAGCGCCAGCATGTCCAGCGCGACCACGATGAAGATGAAGACGAAAGCGGGTTTTCTCACGCGGGTTGGAACTCGGCTGGCCAGATCTCCTCGTGGGGGAGCGATTCGAGCAGCTGGCTCAGGGTCTTGCCCAGGCCCGGATGGACGTATTCGGGGATGAGCTCGCACAGCGGCACCAGGACGAAAGGCTGCGTGGCGACCTGGGGATGGGGCGCCATGGCGGGGTGCAGCGTGAGGTCCAGGTCGACGGTGCGGGCCGCATACTTGTCGTCCGTGCGCACGCGACCGAGGGCGGCCTCGACCGCGCGCAGTCGGGCGCGCAGCTCCTCGGGCGCGAGCATGGACCGGATCTCGACCGCCAGGTTGTAGAAGTTGGGTTGGGTGCTCCCGGGCGGATAGGCGGGACTCTCCCACACGCTGGAGCGCCGCAGCACGCCGAACTCGCGGTCGAGAGCTTCCAGGGCGCGCGTGACGCTCGTCTCGCGCTCCAGGTTGGAGCCCAGATCGAGGAAGATCACGTCAGCGTGCGGCCGCCGTCCACCCGCAGCACCTGGCCCGTGACGAAGTCGGCCTGGGCCAGGAACAGGACGGTCTCGGCGATGGACTCGGCTCCCCCCACGCGCTGGAGCGGGATACGCTGCTTGAGCTTCTCCTCGTACTCCGGGGGCGCCCCGGAGGGCGGCAGCGCAGCCCCGGGAGCCACCGCGTTCACGCGCACCTCGGGCGCCAGCTCCAGCGCCAGGCAGCGCGTCAGCATCACCACGCCGGCCTTGGTCACGCAATAGGGAAGATGCCCCTTGAGGGGGAGCTCTCCGTAGATGTCGGCGATGTTCACGATGGCGCCGCGGGACGCTTTCAGCCTGTCGGCCAGGCCCAGGGAGAGCAGCATGGGGGCGTCCAGGTTGAGCTTGCGCAGCTCGTCCCAATCCTGGAGGGCGTTCTCCAGCGTGGAGGGGTGAAATCCGGCGGCGTTGTTGACCAGCAGGTCGAGCCGATCGACGTGGTCCACGATTTTTTCCACCGCGGCCCTGTCGGAGAGGTCGCCCCGCACGATGCGTCCCGGCAGCTCGGAGGCCGAGCGGTGCAGGTGCAGGATGAGCTCGTAGCCCGCCTGGTGCAGGCGGTGGGCGATCGCCTGTCCCAGGCGCACACCCGCTCCCGTGACGAGGGCGACTTTCGGCTCCATGACTCGATCCGCTTCCCCCAGTGGCCCGGGTTGACCTTCCGTGGTAAATTCCATTGAAGACGTGACGGAAGAATTCGAGTACGACCCCAACCACGAGGCGCTCTTCAAAGCCTTTACCCGCGAGGAAGCTCCCACGCCCTCGGTCCCCAAGCTGGGACCGGGCAAACAGCGCCTGGCTGCCGGCACTTTGCTCGACAACGGGCGCTTCCGGGTCGTGCGCATGATCAAAGCCGGCGGAATGGGAGCGGTCTACGAGGTGGCCGACCGCCTGCTCAACGACCGCACCTTTGCGCTCAAGGAGATGACCGACCTCACGAGCGACCCCGCCGAGCGGGTGGCCGCCCGCGACCGCTTCATCTCCGAGATCCAGGTGATGCAGACGCTCCGTCATCCCAACATCCCGCGCATCACGGCGCAATTCATCCACGAGAACTCGTTCTTCTTCGTGATGGAGTTCATCGAGGGGGTCGATCTGGGCCAGGTCCTCAAGAAGGAAGGCGCGCCCGGACTCGACGCCCAGCGGGTGGTGACGTGGTCCCTGCAGGTGCTGGACGCCCTGATCTATACCCACGCCCAAGATCCGCCCATCACGCACCGTGACATCAAGCCCTCCAACGTTTTGCTGAGCACGCGGGACGAGCGGGTCTGGCTGATCGACTTCGGCATCTCCCGCGTGGCCGGAATGGGGGATGGCTTCTGGATCGGAACGCCGGGCTACGCTCCCGCCGAGCAGCAGCAGAATCAACCCGGCCCCAGCAGCGACCTCTACGCGCTGGGGGCCTCGATGCACGAGATGCTGACCGGACGCAAGCCCACCGACAATTTCGAGTGGCCGACCTTCGAGCAGCTCGGGGTCAAGGTCGACCCGCAACTGGCCCGCATCATCTACGATTCACTGGGCACCTGGCCCGAGGAGCGCATCGCGACCGCTCAGGATATGCGCGACCGGCTCGCCAACCTGAGCAACATTCAGGTCTTCCTGCCCACCGGTCCGACCGGGCACGATTTCGAGGCGGCCGCCCACAAGCTCAAGGTGGAGGTGCTCGACCCGCTGCTCCAGGACCTGATTGCGCGCTACCGCAACGAGTGCCACACCCCGCACATCCCCAAGAACCTCGAGTTCCTGCAGTTCACCCTGGCCTGCCCCACCGCCTACGAGCTGCAGGTGGTCAAGGACAGCGACGGCGGGACGATCCTGTTCATGGAGAAGCAGGGAATCCTCAGCCCGCAACGGCTGGGCACCGTCAACCCTCTTTCGGAGCAGGCCTCGGGCGAAGTGCGGACGCTCATTGCCCAGTTCGTCGAGAATTACGAGAGTTTCAAGCGCTTCGGAGGGTTCTAACGGACCGAAGTACCGCCCGGTCCCCCCCGCGACGTACCCGCACGGATCCTTACGGCGGCCCCTGCTGAAAGGCCCTGGACCTCCCTATAGTGGTGTCAGTAGACACTACTTGGGAGCGTGCAGAGATGAGACGGAAGAACTGGCGGAAAGCGGTTGCGGGAGTGGCCCTGGGGGGCGTTCTCGCCACCGGTGTCATCGGAGCCACGATGGCCAGCAAGTACGTGGGCGAGCTGAAAGCGGGACTGCCTTCCACCAAGCGCCTGACGGAGTATCGCCCGCCTGAAACCACGCGCATCTATGCGCGCGACGGCAAGCTGATCGGCACGCTGTTCCGCGAGAATCGCACCTGGGTGCCGCTGGAGAAGATGTCTCCCTACCTGGGCGCCGCCCTGGTCAGCGTGGAGGACAGCCGGTTCTACACTCACAGCGGCGTGGATGTGACCGGAATCGCGCGCGCTGCCTGGGCCAACTTTCACGGCGGCGGCGTGCAGCAGGGCGCCAGCACCATCACGATGCAGCTGGCCCGCAACCTGTTCCTCACCCCCGAGCGCTCGCTGAGCCGCAAGGCCCGCGAGGCCCTGCTGGCGATGGAGATCGAGCGCAAGTTGTCCAAAGACAAGATCCTCGAGCTCTATCTGAACGAGGTCTACTTCGGAGCCGGCGCCTACGGCGTGGGCACCGCCTCCCAGCTCTACTTCGGCAAGCAGCCGTCCCAGCTGACGCTGGCCGAGTCCGCCATGCTCGCCGGCTTGCCCCAGGCGCCCGAGAAGCTCAGCCCCTTGCTGCACCTCGAGGATGCCCGTCAGCGCGAACGCGAGGTGCTGGGCCGGATGCTGGCCTCCAACGCCATCACCGAAACGCAGTATCGGAAAGCCCTGACCGAGAACGTGCGGGTCCGCTCGGCCAAAGCGCTGGGGGGCAACTCGAGCCTGATGAAGTATCCCTACTTCACCTCCTACGTCGTCAAGCAGCTCAGCGCCAAATATGACGATCGCACGCTCTACGAGGGCGGACTCAACATCTACACCACTCTGGACGTGAAGAGCCAGCAGCAGGCCGAGGAGACCGTGAAGCGCCTGATGGCCGCCAATGGCCCCGGCTACAACGCCAACTCGGCCGCCCTGGTGGCGATCGAGAACAAGACCGGTTACGTCCGGGCGATGGTGGGCGGCCGCGGCTGGACCGCCAAGAACCAGTTCAACCGCGCCTGGCAGGCCCAGCGCCAGGCTGGCTCCACCTTCAAGATCTTCGTCTACGCCACCGCACTCGAGCACGGCTACTCGCCCAGCGACAAGGTATCCGACAAGCCCGTCGAGATCCCGGTCGAGGGCGGTGCGCCCTGGAAGCCCCAGAACTCCGATGGCCGCTTCCTGGGCGACATCCCTCTGTGGCAGGCCCTGATGCTGTCGCGCAACGTGGTCTCCGCCCGCCTGGTCTCCGAGCTCGGCCCCGAGACGGTGCTGCGCACGGCCCAGAACCTGGGCGTGGCTCTGAATGCCCGGCCGCACATGTCCCTGGCCCTGGGCGCGGTGGAGGTCTCTCCGCTCGAGATGGCCTCGGCCGCCTCGGCCCTGCCCAACGACGGCGTGCGGATGCACCCCAGCGTCATCACGCTGGTCACCGACTCCACCGGCCAGGTGCTGGAGGACAACCGTCAGCCCAGCGGTCAGCTGGCGCTGTCGCCGACCACGGCGCGCCTGATGACGGGGATGATGCAGCAGGTCGTGCTGCGCGGCACCGGCACGGCCGCTCAGCTCTCCGACCGCCCGGTGGCCGGAAAGACGGGTACTACCGACAACTTCCGCGACGCGTGGTTCGTGGGCTTCACTCCCGAGTGGACCACAGCCGTCTGGGTCGGCAACGACAAGCAACAGACCTCGATGTGGGGCTGTTTTGGCGGAACCCTGCCGGCCTGGATCTGGCACGACTTCATGGCGGCCTCGCTGCCGCCGGCCACGGCCGCCAGTTTCCCCACCGTGGCCAACCAGCGCCCGGCCCTGGTGCGGCTCTGCTCCAAGACCAACCTCAAGGCCGGCCCGCACTGCACGCACACCTACACGATGCGCTTCGACCCGGCCGCCGCGCCCAAGACCGTCTGCCGGGGCGAGCAGACTCTGCCCGAGGGCGTGGCGATGCAAACGGACAACGCGCCGGCCGCACCTCCGGTCGTCCACACGGTGGTGAACGGAGTGTCCACCTACAGCAACACCGAGCCTGTCAGTCTCGCCAAGCAGTCGGGCGAGGACTATCCGGTGGCGGCCCCCCGAGACGAGGAGCCGGCCCGGGTGGTTGAGACGCCCGAGGAAGCGGTCGAGCCGACCCCGGCCGAGCCCAGCGTGGACGAGCCGGTGGTCGAAGAGGACGCCGCCAACCTTCAGATCCGGTGACGCGGAGCGGGGAGGAGCCTGCAAACGGCTCCTCCCCGCCACTCTTTGGGGAGGAAAAAATTCAAGGTGGCCGAACAAGTTTTTGATTTTGGTTTGATAGGGGGTTCCCCAGGAGCTTCACGAAGGGGCCGGGGGCGGAACGACGTTTGCTGGACAAACTCACGGGGCTCTATCAGAAGAAGTATTTCCTCGAGCAGCTCGACCTCGAGGTCAAGCGTTGCGCGCGCTACAAACGTCCGCTATCCCTGCTCGCATTCGAGCTGGACTACGCCTACTTTCACCCTGATGTCGAGGTCCGCTGGTCGATGGGCTACTCGCTCTTCAAGCAGCTCGGCCCCATCGTCGTGGCCACGCTGCGCAACGTGGATCTGGCCTCGCGGTTCGATGGCGAGGTCTTTCTGGCCTATCTGCCCGAGACCGGGCGTGAGGGAGCCTTGATCGCGGGCGAGCGCCTGCGCAGCCGCGTGGAGCGCCACTGGTTCCTGGGCCAGCTCCCCGGCCCCTCGGCTTACGAGAGCGGGCCGATCGAGCGATTCCGCGTGGCTCTCAGCGTCGGGCTGGCCATCTTCCCGGATAACGGCCTGGAGCCGTCGGTGCTGGTCGACGCCTCGCGCGGCGCTCTGCAATGGGGCAAAAGCGAAGGCGGCAACAAAGTGATGCTGGCTCCCTCCGGAGCCAGTGTCGAGGTTCCCGACCAGGCCTCCCCGGAACGGCCGAAAACAGACGCTCCTACCTCTTGGGATGCTCTCGCGAGCGATCACAACGAAGAGACAGGGACACCCTCGTGACACATCGCAATGCTAACAATGAGGAGTAGACTCCCCATGCAGTGGTATGCTAAGTTAGCCTCGGAGGACGGAGAATGACGGCTCCCTACATGTGGGCGTTCGGGCTCGGTTTTCTGTTGACCCTCGTGCTGGTGCCTCTGGTTCGCCAGATCGCCTTCAAAGCCGGCGCGATGGACAAGCCCGACCCCCGCAAAGTGCACAAAGTGCCCATCCCCCTCTGGGGTGGGCTGGGTGTCTTCTTGGCCTGCGTTTCCGCGGTGGCCCTGGTCCTCTATCCCCTGCGCGAGAGCCTGACCGAGCGCATGACCAATCACCTTCTCGGCATGTTGATCGGCGGCGCCATCATCGTGGCCGTGGGAATGGTCGATGACCGGCTCGGCATGAAGGCGACCGTCAAGCTGTCCTTCCAGATCATGGTGGCCGCTATCATGATCTGGTTCGGGATTCGGATCGACTATCTCTCCATCCCGTTCCACGGTCTCGTCTTCCTCGAGCCCTGGCAGGCCATCGCCCTGACCATGTTCTGGATCGTGGGCATCACCAACGCCATCAACCTGCTGGATGGACTGGATGGCCTCTTGAGCGGAGTCTCGCTGATCTCGGCCGTCGTCTTCGCGGTCGTGGCGAGCGCCTCGGGGCAGGGCCAGTGGGTTACCGTGCTGGTGATGGCCTGCCTGGCCGGCTGCGCCCTCGGCTTCCTACGTTACAACTTCAATCCCGCCGTCATCTTCCTGGGCGACACCGGCAGCCTCTTCTTCGGGCTGATGTTCGCCGGATTCTCGGTGATCGGTACCCTCAAGGTCACGGCTGCGTTCGCGCTGGCCATCCCGGTGTGTATTCTCGGGGTGCCCATCCTGGACACCTCGTTCGCCATCGTCCGTCGCAGCCTGGCGCGGCGCCCCATCTTCCAACCGGATAAGGGGCACCTGCACCACCGCCTGCTCGGACTGGGCTTGTCGCAGCGCCAGGCCGTGATGTGGATCTACTTCATCAACATCCTCTTCGGTCTCGCTGGACTCGCCATTGCTTACGCCGCCAAATAATCTCCACGGCGGCCAGGTGATTCACGTCATGACCGTCTTCGGGACGCGTCCCGAGGCCATCAAGATGGCCCCCGTCGTGCTGGCCCTGCAGGCCGATCCGCGCATCCGCGTCACCAACGTCGTGACCGGGCAACACCGTGAGATGCTCGACCAGGTGCTTGGCCTCTTCGGAATCAAGCCCGACCACGATCTCGAGATCATGCAGCCAGGCCAGACGCTCTCGGGCATCACGACCCGGGCGCTGGAGGGGCTCGAGCCTCTTCTTACCCGGCTCAAGCCCGACATTCTGCTGGTTCAGGGCGATACGACCACCGCGTTCGCAGCCGGGCTGGCCGCATTCTACCAGAAGATCCCGGTCGGCCACGTGGAGGCCGGTCTGCGCACCGACAACCGCTACGACCCCTTCCCCGAGGAGATCAATCGGCGGCTTCTGACCAGTTTGAGCGAGCTCCACTTTCCGCCCACCACGAATTCTCGACGTATCCTTCTCGACGAGCGGGTCGACCCCGACTCCATCTACATGACCGGCAATACAGTCATTGATGCCTTGCAACAAATTCTAGCCAAGACCCCCCCGGGATTACCCGCGGATCTGTTGAGCCTTCCGCCGGAAACCCGCATGCTGCTTGTAGAAACCCACCGTCGCGAAAACCTCGGCAAGCCGATGCAGGAGATTTGTGAGGCTCTGCGAACGCTCGTGAAAAAGTTCACAAACACCGTTCTGGTGTTCAGTGTCCATAAGAATCCGCAGGTTAGAGATGTCGTTTTCCCGGCCCTCCAGGGTTTGGAGCGCACCTACCTGCTGGAACCGGTAGATTATCCGGTCCTGCTCCGGTTGATGAGAGAATCAACCCTTATCCTGACTGATTCGGGGGGAATCCAGGAAGAGGCTCCCGCTCTCGGGAAGCCGGTGCTGGTTCTGAGACGGACCACCGAACGCCCGGAGGGTATCGAGGCAGGAGTCTCCCGACTGGTGGGAACCGAGCCTGCGCTCATCGTGGAAGAAGCCTCGCGGCTTCTGACCGACCCGGAGGAATACCGGAAGATGAGCCAGGTCGCCAACCCCTACGGAGATGGCCGAGCCTCCGAGAGGATCGTCCAGGCCGTGTTGCATCGGTTCGGACATCTGGCCCAGAGACCGCCGGACTTTACGTACAGCGCCTCGGGCTCGGAGCTCGGAGCCGCGCGGACGTGAGCGAGTCCGATGAGGGTCGTCCCTCGCGCTCGCTCGATGAAGTAGAGCAAAAAATTCGCGAGTTGAAGACGCCCAAGAAGGGCGATTTAACTCTGGGTAGAGGAATGGCCCTGGTCTTCTCACTGGGGTTCGCGGTCGTCGGCGCCCTGTATGGGAGCTACTTCCTCGGACACTGGTTGGACCAGAAATATCACTCCCAACTCTACACTCCGGTGATGGTTCTCGTCGGTCTCGGACTGGCGGCGTTTGTGGGCTTCCGGCTGATCAAGCCATTGCTGGAGGACTAAAACGACCATGCCTGCGGGCATCTTGGCGGGACTCTTGTTGGGAGCGGCGCATCTGTCGATGTTTCACCGGGGCGTGACCATCGCTTGCTCGATGCGTCCCACCGTCGCCAAGTGGGCCGTTTTCGTCCTCAGCGCAATGCGCTTTTTGATGACGGCCGTGGCCGGCTTCGCGCTGGTGAAATCAGGATTTTCGGCCCTGGGGCTGGGGATCGGTCTCTTGATCGCTCTCTATGCTTACCGAGTGGGCCTTATGATGCTCAGGTTGCCTGAGAAGGGCAGGGTCTAGGAAGAATGTTGCTGTTTCTGGCTCAAGAGGCCGAAATTCACGCCGAGCACGCTGCGCACGCCGTGAATTATACGATTCCGCTGCTGTCAGCGGCTTTCGTGTACGCCATCATCGTGATCACGGCCTTGATGGCCACCAGCGGAATCGGCGTCGTCCCCAAAGGGTGGGGCGCCGTCTACGAGCACATCTTTGACTGGCTGGACGGCCTGGCGTGTGACCTGATGGGTCCCGAAGGCCGCAAGTACGTGCCCTTCGCGATGACGATCTTCCTGTTCGTGCTGGTCTCGAACTGGTCGGGGCTGCTGCCCTGGCCGAGCTTCGGCGAGGGCCACAATGCCGTCACCTACATCCCGCCCTCCACCAGCTTCAACACCACTCTGGCCCTGGCGCTGATCTCCTTCGGAGCCTTCAACCTCTTCGGTCTGCAGAAGCGGATCTTCCCGCCCAAGCACGAGGCGGACCACGCCCACGAGCCGGGCCACGCCGAGCAAGCTCCCGAGGTGCCCGGACATCCCGTGCCGCACCACCACAATCCGGGTGGCATCGCCGGCCTGGGCGTCTGGATCGCCCACTTCTGGCAGCCGACCCCGCAGCTGTGGGCCTCGATGGAAGGCGCGATGCGCTGGATCCTCGTTCCCATTCTCTGCGTGCTCTTCATTCTGCTCAACATCGTAGAGGAGTTCGCGCGCATCATGTCGCTGAGCATTCGACTCTACGGCAACATTTTTGGAGAATCGAGCGTCCACCACAACTTGATGGCGACGATGTTTCAATTCTTCAACTCCTCCCTCACGGCGCTGGCGCAGGGCAACCTGGGCGGGCTCGGGATGGGGGTCATGGTGGTCGTCCTGTGGGGCGCGTCAGTGTTCGCGACCTGTCTGGGCGGCCTGGCCGGGTTCATCCAGGCCATGATCTTCTCGGTTTTGACTCTCAGCTACATCGGTCACGCCGTGGCCGACGACCACTGAGAAACAAATAAGGGTAAACAGGCGATAGGAGGTACAGGTAAATGTTTTTCAAGATGCGTAAAGCGCTCCCGATGCTGGTCGGTCTTTTTATCAGCATGACGATGAGCGCCTTCGCTCAGGACGGTGGCGCGGCTCCCTCGCCGCGCTACGCCGCCCTGTTGGCCGCCGGTCTGGCCATCGGACTCGGCACCATCGGCCCGGGCATCGGTCTCGGCTCCGGTGTGGGTAAAGCGATGGAAGCCATCGGCCGCAATCCCGAGGCCGCCGGCACCATCCGTAACGTCATGCTCATCGGTCTGGCGTTCATCGAGGCCCTCTCGATTTACGCGCTGGTTATCGCCTTCATTCTGCAGGGCGCGCAGTAAGACTTCGCCTGTCACCCCCACCGGGAGCTCCGTGAGAGCGGAGCTCCCGGCCAGGCGCAAACTCCCCAGAGGTAATCATGGAAATCATTCAGTCAGTTCTAAAGAGCCTGAGTTTTGACCCGTTCTTGTTCTGGGTTCAATTCATCATGTTCTTTGTGCTCCACTACACGCTGAAGTACCTGCTCTATGGTCCTCTGATGCGAGTGCGCGCGGAGCGCGACAGCAAGGTCTCGGGCAAGCTGAAAGAAGCCGAGAACGTGGCTGCGGCCGCGCGGAAGCTGAAGTCAGATTACGATGAGGCCATTCGAGCCGCCAAGCTCGAGGCCCAGGGCGTGCTGGCCACCGCCGACCAGGAAGGCAAGAGCCTGAAGGAAGGTAAGGTTGCCGAAGCCCGCGAGGAGGCTCGCAAGATTCTCGAGGCCGCTCAGGCCAAGGTGAGCGCCGAGCGCGCCGAAGCCCTGGGCCACCTACAGAGCGACATCAAGACGTTGTCCGCGAGCATCGTCGACCGGCTTGTTTCTCCCAGTCTGCAGCCTGCCGACAAAGAGAAGCTGCTGAGTAAGATTCGGAGCGCATCCTGACATGAACGGCGAGAATATCTTCAGCTGGATCATCTCCCTCATCAACTTCGTCATCCTCTTCTACCTGTTCAATGGCATCGTCATCAAACCGATGATCGCGGTGTCCAAAGAGCGCGAAGAGAAGGCCGACAAAGCTCTGAAAGAGGCCGAGAGTCTCTATCAGGACGCCCTGAAGCACAAAGCCGACTATGAGAAGCTGCTCGGCACTCTGCCTTCCGAAAAGGAGCAGATCGCCAGGCACGCTCAAGACGAGGCGGCGCGCATCAAGGAGTATTTTGCCGAGGAAGCCGTCAAAGAGGCGGCGTTCGTCAAGCAAAAAGCCGCGTCCGAGTCGGACATCATGCGCCGGCAGGCGACCCTTGAACTGCAGGACATGGCGTCCGAGCAGTCGGTGGCTCGCGCCAAGGAGTTGCTCGAGCAGCACCTGGCCTCCGGCGACAAGAACGCAATTCTGGCGCATTTCGTAGAACGGGTAGGCGCGATCCATGTTTCTTGAAACCGTAGCCAACCGGTATGCCGAGGCCCTGTATGACATGGCCAAGGCCAAGAACCAGGCCAAAGACCAGCTCAGGGAGCTGGAGAAGGTCCACGAAATCATCGCCAATTCGGCCGCGCTGGGACGGGCTATCCAGTCCCCCACGATTCCGGCCGAGGTCAAGAAGAACGTGCTGCGCGACGTGCTGAACAAGCAGGTCTCCGACCGCACGCTGCACTTTTTTTACCTGCTGGTGGACAAGAGCCGCGAGCTCTACGTCCGGGCCGTGGTAGACGCGTTCCGCGAGCTGTTGCGGCGCGACGAGGGTGTGGTAAAATGCCGTGCCGAGGTGGCCTCGCCCCTCGACGACAAAATGAAAGCCCGCCTCATCGAGCAGATTGCCAAAGCCACCGGCATGAAGGTCGAGCTCGAAGTGGTGGAGCGGCCGGACCTTCTGGCCGGAGCCGTGCTGACCGTGGGCGACCGTCTCATCGACGGCAGCTTCACCAGTCAACTCGGCAACATTCGGAAAAGATTCGCTCGCCTCGAGCGGGCAGTGGTTTACTGAAGTCGGGTCGTGGGGTCGACAGTCGACAGTCAACAGTCGACAGGAGACTGACCGGGACAGAGTTTTTGGAGGAGTCAAGTCAATGGCCATACGCTCGCAGGAGATCTCCGATATTCTCAAGCGCGAGATCGAGGGATATCAACCCGATGTCGAGGAGCTGAACTACGGCACCGTGATCCAGGTGGGCGACGGAATCGCCACCATCTACGGCCTCAAGCAGGCCCGCTCCGGTGAGCTCTTGAGCTTCCCCGGCGGCCGCATGGGCATGGTGATGAACCTGGAAGAAGACACCATCGGTTGCGTGGTGATGGGCTCCGACCTCGAGATCAAAGAGGGCGACCGCGTCGAGAGTACGGGCCGCATCGTCGAGGTCCCGGTGGGCGAGGAGATGATCGGCCGCGTGGTCAACGCGCTCGGTGAGGCCATCGACGGTGGACCCGCCATCGCCTCCAAGAAGAAGCGTACCGTGGAGTTCACCGCTCCCACCGTGCCCGAGCGCCAGCCGGTGCACGAGCCCCTCCAGACCGGCCTCAAGTCGGTGGACGCGCTCATCCCCATCGGCCGCGGCCAGCGCGAGCTGATCATCGGCGACCGCCAGACGGGCAAGACCGCTATCGCGGTCGACGCCATCATCAATCAGAGAGACGGCGACGTCATCTGCGTGTATGTGGCCGTGGGTCAGAAGACCAACAACGTGGCCGCCGTCGTGGAAGACCTCAAGAAGCACGACGCCCTGAAGCACACCGTGATCGTGGCCGCCAACGCCAACGAGCCGCCGTCCCTGCTCTATCTTGCGCCCTACACCGGGTGCGCCATTGCCGAAGACCTGATGTACAGCGGCAAGCACGTGCTGATCATCTACGATGACCTCACCAAGCACGCCAAGGCCTACCGCGAGATCTCGCTGCTGCTGCGCCGTCCCCCGGGACGCGAGGCCTACCCGGGCGACGTCTTCTTCCTTCACTCGCGCCTGCTCGAGCGGGCCGCCAAGCTCTCCAAGGAGCTGGGCGGGGGCTCGATGACCGCGCTGCCCATCATCGAAACCCAGCTCGGCGACGTGTCGGCCTACATTCCGACCAACGTCATCAGCATCACGGACGGCCAGATCTACCTGGACACGGACCTCTTCTACCAGGGCATCCGCCCTGCCGTGGACGTGGGTCTGTCGGTATCCCGGGTGGGCGGCGCCGCCCAGATCAAGGCGATGAAGCAGGTGGCCGGTCCGCTGCGTCTCGACCTGGCCCAGTATCGGAACCTGGCGGCGTACACCAAGCTGTCGGCCGACGAGCTGGACGAGGCCTCGCGCAAGCAGCTGGCGCGCGGTGAGCGTATCACCAACGTGCTCAAGCAGCGCCAGTTCGCTCCCGTGCCGGTCGAAGAGCAGGTTGCGGCCATCTGGGCCGCCACCAACGGCCACATGGACGCCTACCCGGCCAGCGAGGCCCAGCGCTTCGAGGCCAGCTTCCTGGCCTATCTGAAAGAGAAGTTCCCTCAGACGCTCACGATGCTGCGCGACAAGAAGGCTGTGACCGACGACGTCAAGAGCAGCCTCGAGCAGGCCGTGGTCGAGTTCAAGAAAGGCTTCTCGGCGACGGTAGCAACCTAGCAAGCGTAGCTGAGAGGAAAATATGGCCAGCGAAAGAGATATCAAGCGGCGCATCAAGTCGTGCCGCAACGTGCAGCAGATCACCAAGGCCATGAAGATGGTCGCGGCGGCGCGCATCAAGAAGGCGGAGCAGCGTCTCAAGGCTTCCAAGCCTTACGCTCTCAAGCTGCAAGAAGTGGTCATGGACCTCTGCTCGCAGCTCGAGGGAGCGCTACATCCCCTGATGGCGGCCCGCCCGGTCGAGAAGGTGGGCGTGGTCATCGTCAGCTCCGACAAGGGGCTGTGCGGTGCTTACAACAACAACCTGCTCAAGCTGGCCTTCAACCACCTCGAGACGCAGTTGCGCGGCAAGACCGTGAAGCTGATGGCGGTGGGCTCCAAGGGCGTAAAGTTTCTGTCCCGCCGCAAGAAGGCTATCGCCATCGAGCGCGTCAAGTGGAACCCAGAGTTCTCGCTGGCCCGCGAGCTGGCGCAGGAGTTGAGCGACTGGTACATCTCGGGCGAGGTGGACCAGGTAATCTGCTTCTACACGCAAGCGGTCACGGCCATGACCCAGAAGCCGACCCTCGAGGTGCTCTTGCCCCTCAAGGCCGAGGCCGGCGAGGGCTCGAAGGGGCCGCTCCCCTACGAGTTCGAGCCCAGCGCCGAAGAGTCGCTGGGGATTTTGCTGCCCCGCTATCTGCAGACCCTGATGTTCCGGGTCTTGATGGAGAGCCGGGTGGCCGAGCTGGGCTCACGCCTGCGCTCGATGACGAACGCTACCGACAACGCCGACAAGCTTGCCGGAGAGCTGACCCTGTTGTTCTACCGGATCCGGCAGGACAACATCACGAAGGAAATTCTCGAGATTTCGGGCGGCGCCGAGGCGCTCAAAGCCCGGGGCTAAAACTTGCAAGCGAAGCGCGCAGTGAGCCGGAGGCGAACGTAGACCCGATGGCAGGCGTAGCACCTTTAGGAGGACATTATGGCTGGTGGTAAGGGCAAAATCGTTCAGATTATGGGCTCGGTGGTCGACCTGGAGTTTCTTCCGGGCCAACTGCCCAACCTTTACAACGCCATCAAGGTGCCCCGCGAGGTGTTCCGTGGCTACGAGCAGGGAGCCGAGCTGCCCGAGAACGTCCGCAACCTCATGCTCGAGGTGATGGGCGAGCTGGGTAACAACCGCGTGCGCACCCTGGCGATGGGAACCACCGACGGCCTGCGCCGCGGGATGGAAGCCGAGGACACGGGCGCCCCGATTTCGGTGCCGGTTGGCAAAGAGACGCTGAGCCGCATGTTCAACGTGCTGGGTGAGCCGATCGATGGCGGCGGCCAGGTCGAAGTGAAAGAGCGCTATCCGATTCACCGCAGCGCCCCGCCCCTGGCCGACCAGGAGCCGACGGCCCAGATTCGTGAGACGGGCATCAAGGTCGTGGACCTGCTCGCCCCCTACAGCCGCGGCGGTAAGACGGGCCTCTTCGGCGGCGCCGGCGTGGGCAAGACCGTGCTGATTCAGGAGCTCATCCGTAACATCGCCAAAGAGCACGGCGGCTACTCCGTGTTTGCCGGCGTCGGCGAGCGCACCCGCGAGGGCAATGACCTCTGGCTCGAGATGAAGGAGTCGAAGGTGATCGAGAACACCGCCCTGGTGTTCGGCCAGATGGACGAGCCGCCGGGAGTGCGCTTCCGCATCGCCTTCACAGGCGTGACCATCGCCGAGTACTTCCGTGACCAGCTCAAGCAAGATGTGCTGTTCTTCGTGGACAACATCTTCCGCTTCGTGCTCGCGGGCTGCGAAGTGTCGGCGCTCCTGGGCCGTATGCCCTCCGCCGTAGGTTACCAGCCCACGCTGTCGACCGAGATGGGCCAGCTCGAAGAGCGCATCACGACCACCAGTCAGGGCTCGATTACCTCGGTACAGGCCATCTACGTGCCCGCCGACGACATCACCGATCCCGCCGTGGCCACCACCTTCACTCACCTGGACGCGACCACCGTGCTGTCGCGCGCCATCGTGGAGCAGGGCATCTACCCGGCCGTGGACCCGCTGGCCTCGACCTCGCGTCTCCTCGAGCCGCGCTTCCTGGGCGACGAGCACTACGGCGTGGCCCGTCAGGTGCAAGAGATTCTCCAGCGCTACAAGGACCTGCAGGACATCATCGCGATTCTGGGCGTCGAGGAGCTGTCCGAGGAGGACCGCACCGTGGTAGCCCGCGCGCGCAAGATCCAGCGTTTCCTCTCTCAGCCCTTCTTCGTGGCAGAGGGCTTTACCGGTCGAAGTGGAAAATATGTCAAGCTCGCCGATACCGTCAAAGGCTTCAAGCGAGTCGTCAACGGTGAGCTCGACCACCTCCCCGAGCAGGCCTTCTACATGGTCGGCCCGATCGAAGAGGTGCTCGAGCAGGCTCAGAAGCTGGGCGCCGAGGTGGGAGCCAAGGCGTGAAGACGTTCCACGTAGAGATCGTCACGCCCACCGACGTCAAATATGCGGGCGAGCTGCGCCAGCTGGTGGTGATGGGGGTCATGGGCCAGATGGGAATTCTGGCCCACCACGCGCCGCTGCTGGCCATGCTGCAGCCCGGAGTGCTGAGCTACACCGATGCCACCGGAAAGGTCGTGCGTCTGGCCGCCGGGGCCGGGTTCGTCCAGGTGGCCGAGAACAAGGCCGTGTGCCTGGTCGACTTCGCCGAATCGGCGGGGGAGGTCAACGTGGCCGCCGCCAAGCAGCAGGCCGACGAGACCCAGCGCAAGCTGCAGGCCCCCTCGGTGACCGCGGCCGAGCGGGATACGCTGCGCGAGGAGCTCAAAATGGCTCAGGCGCGGCTGGAGATCGCGGGACAGAAGACCGCTTAGGAGGGCTATCTATGGCGAGGCTCGTGGTGCAGGGTGGGAAACCCCTACAGGGGAGCATCCCCGCCTGTGGCGCCAAGAACGCCGCGCTGCCCATCATCGCCGCCACTCTGCTGGCGCGGGGCGAAGTCGTCCTGGAGCGCGTGCCCGACATCTCCGACGTGGCCGTGATGTCCGACATCCTGCGCGGACTCGGCGTCAAGGTCCAGTTCGAGGGCAAAGGCCGCATGCTGCTCGACACGAGCAACATCACCACGACCACGGCTCCCGACGAGCTGGTGCGCAAGATGAACGCCTCGTTCGACGTGGCCGGTCCCCTGCTCGCCTGTTACGGCGAGGCGCGCGTGTCGATGCCGGGGGGCTGCCGACTGGGCCCGCGTCCAGTGGATCTTCACCTCGAAGGCTTCAAGAAGCTCGGGGCCGAGATCCTGAGCGAGGGCGGCTACGCCCACGTGCGCGCCAGCGGCCTCAAGGGCGCCCATATCCGCTTCCCCAAAGTCAGCGTGGGAGCGACCAAGAACTGTTTGATGGCGGCCACCATGGCCGAGGGGATGACCCTGTTGGAAAACTGCGCCCGTGAGCCGGAGATCGGCGATCTGGCCGAGTTCCTGGTCAAGATGGGCGCCCGCATCGAGGGCATCGGCACCACCCGGCTGCGCGTGCACGGCGTGGAGCGGCTGCACCCGGCCCAGCACACCATCGTAGCCGACCGGATCGAGGTCGGCACCTACCTGATCGGGGCGGCTATCACGGGCGGGGACATCACCCTCACCGAGTGCGTGCCCGAGCACGTCGCCGCGCTGCTCGACCACCTGCGCGAAGCGGGTCAGGAAGTCAGCGTGGGCGAGACCTCCGTGCGCTTGCAGGGCCGTCCCATCCGGGCACTGGACGTATCCACCGCGCCCTACCCCGGCTTCCCGACCGATCTGCACCCCCAGCTCGTGGCCATGCTGTGCCTGGGTGACGGGACCAGCACTCTGCAGGAGAACATTTTCTCCGGGCGTTTCATGTACGTGATGGAGCTCGTGCGCCTGGGCGCCAAGGTCAAGGCTGAGGACCGGCACGTGGTCATCAAGGGCGTCTCGGGTCTGAGCGGCGCGCCCGTGGACGCCCCCGACATTCGGGCCGGTGGCGGCCTGGTGCTGGCCGCGCTGGCGGCCGAGGGCGAGACGGTCATTTCGGGCGTGGAGTTCGTGGACCGGGGTTACCAGGATCTCGAGGAGCGCCTTCGCTCCCTGGGCGCCGACATCGTGCGCGTCCAGGGTCCCCTGCCGCGCGTCGCCTGAGCCGTTGCACCTGGGAGTCGACCTGGGCACGACCTGGGTAACCGTAGCCACCTCTTCCCGCGGCGTCCTTTTGCGCGAGCCCACCCTGGTGGCGGTGGAGCGCAATTCGGGCCGTATCGTGGAGGTCGGCGAGAAGGCCGCCAAAGCGCTGGGGACCGGGAGTGGACTCGTGCCGGTCAAGCCCGTGCGCGAAGGCGTGGTCGCCAGCGTGGAAGCGACCGATGCTCTGCTGAGCCAGGTCTTCAAGCGCGCCAACAAGTTTCGGGTCTGGCGCCCGACCGTGGCCATCACGGTGCCCGCCGAGGTCACCCAGGTGGAGCGGCGCGCGGTCGTGGAGGCCGCCATGAAGGCCGGGGCCCGGCGGGCCGAGACCGTGCCGGTTCCGCTGGCGGCTGCCTATGGCGCGAAGCTCGACCTGAGCCAGCCCGAGGGGCACATGCTGGTCGACGTTGGCGGTGGCTCCACCAATGTCGGCATCGTCTCGATGCAGTCGCTGGTGGTGGCCGGAACGATCAAGGTCGGTGGCCAGCATATGGACGAGGCCATCGTGCGCATGTTGCGCCGCGTGCACGGGGTGATGGTGGGCGAATCGACCGCCGAGCACCTCAAGTTGCAGATCGGCACGGCCTTCCCCGGCCAGGGTCACCGCACCCTGGATGTCAACACCCAGGACCTGGTGGACGGCCTGCCGCGCACGGTGGCGGTGAGCGAGGACGAGGTCCGCGAGGCCCTGGAGCAGCCCCTGGGCGACATCGTCACCGGGCTGCGCGCCGTCCTCGAGCGCACCCCCCCCGAGCTCTCGGGCGACGTCTACCAGCGCGGCATCCTGCTCACCGGCGGCGCCGCCCGCCTGACCGGCCTGGACACCATGCTCGAGCGCCTCCTGGGCGTGAAGGTCCGATTGGCCGATCAGGCCCAGGACTGCGTCGCCCTCGGGGCCGCACGGATGCCGCTGAGCTGAGACGTTAGACGTTAGACGTTAGACGGGAGACGGGAGACGGGAGACGGGAGACGGGAGACGGGAGACGGGGGGCGGGAGGGGTCGACAGTCGACAGTCAACAGTAAGGTCGACGGGAGGGACCGGGTCCGAGAGACGGGGGCCGTGGGGCCGCCGGGGGGGCGGGAAACAGGGGTCGACAGTCGACGGGAGGGACGGGCCCGAGAAACGAGGGCCGTGGGGGCCGCCGGGGATGACGGGAAGCAGGGTCGACAGTCGACAGTGGGGACCGGGCCCGAGAAACAGGGGTCGACGGACAGGGACGGACACTGTCGCCCCCCCCCCCGGCTCTCCCAGGCATCCAGCCACTCGTCTCTGTTAACCCCACTGTTGACTGTAAACTGTCGACTGTCGCCCCCCCTCCCCACGCTGTCGACTCCCCCCGGCTCTCCCAGGCATCCTGCCACTCGTCTTTGTTAACCCACTGTTGACTGTAAACTGTCGACTGTCGACCCCCCTGCGCACGCCCCAAATTTGTCGACTCATTCCAGGTACCCCCGTACTCTAATTTTTTTCAAAAATCGACAGGAATCCCATCCGGGGTGCGGAAGGGCAACGAGAATCCTTATGGGATTCGCCCCGATATGCGCTTTCAAGCCGCTCAGCTGAGAAGGTGGTTGCTTCGGGCTACCCTCCTGGGCGTCGTCCTGCTGGGGGTGGCTCTGCTATCGCTCTGGCTCTTTTTCGAGCCGCTGGTGCGCGTCGCGCTCGTCCCGGTGACCCGCGATCTCAATGGGCACTTGAATTTCGAGCATGCGACCCTGGGCTGGGGCGGAGTCCAGTTGACCGGTCTGACGGTCGACTCGGAACAAGACGGACGGGTGCTCGAAGCCAACCGGCTCACCGTCGACCTGCGCTATCTCGAATACCTGACGAGCGGCGACTCGGCCCGGCTCCTGGGTAACATCACGTTGACCGAGCCCACCCTGAACCTGCGGATCGACCCCGAAGGCAACCTCAATCTGGCCCGGTTGTTCGTTTCGCGGCCCGGAGGCAAGCCGTGGCTGGCGCGCTACAGCGGCACGATCCTCATCGTGAAGGGCACGGCCTACTACAAGGACGAGCGCCGCCACCTGTTCGTCTATAAGGCCGACTGGGCCGGCGATCTGGTGGTGGGACCGGGGCCCAACGCCGAGCTCCACATGGCCGTTACGCCCGAGCAAGACAAGCCGGGTAAGGCGCAGCTCAGCGGCTGGATCGCCCGCGAAGTTCCGTCCATGGACCTGCGCTTCAAGCTCGACGGGATCGAGCTGAAGAAGCTCGCCGGCTTCCCTCCGCTCCAGGGCACGGCCAGCTTCTCGGGCGGCACCGTGAAGGGCGATGCGTGGGCCCGCGGGCGCTCCGCCAACTTCACCACCCTGTTCAGCGAGCTGGCCTGGGGCGGCTCGCTGGAACTCCAGGATGGCTCGCTCCAGGCCACCCGCCTCCCCTGGCCGGTGCATGCCATGAACGGAACGGCGCGCCTGGTGGGCAACGCGGTGCACGTCGACGATCTCACCGGACGGGCCGGCCACATGCCTTTCCGCGTGCGCGGCGACGCTTTCTTCTCGCCCGCGATGTGGCTCGATCTGCTGGCGGATTTCCCCCGCCTGGACGCTTCCCACCTGCGCGAGCTCTCCAACCGCATCCCGGCCCTGGACGGGCTGGTGGCCCTGCAATTGGCCATCGAAGGTCCCCCCGAGCATCCCGAGGTGCGCGGCCTGGTGAGCTCGGCCCGGCTGGCTTCGGGCGAGCAGGCCCTGAGTGATATCCGGCTCAACTTCCGGCTGTCCAACGGCGTTTTCCAGGTCGAGGACGCCAGCGCCGACGCCGCCGGCGGGCACGTCTCCGGCGAGGGCTTCGTGTTCCTGGACCGCGACCCGTCGCAATCGCGGATGATGCTCGACGTGCGTGGCGACCAGGCCTCGCTGGGTGAGCTCTCGCCGGGACTGAAGGGCCAGGCCAGTTTCGAGGCCTCCGTGATGGGCACGGTGGGCGACCCCCTGGTGAACGGAAAGGGGCAGATCGAGGATTTCACGGGCATGGGTCAGGTCCTCGACAGGGCCACCGCCAACTTCTTCTATGGCGGCCAGATGCTCTTCATGCGCGGTGCCGCCCTCCAGCGTGGGGCGACCCGCATCGAGCTGCCCAGCGCGTTCCTGGACCTGCGCGACAGGTTCCTGGCGGCAGCGGTGCAGGCCGAGAACATCGCCGTGCCCCCGATGCAGTTCCGGGGCCAGACCCTGACGGGCAGCTTCAGTGGCGGGGGCCTGCTGTGGGGAGTCTTCGACAAGCCCTCGACCCTGACGGTCCGGGGCGCATTCCACGATACCTCGCTGGCGCTGGGCACGCTGGCCGTGGCCGACCTGGCCGGCGAGTTCCTCTTCTCGGACCGCAAGGTCTATCTGCCGCAGGTCACCGGCGCCACGCTGGGGGGTCAGGTCGAGTTGGCGGGGCGCTACGACCTCGACGGCCAGGACAGCTTCCTGGCCCTGGCGGGCCACGCGCTGCCCGGCTCGATGATGCACGACCTGTTCGGCGTTCCGGTCAACTTCCAGAGCCCGATCGACACCCGGCTGACCTACTACGACCGGGGCTCCGAGTCGTTCCGGGCTCTGGCCCGCGGAGCCGAAGGCCAGCTGGCCGTGGAGGGCACGCGCGACGGGTCGGGCAGTCTCGACGTCATCGCCTACGCCGACCAGGTGCAGCTGCAGGTCTTCGGGCTGGGCGCCTTCCGTCGCGTCGCCGACGACTTCTCGGGCATCTACGGCATGCAGGGTCATCCGCGGAGCTTCGGCTACACGCTGGACGGCGAGCTGAACGGTCGACGCCTCGGGCTGCGCGGACCCATCGACGTCACCGCCTGGGGACAGCGGACCGGCGCGATTCTGGCCATCGATAAGGCGGTTCTGTCCTGGGACTACCCGGCCTCGCGAACCGTGACCACGACCGGCGTCAGCGGTCAGGCTTACCCGTTCCCCGGCCCCATCTTTGGCCCCCCGCTGGAGCGCGTGCAGCTGAGCCAGTTCGCATCGCCCGCCTGGGGTTTGCTCACCCTCAACGGCACTCTCGATCTGGCGGCCCGCACCACCAACCTCCGCTTCCGCGCCCGCGACGTCGAGCTGGGCTGGCTGGCCTCACGGCCGTGGCTGACCCACGGCCGAACCCTGGACCAGGCCCTGGGCCACACGGTGGCCGCGGGCGTCGGCGAGGCGAGCGGGACCGTGCGAGGGGCCTATGCTGACCCGGTCGTCACCGCCCAGATCGACGCACCCTGGCTTTCCCTGGCCGGGAACGGCGCGCCGGTGTACTCGGCCCGCGGCTCTTTGAGCGGCACGAAGCGCGCCATCGCCTTCCAGCCTCTGTGGATCAGCGGGCAGCCCTTCGACGAGCGGCTCGGCCACGGTCCGGGTCAAGACATCCTGGAGCTGCGCGGGCGCGTGGGTTACTCTCCCGAGAGCCCGACCACGCTGGTGCTCAGCACCCAGGGCTTCGATGCTCCCGAAGCGGTCGCTCTGCTGCCGGCCCGCTTCAGCGCTCCGTTCGCGCGCGTCTATGGCGACGTCAGCTTTGACAAGCTGCGCCTGACCGGCTCGCTGGGCCGGCCGGCCCTGGCCGGGCAGGTGCTGCTGCGCAAGGGCGGCATCCCCTTCCAGGACCGCATCTTCCCGCTCGATAGCCTGCTGGTCGACTTCAACTCGAAGGCGGGCGACTTCGCCATCTCGCGCCTGGAGCTGCTCTCGGGCCAGCTCCACCTGCAGGGGACGGGCAGCCGCACCGCTTCGGGCGACTATGTGGCCCAGCTCTACTCAGAAGACGTGCCGATGAGCTACTTCCACAACATGGGCTCCCCGTTCACCGCCCTGGACGGCACGGCCGACCTGGCGTTGCGCCTGCAGACCCGGGGCAAGCAGCCGGTGGCTTACCTGGGCCTCCAGGCCGACCAGCTCTCCTGGGACACCAGCGCGCTCACCGGAGTGACCGCCATGCCGACCACCCTGACCGACGTGCAGTTCGGTCGCTTCGAGCGCCTGCCCGACGGCAGCCTGGTCACCGGTCCAGGCCAGGGAGTCGAGCTCTCTTACAACGGCACGCGGGGTCTGATAGACATTCCGCCCGATGCGGTCAGCTTCAAAGTCGGCGACGCCACGCTGGGCGCCCAGGGCGCCGTGAGCCTGGCCGCCCCGGCCGCTAACGAGAGCATGCAGGACTGGTTCCGCGGGCCCCGCGGACCCGACTTCGGAGGCAAGACCGGCCCCTTCCAGGCGCGCATGGAGAACTTTGCCATGAGCCAGCTGGCCGGGTTGCTGGGTCTGATGAACCCCTCGCTGGAGGCCAACCTGAGCGGCACCCTGAGCCTCGAGGGCCAGTGGTATCGCGATCTTGAGACCCTGGGCGTGTCGCGTCTGCCGCGCTACAGCTTCGAAGCCCGTTCGCTGGAGCTGGCCCGCATGGTGGACGAGGAGCGCATCACTTTGAGCCTGGCCGCCCCGGCCACGGCTTCGTTCGAGCGGAACGGCGCGATGGCCCACGCCACCCTGACCCCGACCCGCCTGAACGGCTCCTCGGGCTCTCTCGAGGCGGCCGGCGACCTGGTGCTGGCGGGCAACGCTCCCAGCGCCGTGACGGCCTCGGCCCACGACCTTCCGCTGCAGACCCTGGCGATCATGAACCCGCAACTGGGCGGCTTGAAGGGCACGCTGCAGGCGCTCGACCTCAAGCTGGCCGGGGTCCTGCCGAGTCCGGACCTCGACCTCTCCTTCCAGGCTCTGCGCGCCCCCGAGGCGGCCGGACGGGTGCAGGTGGCCCTGACCGGCAAGGTTACCGGTCGTCCCCAGGCCAACGGCGGCTACCTGGTCGACTTCGGCTCGCCGGGCATCACGATGGCCATCGGCACCGCGACCGAGCGCCTCACCGTAGGCGGCCAGATGCCGCTGCAGTGGGTACGCGAGACGGCCGCCCTGCCCGACCGGCTCAACTGGGTCTGGGACGGGCTCGGCGTGCGCAGCAACGGCGAGATGAACGTGACCGCTCGCATCGACGACGCCAACATGCAGCTGGTGGACGCGCTGATCCCGCAGGTCACCAAAGCCTCGGGCAAAGTACAGGGCAGCCTGGACGTGACCGGCACCCTCGACCGCCCCGAGGTGGTCGGCGGCCTGACCATCGAGAACGGCAACCTGCAGACGTCGCTGATGAAGGACCCGATCAGTAACCTGAACGTGGTCACGAAGTTCGAGCAAATCAGCCCCGACCAGGCCGAGGTGGTGGCCGGCGCCGAGAGCTACGAAGGGTCGTTCCGAAGCCGCTATTCCATCGATCGCTTCGAAGGGATGGTCGGCACGCACCCCTTTACGATGGCCGGGAAGGCGGAAATGGCGGGCTTTGCGCCGACCTTCCTCAACCTGACACTGAACGGCACCGGGATCCCGATCACCCAGGAGAAGCTCAACGCCAACGCCGACATCGCCCTGACGCTGGATGCGCGCCCGGGGCGCACCAAGGACAATCCCAACCTGCACCTGCTGCCCGTGGTCACGGGCACGGTGGCGCTGCCGGACGGCGACCTCTACCTGAACCTCAGCGACGCCACCAGCAGCTTCAAGCTCCCGGTGCCCGTGCGCTACGACGTGGACCTGGCGCTGGGCGACAACTTCTACGTGCACGTCGGCGGCTCGCGCGTGCGCGCCCAGGGGCAGCTGAAGTTGCAGCCCGATCCGGTCACCAAAGCGCCGGTGCTCTCCGGCTCGGCCTTCCTCTCCCGCGGCGTGCTGCAGATCCCGTTCTACAGCGTGGCTTTCAACATCCGCCAGGGCTGGGCTTACTGGGACCGCAGCCTGATCCCGACGCTGGAGAACGTCGAAGCCGACACCACGATCGGCACCTATCAGATCGTGGCCCGGGTGGACGGGACCTACCCCGACCTCAAGGTCGAGCTCTTCAGCAACCCGCCCCTGGCCCAGGCCCAGCTGGTGCGCCTGGTGGCCGTCAGCGGCCTGCCGGGCGGCGGCAGCGAGCTCGGCTCGACCAACATCCCGATGGACAACTTCCTGCAGTCGCAGGGCCTGGCGGTCCTCTCGGGCCTGGTGGCCAACCCCATCACCCAGCAGCTGTCGAAGGTGCTGTTCCTCTCCGAGGTCAGCTTCGACTATCAGCTCCCCGCCACGTACGTGGTCAAGCTGGCCAAGGCACTCGACTCCTACGACCGGATCTTGCTGACGCTGACGCGCATCATGTACGGCAACGGGCTATCGGAAAGTCTCTACGGTCTGGAGTATCGTTTCCAGCCCAACCTGTTGACCCGCGTGGCTCTGGACGACCTGGGCCAGGTGCGCCTCTGGTTCCAGGGCATCTTCAGCTGGTGGTAATCATGCGTCCCCCTAGCGCCAGTCCCCGATCAGGATGAAGGGCGCCCAGTAGAACGGGTGCTGAAACTTCGGTTTTTTCCTCAGCTCGAGCTGAGCGGCTTGCAACGCGGCTGCTTTTGACTTGCCGGATTTGAGGTGTTGGTAGAAGCTGACCATCAGGTCCCGGGTGGCCTCGTCATCGACCTTCCAGAGCGTGGCCAGGAGGCTGCGTCCTCCGGCGAGACTGAAGGCGTCCGCCAGACTGCGCAGGTCGGACCCATCCACGCCGGCTTTCTCGGCCAGGGCGGTCTGACAGGCGGACAGGGTGACCAGGCTGAGGTCGCCCCCGGGGGAGTCAAGCCTGAACCCCACGATATCGGTGACCAGGAGCTTCTGGTTCTGGCCCATGATGAGATAGCTCTTGCGTGGATCACTTCCATCCAGGATGCCGTGGGTGGCCAGGTGGAGGTAGGAGGTCTGAGGCGCGTGGACCCTTTTCAGCTTGTCCGGAGTGGCCTCTTCCTCGAGGAAGACCTCGGCGCCAGGGAAGAGTCGGGCGAGCGAGCGTGCTTCCTCGCTGGCAGCGGCCAGGGTCCCATCGGGATTGCCAAAAGCCACGAGGCTCCCGCTGGTCGGGGAAGGCGGCCCGAAGATCTGATCCAGGTCGGCCGCTTTCGAGAGGACGACGACCTGCTTTTGCTGGCCCAGGTAGCCCTGCGGACTCTGCAGGGCGGAGAACGGGAGATAGACCAGGCTTCCGTAAGGGATGTAGGCCACCACGTCGTGGTTCTGTAGCTCGGGTTGAAGGGGTTGCACCAGCGCGCCGTAGAGCTCGGTGAGGGGCTCGTCCGGGAGAGGCGCGCCCGCGGGGTCGCGGCCGTAGAGCGCGATCCGCCGGCGGGCTTCCTGGACCAGCTCCTCCAGGTGCGCCCGGGTAATCGCGACTTCGCGCAGGCGGAGGTCTTCGCAGGTCACTTCGAAGAGATAGAGCTTTTCATCGGTGGGGAAGAGCAGTACGACGAGGGTGTCCCGGGGGAGGGCGCGTTGCAGCTTGGGAAAGTTGATCGGCTTGATGTCGAGCCGTCCGAAAGCGGGATACTTCTTGTCCAGCTCGGTGACCGCGACGTAGTAGCTGTCTCGGGTCTGGGCGACCAGGGCGGAGGCTGCCTCGATCTCTGGCTGGCTCGCCTTGCCGGCGCGCAGCTCGCTCAGCGTGAGTTCCCGGGTGCGAATCTCGCTGCCGAGGTCCTCCACCCGGGCCAGCAGGGCCTCGTCTTGCGGCTGGAGCTGCGAGCGGACTTCTCTGCGCCCGATGGCCGCGCTCGACTGGACCTGCTGGAGGCGGTCGATGGTCCCTAGCGAGGCTTCACCCTTGCTCTGACGGAGCTGAAGCTGAGCCAGAGCTTCGTAAGCATTGATCACGATGGGCCTGGATAATGCCGACTCTTTCGGGCTGCCACCCATCTCGTTCACTTTTCTTTCAAACAGGCCAACGGCTATCGTGTAATTCTCCTCGGCCTCCTCCAGGCGGCCTTGCTCTTGGCGAACCCGACCCAGGACGTAATACATCTTGATGAAAGCGTAAATGGAGCTATACATCGGGCCATTTTTCATGACGTAGTCGACCTGGTCTTCGATGAGCTTCTCCCAGCCGGGCGGGCGATAAATCCAGAAGAAATCGATTTTGAGCTCCACAACCTTGAGGTTATGTGCGTTGTCCCAGGAGAAGTCGGTGGCCGCCTGCCACTCCTGTTTCAAGAGCGGATAGTTCCTGGCGGTCAGATACCCGTCGGCTCTGGCCCGATGATTCTCGGCATCCAGCAGGGCGATGCTCCCGCTGGCAGAGGAGAGTTGGAGGCCCAGTCGCCTCAAAAGGGCTTCATGCTGCTGGCGAACCCCGGCATAAATCTTTTCCGTCTGGCTCCGGTAGAGCTCACGGGTGATGTCTTCCAGTCTTTCCCCCAGCCGGTAACGGGCCTGGAGCACCGTGTAGGAGGCTTCCGGGTGCTCTTCGCCAAGTTGGCTCGACAGCGATTCGAAGACGCTGGTGTCGGATTTGAGAAGCTCCTGGTGTTCCTCGAGGCCGGGGACCCAGATATCGCTGTAAGCCTCGCCGACCCAGTACAGCTCCGAGGTCAGCTCGTCTCGTCCCTCTGCAGGAAGGGAGCGCAGGTGTTGCCAGGCCTCCTCGTTTCTCTGCGCGACGAGCCCGGGGGCCATGCGCGGGTGGGACTCCAACTCGAGAGAAAAATTCCAGGACTTGATCAGAAACTGGGCGACCTGACCATAGGCTCCCGGCGTGGCGGTTGCCAGTTTCTCGGCGGCTGCCAGGTGGGGGCGGGCCCGCAGGAACTGGGTCGAGCCCATCGCGCCGTAGGCTGCGATCAGCTCGAAGCCCAGCCGATCAAAGGGCGACAGCGGCTCCTTGGCGAGGATGTTTTCGGCTGCGTTGAGCGCTAAAGACGGATATCCCCGCGTCGCATAGCCCAGGTAGAAGAAGCGAAGGTTTTTGTAGAGCCGTGGCAGTTGCTCGTCGTAGAGCGCTTCACTGACGATCATGGCGGTTCTGTTGTCGCCGAGCCGTAGCAGTTGGGCAGGCAGATCCAGGTCGTCCGCGCGCGCTGCGAGCGCAAGCAGGCACACGATCGCGACGACTGCAACCCCCCGGATGAGCATTCACCCTCCTTCACCGAAACCGGCGGGTCCCCTAGACGATGTTGCCTGAGACTGGTATAAGTAACATTACTGTAACAGAGATTTAAACTCCAGGAGGATACCTACATGGCAGGTGGTGCAATTTCTCCCGCAGGCGGCGGCAACGTCCCCGCAGTCGCTCCGAAGGCGAACCCGGCCCCGGCGGCCCCCCCGGCAGCGACCACGCAACAGGCTGCGCCCGCGGCAACCAGCGATCTCTCCGCGAATGCGCCGCAGACGCGCGTAGACATGGCTTACGAGCGGATGAATCAGAGCATCACCAATGGGGTGAACAACCAGGATCCTGAAGCTCAGGCAGCTGCCCGCGGCCTGGTGCGGTCCTCAGTCGAAGCGGTGCAACACGAAGCCGCCCAGCACGCCAAGGATGGGACCCCGTATGACCCCGATGCCGGCTTTGCCGCGCACATCGCTTCCGGCGGCGCGCAGGAGCTGCTGGGTGGAGAAAAGTCCCCCGATCCGAACGCCCCCAAGACCAAGACTTTGACCGACATGAGCGCCAGCGCGCTCAATTACCTGGAAGCCCGTAAGGCCGCCCTGGTGGCCGAGAACGGCGGCCAGATGCCGCAGCCGCCGGCCAACTAAACATGGAAAGTTTCAACAAAGGCAATCCGCTCGGACTCAAGCTGATGGGCCAGATGGCCTCGGAGTATGAGCCCGAGGCGGAGATGACCGCCGAGCAAATCGAGGAGCTGGCGGTCATGCGGGCCAACCAGGCTCTGGATATCGCCGACGAGCTGCACCCGCACGCTCCGGTTCCCGGCAGCGAGCTGCCTAAAGAGGGGCTCTTCGCGACCTGGGCCAAATGGGCCGACGAGAACCCGCCCGCGGAGTAACTACCCCCGGGCGACGAAAAACCGAGAGCGACCCCGCTCTCGGTTTTTTCTTTGTCCGGCGGGATTCTGCGGCGCGCTAAGAGAAACCCCGACAACAACAAGCACCGGAGGACGACCATGATCGAAGGGGGAGCGGCCGAGATCGATCAGGACGTGCCGGCTTCCGAGCGTCGGCAGCTGGCAAGGCGCAAGATCAAGGTAAAGAAGATCTTCGCCGCGGAGTTCACGCGCCCCGACGGGGCCAGCAAGAACTGCTTCGTCCACATCTATGACCTGCACGAGAGCGGCATGCGCATCCACAGCGACTTCTCGCTGGAGGATGGCGAGGTGTTCCCCGTCCGCATGTCCCTCGACGAGCCGCTCGAGGTCCAGGTCGAGGTCGTCTGGCAAAAAGAGCTGATCGGCGGCATGTACGTGCTGGGCCTCAAGTTCACCAACCTGACCCGCGAGCAATCGAGCCTCATCGGCACGTTCCTGGACAAGTACTCGCCCGAGAACCGGCGCCGCAGCTACCGCCTGGACCGCATCCTGGTGGTGGAGATGATCCTGGGAGCCACGCGCCAGAAGCTGGGCGTCTTCACGCTCGACCTGTCCGCCTCCGGCATGCGCATCACCCACGAGTTCCCCCTGCCCGAAGACATGGAGATCCCGTGCCGCGTTCTGCTGGAGTATGACCAGGACCCCATCGACGTGACCGTTCGCGTCCAGTGGCAGAAAGAGAACGCCTTCGGCCAGTTCCTGATCGGCCTGGAGTTCACCGAGATTGGCGACGAGGCACGCCTGCGCGTGGAGCGGTTCATCGACCGTGCCATGGCGGGCGAGCTCGGTCAGGCCACCATCACGAATCTGGAGAATTTTTCCGGCGGGCGCTCGGCTTGATGCGCTCGATCTGCTCGAGCAGCCCCTTCAACTCGTCCTCCGCCTGCATCGCGCCGTAGCGCGCGCGGCAGTACGCCTCCAGGAATCGTCGGGCGGGCTCGCCCAGCTCCTCGTGCTCGAGGTTGCGGCTCCATTCGAGCAGCGTCCAGTGCTCCGGGCGCTCGAGCTGGTGAGCGCGCAGGCGCGCCTCGAAGCGATTCAGCAGCTCTCCCAGGGCCCCCTCCGCGTGCCGGCGGCGCTTGCGCGACCGCCGCAGCGACGGTCGCCACTGCCAGGCGTAGAAGCCCAGTACGAGCAGGACCAGCGCGATCAGCACG
>JBDHVW010000047.1:0-60993 GCA_039809865.1 Vulcanimicrobiota bacterium
GCCCCCGCGACAGCGAGCAGTTGCAGTACCTGCTGGATTATCTTCCCCCGGGCTCGCGCGCCGTGCTGCTGTCGCGCACCGCGCTGCCCACGTTCAAATCGCTCAAGCTCAAGCGCCGCCTGGCCATGCTGGGGAGCAAGGAGCTTGCCTACAACCAGGAGGAGATTCCCGACCAGGAGCTGCTCGAGCGCACCGGCGGGTGGCCGCTGGCCGTGGAGCTCGGCATGGAGGGCGCTGCGGAGTTGCCGGAGCTGGTGCTGGAGAGCCTGCCCGCCGACGACCTGCGCTACCTCGAATGGTTGAGCCTGTTGGAGTACTTCACCGCCGAGGAAGCCTTCGAGCTGACCGGCGATCGCGACCGCCTGACGCGCCTGGCGGCCCAGGGCCCGGCCGTGCAACCGCTGGCCGAGGGCTCGTTCCGACTGCAGCCGCTTTTCCGCGAGCCCCTGCTGGCGCGGCTCAAGAAGACCGAGGACTACGAGAAGGGCCGCAGCATCCTGGCCAGGGTCTACCTGCAGCGGGGAATGCACCTCGAGGCGCTGCCGTTCCTGGAGAGAGAAGCCGCGGGACAGCTGGCTCTGGCTCTGGGAGCCCCGCTACTCGAGAAAGGCCGTCACCAGAAAGTGCTTCAGTTGCTGGAAGGCCGGCCCGAACCGGTAGCCAGCATCTTGCGGGGCCACGCGTGGCGCCAGCAAAACGACTGGCAGTCCGCGCTGGCCGAGTTCTCGCGCGCCCAGAAAGACGACGCCACCCGGCTGGAAGCGTTGCTGGGCCAAGCCCGGGTCTACCTGGACACCGTTCAGCCCGCGGCCGCGCTCGGGCTGCTGCGCCGGGCCTTCCGGCTGGCCACGCCGCAGGAGCGCCCGCAAGTTCTGACGATGCTGGCCGAGAACGCCGTCAACCTCGGCCACAACAGGGGAGCGGCGCGTTTCCGGCGTTGGGCCACCCGCCTGGAGGGCAAACCGCCCGCGGGCAGCCTGGACGCGCGCATTCTGCTGCGCAGCGGTCAGCTCCCGGCGGCCCTGCGGGCGCTGGAGCACCGGGCGCTGGACCTGAGCGAGCGAGCTCGCTTTGCGCATTCCGAGGAGGGGCTGGTGCTGGCCTACGTGGCGGCGGTCATGGGCGACGCCGAGCTCGCCCGGGTGGCCGCCACGGCCGAGTTGGAGGCCGCCCGCAAGGGTCAGAGCCGCCAGACGGAGGCCGTCGCCTGGATGCGCCTCGGCCACGCGCGCCAGATCGGCGGCGATCCCGAGGCCGAGCCCGCCTACCGGCGCGCGCTGGAGCTGGCAGCCGAGCTGGGAGTCGCGCGCTTGAGGGTGGAGGCGTTGATGGGTCTGGCCCTGCTGCACACCGCCCGCCAGGACACTCCCCGAGCCTACGACTGCGCGACCGAAGGCCTGGGAATCGCCCAGGAGGCGGGGGATGCCTGGCTGGCGGCCTGGCTGCGCCTGGTGACCGGAATTGCAGCCTCCCGTGGCGGCCATCCCGGCGCCCCGGACCTGCTGCGCGACGCGCGCCACGAAATGGAGCGTTGCCACGACGGGTACGGCGCCCTATTGGCCTCGCTCTGGCTCGACCCCAACGGAGGCGCGCGTGAGCGACTGCGCGAGCGCGGGCTGGGCTTCGTGCTCGAGCGGCCCTGCCTGTTCCCGGCTCCTGCCGAGCAAAAGACCGAGCTGCGCGTCGAAGTGCTGGGTCCGCTGCGCGTCTGGCGCTCGGGAGAGGAGATTCCGGCCAAAGCGTTCAAGCGCCGCAAGGCCCGCGAGCTGCTGGCCATGCTGGCGCTGGCCCGCGGACGCGCCATAGGCAAAGAAATCCTGATGGACCAGCTCTTCCCCGACTCGATGCCGGACGCGGCCGAGCGAGACTTTCGCGTGGTGCTGCACCACCTGACCCACGTGCTCGAGCCCGACCGCCCCAAGGGCGCCCCCTCTCGCGCCGTGACGCGGCGTGAGGAAGCTTATCAGCTCGAGCTCGAGACCGTCAGCCTCGACCTGGACGAGTTCGAGCACCGCCAGGCCCGGGCCGCGTCCGAGCTGGTGCGGGGGGAGCTGCTGGCGGATTATCCGTACGCCGAATGGCTGACCGCCGAGCGTGAGGCCGTGCGCGTCCGCAGCCTGCGGGTGCTGATGGAGGCGGCTGAATCCTCGCTGCAAGCGGGACAGCCCACCGCGGCCGAGGAGGCGGCCCGGCGCGCTCTAGACCTCGATCCCTGTCTGGAAGAGGCTTACCGCGTCCTGATGCGCGTGCAATTGGACTCCGGTCACGAGTACCTGGCGCGCCGAATCTACGAGCAGTGCCGCCAGCGTCTTCAGGAAGAGCTGGGCGTCGAGCCGCAACCCGCCACCACGGAGCTGCTGCGCTAGACAGCCGCTAACTGCATTCGCAGCACTCGATCGGGGTGGTTGGATCAGGCCTTCCAATCCCCTGCAATCGGCCTCAAAAGAGGGCCCGAGCCTCCTCGCGGGAAATAACTTCAGCGGGTGGGAGCTAAAGAGTGCCGAAGTTCATCTACAAGGTCAAAGACGATCAGGGTCGCGTAAAGACAGGCACCCTGGACGTCGCCAATCGCAAGGAAGCCGAGCAGCAGCTCAAGGCCAAGGGCTTCGTCATTCAAGATTTGCATCCCATGCCCGAGTCCAAGATCGGCCCCGGGCGGGTCGGTCAGGATCCCACCTCGGTTCCTCAGCGGCCCATCAACCAGTCGGTGGTTATCCCGCCGCTCTCGCTCCCCAACCGCAGCAATCCACCGTCGGGAAAGATCACCTCGCCGGCCTTCCTGGGTCGCGACCCCTCTGCTTACGAAGGCCCCAAGCTCTCGCTCGAGAACGCCGAATTCGAACCTCCCAAAGAGCACGCGCTGGAAGACGAAGCGACCCAGAACTGGGGCTCGCCGCCGCCTTCCGTGGGTCTGCCGCGCCCGGCCGCACCGGCCCGGCCCCAGCCCGCCCCACCCGCCCCCGGCAGTTGGCCGCCTTCGGTCGGTTCCGTGGCCTCCGGCCCGGCCGGCGATTGGCCGCCTCGCGTGGGCTCCGAAGCCCGTCCCGAGTGGGGAAATGCCGCCCCCGGCCCGGCTCCGCCCCCTACCAGAGAAGCTCCGCCCCCACGCTCCCGGCCCCAGAACGAGCCACCTTCGGGCGCGATCGAGATGGCCAGGCCCGGACTGGGGGGCGCCCCCAGCCCCGCTGCCGGTGAGTGGCCGCCGCGTCCCTCGATGGGAGCCCCCGGAAGGCCCCCTGCCGAGCCGCCCTCGGGCGCCATCGAGATGGCCCGGCCCGGATCGGGCGGAGCCCCCAGCCCGGCTGCCGGTGAGTGGCCGCCGCGCCCATCGATGGGAGCCCCCGCCCCGCCGCCGCCGGCGGCCAACCAGGGGATGCCCCGCTCGGCGCCTCCTGCTCCCAATCTGGGCGCCGACTGGGGTCGTCCGGCCGAGCCGCCTTCCGGCGGCACAGCGCCGCGTCCCCCGCTGACTCCTCCCGGGAGCAACGAGTGGGCTCCGCGCCCGCTGACCCCCGACCCGGGGCGCGCGGGCCTGCCCCCGCTGGGAGCGCCGCCGCCCCCGAACACCGGATTTGGCGCGCCTGCACCCGCGTTCGGAGCCTCCGCCTTCGAGCCAGCGGGCCCGGGCGGACCAGGAGGCAGCTTTGGCGCTCCCCCGCAGCCAGGCGGCGCCAACACGGCCCAGGGTTTTGGCGCGCCGCCCGTGCCGGCGTTTGGGGCCTCGGCCTTCGGTCCTCCCGCCAATCTCGGCGGGCCTCCGCCGCCGGCCCCGGGCGTCAACCCGGGCTTTGCCGCCCCGCCCGCGCCCAACCTCAATCAGGGATTTGGCGCAGCCACGCCCCCGCAGCCGGGGTTCGGCTCCGGCAATGCCTTTGGCACGCCCCCGCCGGCGCAAGATCTGAGCGCGGGCTGGCCGCCCCGCCCGGGTGCCGAGGCCGAAGGCGGACGGGGCTCGGACGCGCCGCTCCCGCCTCGCATCGACTTGAACCGGATGCCCCCGCCCGGACCGACCGCGAGCGACTCGGGCGCCTTCGCGCCGCGCATCGCCCCGGGCACCATGCCGGCCCCTCCCGGCTCCAAAATCGACCTCGGCGCTCCTCCGCCCAAACTCGAGCTCGAGCCTTTGCGCCCCAGCGACAATCGTCCCATGAGTGCGCCGCTCGAGCAGGCACCGCCGGTCCCGGCCAAACTCGAGCTGAACCGCTCTCCGTTTGGCGAGAACCGCGCCGCCCCGAAGGCCCCCCTGCCGCCCCCCGAGCCGGAGGAGCCGGTTGGCCGCTGGCAGGACGAGCCCGACGAGGAGGCCGAGCAATCGCCTGCCCCCCGGCTGTTTCGGCGCGACGAGGAGGAGGATGACGGGGTCGACTCCTGGAGCCGGGTCCTCCCTCCGGCCCCGCCCCTGCACGAGCGCACGCGTCGCAAAGGCGACTCGGGCTCGTTCACCAGTCACCTCGCCGACGACGACGAGCTGATCCGTCCGGTTCGCCGCAAGAAAGGCTTCCCGGTCTTCGGTTGTTTCATTTTGTTCTTGTTTCTCGTCGCGGCCACGGCAGGGGGCGCTTTTTACTACGCCGGCCACGAGATCTACGAATGGCTGGACGTCCACCAGTATGCCGGGTATGTTCCGGAGTGGCTCAAACAGCACATCCCCTGACAGGGATTAACATCCCGTCAAAACAACGGGCGTCGGTCTGCACTACTATCCTTTCAGATCATGCAAGTCACGCAGGCGACGCTTCCTACCCTTCGTTTTCCCTGGCTCGGCAAGCCCAAGACCGCGCCCAAAGCTGTCGCTGCCGCGCTCGCCGACCGGGTCTCGCTGAGCGGAGCCCCGGACGTCTCCCGGGTCGAAGTGGTTCACCGCACGGCCTTCGGTCAGGGGGCCTGGATGGAGTTGCTGCGCGATCGCGACCCGCATCTCATCCAGCGCAACTTCCACCCCCGCTCGGTGCAGCAAAACCGCGAGATCATCAAGTGCTTCGGCACGGACAAGCCGCACTCGGGGGACGCCGTGCTGATGTATGCCGGCGACCCGCCGGCCGGGGTCAAGGTGCAGCCCACGCCCGTGCTCCTGGTGCACGGCGCCAGTAAGAGCGCCGATTTCTGGTGGGATCCCAAAGAGGACGGGAGCGGCGGCGGCCTGCCCCAGGCGCTCCGCCAGCAGGGCTTCAAAGTCTATGCCGTGAGCTTCGCTCACAATCAGGACGACCAGTTCTTCTGGTCGCACCAGATCGGCAACGCCTCCGAACGCGTCCGCGAGCTGACCGGCGCTCCCCAGATCGACCTGATCGGCCACAGCAAAGGCGGCCAGGCCACCCGCGTCTACTGCACCCCCGAGGTGGGCCCCGACTGGGTCAACCACGCCAGGGGCGATGTCCGCAAGCTGATCCTGGTGGCGGCTCCCAACGGGGGCATCGACACGATGTTCCGTCACCCGACGGCCAACTACGCGCTCTACGGCAGCTCCAAGAGTCCGCACCTGAACGCGCCGATGAGTTGGGAGAGCATGATTGCCTGGGGCTGGAACCGCGACGTGCACGAGTTCGGCTTCTCCCAGCAAGGCCCCGACTATTGGCCCGGCCAGCGCCAGATGCTGGCGCGCTGGGACAACAAATACGAGCTTTCCGTCACCGAACCCGACTACCGCACCACCTACGAAGGCGGGCGGGGCTGGGTCAGCACCTCCAAGGGCATCGACCACTACATCCGCGAGGGCGGCAACCTGGTGCAGCGCCTCAACGAGCATCCCATCGACCCGGCCATCGAGGTGTCAGTGCTGGCGGGGGACAAGGCCAACATCAAGGGCATCGTCAACGAGACCGGTGGCCCCTCGGATGGCCTGCTCTTCCTCGACAGCGCCCTGATGGTGCCGAGCAACCACAAAGCGGTCCTTCACCTGAACCACAAGTCGCTGGTCTCCGAGCGCGAGGGTCAGCAGTGGATCGCGAGCGCGCTGCTGGGCAACAACAAGCCGGCGGCGCAAAATGTTCCCAGAGTGTTGTCCCAGCTTAACAACTGACCAGAGAAGTTAAACTTCGCTTTGAGCCTTCTTTCAGTCGCCTGAGGTAGAATCACAGGTAAGAAATCTTCAGGCGGTGAATCAAGCGTGATGAACACGATCCCGGGCTCAATCGGCATCAACCACACCGGCGCAACGCGCGCCACCCTGCAGAGCCAGGGCCCTCCCGGCGCCCAGCATGGCGTCGAGATGCCGCAAGACACGGTGGGCCAGGGCTTCGCCGCCCCGCCGGTCAACTACGTCCCGCCCGCCGCCGCGACCGAGGAGCCCAAGCGCAAAGGCCCCTCCCGCCTGATGTTGGGCCTGCTCGGAGTGGCCGCCGGAGTGGCCATCACGATCGGGATGCTCGGTCCCGGCAATACCGCCGCTGGAGTGCACCAGGCCGCCCAACCCGCGGCCCACGTCACCGTCAAAGACACCAGCAAGACTTCCCTGAAGAGCGAAGCTCAGAAAGCCCAGTATGGCATCGCCGTGGAAAGCTCCCAGGTGGACACCACGCTTTCCGCCTCGGGCAATTTCGGCGCCTCGCGCGACTTCGTGCAGCTCCAGCCCGACTCGTCGAGATACGAGGCCAACGGATACACTTTCACTTACAACGGCGCCCGTCTGATCGCCCGCGGCGGCGTGCAGGACCAGACGGTTTACGACGCCCGCGAGGGCCTGATGCCCGACTACGTGCAGTCGTTCAACCAGGAGGGCGAGGAGAACTGGTCCATCCGCACCACCGTGCGCCCGGCCGGCGGAGTGGCCACGCTGGCCTCGATCGCGGTGACGAGCAACGTCTATACCGGCGGGTCGCCCAATCAGAGCGCCGAGTTGATGACCTTCGACCACGTCGAGGGCAAGCGGGTGTTGCTGACCGACCTGCTCAGCCCGCAACAGCAGGCTCACGTCTTGACCTCGGTACGCAGCGGCCTGGCTGCCGTGCCCGCGGGGACGCTCTTCCAGCACGACAATCTGGGCGACATCGTCAATCGCAGCTTCTCGATCCACGAAGATGGCGGCAAGCTCCGTCTCACGGTCGCCGTGCCCGGCAACAACGAGGCCAACGAGGGCCGCGTGGCCCAGTTCACGTTCTCGGTTCCCCGCGACATCCTGAAGTAACCGATTTGCAACAACTCCGGTTAGTCTGAAGGGACTTCACTGGAGGTATTCCCATGCAGGTTCAAGACAGGGCCGGCTCGCAAGGGCTTGGTTCTATGCGACTGAAAGATAAGGTCTGTTTGATCACCGGGGGGGGCCGGGGGATTGGAAAAGCGACCGCGTTGCGGTTCGCCCAAGAGGGGGCGCGGGTGGCCGTGGCCGACGTCGATCTGGCGGTGGCCGCCGAGGTGGCCCACGAGATCGGCGAGCACGGCCTGGCGCTGCAGATGGATGTGAGCCGGCGCGAGTCCATCGAGTCGGCGCTGGACCAGATCGTGACCCGCTGGGGCCGGCTGGACGTGCTGGTCAACAACGCCGGCATCTTGCGTGACGCGCAGCTCCTCAAGCTGACCGAAGAGGACTTCGACGCCGTGATCGACGTCAACCTCAAGTCGGTCTTCTCGTGTACCCAGGCGGCGGCCCGCCGCATGGTCGAGCAAGGCAGCGGCGTCATCCTGAACGCCTCGTCCGTGGTGGCGCTCTATGGCAACTTTGGCCAGTCCAATTACGTGGCGGCCAAGTCGGGCGTCATCGGCATGACCAAGGTGTGGGCCCGCGAGCTCGGCCCCAAGGGCGTGCGCGTCAACGCCGTCGCTCCGGGCTTCATCGAGACCCGCATGACGGCGGGCATTCCCGAGAAGGTGATCGAGAAGATCAACGAGCGGGTGCCGCTGCGCCGGATGGGCTCGCCGGAGGAGGTCGCCAACGCCTACCTCTGGCTCGCCTCGGACGAAGCGAGCTACGTCAACGGACACGTGCTGAGCGTGGACGGGGGGGCGACGGTCTAGCGGGGGGGCCGGGGGGGGCGCTACCAGCCCCCCCCGGAAGCCCGCCCCAAGAGGAAGCTCCCTCCCCTCGCGGCGAAGCTTTCTCATTGATGAATTCTCAAGCTCCCGCGGGGGCAAAGGAGGGGCTCAGTGGGTCTGGGGATAGGAACGTTGGTTGTCTTTGCCATCGTGGGCTTGTTGCCCATCCGGGGATTGAAGGGGTTCGGAATCCGGCTGGTCCTGACGCTGCTCCTGGCGGGGCTCGTCTACAAGATGCCCGGGTTCTGGGAAGCTTACTGGGACGCCACCGTGCCCCTCAAGACTCCGCTCGGCGACTCCTTTGACGGAGGCTTCGTGGCCATCCCCGCCGTGCTCGTGGGGCTCATCTGCAACATCATCATGACCGTTGTCTTCCGCAAGAAGAACGAAGAATGAAGGATTTTCCGCGCAACCGTTCGAATCTTCCCATTATCCAGGCACTTTCTGCCTAACAAGGAGGCATCAGGGTGAAAGTCAAGCGGACCCGCCGGTCCTCGTCCACGTGGAAGTGGGTCGCGATGGGCGTCGGGGCCGGGCTGCTCCTGACGGTGGCGATCAAAGCGGGCCACGAGTACATGGAAACCCGCCGCCAGCGCGATCCTCGCGCGACCAAGGTGAAGGAGCTCATTCAGGAGGCCGAGCGTCTCCTGGCCCAGGGCCGACGCGCCAGTACGGCTCGCCGGCGCGTCGCCGAATAGCGACCCGCCGAGCGGCGAACTCCGAGACCCCCGACCCGGGGTCTAAGTTCCTTTCACCCGACTCCTTCCTCCCATCCCAAAAATGATGCAGCATGTCCTCCTGACCAACGACGACGGAATCCAGGCTGAAGGCTTGCAGGCGATGATCGCCGAGTTCCGCCCCCGCTGCCGCGTGACCGTGGTGGCTCCCGACCGCGAGCGCAGCGCCGTCGGTCACTCCCTGACCTTCCATTCCCCGCTACGCGTCAAACAACTCGAGGAGGGCGTCTACACCACCGACGGAACGCCCACCGACTGTGTCCTCCTGGCCCTCTACGACCTGCTCGAAGAAGGCCACCGGCCTGACCTGGTCCTTTCCGGCATCAACCGGGGCTCCAACCTGGGCGACGATGTCACCTATTCGGGCACGGTGGCGGCCGCCATGGAAGGGATGATCCACGGCGTGCCCAGCATCGCGGTCTCGCAACCGCGCTCCAAGCCGATGCATTACGCCGCGGCGGCCAAATTCGCGGTCAAGGTGGCCGAAGCCGTCACGCGCCACGGAATGCCCGCCAAGACCCTGCTGAACGTCAACGTTCCCGCCCTGCCCGAGGAGCAGATCAAGGGCTTTCAGATCACCCGTCAGGGACACACGCAGTATGCTCAACGCATCGTCAAGCGGGTGGATCCATGGGGGACGGAGTATTTCTGGGTCTCGGGGGATGCGCCCAAGGGGGAGCCTCTGCCCGGAACCGACTTCGGAGCCATTCACGAGGGCTACGTGTCGGTCACCCCGCTGCATTGTAACCTGACTCATCTCGAGCAATTGGAGGCACTACGGTCATGGCAGATCTAACCGACGTTCATCAGGACAGCGCTGGATTGCCGGTTCTGAGCGATGTGCTCGACCAGGTCGCCGACCAGCTCGAGAAGCGCGAGCAGGCGGGCTTCATCTACGTCGACGTGGTGCAGTTCCACAGCCTGATCGAGACCTACGGCGAGAAGGTGGCCGAGAACCTGCGCAAGCTGCTGGGGCAGACGCTCATGAACCAGCGCGGCAAGCTGTTCCGCGACGAGGACCTGGTGGCGGTGGGGGGCCCCGGCTCGGATTACTTCGTCATCTACCTGTTCAGCCCGCCCCGCCGTAAGGACGCTTTCTCCCCCACCGACCTGAAGGTGGTCAGCTCGCGCGTCGTCCACAAGCTGACGAACATCCTCAACGAGCGGGCCGTGCAGCTCGGCGTCAAAGAGAAGATCGACCTGCGCAGCGGCTACACCGTGATCAAGTATGATCCTCGCCTCCCCATCGACAAACTGGTCGAGGAAGCCCGCCGCGAGGCCGCGCTCAAATCGGAGCTCGAGGAGATCCTGGTCACCTTCGTCTCCAACGTCTCGCACGAGTTACGCACGCCCCTGACCTGCATCAAGGGCTACGCCGAGACGCTGCTCGAGGGGGCCATGAACGACCCCGACCTGACCCATCGCTGGCTCAGCATCATCAGCGAGGAAGCCAAGCGCCTGGAGCGATTGATCCACGACCTGCTCGATCTGAGCATGATCGAGGCCCACCAGGTGGCTCTCAAGTTCCAGTCGGTCGAGTTGCAGGCGATCGCCAACCACACCGTGGCGGTGCTCGACTCTTACGCCAAGAAAGCCGAAGTGGAGATCGACACCGAGTTCTCGGCCGACCTCACCGAGATTCGCGCCGACGAGGATCGCATCAGCCAGGTGCTGCTCAACCTGACCGACAACGCCATCAAATACTCGCAGCCGGGCGGCAAGGTCACCGTGCGCGCCCTCATGAAGGACGGCATGGCCGCGGTGGAAGTGGTCGACCGCGGGGCCGGCATTCCCGAGCAAGAGCTGGCTCGCATCTTCGAGCGCTTCTACCGCGTCGAGAAAGGGCGCACCGCCCGCTTTGGCGGCCGCGGCCTGGGCCTGGCGATCGCCAAGAACATCGTGGAGGCCCACGGAGGCGAGCTCGAAGTCGAGAGCAAGCTGGGCGAGGGCTCTTGCTTCCGCATGCTGCTGCCGCTCAATCCCGAGAAAGAGTCCTGGATGGACGACGAGCCTTAGGCTCTACAGAAAGCGAACCAGAAACTCATCCACGGCCCGGGCCAGCGTCTCCAGCTCGCCCTCGGCCAGGTCGGCTCGCCAGCCCTGGCGATCCAGCTCCGCTTCGTGCGCGGCCAGCAGCTCCGCCACGCTCGCTTCCGGCAAACACTGCTTGAAGATCTGGCGCTCGGGCTTGTCCTCCGACCCGGGCAGGGTGGTCGTCGTGAAACTCACCCCATCCGCGCAGTAGCTGAAGAACTCGCGGATGAACTCGCCGGAGATGCCGACCGTGACCGCCCCCCAGGCCCGTCCGCCGGGACGCGCGTAGCCCCGCATCAGGGTGCCCGCCAGGCTCTCGGCCACCAGGCAGCCAAGCGGAGCGTAGCCCACGCCCGCAAACTCGGAGTCGGCCAGCTCCACGTCCTCGGGCGACAACCAGGCCACGTGAGTCAGGTCCCCGCGCCGGTAGAGTGATTTTCGCCCTTCAAAAAGCAGGTCTCCCGCCCGGATCCCCAGCATCTGGTTGAGATTGGCGCCGATCGTGGCAAGGGTGGCCCGACTCCCCCGCTCCACCAGCACGTCCTGGACGCCGGGGAAGGCCGCCTGGAACGCCGGCGTGGCCAGAAAGACCTCGCCCCCGAACAGGATGACGAAGCTGCGATTGTCCTCCGCGTCCTCGAAGACGATGCGGGTGCCCTCCACCCGGTAGGGACAGGTTCCCGCCCACTCCTCCTCGATGCCGCGCACGGCCGCGTCGATGGCCTGTCCGGCCTCGAGAAAGCTTTCCTCGTCGCACTGGCGGGCCAGCTCCAGGGCCCTTTCCAGGACGTCAGGGTCGAGGTCCTCCGAGCAGCTCTGGATGTGCCAGACGTCCCCCACCACGGGGCCACTGAAACGCAGGCTCTCGGCCAGTCCGAGGTCGAGCATCGTGCCGTCCGGCAGGCCCACCAGCGCCGCACCCAGGCGAGTGAGCCGGCGCGGGTGCTCCCAGCGTGCGGCCGTCTCCTCGCAGACCAGGGTGCCGTCGTCGGCCCGCTTCCACAGGCAGCGCTCGATATCCACCGCGGGCTCGCCCGAGAGCCGCACCGACGGGTGACCGTCGCCATCGAGCCACCAGCTGAAGCGATGCACGCGACCCAGGTGCAGCACCGGCACGGTCACGGGTCGGGCCAGCTCGCACAGAGGAAGATCCAGACTTCTCACAGAGCCTCCAGGTCGGCCACCAGGTCGCTCACGGCCAGCGGGCCGGCCTCGCTCAGGGGACTGGCCTCATAAGCGCCCGCGCGGCTGATCCGGAGGCGGCTGAGCATCTGAGGCTCGGCCTGAGCGGGCGCCGCCACCCAGAATCCGGGCTCGAGCTCCAGACAGGCCGTCAGCCCCCCGCCCAGAGGCTTCTCCATCGACAGCACCGTGCCGCCGTCCTCCACCGGGCCGCGCCGCCAGCCGCGCGACTCCAGCCCCAGCAGCTTGAGAGCCGCCACTTTGCGTCCTTCGATGCGCCCGAGCCGGTCGGCCGCGGCCTCCTCGGGACTCAGCCGGAACACCGCCCGGGCCAGCTGCGGGAAGGGCTGCAGGATGGCGTAGTCGCCCAGCACCTGCCCCCAGGCGTCCAGCTCGTCCATCTCGAGGGGGTGGGGCAGGCCGATCAGGCCGTCCTGGGGGAGGCTGAAGGGCTCGTCCTGAGCGTTGGCCAGGGTGGAGTCCTCGGCCACGCGAAAGGTGTGCGTCAGGACGCCGTCCCGATAAAGACCCCACACGAGGCGCCGGGTCAGGTGCACCAGCAGGGGGTGCTCGAGCAGGCACAGGCGCCAGGTGGCGATGGACCAGCGCCGTTGGGAGCTCATGGCTATCTCCAGGCGCAGGATCTGGCTCTGGGCGACGGCCCTGGCGTCTTTCTTGAGGGCCTTCCAGCGCTTGACGGCGTCCTCGCCCGCCGAGCGAGGCAGGTCGCGGTGGCCCACCAGGCTTGGCTTGAGCTGCTCGTCGAATACCACGCGGATTCCAGCCACCAGGCAGCTCCCGTCGGTCTCCAGATCCAGATCGGGCACCAGGCGGTCGGCCAGCTCATCCGGAGTGAGGCCGCGCCGCAGGGCGATCTCGTCCAGGCGCAGCCGGGCCTTCTCTTGCAGCGGGCGCGACTTGAGCCTCTGGGACATCTGGTGGATCTGCATCAACGCGACATCCGACCCGATGGCGCCCAGCACGTCCAGTCCCAGCTCGGCCCGGGCCGACAATCCTTCGGCGGGCCAGCTCTTGAGCATCGGGGCCAGACGGCGGGCCGCTTCGTCCCCTCCGAAATGGGCCAGGGCCAGAAATGCCCACTTCTCGCGGGCCGGACCGCCGGCCGTGAGCCACAACGAAAAGAGCTCCCAGGCAAAGTCCTCGAGGCCCTCGCAGGCGGCGCGCACCTGCTCGAGGCCCGCGTAGGGGGGGTCGAGCGGGCTGAAGGCCAGCATCGTCGCGAGGTGGGTCATCGCCTGAGCGCCCAGCGACTTGCCGCTGCGCAGGCGGGGCGCGGGCAAGAGGGCGACGTCGAAGAAATCGGGCAGCTTGGGAGGTTTGGCCGGCACGTCCAGCAGCGGATCGCGGGCCAACAACTCGTCCAGGGCCTGCTCGACGCGCAGGGTGCGGGCGGCCGCACGCAGCTCGTCGCGGTGACCTTCGGCCGCGAGCCAGCGGCAGGCGTCCTCGGCGGCGTTGCGGCGCGGCCCGAGCTCTCCCACGGCCAGGACCGTCAGGCCCAGGGCGGCGGTCTCGGGAAAACGCAGCATCCAGGTGCGGGCGGAGCGGCGGGCCTTTTGACCGGCGAACGCGGACGCCATGACCGGCGCCACCCGGGGCGAGTCCACCCGCACCAGCGCGGCGGCGGTGGCGGCCAGGTCGGCCCCGGCCTGGGCCAGCACCCCGGGAAGCGCGGCGATTCCAAAGCGAGCCAGGATGTTGTCCAGCGGCATCTCCCACGCATACCAGGAGCGCGCCGGGGTCTCGTTCCACATCTCGAGCGCCACGGGATCGCTCAACTGCTCGAGCTCGTAAATGGCCACCTGGCCTCGCGCAACCGAACGCCGGAAGGCCTGGCGCAGCTTGTCGTCCAGCGGACCGGCGGCGGGCGGGGTGTGCCGCAGCGGGCCGGAGGGCGGGGCGCCGTCCCACTCGATGCGCTCCTCCGTGGGCGGAAGCTCGACTTGGGAGACGGTCCGCGCGGCCGTTTTGCGCTTTTCGAGCCAGGGGGGTCGGCGCAGCACCGGGGGAAGCTCGTCGTCGGCGGCGGCCGGGCCGGCGCTGCCCAGGCGCCCCAGCAGGTCTCGGCACACATTCTCGGCGCGCGGCTCGAGCGCGGGGAGCCGCGGGCTCTGGCGCAGGATCTGGGTCAGCAGCGTGCGAGCGACGTCGCGGCCCTTCCCGTCTGTCGCCAGAACCTGGGCCAGGACGGGGATCGAGTGCTCGGGCCAGCGGCTGTAGTAGGTGGTCAGGTTGGCCCGCTCGGATCGGTCGTCCAGCAAGGCCCGCAGCTGCTGGGCGAGTTGCGCGTCGGGGATCTCCCAGAGAGGGTCGCGCCAGCCCTGGCGCTTGACCAGCCAGGGAAACGCCAGGGCCCCCAGGTTGCCCAGCAGCATCGGGCCAAATCCGGGGTCGGGCGCGCCGTAAGGATGGCTCAGCAGCTGATTGACCCGCTCCACGTCCATCAGGCTGGCCAACGTGAGGTAGGTGCAAGGCGGCACGGCGGTGACGGTGCCGTAGAGGGTCGCCTGGTTCTCCCACCCGTAACGGGCCTCGGTGTCGGCCCAGCCGGTGTCGGGAAAGGCGAAAGCCAGCTGGCAGCGGCGCTCGTGGTCGGCCTCAGCGTAGAGCTCGCGGGCGCGCTGCAGCGCGCGCTCATACTCGCGCTGGGGGCAGCGGGCCAGAGCCTGGCGCAAGGCCTGCCACGGGCCCGGCCGGGCCGGCTCGAAGAGATGCCGGCTCTGGGCGGGGCGGCGGAGGACCCACATGGCCACCGCCTTTCCCCCCGCGTAGCGCGTCGTGGTGTGGAGCCGGTCGGCCGCGAGCATGACCTCGAGAAGCTCGAGCGGCGGGAGATTCTGGGCCAGGAAGTCGGCTGCTCCGCCCGAGGTCAGCCGGAGCAGCAGTGCGGCGGTCGGCCGGTCGAGGGGGGCGGACTCTCCGCCGAGGTGCCGCAAGGCCTGGCGCGTAACGGTCTGCAACGTGGGGACCGTCAACCCGAGCCCGGCTCGATACAGCGCCAGGTTCTCGCTGGGGAGAACGGCGCGACCCGGCTCAGGCTCCAGGCCGTCGCGCCGCCAGGGATTGTGCCGGTGCCGCAGCGCCGCCTGCCAGTCGTGCTCGGCGGGCCCCAGGTCGAGCACTTCGACGGTGGGCTCGACCAGCTCGATGGAGGGCTCGCACGCCACGCTGCGATAGCCTTTGCGCAGCTTCTCCTCGAGCTGCTTGCGGGCCTCGGCCAGCGCCGCCTGTGGGGTTGCGTGGCTCTTCGTCTTGCTCTGGCCGCGGGTACCGGCCCGGCCCCAGAACGTGGCGACCTCGCAGCCCTCTACGCGGACCTCCCAGAACTTGTCGGACGTCCCCTCGCGCAACTCGACTCGCTCGAACACGAGGAGAGGTTACGTCGAGCAAGGGGTCGGGCCCTCTCGAAAGGCGCCCTCTGAAAGTCAGCGAAACGTCGCACCATGTCGAGCCTGCAGCGTCCCCCCGCCGAGGTTGTCTACGCCGACGAGCTGAAGCGCCTGGCCAAAGCCGATAAGGATCCGCGCCCGCCGGGCTGGGCGCTCTCACCCAAAGCCGTGCGCAGCTTCATTCTGGGCGACGCCAGGCAAAGGATCCGCCCGAAGTTCGTGGGGCATCCCTCGCTGGTGGATCGAGCCATGGTGGCTCTGGCGACCAACCGCGGGCTGCTGCTCGTAGGCGAGCCCGGCACGGCCAAATCCTACCTGTCCGAGCTGCTGGCCGCGGCCGTGAGCGGCGGCTCGACGCTGACCATCCAGGGCAGCGCGGCCACCACCGAGGACCAGATCAAGTATGGTTGGAACTATGCGCTCTTGATTGCGGAAGGGCCCTCGGAGCGGGCGCTGGTGCCCGCCCCGCTCTACCAGGCGATGCTGCAGGGCAAAGTGGTGCGGTTCGAAGAGATCACCCGCTGCCCGTCGGAGATCCAGGACTCCCTGCTCAGCGTGCTGTCCGACCGCGTGCTCTTCATCCCCGAGCTCGAGACCGAGCTCTACGCCCGCGAGGGATTCAATCTGCTGGCCACCGCCAACACGCGCGACCGCGGCACCAACGAGATGAGCGCGGCTCTCAAGCGCCGCTTCAACTTCGAAACGGTCTTCCCGATCGCCGACAGCCAGGTGGAGCTCGACCTGGTCGAGCGCGAGACCGCCGCGTTGCTGGAGCGCTCCGGCGTGCCGCAGGCGCCGCCGCGCGACCTGCTGGAGGTGCTGGTCACCACGTTTCGCGAGCTGCGCGAGGGCAAGACGGCCGAGGGGGATGCGCTGGAGCGCCTTTCCACGGCCATGTCCACCGCCGAGGCGGTGTCGGTGGCCCACGCCGTGGGCGTGCGGGCCCACTACCTGAGCGCCCGCGCGAGCACCCCCGAGGACCTGATGGAGTGCCTGGTGGGCACCGCCATCAAGGACAACGCCGAGGACCTCAAGCGGCTGCGCCGCTACCTCGAGCAGCGCGTCTCACGCCGCTCGGGACCGCTCTGGAAAGCCTTCTTCGAGGCCCGCCACAACCTGCCGTGAGGGTCGTGGGAGTGCGCCACCACAGCCCCGCCTGCGCCCGGCTGGTGGAGACCGTGCTGCGCTCGAACCGACCGGCCTGCGTTCTCATCGAAGGGCCGTCCGACTTCAACGGCCGGCTCGACGAGATGCTCCTGGGACACACGCTTCCCATCGCGCTGTTCAGCTTTCAAAGAGGGCAGGGCGGTAGCTGGACGCCGTTCTGCGACTACTCGCCCGAGTGGGTGGCCCTGCGGGTGGGGCGCGAGCTCGGCGCCGAGGTTCGCTTCATGGACCTGCCGGCCTGGCACCGGGCTCTCCGCGAGCGCACCAACCGCTACTCCGACCGACGCACAGATCCCGAGCGCGAGCTCGCGCGAGAGCTGGGATTCGACGACCCGGACAGCCTCTGGGACCACCTCTTCGAGCACCCGGGCGAAGGGCTGGAGGAGCGCCTGCGCGCCTATTTTACGGCCATCCGCGACCAGATCGAGCCCGGCGATGCCGAGCGCGAGGAGTTCATGGCCCGCTGCCTGGGTTGGGCCCGCGCCCACCACGGCGAACGTGTCGTCGTGGTCTGCGGGGGCTACCATGCGCCCGCCCTGACGCCGGTCGGAGACGACTGGCCCGAGCTGCCGGCCGAGCCGGAGACCGGCAGCTACCTGGTGCCCTTCAGCTTTCACCGGCTGGACAGCTTTCAGGGCTACGCCGCGGGGATGCCCTCGCCGGGCTATTACCAGCACGTGTGGGAAGGCGGCCCCAAGCGGGCGGCCTCGCTGGCGCTGCGCGACGCGGTCGCGCGCCTGCGAACGCGCCGGCTGGCGGTCTCCTCGGCCGACCTGGTGGCAGCCTCCACCCTGACCCACGGTCTGGCGCGCCTGCGCGGACACGAGGTCCCGCTGCGCACCGACCTGCTGGACGGCCTGGCCGGTGCCCTGATCAAGCAAGAGTTGTCGTGCGAGCTGCCCTGGAGCCGCCGGGGCTGGCTGCCCGCGAACACCGACCCGATCCTGGTCGAGCTCGTGGCCGCCTTCTCGGGAGCGAGGCGCGGACAGCTGGCCGAGGGAACGCCCCATCCGCCGCTGGTAGCCGACGTGCGGGCGCGGCTGGTGGAGCTGGAGCTGGTGCCCACCCGCCCGGCGCGTCAGGTGACCGTGGAGGTGGGCACGCAGCGCAGCCAGTGCTTGCACCAGCTCGGGCTGCTCGGACTGCCGGGGTTCACACGCCTGCGCGAAGGCCTGCTGGAGGAGGACTGGGCCTTGCATGAGGTCCTGGAGCTCGACAGCGCGCTGGTCGAGGCTTCGGTGCACGGCTCGGATCTGCCCGGCGCGGCGCTCTCGGTGCTGGAGGAGGCGCTGCTGCGGGCCGAGGACTCGGCCGCCCTGGCCGCGATCCTGGTGGCGGGCGTGCGGGCCGGCCTGGAGCTGCCGGCGCGCGAGCGCGTGGCCCGGGCGATCGGGGCCGAGATCGACCTGGCGCGTCTGGGTGCCGCGCTGGACCTCCTGTTCAAGCTCTACCGCCAGGATCTGGGCGACCTCGGCCTCATTCTGGCGGCCGGTTTCGCCCGCGGCCTCTGGCTCTTCGAGGGGCTCGACGGCAGCGCCCCGGGCTGCCTGCGGGCGGTCGTCGTCCTGCGCGACATGCACAGGCTGGGACAATCGCTCGACCTGGCCCGAGAGCTGGCCGAAGGCGTGATGCGCCGCCGACTCGCCAGCGCCCCGTTGGATGGCCAGGGAGCGGCCCTTGGCTATCTCTGGTCGCTGGGACTGGGAGAGGGTGCCCCGGAGGCTGCCGCGGCCGTGCGCGCGGTTTCTCCCCCCGAGGCGCTGGGCGACTTCCTGGCCGGGCTGTTCCTGCTCGCGCGCGAGGAGGTGCAACGCGCCGAGGACCTGTTAGGCCTGCTGGACGAGCGCGTGCGCGGGCTGCACCCCCGCGAGTTTCTGCGGGCCCTGCCGGGGTTGCGCCTGGCCTTCAGCGCCTTCCCTCCGCGCGAGCGTCAGGCCGTGGCCGCCGTCATCGCGCGTCTCCACGGCCTCGAGAGCCCCTTCGAGCTGACCCACGCTCCGGTCGCTCCCGAGCTCGTCGCCGAGGGGATGAAGTTGGAGCTCGAGGTGGAAGAGATCGTGCAACGGTACGGACTTTACTAGGGAGCGATCCTTCGGTATAGTAAGATCCGGCGGATTACGACCTGCTTTGGAGGTACCTCTTGGATCCCATTACCAACCCGAACTTCGTTCCCCAGTTCAACGTCTCGCAGTTTCCCAGCGTCAATGCCACGCCCGGCGACATGGGCGGGCTGTTCCAGTCGGTGTTGCAGATGGGGAACCAGAGCCAGGCGCTGCTCGAGGGCCTGGCCAAGGGAGAGTTCCCCACCAGCCTGACGGCGGGGCTCGAGGGCATGGGAATCCAGATCCCCAAGCCTCCCAAGATGGAGCTGTTCATGGAATACACGAACATGCAATCCGCTCAGCAACAGTCCGAGACCGCCCTGGGCAACCGCGTGAAAGACAACGCCGCCAGCCTGGTCGATGCGTTCTACAAGTCGCACCACCTCGAGTTCAACGGCGGCACGCCCACGGTCGCGGCCACGCCCAATACGGTGACCGCCAACACGGTCGACACGTCGGCCGCGGCGCAGCGCCTCAGCTCCGCTAACAGCGCCAACCAGGCCGCCCAGGCCCGCATCGTCTCGGCCAACGCCGGCGTGACCAGCTCGACCGCGGCCGCGACCGCGGCGCACAAGACGGCTGACGATCTGGCCGCCAAAGCCGCCACCGATCCCAATGGCATCGTGCCCAACAGCAATCCGCCCGTGACCAACCAGCAGGCGGCCACCAAGGCGGCTGCCGATGCCGCCAAGGCCGACACGGCGCTGGCTGATGCCAAGGCCGAAGCTCAGGCCGCCGAGACCGCCGCCGCCCAGGCCGCCGCCGAGCAGGCCGCGGCTCAAGCCGCCAGCACCAGCGCCCAGCAGCAACAGCAGATCGAGAACAACACGGCCCAGATCGAGAACCTGCAGAACCAGCTCGATGCGGGCGAGAATACCCAGCAGCGCACGCAGCGCCTCGATTGGGAAGCCGATCAGGAGGCCCGCGTGCGCGCTTCCTTCGAGCCCCAGCAGAAGGCTCTGCAGGCGGCCCAGCAAGAGATGCTGCGCAACGTGCAGCAGAGCGGCCGGCAAGATCCCGAGGTGATGGAGCGCCTGCAACAGCAAGAGGCCGACCTCAACACCCAGATCGAGAAGGCCGTCATCCTGGCCAAGCTGCCGCCCGGCGCGGCCCAGGCGGCGCCCGACAGCGACCTCGGCAAGATCTACGCCCAGGTCATGGGCGGCTTCAACGAGTTCGACCAGCTGCGCAGCAGCAACCGGGCCGCGCTCGAGAACAGCGAGGCGGGCCAGGAAATTCGCCGCTTCCTGGCCGAGTCCCGCGCCTTCACGGCCAGCCTGCCCACCCGCGAGCAGGCCTTCGATCCCAATGCGATGCGCCAGTTCGCCTCGCGGATGGGGTTGCAGACGGCCTCGCCCGAGTTCCAGATCAACGCGCCGCCGCTTCCGCAGGACGTCAACTTCACGGGTGACCTCGGCATCGAGTTACCGCCCGGCTTTTGAGGTCTGACGAGGGGCTGACCCGCTGGAAACTGGTACTGGGTCAGGCCTCCCATCCCTGTCTCGGGGGCTGTCTCGAAGGCGAGCAAGCAGCTTGCGATGCCGCTCTCTCCTGGCTTTACGACCGCGACCCCGACCTGGGCAAGCGCGACATCCGGGGGCAGCGCAAGGGCGGCCAGGAGGCCCCCGCCATGACCGTGCTCGACTGGATCAACGAGGTCCACACGCTCTTCCCCCGCGAGACGATCGAGCGGCTCGAGAGAGACGCGGTCGAGCGTTTCGGGATCGACGAGGTGGTCACCAATCCCGAAGTCCTGCGCCGGGTGCAGCCCAATCAGGCTTTGCTGCAGGCGGTCATGAAGACGCGGCACCTGATGAGCCCGCAGGTGCTCGAGCTGGCCCGGGAGCTGGTGCGGCGCGTCGTCGAAGAGCTGATGGAGAAGCTGGCACGCGAGGTGCAGCGTTCGTTCTCGGGCTCGCGCCGCCATCCGCGCAGCTCACCCTTCAAGTTCTCGCGCGACCTGGATGTCGAGCGCACCCTGCGCGCCAACCTCAAGCATTACGACCCCTCCACGCGCAAGCTCTACCTGGAGAAGGCCTTCTTCTTCCAGCGCAGCCGCCGGCACCGGGCGACCTGGCAGCTCATCCTGCTGGTGGACCAGTCGGGCAGCATGCTGGGCTCGGCCATCCATGCGGCCGTGACGGCCGCATGTCTGTGGGGCGTGCCAATGCTGCGGACCCACCTGGCGGTGTTCTCCACCGAGGTGGTCGATCTCACGGCCGAGATCGACGACCCGGTCGAGGTCCTCATGCGCGTCCATCTGGGGGGCGGCACCGACATCGCCCGAGCTCTCGACTACGGGGCGTCCCTGGTGGAGAACCCGCGGCGCGCCATCGTGGTGCTGGTGACGGACTTCTACGAGGGCGGCGACGCCGTGCGCCTGGTTCGCCTGACGCGCGCCCTGTGCGAGCAGGGCACCACCGTGTTGGGACTGGCCGCGTTGGACCCCGACGCGGCCCCGATCTACGACAAAGACCTGGCGTCCAAATGCGTCGAGGCCGGGGCGCACGTGGGCGCGATGACCCCGGGAGAGCTGGCCAACTGGTTGGCCGAGAAGGTCGGGGCTTGAGAGCCGACCTCGCCGCGCTCACGCACGAGGCCATCGCGGCTCTCTCTAACTGGGGTCTCGTCAAGCGCGCGCTGCGTGAGCCCGCCCCGACGCTGCAGGAGGAGCCGGACGGCACCGTCCGCGGCCAGTTCGAGGACGGCGCAACGGCCATGTTACCCCCCGGCAAGTCGCTGGCCCAGGGAAGCTGCACCTGCGGCGCCACGACGGTGTGCCGCCACCGGGTGGCGGTAGCCCTCCACTATCCCCGCGCCGAGCAAGCGCCGTGGAGCCCGTCCGAGGTCACCGACGAGCAACTCGAGGAGTTTCTGGGCCGGCGTCTGCTGGACAGGGCCCGAGCGGCGCTCCAGCGGGGGCTGAGGGCCGAGCTTTCCGAGAATGCGGCCCACCTGCCGACCTGCACGGTCCGGTTCCTGGTGCCTCGCGAGCTGGCGATGGCGCGCTGCGACTGCGCTCAGAAGGCCGGCTGCGAGCACATCGCGCTGGCCGTGTGGTGCTTCCGGCACGGCGGGCCGGTCGTGGAGTTCGCAGCCGAAACCCGGCGCCCCGAGACCGGCCACGCCACCCGGCTGAGCGAGCTCCTCCTGGAACGCGGCGTGGTCCACGCGGGCGACCTCGAGGCACCTTTCGAGAGAGCGCGCCGCGAGCTGCAGGGCATGACCTGGCCGCTGATCCTGCTGCAAACCCTGAAGGAGCAGCTGGCCTGCTACGCCCAGGGCTCCAGCCGCTACCACGCTTCCGAGGTCGCCTTCGCGCTACTGAGCCTGCGCGCCCGGCTCAGCCATCCGAAGGAGCTGTCCCCGTCGTTCGTGCTGGGTCAGGATACGGCTCTCGAGACCGAGCTCGACCACCTGCGGCTGGTCGGCCTGGGTTGCCGCGTGCGGGACGGCATCGCCAGCGTCTTCCTGGCCGACCCCTCCGGGCAGGTGCTGGTGCTGGAAAAGCCCTACACGCACCCCCACGCGAACGTGGCGGGCGACGTGCGGCTGAGCTCCCTGGCGGGCGGCCAGCTGGTGAGCAAGGGCGTCAAACGCCGGGCCAACCGGAGCTTCACCTTGCGCCGCGAGCGCGAGCGCCACTCGGTGGTGCCGCTGGGCAACGCCTGGGAGCACCTGCCGGGCTGTCTGGGGCAACTGCACGAGGACCGCGAGCCCACGCGGCTGCTACGCCCGCTGGCTCTGGCCGAGGACTTCCGCGTGCTGGCGGTCGACGAGGTCGAGGTCGCCTACGCCCCGGGCGAGCAAGCGGTGCTGGGCTCCACCGACGATGTGCTGATCCGGCGCAGCTTCGAGTCGGCCTGCCCGGGAGCACTGGACGCTCTGGCGCGCCATCTCTCCGAGGCCCGGCAGGTCAGCGGGTTCCTGAGCCGCCGCGGGGGCCAGTGGGTGCTGGAGCCCGTCGCCTTGCGCACGGACGAGCGCACCATCAGCCTCGATCTCGAGCCCGAGGCACCCGGCTGGGAGTTGCCCCTGGTGGCCGGCGAGGCGCCCGAGCCGGGACTGTCCGGCCTGCTGCGTGAGGCCTGGGGTGTCTGCGAGGAGACCGTCCACTTCGGTCAGAGCCAGGCCCGCCGGGGGCTGGAGCAGCGCCGCGAGGAGGTGGCCGAGCGCCTGGCCTCGTTCGGCATGCCGGGCCTGGCCGGGCACCTGCGCGCCGAACCGTGGTATCCAGCAGCGCTGCGCACCTATCTCGCTCTGGAATTGTAAAAAATTCACCAGGCGCATTCCAAGCAAAAGCGGGCCACCAGGGTTTTTTTCGCGGTTGCAGAAGAGGCGCGACCATGGCGCAGACCGTCCATCCAGAGGTGCAAAGCCTGGAAATCCTTGGGGTTAAAGTGCATCGCGTCAGCATGCACGAAGCCCTGGCGCGGCTCGAAACGCTGCTCGACGAGAATAAATTTCATCAGGTGGTCACCCTGGGCACCGAGATGATCATGCACGCCCAACAGGACGAATCTTACCGCGAGCTGGTGCGCCAGGCCGACCTGGTGGTGCCCGACAGCGCCGGCGTGGTGTGGGCCAGCAAGCGCACGCGCTATCCTCTGGCCGAGCGCGTGCCGGGCGTCGAGATGATCCCCCATCTGGCCAAACTTCCCGGCGGCCGCAAACCCCGCGTCTTCTTGCTGGGCGCCGCTCCCGGCGTGGCCGAGCAGGCCGGCAGCGCGCTGGAGAAACTGGGCGTCAACGTGGTCGGCACCTATCACGGTTATTTCAAGGACGATGCCGAGGCGGTGCGGGCCGTGCAGCAGGCCGACGCGGACATCTTGCTGGCGGCTCTGGGCTTTCCGCGCCAGGAGATCTGGATGCGCAAATACGGCGACCAGTTGAACGTGCGCGCCGGCATCGGCGTGGGGGGCAGCTTCGACGTGTTCGCCGGCAAGGTGCAGCGCGCTCCTTCGTGGATGTGCAACCTCGGACTGGAGTGGTTCTATCGCCTGCTCAAGCAGCCGGCGCGCTTCATGCGCATGCTGGCCATCCCGCGCTTCATGGGCCGCGTGTTGCTGAGCGGCTCGCGCGGAGCCCGCCCGGCCCCGGAGGCGGCCGTCTGATGCAAGCCATGGTGCTGGCCGCGGGAGGGGCCCCGCGGCTGTATCCTCTGACCTACGCTTTACCGATGCCGATGGTTCCGGTGGTCAACCGGCCCATCCTGGAGCACACCCTGGGCCACCTGAGCCGCCACGGCGTGGACGAGGTGATGATCAACCTCCACCTGCTCCCGCGCTACGTCACCGACTACTTCGGCGAGGAGAGCTTCGCGGGCGTCAAGCTCAACTACTCGGTCGAGCACGACCTGCTGGGCACCGCCGGCGGGATGCGCCAGAAATCGAGCTTCTTCACCGACACGTTCATCGTCACCGGGGCCGACATCCTGACCGACCTCGATCTGACGCGCCTCGTGGCCTACCACAAGGCGAAGAAAGCCCTGGCCACGCTGGCCGTGGTGCGCCAGGAGAACCCCGGCGACTACGGCGTGGTCGCCGTGGACGACGCCGGGCGCGTCACGCGCTACCACGAGAAGCCCAGGGCCGAAGAGGTGTTCAGCCCTCTCTGCAACACGGGCATCTACGTCTTCGACCCCGCCATCTTCGAGCTGATCCCGAACATCATCTACGATTTCGGGCGCCAGCTGTTCCCGCGCCTGGTGCAGGAGGAGCGCGCCTTCTATGCCCTGGAGGTGCAAGATGCTTACTGGCGCGACGTGGGCGATCTCATCAGCTACCGCCAGGCCAATCGCGACTTCCTCGAGGGTCTGATCAAGCTCCCGGTGCCGGGCCAGGAGGTCCAGCCCCACGTCTGGCTGGACGAGCACGCCTTCCTGCACCCGGAGGCCACCGTCATTCCGCCCGTCGCGCTGGGGCGTGGCGCTCACGTGGATGCGGGGGTGCGCCTGCAAGGACCGGTGGTGCTGGGAGACGGCGTGGTGCTCGAGCAGGGCGTGCAACTCAGCTCCAGCGTCATCTGGGATGCCACCCGCATCAACCGCGACGCCACCGTTTTCAACGCCCTGGTGGGCGCGGGTTGCGTGCTCGAAGGGGGGCATCGCTACGGCCAGGTCGTCCTGGGTAGCGGGAGCCGTTTCACGTTCAAGACACCCCAGATTGCTCGCTAGGCTCCTCGACTTTCTCTTCCCGCCCTGCTGTCCCGGCTGCTCGCAGCCCTTCCCGGGGCTTTGCCCGGCCTGCCGCGAGCCGATCCGTCCCGTCACCCTCGGCCTGGAGGGCCTCGCGTCGGTGCGCGCCGCCGGTCTCTACCAGGGGCCGCTCAAGGCGACCATCCGCGAGCTGAAGTTCCGCGCCCGCCTGAGTCACGTCCGGGCGCTGGCGACCCTGCTGGAGCCTCCCGCGGGGTTGCTCGTCCCGGTGCCGAGCCCCGGGCTGCGCCGCCACTTGCGTGGCTTCAGCCTGCCCGAGCTGCTGGTGCGGGCCCTGGGACGCCCGTGGCAACCCCTTCTGGCCTGCCCGCCGTCCCGCCGGCAGCAGAAGCGCCTCGGGCTGGAGGAACGCCTGCGCAACGCCAATTTCCACGCGACCGGCCCCGTCGAGGGCCCGGTGGTGCTGGTGGACGATCTCCTGACCACGGGCGCAACCCTTATCTCCTGCGCCCGCGCGCTGCGCCAGGCGGGCGCCGGCGAGGTCCGGGCCGTCGTGGCGGCCTGCCAGCCGCGGCGGGGAGGGGTCGAAAGGTTCACATCGGAGGTCTGACTTCCCGGGAGCCCATGGATAAGCTATGACCTATGCTCGTGACTCAGATGGGAGCAGGGAGATGGGCGACGGGGGTAAAACCCGCGTTCAGCTCTTCTCAGCCGCCCGCAGCCCTCGACACCTTCCAGGCCTCCCCGACCTCCCTCTCCTCTCCCGTCCCGCTCCAGTCTCCCGTCCTGTCTCCACTCCCTACTCCCTACTCCCTACTCCCTACTGCGGCAACCGCGGGTCCCGTCGTGGGCGCCGCCCTGCTGGCGGGTCTCAAGACCGGCTTCGTGCACAGCTACATGAGCCCGGGCGAGGTCTACGAGTGGGCCAAAGGTCTGGAGAAGCGCTATCCCGACCTGGTGGAGCTGGTGGAGCGGCCTTACCAGACCGAGGGCTATGACGGGCGGCGCGAGGAGCTGCGCGGACCGGCGCCGCTCTATTACCTGCGCATCGGGCCGCGCGACCAGGACCGCGACGGCAAGACCGGCGTGCTCAACTTCGCCGCTCCCCACGCCCGCGAGTGGTGCCAGCCCATCGGGATGGTGGAGCTGACCGAGCAACTGCTGCAGAACTACGATCCGACCTCCACCGAGCCGGCCATCGCAAAGAATACGGCGCTGGTGCAGGGACTGGACCTCTACGTCGTGCCCGTGACCAACCCCGACGGCACCAACTACTCGATGTTCGACAAGAAGATGTGGCGCAAGTCTCGCTCGGCCGAGGTGGGCGGCATCGGGGTGGATATCAACCGCAACTACCCCTACCGCTGGGAGCCCGGGCATCCCCTCGAGGACACGTTCCCGGGCCCCGGTCCGCTGTCGGAGGTGGAGACCCGCAACGTGGTGCAACTGGTGGACGAGCATCCGAACATCCGCTTCGTCTGCGACTGGCATTCCCACGCCGAGGAGATCCGCCGCCCCTGGGGCGTCTCCGCCGAGGACAAGCCCTTCTACGACGCCATGCACGGCCGCATGGCCGGGGCCATCGCGTCGGTGCGCGGCCGGCAGTACGAGACCGTCGTCTCCAACGTCGTGAACGGCGCCTCGGACGACTATTTCTACCACGAGAAGGGTCTCTACTCGACCATCGTCGAGGATGCCCGCGAGTTCCAGCCCCAGGTCGGCGAGGCCCTGATGGTCACGCGCGAGATCGCCGCCGGAGCACGCGAGATGCTGCACGTGGCGTTGGAGTATTCCCAGCAGCACGGCCTCGAGAAGAACCACCCGCCCGCGTTCGCCGACATTCCCCCGCTGCCCGAAGCGGGATAGGGCGTTCGGGCGCGGAACTCCCCTCGTGGAATGGATGAGGTCCGTGAGGAGGAAGTCGAGGACGAGGGGCCGCCTCGCCGCGCTGCCTGGCATCTGGTGCTGATCTTGCTGCTGACCATGGGTCTGGGAGCGATGGTGGCCTATCATACCGCTCAGCCCGGCGAGCCCCCACCCGCCAATCCGGTGGCCGAGGCGCGTCCCGGCCCCCATGACCTGATGATCGTGCCCGGCCAGCGCGTGGACGTGGTCACGCTGGGCCTCAACGTGGAGGAGGTCGAGAAGCGCTGGGGCAAAGCGCTGATCCGCCCCACCGAGGACGGCCAGGTCTACCAGTTCGACCAGATGGCCGTGACGCTGCTCGTGCGGGAGGACCGCGTCGAGTCGATCCTGGTCAAGAACGAGGCCTTTCGGACGCGCGGGGGCGCCGTGGTCCACGGCGACATCGACCTCGTCATGCGCGAGCTGGGCAAAGCCTACGAATACGAGAAGAAGGCCGATATGGCTTACGGCGTGCGCTACTGGGACAAGGGGATTCACTTTGTGGTCGAGAAAACCGTGATTACCTCAATCCAGGTGAGTGAGCCGGTGTTCGGCCACTCCCCCGAGCCCGGAGAGCCATGAACGTCGCGGTCCTGCTTCTGCACGGTTTTACCTCCAGCCTGGACACCGTGAACGGCCTGGTGCCCCACCTGGAGAAGGCGGGGATCGTCTACCGCATGCCCACGCTGCGCGGCCACGGGCAGAGCCCCGAGGCGTTGCGCGGTATCGTCTGGCGCGACTGGGTGGAGGACGCCCGCGAGGCCCTGCTCGACCTGGAGCGCGAAGGCAAGCCGATCGTCATCGTGGGGCTCTCGATGGGAGGGCTGGTGGCGCTCAACCTGGCGGCGGAGCATCCCGGCAGCGTGGCCGGCGTGGTCACCGTGGCCGCCTGCCTGGAGTTCCGCCACCCGCTCATCCCCTACCTGGGACTGCTCTCGGCCACCGTGAAGGACTGGCCGTCGAGCCCCGACTACGCCGACCCCGCGCTGGTGCAGTATTGCAACAACTACAGCCACTTCCCGCTCAAGAGCTTCGCCAGCCTGTATGCCTTCCGCGAGGTGGTCAAAGAGGTTTTGCCGTACCTGAAAGCACCGGTGCTGGTCATCCAGTCCACCCAGGACCCGGTGGTGCGCCTGGATGCGGCCGAGCAGATCCGCCAGAAATCGGGTAGCGCGTTCTGCCAGGTGCGCTGGTTCCAGGTGAGCCGCCACGAGATGATGCGCGACGTGGAGCGCGACGAGGTCTTCGCGGAGATCATGGCTTTCGTGGGGCGCGTGGAGCGCTCCGATTTCGAGCCCGGCGGCTCCCTGCCCGGCGAGGACGCCGTCGACGCCGTCCTGGGTTGAGCTTCGTCCCTTTTCCGGGCCTGGCCCATGCCCATCTGCAAACTCTGGCCGGGGCGATCTACCGCCCTTTTCCGCCCGTGGAGACGCGGCGCGAGTGGCTGACGACGGTCGATGGCGAACGCCTGGCCCTGGACTTCATCGACGGCCCCGACCCCACCGTGCTGGTGTTGCACGGCCTGAGCGGCACCTCCAGCTCGCCCCTGGTGCGCAGCACGATGAGCCTGGCGGCGCAGCTGCCTGCCCGGGTGGTGGGGATGAACTTTCGCGGGGCTCTGGGCGCCCCCGATCAGCCCCGGCTTTACCACGCGGGCCGCTCGGACGACCTCGACCACGTGGTGGAGCACTTGCTGCACCGCTTCGGACCGCGTCTGGCGGTGGTGGGCTTCTCGCTGGGCGGAAATATCACGCTCAAGTGGCTGGGCGAGAGAGGGGACACGCTGCCTGCCGAGGTGATCGGATGCGCGGCCTGTGTGCCCTACATCCTGGGCAACTGCGCGCGGGAGCTGGAGAAGAACCCGGTCTCGCGCCTCTACCGTTGGTATATCGTGCGGCGCTTGAAGGCGCGCGTGCGCCTGGTGCTGGACAAGTTTCCGGGCGTATTGGATTGGGCCGAGATCGCCCGGGTGCGCACCCTGACCGAGTTTGACCGCGCGGTGACGGCCCGCCTCAACGGCTTCGTGGACGAGGAAGACTACTGGCGGCGCTCCAGCTCGGTGTTCTACCTGCCGCACATCCGGCGCCGCACGTTGCTGATCAACGCGGCGGACGATCCCTTCCTGGCCCCGGGCGACCTGCCCCACGAGATCGTGGCCGCCAATCCGGCTTTGACGATGGAGGTGACCCCGCACGGCGGCCACCTGGGCTACATCGGCCCCGGCTGGGTGCCCTGGATCGAGCGCCGCATCGCGGAGTGGCTGCGCTCATGGAGATAGTCCAGGCCACGCCGGAAGAGGCGTCGGCTCTGCTCGAAGCGCTCTCGCGCGAGATGGATGCCCTCTACGGCGACAGCGGGAGCGCGCGCTTCACGCACTGGCGCTGTTTTGTGATAGCCCGCGAGGGCGAAGTCCTGTTGGGCTGTGGAGCCCTGGTCGACTACGACGAGCGGACGCTCGAGGTAAAGCGAATGTACGTGGCGCCCGCTGCGCGCGGGCGCGGCGTGGGACGGGCGATCTTGGCCGCCCTCGAGCACCGAGCAACGGGTTTTGACCGCCTCATTCTAGAGACTGGCAACCTGCAACCCGAGGCAATCAAACTCTACGAGGGGGCGGGCTTCAAACCCATCGAGTCCTACGGCCCGTTTGTCCGAAACCCTCAAAGCCTCTGCTTCGAGAAACCACTGCTAACTGCCAACCCCCCACCACCCCTGCAACAGGCCTGCAACACCCCCGACTAAACTCGGGTCATGAACAAGTTGAATCGCGCCCTTCGCTGGGCCAGCCTGGCCTCCGGACAGGAGACCGTTCCCATCGCTACGACCCCGCGGACTGCCATTTACGAGCGCGACCGCATGGTGGTCTATCATTACAAGCAGGACCGCCCCACGCAGAAGATCCCGATTCTGCTCATCTATTCCCTCATCAATCGCCCCAGCGTGCTGGACCTGCGCCCGGGGCGCAGCGTCGTGCAGAGCCTGCTGGAGCAGGGCTTCGAGGTCTACCTGCTGGACTGGGGTGTCCCCACGGCGCTGGACCAGTTCTACGATCTGGACGTCTACGTCAACTTCCTCATCCGCGCCGCGGTGCGCGAGGTTTGCCTGCACTCCGAGCAGCCCAAGATCTCGCTGCTGGGCTACTGTATGGGCGGCAGCCTCACCGCGATGTATGCCGCGCTCCATCCCGAGCGCGTCGCCAGCATCATCTTCCTGGGAGCGCCCTTCTACTTCCGCAGCAACCAGTTGCTCTACCAGTGGGGCACCGACCCCAACATGTTCGACCCCCAGAAGGTGCACGAGGCGTTTGGCAACGCGCCCCCCTGGGCGTTCGAGGGCTTCTCGATCCTGCAGATGGACACCAAGCCCGCCAAGTACGCCGGACTCTACAAGAACCTGGACGATCCGGCCTTCCTGGAAAGCTACCTGGCGATGGAGCAGTGGGTTTCGGACAACATCCCGATGCCCGGCGCCGTCTACGCCGAGTTCATCAAGAGCTGCTTCCACGAGAACAAGCTGTTCGTGGACCAGCTGAAGATCGCCGGCAAGACCGTGCGGTTGCAGAACATCAAGTGCCCCGTCCTCATCCTGGCGGGTGAGAAGGACCACCTGGTGCCCCCCGAGACCACCTGCAAGCTGGTCGAGAAGTGCCCCCAGGCCGAGACGATCGTGTTCCCCAGCGGCCACATCGGACTGTCCGTTTCGGGCGGCGCCCAGAAGAAACTCTGGCCCATGGTCGGCAGCTGGCTCGCGCTGCAACACCCGTGCAACGAGGCAGCGGTAGTCTCCAGCCAGACAAACGAGGAGTGAATTGAAATGAAGACCGAAGAGAACACGTTCGAGAACCTGGCCGACCAGTGGCGCCAGATGTGGATGGACAACTGGAGCTCGGTGACCCGCAGCACCGTGGACTCCGAGACCTTCAAGAACGCCAACTCCGCTGCGTTCAACTGGACCCTGGCGGGCCAGAAGATGATGCGCGAGTCGCTGGGACAGTCGTTGGAAGCGCTGGATCTGCCGCGCCGCAGCGACCTGGCCCGCCTCTCCAAGCAGATCGCGGCCCTCGAGTCCCGAGTGCTGGATCTGCAGGAGGAGCTGGCGGCCACCCGCGCCGAGGTGCGCAGCCAGCCCGCCGCGGCGCCGGCCCCCAAGGCCCCGGCCGCGGAGAAGCCCCAGGCTGCTGCCAGACCGAAAGCTCAACCCCCCGTCAAGAAAACCATTCCGGCCAAGAAGGCCGCCAATCAGAAAGGAAAATCCAAGTGAGCACCGCGACCGAAACCAGGAACACCAACGACCTCCTGATGGAGACCACCATGCAGGCCGTCTCCACCGCCCTGTGGGCCCAGGAACAGGCCGACAAGCTCGTGAGCGCCTGCCTCGACGCCCAGAAGACCGGCCGTGAAGAGAGCCGCAAGCTGGCCGAGAAGATGGCCGAGCAGGTCAAAGCCAATCAGGAGAACCTGCAGCGCTTCATCCACAGCTCCGTCAGCCTCAGCCTCGCCTCGATGCGCATCCCGCAGCCCGGCCAGGTGGAAGAGCTGAACCGCAAGGTGGACGCCCTCACCAAAGAGCTCGAGACCCTCAAGAGTAAGAAGAGTTGAGACCAGTTGAGAGTTGAGAGTTGAGAGTTTGGAGTAGAGACTCCTTACTTTTTACTCGTTAACCACGTTTGCCCCGCCCAGGTGTTCCTCCACTGACCTGGTGCGGGGCTCTCCATTTTCCCCACTCCCGTCTCCCGTCTGCCGTCTTCCGTCGGCACCGGTGCGGGGCTCTCCATTTTCCCCACTCCCGTCTCCCGTCTGCCGTCTTCCGTCTACCGGCTCCCCACTCCCATCTCCCATCTCCCTACTCCCTACTGCGACCTGCACCTGGTTGCGTCCGGCGCGTTTGGCGCGGTAGAGGGCGTCGTCGGCGACGCGGATGACTTCCAGCCCGTCCTGGCCGTGTTGGGGGAAGGCGGCCACGCCGATCGAGAGCGTGATGGCGCCCACCGAGCGTCCGCCCGAGACGACTTTCAGCTCCATAGCCGCGGCCCGCAGCGTCTCGGCGCGAGCGGCCGCGATCTCCAGGCTGGCACCCGGCAAAAGCACCGAGAATTCCTCGCCGCCGTAGCGGCAGGGCACGTCCTCGGCCCGCACGCTGGTCTTCAAGAGGTGCCCCAGCGCCTGCAACACGGCGTCGCCCGCCTCGTGCCCAAAGTCGTCGTTGAAGCGCTTGAAATGGTCGATGTCGATCATCAACACGCCCAGCGAATGCTCGTTGCGGCGGGCGCGATGCAGCTCGCGATCGAGCGACTCTTCCAGAAAGCGGCGGTTGAACAGGCCCGTCAGGGCATCCCGGATGGACTGGTTGCGCAAGGTCTCGCGCAGCCGCAGGTTGGCCAGCGCCAGCGAGAGCTGCTCGGTGACCGTGACGGCGAGTTGCTCCTCCACCGCCCCCTCCAGGCAGAGCACTCCCAGCGCCTCGCCCTGGGCCACCAGCGGAACACAGAGCGTGCTGCCCGTGCCGCTGGCGAAGTGGTGGCAGTGCAACGCCTCGGGCTCGGCGGCCTCGTGGGCGCGTCCGCGGCGCAGCGCCCAGCAGTCTTCCGTGCCGAAGACCCGCTCGCTCTGGCTCGTCCCCCAGCTGGCCACCGCCTCCAGGAACGTGCGGGAGGCATTCGAGAGCAGCAGCGTGCCCGAGGTGCCGGGAAAGATGCGGGCCCCGAAGCTGGCCACCACCTCGTAGGCCTCCTCGGCACGCAGAGCGGTCTGCAACAGCTCGGTGAGGCGGCTCATCTCTTCGATCTCCATGTTGCGGCGCCGCAAAGCCTCCACGCGATCGGCCAGCATGGCATTGGTGTCCTGCAGCGCCAGCTCGGCATCCTTGCGCAGGCCGCGGCCCTGCTCGAGCTGCTCGGCCATGCGGTTGAAAGCGCGTCCGAGCTGGCCGACCTCGTCCGTGGAGTTAATCTCGACGCGGTAGTCGAGCTTGCCCTCGCCCACCTGCTCGATGCCCGCCACGAGCCGGCGCAGCGGCGTGGTCAGATCGCGCACCACGGCACGCCCCATCGTGTAGATCATCAACAGCGCCAGCAGCACCTCGACAGCGATGGTCAGCCCCGCCTGCTGGCGCCGGCGCTCGGCCTGGTCGACGCGCTGGCGCAACAGCGCCTCTTGCTCGGCGCGCAGGGTCTGGATGTTCTCGTCAAACTCCTTGCGGATGAACAGGCTCTCGTTGTCGGTCAGCAGCGCAAAGGCGGGCTCGGAGCCCTGCTCGCGTGCCAGCGCCATCACCCGGGCCAGCCGTTGCTGCCAGTTCTCGGTGTGGCGCTTGAGGTTGGGAAACTGGAACTCGCCCTCCATCAGGCTGTTGAGGTCGCTCAGGTTGCTGCGGATCTCGGGCTCGAGGCGGCTCAACGTACGCTCGGACTCCATGTCCTTCGCCAGGGCGAAGCGCATGGCGGCGGTCTCGCTGCGGGTGATGTTGAGCTCGAGCTCTTTGAGAATGCGCAGCACGCGTTCTCCGCGTGCCTCGGACTCGACGTCGAGCACCAGCGAGCGCACCGTAAACGAGCAGACCACGCCGATGACGACCAGCACCAGCACGGTAATGGCCACGCCGGTGCCAACCTTCCGTCCGATGGACGACTTCCGCTCCACGCCCATGGATTCGCGGGGTGGCGAACTTTTACCCCTGCTTGCGCACGCGGATGCCGCCCACCACGACGTAGCCGTCCTGCTCCTGGATGCCGGAGAGATCGGTCGGCTCCTGAGCGGCGTTGAACGTCTCCAGCGCCTTGCGCTTCTCCTCGGCCCTCGCCGCCTCGGGGTCGCGGTGGCCGCGGAGGGCGTTCAGGCCGCCATCCTGACAGTTGACGTAAAGTATCCCGTCGGCCGAGGTGATCGTGTGGCCCACGATTCCGTCCAGCTCCTGCTGCCACCGGGGATCGCTCAGCACGTGCACGCCGCCCCAGCGGGTGGTGATGGTCAGGGCTCCGTCGGGGCCGATGGATTGCTGCGAGGGGGCCCCCTGAAAGTGACCGATCGCTTTGACTTTCTCACCCTGGACGCGCCAGAGGGTGCCGAAGTAGTCCCCCACCGTCAGCGAGCCGTCCGGGTGGAACAGGGGGTCGCAGGTCAGTTCCCCCTCCATCTTCAGGCGCAGCGTCTCCTGGCCCTGGGGGTCGAGCCGAACAATCTCGTTGTCGAGCGTGGTCAGGGCGGCCCCGCCGTCGGGACCCCACACGGGGCCGTGCACCAGTCCGGAGGGTAATTTGTAGCTCCACAGCTCCTGGCCGTCCGGGGTGTAGGCGCGCACCTTGCGATCGCGGTCGGCGGCCAGGATGTTGCCTTCGGGGCTGACGCGGGGCTCGACGTAGCTGCCCTTCTGCCAGAAATGCTTGAGTGGGCGCTGGAAGATCGGCTCGCCCTCGGCGTTGAGGCCTTTGAGGCGGCCCCGGTCATCCACCACGTAAACCTCGCCTCCCTGCCCGCTGGCCGGGTCGACATTGCTCTCGATGGCCTTGCTCCAGCGGGTGGTGCCGTCCGGGGCTACGGCGTGGAGGTGTTTGCGATCGTTGACGTAGAGGGTCCCGTCCGGGGCACTGGCGGGCGAGCTCAGGCGGCTCGGAAAAGTGCGCGAGTAGATGACCTCGCCGTCGGCTTGCAGCGCCGTCAGCTCGGTTCCGTCGGTGTATCCCACCCCGTCGGGCAGCAGGGCCAGCTCATTGCAGCTCCCTTTGCCGTATTTCCAGTTCTCGTCCCCCCGGAGGATGGTCTTGCCGGTGAGGATGCGCGCCATCTCGTTCATCCCTGGCAGTTTAGCTCGAGGGGCTGAAAGAGGCATGATTTTTTCAGGGCTGACTTCTAGACTCAGGGTATGGAAGTCCAGGTAGCCTCTCCGCAAACCGCCACCGTGCGGGCGCGTCCGCGGCCCAAGCCGCGCGACAACGCGCCGACCGACGGGTTTTCCCACTACAACCCGGCCGTGGCCGTGTGGGCACGCCCCCTGAATCGGGTGGCGATGTGGTTGATGTTCAAGAAAGACTATCAGGGCCTGGAGAAGATTCCGGACTCGGGCGGCTACCTCTTGTGCCCCAACCACCAGGCCATGGTGGATGCTCCGCTGGTGGCCTCGCTGACCAATCGCGACAACCGTTTCATGGCGGCCAAAGAGCAGTTCCACGGCCCCCAGGGCTGGCTGATGCGCAATGCGGGAGCCTTCCCGGTGGATCGCAAGAACCCCGGTCCCAAGCCGATCCAACACTCCATCGACATGCTCGACCAGGGCACCCCGGTGGTCATGTTTCCCGAGGGCGGCATCTTCCGCACCGGCAGCGTGGAGGAGCTGAAGACCGGCGCCGCGCGCATCGCAACCTCATCGGCCTGCCAGAGCATCGTGCCGGTCACGATTCACTACCACGCCTCGGGCGAGCCGACGGCGAGCCGTCAGGCGCTGGGTCACGCCGCGGTGGCTGGATTCACCGCCCTGGCCGCCGCCGGCGGCATGGTCTCACCCACCTTGCGCGCTTTTACGGGAGCCATCACGGGCGGACTGGCGGGGACGAAGGTCGCCGCGCGCTTCGAGCTCAAGCCTTTGCAGAAGGTGCTGGTCACCATCGGGGGCGCCGTCACGGGCGCCGCCGCCAGCGCCCTGGCGCCCGGCACGGCGGGCCTCGTCACCGCGCTCGGCACCGGCTACGTGGCCCACAAGTTCGACGACTACATGGCCCACCGCCCCACCGTGACCGTGGTCGTCAGCGACCCGCTGCGCGTCGAGGACTACGTGACGAGGTATGGCGACAAGTCGGAGGAAATGCTTACGCAGGACCTGCACGCCGTGCTGAACGGCAACAAGCAGCGCCTGCACGCGGAATCGCCCTCGATCTACCCGATTTAGGGTGGAGTCAGAAGTATCCCAACCTGTGAAAAGAGCCACCAGTCCGGGCCGTTTTCGGGCATGAGCCGGCCCGTTATCATGACGGTCAGCGCCAAAGTGGCCGGCCAGAGCACCGGCAACGAGGTGAGCCGAGGCCGCAAGAGCAGCACGACCGGGGCGCTCCACAGCGTAATGCCCAGGTAGCTGGCGAACTCAGCCCACCGACAGCAACCGCCTTCGAATGGCATATAGATCAGGCATCCCAGCGGCGCGATCGGCCCGATGAAAGGGCAGAGCCAGACCGCGAGGATTAAAAAGCCTATCCAGCGAGGCTTGTCCTTCAGCACGCGACCCAGTCCCGCGCAGAGAACCAGAGCCGGATAGATGAGCGGCACCTGGAAACGAAAGACCAGGGCCATTCCCAGCACGGCGGGCAAGAGCGCGCGCGGCACCTTTTCCTGGCGGGCGCGGCTGAAGGCATCGAAGGACGCCAAAGGGAGCAAGATGAGGAGCCAGATTTCCGGAAATTTCCAGAAGGCGACCGCCAGCGCGGGGTAGCTCAGAACCCGTATCAGTGTGCTCACGATCGTCCTACGACCCGAAGGCCGTGGAGGTTCACAAAGAGTTTCCTCAGGCGTAGCGGCGGATCCAGTCCTCAAAGCCCTGGCTGTCCAGGCGGGCTTTCACCGCCTCGTCGTCGCTCTTCTCTGCCGAGCTGACGTCTGCCAGAACCGCGGCGATCTCTTTGCGGGCCGGGCCGGCCACCGTGCGCGCGATCATGTCGGCCGGGACGCGCGAGGACAAAAAGCCGAGCAAAGCCAGGTAGTCCGGGCCATCCACGCCGTCGGGATAAGCGCGGGTCAGGATGTCGCGCAGGCGGCTGTCGCCCGACGCGTTCTCGGGGCTCAGGCTGACGCGGTTGCCGCGACGGAACGTCAGGAGTGCGACCACCAGCCAGTAGAGCAGGGCGAAGATGGTGCCCAGCGAGAGCAGCAGCACCAGGCGAAGAATTTTTTTGAGACGCTTGCTGCGAGCGTCGTACGGGGTGACTAAGACCATTTGACCGCTCCTGTCGTCGCTATTACCATGGGACCGCTCCTGTCGTCGCTAGAATCACGGCGCGGCTCTTCCGCACCCGAGCCAGGAGCCCCTGCGAGGGCAGGGAAAGGTGTTTTCCTCATGCGCCGGATCTGCGCGATCATACTCCTGCTCGTCCTCACCGCCCAGGCCCAGGCCCCGACCGGGGTGATCCTGATCATCCTGCGGCAGGTCGAGCAATGCCTGCTGACGGACGCCCTGGAGTCGGTCCAGACGGCCAATCTGACCCGCACGGCCTGGACCGCGGCGCGCGGCGTCGTGCCGGGAATGCCCCCGCCTCAGGCCGACTGGAGCGCCTTCGAGCGCGCCTTCTCGGCCCTCCCCGCCAATCAGGCCCCGGCCGCCGGAGAAGCGGCCCTGCGAGCCATGGTCGACTCGCTGAACGACCCCTACAGCACCGTGGTGACGCCCGCCGAGCGCCAGTTCGAGGAAACCACGCGGCGCGGGGGGGCGTTCTCGGGCGTGGGCGTCGAGCTGGCCTGGCGCCAGGGTCTCACGATCGTCTCCTGCCTGGACGGCTCGCCCGCCCTGGAAGCGGGGCTCAAGCCGGGCGACCGCATCCTGGCCGTGGACGGCCAGAAAGTCGCCGGAAAGACGTTCTACAGCGCCGGCAACCTGCTGCTGGGGCCCGCCGGCAGTAAGGCCCGGCTCCAGATCGACCGCGCTGGGAAGGCTCTGAGCGTGGAGGTGACGCGGCGCAGCCTGCGGCTCCCCCCGGTCGTGTCCCGCAAGCTCCCCGGCGACGTGGGCTATGTGCGCGTCGGGTTCTTCGGCCCCGAGACCGTCAAGCAGGTCAGCCACGAGTTGGGCCAGTTAGCCGGGATGAAGCGCCTCGTGCTCGACCTGCGCGGCAACCCGGGCGGCGATTACGACCAGGGCATCAAGCTGGCAGGGCTCTTCACGCTGGGCCCGCTCCTGCTCGAGGAAGCGCACGGCGGCAAGCGCACGCAGCTTTCCTCGAAAGGCCCGATCGCTTTCCAGGGGCCGCTGGTGCTGCTGGTGGACGCCGGCACCGCCAGCGCGGGCGAGGTGGTGGCCCAGGCCCTGCAGGGCCGGCCGGGGGTGACCCTGGTGGGCCGGCGCACCTTCGGCAAAGCGCGCGTCCAGTCGTTTTACGAGCTCCCCGGCGGAGGCGGCCTGCACCTCACCACCGGCCGCTACCTCAGCCTGAAGGGCGTCGACCTGAACGGCAAGGGCCTCCAGCCCGACGTCGAGGTCGCCCCGGGCGAAGACGCCCTTACCCGCGCCCTCAAGTAGCGCGGCGCTCGGGCGTCTGTCCCTGCGCTGGCCCGGACATGTCCACCCCGGCCACCGGACCCCGGGCAGGTCCCTGCGCTGACCCGGACATGTCCACCCCAGCCACCGGACCCCGGGCAGGTCCCTGCGCTGGCCCGGACATGTCCCACCCCGGCCACCGGACCCCGGGCAGGTCCCTGCGCTGACCCGGACATGTCCACCCCAGCCACCGGACCCCGGGCAGGTCCCTGCGCTGACCCGGACATGTCCACCCCAGCCACCGGACCCGAGCATGTCCCTGCGCCGGCCCGGACATGTCCACCCCAGCCACCGGACCCCGGGCATGTCCCTGCGCCGGCCCGGACATGTCCACCCCAGCCACCGGACCCCAACGATTCCCTACTCCCGACTCCCGACTCCCTACTCCCATCTCCCTACTCCCATCTCCCTACTCCCACCCCCATCTCCCATCTCCCATCTCCCCTCACACAGGGTTCCGGCCGGCCCGCGCGGAACCCCCAAGAGCTGTGCCCAAACTGGACGAGCGCGCCCTTTCCCAACAACTCGAGAAGGTGCCGTTGCTTTCCGTCCTGACGGCCGAGCAGCGGGCCGAGCTGGCCCACCGCATGCGGGCGCGGCGCTTCAACACCGACCAGACCATCTTCATGCAGGGCGATACCGGCGACTGCATGTATCTGCTGCTGGACGGCACCATCAAGGTGGTGAGCGAAACGCCGTCCGGGCGCGAGGTCACACTCACCCTGCTGGGTCCAGGCAGCTTCTTCGGCGACATGGCGCTGCTCGACGGGGAGCCCCGCTCCGCCTCCACCTACGCGGTGGAGCCGTGCCAGGCGATGGCGTTGCTGCGCAGCGACTTCTTTGCGTTTCTAGACCACACCCCGGGAGCGGCCCGCAACCTGCTGGGCTTTTTGAGCCAGCGGCTCCGGCAGGCCAACGCCCGCATTCAGGATCTGGCTCTGCTGACGGCCCGCCAGCGCCTGGCAGCAGTGCTCTGCGACCTGGCGCAACGCCAGGGCACCGAGGTGGAAGGCGGGTTCTTGCTGCCCAAGAGCGTCAGCCATCGCGTGCTGGCCGGTCTGCTGGGCACAACGCGGGAGACGATCACGCGCATGGCCGCCGAGTTCCGGAGCGAGGGCGCCCTCGAGCAGGTGGGGCGACAGTTGAAGGTGACCGACCTGCTGTACCTCCAGCAGGTGGTGGAGGAATCCTGATTGGATCCCAAGCGCCCGCTCGATTCGCTCGACCTCCTGGCCCAGCTGATACGGGATCCGGCCGGTGACGCCGTGGCCACGCTCGGCGAGGCGGGCACCAACACCCAATGGCTGCTGGAAACTCTGGACGGACGCCGGCTGGGCGGCGATCCTCGGGGCGTCTCGAGCGAGGTCAACGCCGTCATCGAGAAAGCCTACGCCCTCTCGCAGGATTTCCACCAGCCCAGCGTGGATTGGATGCATGTGCTGCTGGCCATGGTGATGCTCGGCAGCGCCTCGGTCGCCTACCTGGAAGAGGCGGGCACCGACAAGCAGCGCCTGGCCGCCATCCTGCGCCAGCGGCTGCAGGTACGTCGAAAGGAAATCAACTGATGCCCGTCTACGAATATCGCTGTCAAGCCTGCTCGCTCGATTTCGAGCTGCTGGTGAAGGGACCAGCAACCGAGATCGCCTGCCCTACCTGCAAGTCGACCGAGCTCAAGAAGTTGATCTCGAGCTTCAACAGCAACACCGGCGCGGCTCCGGCCTTCGAGGGCGGCGGCTGCGGTCGTTGCGGCTCCTCCACTCCCGGCGTCTGCAATCTCTAGACCATGGAGCTCGTCCCAACTCTCAGCGCCCGGCTCAACATCCGTCCCGGGCAGGTCCAGGCGACCGTCGAACTGCTGGACGCGGGCAACACGCTGCCCTTCATCGCGCGCTACCGCAAGGAGGCGACGGGAAATCTCGATGAGGAGCAGCTACGCCAGCTGATCGAAGAGCTGAAGTCGTTCCGGGCTCTGGAAGAGCGCCGCGAAGCCGTGCTCAAGTCGTTGCAGGAGCAGGACAAGCTCTCCCCCGAGCTGGAGAAGGCCGTGCGGGCAGCGGACACGCTGACCCGCCTGGAAGACCTGTATCTGCCCTATCGCCCCAAGCGCAAAACGCGCGCCAGCATCGCCCGCGAGAAGGGGCTGCAGCCGCTGGCCGACCTCATCCTGGCCCAGGGCAACGCTCCGCTGCGCGGCTCGGCGGAAGAGCTGGCGGGCGCGCGCGACATCGTGGCCGAGACGGTGGCCGAGCATCCGGACGTGCGGCGCATCACGCGCGAGAAGGCCCTGCGTTTCGGCACGCTGAGCGCCAAAAAGATCGCCAAAGCCGAGGACCCGAGGGGGGTCTTCGCAACCTACTACGAGTTCACCACGCCGCTCAGCCGGTTGCGCCCGCACCAGACGCTGGCGCTCGACCGGGGCGAGGCCGAGAAGGTGCTGCGGCTCGGGTTCGAGCTGCCCGAGCGCGACTGGCGCGAGGCGGTCAGCATGGTCTTTCGGGGCAACCCCCGCTCGCAGTGGAACGCCCAGCTGGCGCTGGCGGTGGACGATGCGGCCGAGCGCCTCTTGCTGCCGGCCATCGAGCGCGAGGCGCGCCGGCACCTCACCGACCTCGCCCAGCAGCACGCAATCGAGAGCTTTGCGGTCAACCTGCGCGGTTTGCTGAACACGCCGCCGCTGGCGGGCCACACCGTGCTGGGCATCGACCCGGGCTTCCGCACCGGCTGTAAGGTCGCGGTCGTCGACCCGACCGGCAAGGTGCTGATCACCTGCACGATCTATCCTCACGAGCCGCAGCGAGACCGCGCCGGGGCTCTGCGCACGTTGTCCGGGCTGGTGGAGAAGCTGAAGGTCACCCTGGTGGCCATCGGAAACGGCACCGCCTCGCGCGAGACCGAGCAGTTGGCGGCCGACTTGAAAGTGCCCTACCTGATGGTGAGCGAGGCCGGAGCCAGCGTCTACAGCGCCAGTCCCCTGGCGCGCGCCGAGCTGCCCGACCTGGACGTCTCGTTGCGCGGGGCCGTCAGCATCGCCCGGCGGGCTCAGGACCCGCTGGCCGAGCTGGTCAAGATCGAGCCCCGCTCGATCGGCGTGGGGATGTATCAGCACGATGTGGACCAGAGCAAGCTCGAGGGAGCGCTGGGCGGCGTGGTGGAGAGCGTGGTCAATCGCGTGGGGGTGGACCTCAACACCGCTTCGCCCGCGTTGCTGACCCACGTGGCCGGCATCGGTCCCAAGCTGGCCGAGAAGATCGTGGCCCACCGTGACGCGAAGGGACCCTTCGCCGAGCGCAAGGCGGTGCTGAAGGTCGCAGGGCTGGGCCCGAAGGCTTACGAGCAGGCCGCCGGTTTTCTGCGCATCCGGGGCGGCAAGAACCCGCTGGATGCGAGCGCCATCCACCCGGAGAGCTATGCGCTGGCCGAAGCGGTGCTGCGCAGGGCCGGGGGCAATCTGGCCAGCCTTCCCTCGCCAGGCGAGCTGGCGCGGGAGCTGGGCGCGGGAGAGCCCACGCTGAAGGATATCTTGGAGCAATTGGTGCGCCCCGGGCGCGATCCGCGCGAGGACCTGCCCAAGCCGCTGCTGCGCTCGGATGTTTTGAGCCTGGACGACATCCAGCCGGGGATGCGCCTCAACGGCACCGTTCGCAACGTGGTCGACTTCGGCGCGTTCATCGACATCGGCGTCAAACAGGACGGATTACTGCACGTCAGCCAGCTGCGCGGTCACAAACTGAGTGTGGGACAGGTTTTGGAGGTCGAGGTCAAGGGGATCGAGCGGGAGCGTGGCCGAATTTCCTTAGGGTTATGAGATTTCTCCTCTGGCTCATGCTCGCGACCATCGCCCTCGGCGAGCCAACGTTGCTGGATGCTTCCAAAGCCATCGATGCTTCCGTCATGCCCGTCCTTCTTCGCTACGGGCAGCAACCCGAGCTCACCTGGGGCCAGCGCACGGCCCTGGACGATCTGGACCGCCTGAACAAAGCGGCCGGAAAGCTGGTCGCCGCCCTGGAGACGTCCACCCCCTCGCAAATCCGTCCTCAGATTACCGAGCTGGACGTGGCCCGCCGCCGCGTGAACGCCAGTCTGCAACTCTTGACCCTGACCGAAGACGAGCAAAAGTCGGTCGAGGGCGCCCTGGTGGGAGCCGACCGGCTCAGCCTGGCGGTGCGTCACCTGGCCGACCGCTTCGACGGGCGTGACCAGCCGTTCGGTCCGGCCCTGGCCAACACGCCCCTCGAGCCCACCGACCGACCCTACTACGATAGTCCCAACGACCTGCTGCGCGAGGCAACCTCGATCCGCTTCTCGGCCGAGAGCCTCTATGCCAGCGCTTACTCTCCCTGGGGCTGGCGTCCGGGCCTCGGCGGGCCTTTCGTGCTGCAAGATCTGGCCGAGCTGGCCCGGGCCTCGCGCGATTTCGAGGACGCCTGCCTGGGCAACTACGCCAACGTCCTGCAGACCCGCGCCGCCTACGACCGCCTGCGCCGCGCTTACGACCGTGTGAGTTACGTCTGCTACGGGCCCTTCGCCGGCTTCGAGGCCCACCAGATCGAGCGCTCGCTCGAGCGCTTGAGCCGATTTTACGCCGCACCTGCCGAGTAGAGGGAATTCAGTCCAAAGAGCGCACCAAGCTTTATGATCGACGAGCTGGACGACTCTCAAACCAGTCTCGCGCCGACCGGCGCCGCCGACGTTCTGGGCATGAAGGTCTTCTATGGCATGCCCCGAGAACGGCTCGAGGAGATCGCCTCCCGCATGGAGCGGCGCAGCTACGCCCCCGGCGATGCCGTCATCAAGCAGAACGAAGAAGCGGACTCGTTCTACATCATCTGTCAGGGCCACATCGCCGTCTCCATCGAGAAGGATGGCGAGGAGCTGGTCATCTCGCGCGAGGGGCCGGGCGACTGCTTTGGCGAGAAGTCGCTGCTGGAGAATCGTCGCCGCACCGCCAGCATCTCGGCGCTGGACAATCTCGAGGTGCTGCGCATGACGGCTGAGGACTTCACCGCGCTCAGCCTGGCGCTGCCCGAGCTGCGCGTGGCGCTGGAGAAGGTCAACAGCGGCCATGGCGGGCTGGTGGACGACCCCGACAGCGCCCAGGAGCTGATCGCCAACTTCCGCGGCGGCAAGCGCGCCGAGCTGGACTTCAGCTATATCGACAAGCTGATGCTGCTCAACCAGGCTGCCGGGGGCCTTCCGCAGGTGGAGCACTGCAAGGAGTGCGGCGCCCTGGCCTACGCGCTGAGTGAGGTCCTCTGCCCGCTGGTCAGCGAGGACCTGCGCTTCGCGGGCTATCTGCACGAGATCGGCAAGGTCTCGCTGTCCCGCACCCTGCTCGAGAAAGAGCGCCACGGCGAGGCCCTGGAGCTCGAGGAACGCGAAAAGATGGGCCGCATCTTCCAGGTAGCCCTGGACATCCTTAAAGAACGGCCCAATCTGCACGACATGGTGAGCTTTCTGTCGGCTATGACGGCCGAGGACTACCGACAGATGCCGCTCCAGGCCCAGATCTTGAAGGTCGCCGACGATTACCTCATGCTGTGCGACCCCGACTACCAGAACAAATCCGAGGAAGAGGCCCTCAGCCTCATCCAGGCGGGCAGCGGGACGCGCTACAACCCCAAGGTCGTGGCCGCCCTGGACCGGCGGCTGCGGGCTTACCGCGCGCTCAGCATGGAGTCGCAGCTCACGGTCATGCGCATGATGGTCATCGCCCTCGACCGCAAGGACAACTATACGTTCCGCCACTCGATGGACGTGCGCAACATGGGGCTCGAGATCGTCAAGCGGCTGGGCCTGTCTCACCACGAGCACGAGTACTACCGCATCGGCGCCGAGTTGCACGACGTGGGCAAGATCTACATCGATGAGGAGATCCTCAACGCCCCCCGCAAGCTGACCACCGAAGAGTTCGAGATCATGAAAACCCACGCGGCCTGGTCCGCCGACTTCTTCCACACCATTCCCGGCATGGGCGAGCTGGCCACCATCGTCCGCGGCCACCACGAGAAGTTCGACGGCACCGGCTACCCCGACGGCAAGAGCGGCCGCGAGGAAGAGAAGAACGACGGCACCGGAATCCCCCTCCTGACCCGCATCATGACCATCGCCGACGTCTGGAGCGCCCTCACCACCAAACGCGTCTACCGCACCAAAAACCCCACTTTAGCCGAAGCGCTGGAGATCATGCGGGGCATGGCCCCCGGCCACTTCGACCCCGACCTGTTCCCGATCTTCTGCGAGCTCGTCCAGGCCAAGATAGTAAGGAGTAGGGAGTAGGGAGTCCCGCAGGGATACCTTCGTTCGTAAAACTCTTTACTCTTTACTCATTACTCTTTAGTCAAAGGGGCGCCGAAGGCTCCGCCGGAGGCATCGGCCAGATCCGCTCGGGGTGCTCGTAGCAGCGGCCGAAGAAGTCCATGATGCCGGGCCAGCGGTCGTCGAACGAGGCCCAGTTGTATTCGGTGACGCGGGGCGTGAGCGGGTTGTGGTCGCGCGGGGGCAGGTTCTGGGCGGCGAAACGGCTGTAACGCCAGGTTCCCTCGCGCGTATTGACGGCCACGCTGGGCGTGACGGCCGAGAACAGCAGGAAACGGTCGCCTTCACCCGCGATCGGCGCCGGCGGATTGAAGGCGGGCTGCACGACCGTGTACTGCTCGTGGTAGGCCAGCATGTCGTTGGCCATGTGGATGCAGGGGTCGCGGCGGCCCGCGGGACTGCGGCCGGCTTCCTCGTAGAGGGCGAAGGCGGCCCAGAGCATGTTGGCCGAGTTGCCCGAGACGGGCATCGGGCCCTGCGTTTCGATCGCCTCGCGGGCCCGCGCCAACACGTTGGCGGCCTCCTGCGGGTCGGGCGAGCGGGCCAGCAGCTCGGCGTCGGTCAGCGGGCCGCCCTTGGCGCGGCGGGCCTCCAAAAAGTCCTGACCGGCCACTCCAATGTCCGAGAAGATGCGACGATTGCCGTCCTCGAGGGCGTTCTCGAGCGTCTGAACAACCTTTTCGATACGCTGCACGGGCGTCCCGCCGTCGTGCCACATCGCCTGCGCCATCCGGTGGGCCGCCACCGTGACCGTGCGGGGGTCGAACCAGGCCGAGGCGCGCGTGGACGGCTCCTGCTGAGCCTGGAAGTAGGCGGTCAGGAAAGTGGCGCAGGTCTTGACGTTGCCCCACAGCCCCAGCGGGCTGACGCGCGACTCGATCTCGGCCCTGGCCGTGGGTCCCTTCACCACTGCCAGCGCCTGCTCGGCCGCCAGCATCGAGCGACCAGCCATGCGGCTGGCGAAAACCGCCATGCCATACCAGGTGGGATAGGCGCTCGAGGTCCCCTCGAAGCCGGGGTCGACCACCTCTTGCATCAACTGCCCGAAAGCGGCGTAGCTGCGATTGATCTCGCGGTTCAGATCAACAAAACGCAGGTTCTGATTGGCGGCGATGCTGCGGGCATCGGGGATCTCAGATGGGAGAGGGGAGACGGGAGATGGGAGATAGGTATCGAGAAAGCTTACGCCCCGATTCTCCGATCTCCGATCTCCTATCTCCCATCTTGGGAGCATGACGGCACCGATTTTCACCCGGCGAGTATAGCTCGGGTCAAGCTCGAGAAAGGTTGCCAGGACTTTGCTGAACGGCGAGGAACTGCAAGCGCAGCGCGCAGCGAGCCAGAGGCGAGCGAAGTCCCAGGTGTTGCGCCCCTATTCTTTGCGGGAGGAAATTCGCCGTGTTCGCACGTTTGGGTAAGCTGATCAAAGGATTCTTGAGCCTGTTCATCTCCGGGCTCGAGACCGCCAACCCGAAAGCGCTGCTCGAGGCCGAGATCGTCTCGCTGCAAGAGGCCGTGGCCAACTACAACAAAAATCTGGCCAAGCAGGCCGCGCTCGTAGAGCGTCTGCGCTCTTCCATCGACAAAGAGAAGAAAGAGCTCGAGCGCAACACCGCCAAGGCCACTGCGCTCCTGAATGCCAAGCAGATGGAAGAGGCCGGCCGTTACGCGATGATGGTCAAGCAGCAGAAGGCCAGCGTGGCCGAGCTCGAGACGCAGATGAAGCAGGCCGACGACATGTACAAGAACCTGTCCAAGCAGCGGGACGTCTACGTGCGCGAAGCCCAGAAGCGTATCGACAACATCAAGCGCAAGATGTCCCAGGCCGAGATCGCCGAGTCGCAGGCCAAGCTGGCCGAGATCGCCAGCGCCACCGCCTTCGACATGGCCGGCAGCGGCGCCACCCTGCAGCGTCTCGAGGAGAAGCTGGACGAGCGCGTCGCCAACGCCGCCGGTAAGGCTCGCGTGGCGGCCGACTCGGTGCAGAGCGGCGACTGGGTGATGAAGGCCGAGGAGGAGAAGGCGCTCGAGGCCCAGGCACTGGCCGAGTTCGCCACCAGCATGGGCATGGCGGCCCCGCCGATGCCCGCCGCCGCCGAGGCCACCCGCGATCTCGGTCCGGAAGAGGCCCAGCGCGACCTGGGACCGGCGCAGAGCACGTAGACGATAGGGGTCGACAGTCGACGGTCGACAGTCAACAGTAGAGGTTGATTTTAACTCAACTGAGAATTCTCAAGTAGCTCTTTGGGGAGGCTTCTGATGGCAGCACAGCAACCCGGGTTGACCGGGGCGGGGAAATTTATCGTTCTCTTGGTCGTGGCGGGATTGCTTTTCGCCGGCTACACGATCATGGCCAAGAACAAGGCCGGCGGTGGCACCACGACGGGCGCCGCCACCACCGGTGGCGCCACGACCGGCGGAGGGTCGGGGGGCACCGGATCGGAGGATCCGAACGGGGCGCCGGGTCAGGTCACCGTCCAGTCCGACTACAAGTACGTCGCTCAGGAGGAGCTTCCCGAGGTCAAAGGCGTCTCCAAATACGAGTGGGACGCCAAGGAGAAGATCGTCCAGTTCCCGATCAACGTCTGGATCGGTTGGCTCCCCATCGTGGCCGCCAACCACGGCTTCCGTCCCAATGAGGAGAGCGTCTTCTACAAGAAGTACGGCTTCAAGGTCAAACTGACCCTGGTGGACGACCCGGTGCAGGCCCGCGACGGCTACGCCTCGGGCAAGTTCCACTGCCTGTGGGGCACGATGGACATGATCGTGCTGTTCTCGAGCGAGCTGATGAAAGACTCGCGCACCGCTCCCCGCGTGTTCCAGCAGATCGACTGGTCCAACGGCGGCGACGGCATCGTGGTGCGCGACAGCATCAAGAGCATCACCGACCTCAAGGGCAAGACCGTGGTCTATGCCCAGAACAGCCCCTCCCAGTATTATTTCAACAGCCTGCTGCTGTCGGCCGGAATGTCGCCCAGCGATGTGAAGGTCAAGTATACCCCCACCGCTTTTGACGCTTCGGCCGCCTTCGCGTCCGACAAGAGCCTGGCCGGCTGCGTCAGTTGGGCACCCGATATCTACTCGCTGGTCGAGAAGCAGAAGGGCAACCGCCTGCTCTCCACCACGGCCGACGCCAACAAGCTGATCGCCGACGTCTACGCCGTGCGCGCCGACTTCGCCAAGGATCATCCCGATATCGTTTACGGGCTCGTGGCCGGCATCTTCGAGGGTATGGAGATGACCAAGGACAAGAGTTCCAAGACTTACAGCCAGGCCGCTGCCTGGATGGCCGAGGGCTACAGCATGAAGCCCGAGGACATCATGGGCATGAAGGACGACGCCCACACCACCAACTTTGGCGAGAACGTCGACTTCTTCACCAACGCCAACAGCCCCACCAACTTCGAGCGCACCTGGAAGTCGATCTCCTATGTCTACAAGGAGCTGGGTCTGGTGCCCGGCACCGTCCAGTTCGACGAGGTGATGGACTTCACGGTCATCCAGAAGCTCAAGAAAGAAGGCAAGTTCGTCGCCCAGAAGGACGAGAACAAAGCCACTTTCGTCCCCACCACCTACGGCAAGGTCTCGGCCGAGTCGCCCATCGTCACCCAGATCATCCAGATCCAGTTCTATCCCAACTCCTCCAACCTGCACGAGGAAGCGCGCGACGAGAACGGCATGGCCATCAAGGGCTCGCTCTACGACCCCAACGTGGACGCCGTGCTGGAGCGGGCCATCAAGCTGGCCGGCCAGTTCTCCAACGCCCGGATCGCGATCGTCGGTCACACCGATGGCTCGCGCAAGGGCCAGGTGGACGAGGCTCAGGTCAAGCGCCTGAGCAAGGAGCGCGCTGAGGCCGTCAAAGCCGAGATGGTCAAGAAGGGCAAGTTCGACCCCAACAAGTTCGTGGTCGAGGGAATGGGCTGGGACAAACCCGCCGACCCGGCTGACCCCGACAACCACTTCAAGAACCGTCGCGTCGAAATCTCGGTCTATCAGGTCGAGGCCGCGCCCTGAAGCTCTCCGAGCTCTTCGAGATCCGGCGACCGACCCCCAGGCTCGTGGCCTTGGGCCTGGGGGCGGTCTATGTCTTGCTCATCCTGTTCGCGTGGTGGTTCGTCACCCGCGGAGCGCCCGAGGACCGCATCGTCTCGCCAGTGCTCATCCCCTCCCCGGGCGAGGTCATGGAGAGCATCCCGGCGCTCACCAAGGACAGCCTCCGCTTCCCGGGAGGCATCCAGCGCCACCTGGGAATCTCGCTGGTGCGGGTGCTCAAGTCCACGACCATTGCGGTGATTCTGGTCGTGCCTCTGGGCCTCCTGATGGGGGCTTACGGGCCGATCCGCGCCTTCTTCGAGCCGCTCAACATTATCGCAGGCTATCTACCGCTGATCATCATCGTGCCCCTCTCCTTCGTCTGGTTTGCGCCCCTCGGCGGAGACTGGCAGAAAGTCCTGTTCCTGGCCATCGCCAGCTTCGTCTACATGCTACCGCTCATCGTAAAAGCCGTGGACGAGGTCGACGAGATGTTCCTCAACACCGCCATGACCCTGGGCGCGAAGGGGCCGGGCCTGGTTCTGAAGGTGCTCTTCCCCATCGCGGCTCCCGACATCTACACGGCCATCCGGCTGAGCTTTGGCGTGGCCTGGACCTGGATTCTGGTGGCCGAGGGGCTGGCCGCCGATCCCGATACGGGCGGCCTGGGCTACGTCTTCAACGCGGCCTATCGCTTCGATAAGGTGCTGATGTACGTGCCCGCCTTCATCATCCTGGCGGTCGGTTTCGTGGCCGACCGCATCCTGGAACGGATCGGCCGCGCGCTGTTCCCCTATCGCTACCTGTGAGCACGCGTCCCAACGTCGTCGAGTTCAAGAACGTCCGCCAGATCTTCAACATCGGCACGCCCCGCGAGTACATGGCCGTCACCGACCTCAACTTTGCGGTGGAGGACCTGGAGAAGAAGGGCGAGCTGATCACGATGCTGGGCCCCTCCGGCTGCGGCAAGTCGACCATCCTCAACCTCATCGCTGGTTTCCGCGGCTACGTGCCTCCGACTCAGGGCGAGGTGCTGGTCTTTGGCAAGCCGGTGACCGGCCCCGGGCCCGACCGAGGGATGGTCTTTCAGAAGTACAGCTCCTTTCCCCACCTGACCGTGCTGGACAACGTCAAGTTCGGATTGAACGCCTGCAACCGTGGCAAACCCGAGAACCGCACCGACATGGCCATGCAGTGGATAAAAAAGGTAGGCCTCGGCGGGCATGAGAATAAGTATCCGCGCCAATTGTCCGGCGGTCAGCAGCAGCGCGTCGCTCTGGCGCGGAGCCTGGTGCTGGCGCCCCGGATCATCTTGATGGATGAGCCGTTCTCAGCCCTGGACGAGCCCACCCGCATCGAGATGCAGCGTCTCACGGTGGAGCTCTGGCATGAGGTGGAGGCGACCGTCTTCCTGGTCACCCACTCCATCGCCGAAGCCGTCTACCTGGCTGACCGGGTCTGGATCTTCGCCTCCAACCCGGGACGCCTGGAGGTGGAGATCACCGACGCGCTGCCTCCCAAGCGGGGCGAGGACCCGCTCAGCGCGCAAGAGCACTCCGACTTCAAGGAGGCCGTGCAACTGGTGACGCACGAGTTTCAGCGGGTGAATCCATAATGGCTGACGGCAAGAAACCTCTAGGCTTCTGGGACTACCTGAAAGGCGCTTTCAACGCCAGGCCCAACATCAAGGGGCTGGGCAACGTGCCGGTCAACTGGCTGTACTGCCTGGGCGTGGGCGTGGCCGGGCTGGTCAACCCCGGATTCCTCCTGATCGGAGCCGGTCTGGAGGTCGCCTACCTCTTCCTGGTCGCTCATGACCCGCGCTTCCGCAAATGGATGGAAGCCATCCAGCAGGCCGAGGCCAGCGGCGACTACCTGGCCAAGAAGCGCGCCATGCTGGGCGGCCTCTCGCATGAGCGCCAGCAGCGCTACCTGGCGCTTGAGAAAAGTTGCGGCCAGCTGTTCCGGATGGGGCAGAACCAGGGCCCGGCCTCCCAGGCCGTGGTGGACGGCGTGAACCGCCTGCTGTGGGTGTTCCTCAAGCTGCTGGTCTCCTCGCAGATGCTGGAGATGCACGTGAAGGCCGCCCCCCGGCGCCAGATCGAGAGCGAGATCGCCAGCTACCAGAAAGAATACGACGCCGCCGCCGCCGACCCGGCCCGAGAGAAGATCGCCCAGTCGCTCAAGTCGACCCTCGAGATCGCCAAGAAGCGCCTGGAGAACCTCGAATCGGCGGGCAACCAGGCCCAGTTCATCCAGGCCGAGCTGCTGCGTATCGAGCAGCAGGTGGCGCTGATGGTGCAGGAAGCCGTGCTGAACAAGGATGCGGGCGCCCTCACCGAGCGCGTGGACGACGTGATGGGCTCTTTTACCCAGACCCATGAGTGGATGAAGGCCAACGCCGAGATCCTGGGTCCGATTCAAGACGACCTGGAGACCGCTCCGCCGACGTTCCAGGTGGAGGGCTGATGTTGAAAACCGAGAGCTACCCTGCCTGGGTCCAGGGCATGCGCGAGGTATTCCGGGCCGGCACGATGAGCCAGTTCGTCATCTACGGCAACGTGCACGACCTGGTCAGCCACGCCTCTGAAGACGGACCGAAATTCTACGCGCTGAAAGATTACCTGGCCGAAGTGCTGTTCGCCAAGTTCGACGTGGTGCTCTACTACAGTCGCGGCGCGGGCCTGAAAGCGCTGCGCGGGCAAGAGGCGTTCTTCAAGTTTCTCAAGATGATGGACGACTGGACCCAGTCCAATTACGCCTCCAGCCGGCTCCCCCGCGAGCTGGGGGCGGCCATGGAGCTGCTGGACACGTTCCTGCGCTACTCGTTGCAACGGACCGTGATCGAGAGCGGCCAGGCGAAGCGTGACCCGCTGCGCACCTGCGTCATCATGGACTACGTCCAGTTCGTGGTGCCCGAAACGGGCGGCGCGCCGGCCGACAAGAACACCGAGACGCTCATCCGCCTGCTGGACTGGGCCGCCGATCCCAACCTGCTGGGCGCCCAGGTGGCCACCGTGCTGATCACCGAGTCGCTGGCGGGCCTGTCGCGCACGCTGGTGGAGAATCCTTACAACCACAAGGTGAAGGTCAGCCTGCCCACCGAGGAAGAGTGCCTGGAATACCTGCAGTATCTGGCCACCCAGTATCCGGAGATGACGCCCTCGCTGGAAGTGCCCGTCGAGGTGATGGCCAAGAAGGTCGTCGGGCTCACGCGCGTTTCGCTGCACCACATGGTGGCGCTGGCCGTGAAGAACGGCAAGAAGCTGACCTCGGACTACCTTTCGAAAATTAAGAAAGAGCTCATCGAGAAGGAATGCGCCGGGTTGCTCGAGTTCGTGGAGAGCAAGCTGACACTGGACAACGTCTCCGGCTGCGACGGCGCCAAGAAGTGGCTGCGCGAGGACGCGCGGCTGCTGCGCGAAGGGAAGTTCACCGCCGTCCCGATGGGCTACCTGATGACCGGGCGCATCGGCACCGGGAAGACCTGGCTCACGAACTGCTGGGCCGGCGAGGTGGGCGTGCCGTTCGTGGTGTTCAAGAACTTCCGGGACAAGTGGATGGGCAACACCGAGTCCAACCTCGAGAAGATCTTCACGGTGCTGAAAGCGCTGGGCCAGGTGGTGGTGTTCGTGGACGAGGCCGACCAGATGGCCGGCAAGCGCTCCTCGGGCGACTCGGACAACGGGCTGTCAGGCCGCATCTACGGCATGTTCGCCCAGGAGATGAGCAACACGGCCAACCGCGGGCGCATCGTTTGGGTCTTCGCGACCTCGCGCCCCGACCTGCTGGAGGTCGACCTGAAACGCCCGGGGCGCCTGGACGTGCATATCCCCCTGTTCCCCCCGCAGAACGACGAAGAGCGGGCCGCGCTGTTCGAGTCGATGGCGCGCAAGATCAAGCTGCCTCTCTCGCGCGAGGACCTGCCGACGCTGCCTCCGGGCGTGGACCTGGGCGGCAACGAGATGGAGACGGTCATCGTGCGCGCCATGCGCGTTTACGAGTTGCAGGGCGATGCGCCCGACAAGAAGCCGCTCAAGGAGATCCTGGCCCAGGTGGTGGCGGAGTATCGTCCGCTGCCGCACGTAAAGAATCTGGAATACATGGACCTGATCGCGGTCAAGGAGTGTACCGATACGGTGTTCCTGTCGGATCGCTACAAAAGCATCCCCCCCGAGGAGCTGGACCGCCGCATCGCGGTGCTGAAAGTGGAGCTCAACATCCAGTGAAGCTGGGACGACTGCTGGAGAAGCTCGGGCTCTGGTCGGACGGCGTAGACGACGAGAAGAAGCCGGGCGCCGCCGAGAAAGCCCCCGAGAAGAAATACGAGAAGCGCACCGTTTCCCTCGAGTCGCTCCGGGCGGCGAGGGCTGAAGCGGCCCAGGAAATCGCCTCGGGACAGGCGTCGGCCCGGCTGGGGCTGGAGGCGACCCCGGAGCAGATCTATACGGCGGCCAAGGTATCCCTTCCCGAGCACGGCTGGACGCTGGAGCGGTTGGGCCGCGAGCTCAAGCCGGGCGACGACCTGGCGCTGGTGCTGGCAGAGCACAAGGTCGCCCCCGACTCGCTGCTGGAAGACGGCTTTAAACGCGACCAGGCGCTGGACATGTTCGAGCAGCATCTGGAGGCCAAGGTGGAGGCCTTCGTGACGGAATCGAGCCGCCAGGCCACCGAGCTCGAGCTCCAGGCCTCCGAGCTGCAGGCCAGAGCCGCCAAGCTGCGCGCCGAGCAAGACGAGGTGCGGGCCAGGCTGGAGAAGTGGCGCGTCTCGAAGCGGGCGGCCGAGAACGAGCTCGAGCGCGTGGCCGGCCTGGTGGCCCCGCTGATCTCGAAACCGGCGCCCAAATACACCGACAACTAGCGCCTCTTTTTCAAGCGCACCCCGCCGATACTGACCGCGCTCGAATGTTCCTCCACCGACCTGGCGCGCTGACCGCCGCTGGCCAACCGCTTGAGCTCGACTTCTTGCCGGAGGCTCGCGGCCAGTCCCGTGAGCGCTTCTCTGTTCTGGTCGAGATGGAACGGCCCGAGCAGGTCTTCGAGCCGCTCGGCTTCCCTCTTGAGCTGATTTCTGGCCGGCCAGAGCGCGTGGGCCTCGTTTAGTCTGGTCTGGGCATCCCCTTCGCACAGAGTGCCCATCCCGACGCTTCCCGCCATGACCCCGATCAGGCCGAGGATGGGGACTCCGGGGCCAGAGGGAGCCGCCAGGCAACCGACGGCGAGGACCACCATGGCCCCCATCATCGAGAACAAGGCCGCGTTGCGCTCCTCGACGGACAGATTGGCAGGCAGTAGAGAAGTGGACGCCCGAGCTGCCAGCTCATCCTCCTGACGGTGGGTTTCGGCCAGTTGGGCCGGTCCCTCGCGATAGAGGCGGGTCCAGTCCTCCACGTTGGGCGGCACGGGTCGTCCCAACTCCTGGCTGAGGTCCTTGATTTCGTCCCCGGCAGCCACGCAAGCGGCCCGCTTCTCCGCTCCGGGAGGCTCGCGCCAGGGCTGGGGATCGGGCGAAACCTCCGGGACGGGAAGAAGGTGGGGCAAGAAACTGACCAGCGTGCCGGCCAGGAGAAGAGCCGGTCCCAGGAGTGCGAATTCGAATCGGCCATCCACCATCGGAGCGATCATGTGCCCGAATCCGAGACTGGCCATTCCGATGCCGAGCGCATCGCCGCTCAGTCTCAGGGCGACGGAATCTTCGGGCAAACCCTTCCGTGAGCGTAGCTTGGGAAACTTGTTGGGGAAGGTCGGGCGCGGGTTGATCTTCATGGGTTCAGCCTAGCCGGCCGATCGGGCGCCGATCCAAAATGAACCGCCCAGATCCTTCCGCCAGCGACTATCCTGGAAACAAAAAGGTAATATCTAATCCCGTAACAGGGCCGGGTCCTGCGTGCGATTGAACTGGTCGAAGGGCGTCCGGATGATCTCCAGCTCCAGCTCGCGGACGTGCTGGTCCTGGTCGTGGCCTTCATCCTGCCAACCGATGAAAAGTTTGGAGCCCGGCTGTCGGAGGGCGGCGATGGCCTCCACGGCGCGGATGGCCACGGGCAGGGGGCAGCGGCCGTGCTTCGGGAAGCGCAGGCGACCCCGTTTGCTGGGGTAATAAGGGTGCAGGTTCAGATCCACCGTCACGCCCACCTCGTCCCCCAGAGCGAAGGCGAAACGAGCCGTCTCGACCGCGTCGGCCACCCCGTCGCCCGTGGTGCCGGGGCCGGCGATGACCACGTTGCAGTCCATCCCGCAACCGGCCCTGGCGGCTTCACGGAAAGCCTTTCGGATAGCCGCATCACTCATCCGCTTGTCGAGAGCCTCGTTGCGCACGGACTCGCGGGCGCTCTCCAGACCCAGAATGGGGCGGACCTTCAGCTCTTCCAAACGGGCGCTCTTGACGAAGGCTTCGCGGGAGTCGACCGAGATCAACTGCAGGCGCGGCAGGGTGCGGGCCCAGGCCACCACCGCGTCCAGCACCTCGGGGGCCAGCTCCACGGGGTTCAGCGTGGAGCCGGAGTTGTAGAGCACCAGGTGGGCGATGTCCGGCCATACGTCGGCATAGTGGTTTTGGAACCAGGCCAGCCGTTCCAGGTTCTCTTGCGTGGTGAAACGGCGCCCTTCTCCGGCGCCGATGTCGCAGTGGTGGCAGCGTCCGGCCGCAAAGTAGGGACACTGGCCCCCGGGCGCCTGGTTGCCGAAGACCAGCGCCAGGCGCGGCCCGTAGGCGTCGTGGACGGGGAGGAAGCGCTCGCTCTCGGGGGGCGCGATCGTTTTCATAGCTTGCGGTTGCCCACGAAGAGGAGGTCGAGACCCGAGCGACGGTAAGTTTTGATGGCGTCGTCGGGGCTGCAGACGATGGGCTCGGAGTCGTTGAAGCTGGTGTTGAGAACGAGCGGCACTCCGGTGCGGGCGTGGAATTCTGAAAGGAGCTGGTGGAAGAGCGGGTCCGAGGCTCTCGTCACCGTTTGGATACGGCAGGTGCCGTCGTGGTGGACCACGGCGGGGATGAGGTCGCGCTTCTCGAGCTGAACGGGATAAGCCAGCAGCATCAGTTCGCGGGTGGGGCTGTTGCCCTCGGGGAGCTCGAACCAGTCGTGGGCGTGCTCCTCCAGAACGGCCGCCGCGAAGGGGCGGAACGGCTCGCGATGCTTGACGCGGTCGTTGAGGATCTGACGCAGGTCGCGTTTGCGCGGGTCGGCCAGGAGCGAGCGGTGGCCCAGGGCGCGCGGTCCCAATTCGAGGCGGCCCTGGAACCAGCCGACCAGCAGTCCGTTGCTGATGGCTTCGGCGGCCTCCCTGGCGGGGTCGTCGACCGGTGTGCCTTGATCGCAGACGTAGGCCGGACCCAGGAAAGGAGAGAGCTGATTCTTGCGTCTTGGCACTCCTCGGCGGTGACTCAGCTCGAGCGCGGCGCCGATGGCGGTGCCGGCGTCGTGGGCCGCGCCCGGGATGTAGAGCGGGCCTTCTTTCTCGAGCAGGCCGTTGGCCACGCAGTTGAGGGCCACCCCGCCTGCGTAAGCCAGCGGCTCGCAGCCGCTCAGTGCGCGCGCCCGGCGCGCCAGGTGCAGGACGATCTCCTCGGTGCGTTTCTGCAACGCCGCGGCCAGGTTGGCATAGCTCAGGTGGTCGTCACCGGGTTGCCAGCGGGGGCCGAAGAGGCGCTCCAGCCCCTGCACGTCGCCACTCCGGAAGCGTGCGATGGTGTTGTCCACCTCGAAGGCCGTGGCGGTGAGCCGGAGCAGCGGTTCAAGATCCACCTTCGTGGCGTCTCCATAGGCCGCCAGGCCCATTACCTTGGGCGCGTCGTACTCCGAGAATCCCATATAGACCGCCACCCGCTCCCACACGAAGCCGAGCGAGTGCGGATAAGGGATCTCCTCCAGCAGCGTCAGCCTGTCGCCTTCGCCTTTCCCGATCCAGGCGGTAGCGTGCTCTCCGATGCCATCGATGACCAGCACCGCGGCCTGTTCGAACGGCGATGGGTAAAAGGCGCTGGCGGCGTGGCACAGGTGGTGGCTCAGAAAATCGGCCTGCACCCGCTGGAGTGAGGCTTCGAACTGCGCCTCGCCCTCGGGAGTGCCCCAACTGCCCGCCGGCAGGGGATAAGGATCGCCCCCCACTTTGCGCTTGCCCGGCTCGAAGCTGTAGGCGATCCCGTCCGGGGGGCCGTGCTCCAGGCAAAGCGCGATGGCCTGCGAAGGCAACTCGTCCGGATTGTCGACCCGCGCCTCTTTCCCATGCTTGCGCCGGCTGAGCCGCTCCTCCTCGACCGCCAGCACGATCTCCCCATCCACCACGAGCGCGGCGCAGGACTCGTGATAGGCGGCGTTGATCCCGAGAATCCTCACAGCTCTCGCACGTGCCTAACGGACCAGCAACAGCAACAGCACGCCCGCCACGAGGCGGTAGAGGGCGAAGGGGGTGAACTTGTGGGTCTGGATGTACTTGAGCAGCCACTTGACCGCGATGAACGCGGTGACCGTGGAGGCGACGAAGGCGACCGCGACGCCGCCCCAGTTCTCGCCACCGACGCCGTGCTTGACCTGCTTGAGCAGCTCGTAGCCGCTGGCCGCGAACATGGTCGGGATGCCCACCAGGAAGGCATACTCCGTGGCGGCCTCGCGGTCGGAAGTGCCGCACAGCATCGCCGCGAAGATGGTCGCGGCCGAGCGGCTCGTGCCAGGGAAGATGCCGGCCACCACCTGGGCCAGGCCCACCACGATCGCCACCGTCCAGGTAATCCTGGTGGACGGCTCCTGGCGGGACGCCACGGCCTCGGCGACCAGCATCCAGATACCACCGACGATGAGCGCGAGAGCGATCGGCGTCAGCTCGTCCGGCAGCTCGAAGCCCAGCTTCTTCACCACCAGCCCCAGGACGGCCGTGATCAGGAACGAGGTCATCAGCTTGAGCGAATAGTCTCGGTTCTCCGGTTTGGAGAAATCGCGTAACAAGGACCAGAGTCGCTCGCGATAGATGAACACCACCGCCAGGATGGCCCCCGCCTGAATCACCACGTTGAACAACTCGGAGCGCATGCCCAGGCCGAGTTTCTCGGCGATCAGCAGATGGCCGGTGCTGGAGATGGGCAGAAATTCGGTCACTCCCTCGATGATGCCGAGGAGAAGGGTTTGCAGGGCGTCGGTCACCGGCTGGGAATTCGTTGAAAAACATTCTACCTCCTGGTGCCTGAGGAGAGCTTTATCTGGTCCCGGACGCGGCTCAGGTTGACGGTGCGCCAGTCGAGCGGCTCCAGGTGGGCCCGGATGAGCGCCGCAGTCTCGGGATCGACCGCCGGGATGGCGTCCGCCGAGAGCGTGGCCAGGTAAGCCCGATCCACGTTGGGACGGCGCACGTTGACCTCGGCCACGAGGCGCTCCACGTCCACCAGTCCCGCGCCCGCCAGCATCAGCAGCCCCAGCATCAAGAGTCGCGCCGTGAGCCAGGGAAGCTCGGGACGGCGCACCAGGGCCGCCAGCACCAGCAGCAACGAAAGACAGATCCCCATCAGGGCCATCTCGACGTAGGTGCGCGTCAGCGTGAGGCCCCAGCTCTGGATGTAGAGCGACATCCGGTGCACGGCCGAGCCAGCCAGCCCGAAGGTTTGCAGGATGAGCAAAGCCATCGCCCCCAGAGCCCAGCCCGCCTGGTTGCGGCGGTAGAGCATCGCGTAGGCGGCCATCACGAGGCCCAGGACCAGCAGCGTCGCGGTCACCAGCTCGAAGAAGCCGCTGCGGGCATACTCGGCGACCCGACCGGGGTGGACGTCGACCTGGAAGAGATGCTCGGCCTGCACCGCCAGAAAGCTCGCAAACAGGGCATTGAGGCAGACGAGCGCCACGCCCAGGATGGTCGGGTCGGCCTGCCAGAACGGAGCGGGCTTCTCGCCCGCGCCGGCGCGCAGGACGTAGTGGTGCAGCCCGCCCAGCAACAGGAAGGCGAAAAGGAGGGCGCGGAGGACCGGGCCGGCATTCACGCCCGCCTGGCTCAGCTGCCGCTCGTAGTTGGGGTCGGCCATCAGGAAGAGCCCACCGAACAGCAGCACCATCGGAACTGCCAGCACCAGGCCCTGGAGGATCTTGGTCCAGCATGGCACGGCCCGCAGGCTTCCGCCGGACTCTCGCACCATGAAAGGGAAATCCGCCCAGCGCAGCAGCCAGCCGGGGGCACCGAAGGCCTCCATCCGGCTCGGACCGGCCAGGCTCCAGTAGACCGCCAGGCTCAGGGTCACGCCCGCCAGCCAGGGCGCCACCGCGTGCAGGACGGCCCCGTCATAGAGAGCCAACGCCGCCGAGAAAGCCAGAGTGGAGCCCCACAGGAGCCAGACCCAAACGCCGGAGGCGCGCTCCAGTCGCCTCTTCAGCTCCAGGATGAGGAGCAGGGTGAGCACCGTGAACACGAGCCAACCGGGCCCGGCTCGATGGTTCCACAGGGCCGTCTCAGCCAGGAATCCCAGCGCCACGGAGGCGCACGCCAACAGGGACTTGATCCGCATCGTTCCTCCTACTTTCACAAACAACTTTGCGCAGCAAAGCATATAACGCACGAGTGGCAATCCGATGTCAAGAAGGGTGGAGCTGCGACTTGAAGGAATCTCTCGCGGATGAGCGATTCCGCGGCCCTGCTGGAGCAAGGGCTTCAGCACGAGAACGAGGGCCGGGTCGAAGAGGCCGTCGGGATTTACCAGGACGTCATCGACCGCGAGCCCGACAACGCCTTGGCCTATCTTTACAAGGGCCTGGCCCGGGTGCGCGACTCGGAGTACAAGCTGGCGCTGGCCGACCTCGAGAAGGCGAGCGAGATCAACCCCAAGATCGGGGACGTCGACCCCGAGTCCGATCTCGGAAAGCGCGTGGACTGGGCTATCAAAGTCTTCGAGTGGGAAACGACGGTAGAGCCCAACTCGGCGCCGGTCCACCTGCAACTCGCCCGAGCTCTGAAGGCCTTTGGCAAGCTCGATCGCGCCCAGACGGCGGTGGGCATGGTCATCCAGCTCCATCCGGACAACTGGGACGCGGCCTATATGACGGCCAAGATCGCCATGCTGCAGGGCCGCTACGACACGGCGGTCAAAGAGCTCCAGCAGCTGGTGCGCGGCCGCTCCAACGAGCCCAACCTCCAGCATGAGCTGGGTCTGGCCTACGATCGGATGGGCTCGGGTGGGCCCGCCCAGCGCCATCTCGAGAAGGCCTGCGCCCTCGACCCGGGCATCCCCGAATATCGCCTCTCGCTGGCCGATCTGGCGTTGCGCCAGGGACGTTTTCAGAACGCGGTGCAGGGTTTCGAGTCGGCCCTCAAGCTCGCGCCGGGCCACCCCGGAGCGCTGCTGGGACTGGCGCGATGCCACCGGGCGCAGTACCAGTTCGAGCAGGCGCTCGAGGTCTATGGGCGCGCGCTGGAGGCCCGTCCAGGCGACAGCGAGATCGAGGCCGAGCAGGCCGAGGTTTTCTTGCAGGTGGGGCAGCCCGAAAAGGCGCTGGCCACGCTGGTCCGCCAGGCGGAACGCAATCCGGACGATCCGCAGAACTGGATGAAGGTCGCCAAGGCGGCCGAGGAGAGCGACAATCTCTCGCGCGCCCTGGACGCCTACCAGCGCGTTCTGGCGATGGACACCAAGAACCACGCCGTCTGGGGCTCGCTGGCGGAGGTCCAGGCCCGCGGGGGCCAGTTCGAGGACGCGTTGCACAGCCTGGAGCAGGCCGCCAATCTCGAGCCGGGCGAGCCGCGCTACGTGGTGGCGCGTCTGGCAATCCTGGCGCGGGGCAACCGGGTCGACCAGGCCCGCGAGCTGGCCATGCGCGCCGGGGCTCAGCACCCGGCCAGTTTCGAGCTGCAGCTCCAGGCCGGGATGGCCTTCCTCGAGCTGGGGCGTTACGAGGAAGCGTGGAAGGCTTTGTCGAGCGCGGTCCGCCTGCGACCCGACCAGGCCCAGGCGCAGTGGGCGCTGGGACAAGTCTTCCTGCGCCAGCACAAGCTCGAAGAGGCCTTTGCCTGCTTCCGGGCCGCCTTGAAGATCCAGCCCAGGCACCTGGGGACGTTGCTCGGCCTGGCCCAGGTCTCCCGGCTCCGCGGCGAGCTCGAGATGGCCCAGGACTTCCTGGACCAGGCCATGGAGATGCAACCGGGAGCGCTGCCCCTCGTCGAGGAGACCGGTCACCTGGCCGTGGCCCAGAAGCAGCCTGCTGCCGCGGCGGCCGTGGTGGCGCGCCTGGTGGAAGCGGTGCCCGACCCCAACCGCATCTGGCACCTGGTGGAGTCGTGGTCGCGCGGTCTGGGCAGCATCGAGCCGTTCAGCCCGTTCGCGCGCCGTTATCCGGGCTACCCGCCCGCCGAAGCGCTGCTGGTCGAGCTGAGTAAGCCCGCGCCCGAGCCGGTCGTCGAGTCGAGCGAGGAGGTCGTCGAGGAGCAGGTCCTCGAGTCCGGCGAGGAGATCGTCGAGGAGCAGGTCCTCGAGTCCGGCGAGGAGGTCGTCGAGGAGCAGGTCCTCGAGTCCGGCGAGGAGATCGTCGAGGAGCAGGTCCTCGAGTCCGGCGAGGAGGTCGTCGAGGAGCAGGTCCTCGAGTCCGGTCAGGAGGTCGTCGAGGAGCAGGTCCTCGAGTCCGGCGAGGAGGTCGTCGAGGAGCAGGTCCTCGAGTCCGGCGAGGAGATCGTCGAGGAGCAGGTCCTCGAGTCCGGCGAGGAGATCGTCGAGGAGCAGGTCCTCGAGTCCGGCGAGGAGGTCGTCGAGGAGCAGGTCCTCGAGTCCGGTCAGGAGGTCGTCGAGGAGC
>JBDHVW010000048.1:0-59732 GCA_039809865.1 Vulcanimicrobiota bacterium
CTCCTCGACCGGCGCGGTGAACTGCACCCCGGCGTTGTTCACCAGGATGGCCGGGTCGCGCAGCTCGGCGGCGGTCTGCTCGAGCAAAGCCTCGATCTCGGCGGGCTTGCGCAGATCGTGCTCGGAATAGCCGTGGCGCACCCCGAACGAGTCGAGCTCGCCCTGCAGGGCGGCCAGACCCCCCGGGTGGATCATGCCGCTCAGCATCACGTCGTGTCCCTGCATGGCCAGCGCTTTGAGCATGGCCCACCCGATGCCGCTGGTGGAGCCCGTGACCAGGGCTACCATCTCAGGACGTGAACCCGCGCGCCTTCAGCAGGGCCTGGATGTCCGGGTCGCGCCCCCGGAAGTTGCGGTACTGCACCGCCGGGTCGATCGTGTTGCCCACGGACATGATGCAGTCGTGCAGCTTCCTGGCCACGCCTTTGTCGTAGGGACCGCCGGCCTCGAGGAAGGCCTCGAACGCGTCCTGGTTGAGCACGTCCGACCAGATGTAGCTGTAGTAGCCCGCGGCGTAGTATTCGTCCGAGAAGATGTGGCCGAAGTGGGGGAGGCGGTGCCGCATGATGATCTCTTTGGGCATCCCCAGCGCGGCCAGCTCGCGCGTCTCGAACTCGCGGGGGTTGATCGGGCCCTGGGCCAGGTGCAGCTTCATGTCCAGGATGGCCGACGCCAGCGCCTCCACCGTGAAGAAGCCCTGGTTGAACGTGGCCGCCTTCTTGATCTTGGCCACCAGCTCGGGGGGCATCGGCTTGCCCGTCTCGGCGTGCAGCGCGAAGCGATTCAGCACCTCGGGCGTGGAGAGCCAGTGCTCGTTGAGCTGGGACGGAAACTCCACGTAGTCGCGGGCCACGTTGGTGCCCGCCAGGGTCGGATAGTGCACCGCGCTGTTGAGGCCGTGCAGCGCGTGGCCGAACTCGTGGAACATCGTGTCGGCATCGTCCCAGGACATCGTAACCGGCTGCCCGGCTTTGGCCTGGAGGAAGTTGGAGTTGTTGGACACGATCGGCGTGACCGGCTTCTGAAAGTTCTCCTGGGTGCGATACTCGCTCATCCAGGCCCCCGAGCGCTTGCCCGCGCGAGCGTAGGGGTCGAAGTACCAGAGGCCGACGTGCTGCCCGTCGCGCACCACCTCGTAGACCTGCATCGTGGGCACCACGATGGGCAGCCCGGAGAGCTTCTTGTACTCGAAGCCGTAGAGCTGGCCGGAAGCCCAGAACAGGCCCTCCTTCAGGTTGTCGAGCTGCAGGTAAGGCTTGATCTCGGCCTCATCGAGGTCATACTTCTCCTTGCGCACTTTCTCGGCGTAGTAGCGGTAGTCCCAGGCCTCGATGGGGAAGCCCGCCAGCCTCGACATGTCCGCGACTTCCTCTTTGGCCCGGGCCACGGCGTGCGGCCAGACCTTCATCATCAGGTCCATGGCGCGGTCGGGGGTCTTGGCCATGGTGTTTTGCAGGCGCCAGTGCGCGAACGTCGGGAAGCCGAGCAACCGGGCCTTACGGGCGCGCAGCTGGAGGATCTCGGTCATCAGCGGGTTGTTGTCATACTTGCCCGGGTTGTCCCCGCGCATGCTCCAGAGGCGGAACGCCTTCTCGCGCAGGGGCCGGTTGTCACAATAGGTGAGGATCGGCTCCATGGCCGAGCGGGTGATGGGGAAGGACCACTTGCCGTTGGCGGCAGCTCCCTCGATCAGGGTCTGGGGAAGGCCTTTCAGCTCTGCGAGGGAGTCCACCGTGAGGTGCTGCTCCTCGTCGTGCAGCTGGTTCTGGGCGAACTGGGTGTAGAGCGTGGTGAGGCGGACGTTGAGATCGGCCATCTCCTTCTTGGCTTGAGGATCGAGCTTGGCGCCGGCCAGGACGAACTGGTCGTACTGGACCTGGGCCAGCCGTTGCTGCTCGGGCTGAAGTCTGGCGCGGTCGTTGTACACCGCCTCGATGCGCGCGAACAACTTGCCGTTCTGGATGATCTCGTCGCTGAACGCCGTCAGCTTGGGGCTCCACTCCAGCTCGAGCGCCTGATAGTCCTGGTTGCCCATCGTGCCGGTATAGACCCAAAACAGGTTGGCGACCCGCCAGTAGGTGCGCCCGCTTCCCTCGAGCGCCGCCAGCGTGTTCTCGAACGTCGGGGGCTCGGGGTTGTCGGCGATGGCCTTGATCTCGGCCCGGTACTGGTCGATGGCGGCCACGAAGGCGGGGGAGAACTGCGCCAGCTCCACTTTGCCGAACGGCGGCACGCCTCCGTAGGGCCCGGCCCAGGGCTCGAGCAGGAGGTTGGCGGGCGCGGCGGCCACGGCGACATTGGGCAGTGCAGAGGCGCAGGTGAGCGCGCTGAGAGCGAGGAGAAAAGTGCGACGTTTCACGAGCTTGCCGTTCACCGCCCGGGAGGAAGACCCTGTCAGCTTGACTTTTTTTCTGCCCCGCGCGTAGAATGTCCGGATGCACGGGCTTTTCGTTTGGGTGATGCAAGTCCTCGGATCCTGGGGCTATCTGGGGATCATCCTCTTGATGGCCCTCGAGAGCACGGTGATCCCCATCCCGTCCGAGATCATCATCCCTCCAGCCGCCTACTGGGCCTCCCAGGGCAAGATGAGCCCGTTTGGCGTCATCCTGGCCGGGACGTTCGGCTCCTGGCTCGGGTCGGCCGCCATGTACTGGGTGAGCCGCCTGCTGGGACGACCCATCATCAAGCGCTACGGGCGCTACTTCTTCATGTCGGAGAAGAAGCTCGACCTGGCCGAGACCTGGATGGACGCCTACGGCGGCCCCGGCGTCTTCCTCGCCCGCCTGTTGCCGGTGGCCCGCCACCTGGTCTCGATTCCCGCCGGACTGGTGCGCATGCGGTTCGGCTACTTCTCGCTCCTGACCAGTGTGGGCGCCTTCATCTGGTGCTCGGTGCTGGCCTGGTTCGGCCCCCGCGTCATCACCCCCGAGATGCTGCAAGATCCCGAGTCGATGAAGCTCGCCCTGAAAGCCCAGATGAACTACGTCCTGGGCCTGGTCTTCCTCATGTGCGCCCTCTACGCCGTCTTCCTCGTCATGGTGCGCAGGCAAAAAAAGTCTTCATAAGTTTTTCATGACCATTTTGTAAACTCGGACCATGCAAGTGAACATGCTGAGTTCGAATGGGTCGGTTCGCTCGGTGGCGGTCAAGGCGTTTGCCGAGCAGTGCAAGACTGCGTGCCAACCGGGCAACCTCGTGCCGCTGGCCGACCAGGGCTCGGTGCGCCTGCTGGGCGACAACTCGCAGCAGATGATCGTGGATGAGGCGGTGTTGCACCCCTACAACCACCCGCCCGGAACTGCGAACGTCATTCGCGATTGCGACACCGTGCTTCAGGGCATGCAGCGCTGGCAGGGCGAGGATACCGCCGCCATTCACCAGAACGTCAACGCTTTCTGCTCCAAGATGACCAGAGTCCAGATCGCCTCCGCCGTGGGTGGAGTGGGGCTGGGAGCCGCCCTGTGGTTCGCCAAGCTGGGCTGGGTGGGCGCCGTGGGCGGCGCGGCCGCCGCTGTGGCCGGCATCGCCTACGCCCATCATCAGAAGGGCCAGGCCCGTGAGTTCGAGAGCCAGCTGACCGGCTGGGAGAACGCCATCAAGACCGGCAACCCGCAGCGCCTCCCGATTCCGGCCGGGGGCGGCGCGGTCAGCTTCGAATATGTGTTCATGGTCGAGAAGCAGGCCGTGGGAGCCCGCCGCGCCATCGTCAACCGCACCCCGGCCGAGCTGCTGATCCCGACGACCTGGTCCGGCAAACCGGTCGAGGCCGCCCCGAACCGCACCATCGCCCAGCCCGGCGATGTGGTCAAGCCCAAGCGCTGGGGCAAGTTCGACGAGCCGGCGGATACCAGTAACTGGTCGCTGCGCGAGCACATGCGCGAGACTCCCGTCGTCATCCCCGAATCCCTGGCCGAGCCTCAGCGCCTGGCCACTCAGCTCGATCCGACGGAGCAGCCCGCAGGCCCCGCCGTGCAGGAGTCGGCCGGCAAGATCATGGTCGGCGGCATCGCGGTGCGCAAGAAGCGTCCCGCGGCGGCGGCCAACGGCGAGCAAGCCACCTAAGGGCGATCGGGGCGGCTGTCGGGCTCTTCGTCCCCGTGCGGCGGATGCGCGGTCACCAGGTCGCAGTGATCCGGCTCCAGCGTGGCCGCATTGTGCGCGTCATCCTTTTTCTTGGCCTGCTTGCGCAGGTGCTCGCCGAGGCGAACGGTGTCGAGGCTGATTTTGGCGTGTTTGGCTTTCTTACTCATGCTCTCAGCATAAGGGCCGGGCCGAGTCCAAAACAGGTACCCGGATCTAAGCTCCGCAGCACTTCTTGTACTTGAGACCGCTGCCGCAAGGACACGGCTCGTTACGGCCCACCGAGGCGGACACCCGCTGCACCACGCGCGGGGTCACGCCGTCGACGTAGATCCAGCGTCCATCCCGTTTTTCGAAGCGCGAGCGCTCGCGCAGCTGGTGCCGCTCGGCTCCCACCTGGAACGAGGCGACGAACTCCACCTGGTCCTCCCTCGCGTCGACCACCTCGAGCCCGGTAAACCTGGACTCGCGCGCAAACCGCTCCACTCCGGCGCGATCGTCGGACACCTGCGTCTCCAGGATGTAGTCGACCAGGCCCAACGCGTAGGCCGAGTAGCGAGAGCGCATCAGCTCTTCGGCCGTGCTCGGAAATTGGCCGTCGTGAAAGCGACCGCAACAGCCCTCGTAGGGCCGTCCGGTGCCACAGGGACACGGATTCAATTCGAGGGCTTGTCCGCGGCCGGCATCACCGAGAGGAAATCGTGCATCATGCGCGGTACGTAGCCGTTGAGCAACGCGTCCACCCGGTCGTAGCTCGAGGACGAGACGATCACGCCGGCGTGGTGGCGCTGCTTGATGCGCTGCACGATCTCGGCGTCGTGGTAGCCCGACAGGTCGGGCCACTCCTGGCGCGCCAGGCACAGCGCCAGGCCGGCGTAATCCTTGCGGTGCTGGGGAACGTGGTAGCTCTCTCCGCGCAGGTAGGCCAGCTCCAGCTTGGCCCACTCGGCCCAGAGGTTGATTCCCGAAGCCGCCGCGACCAGCTCGTCGATGTGCGCCCCGCCCACGCGGGCCGCCAGCTCGAGGAAATGGAGCTTGCCGTCGGCGCCGCGGATGAACTCGGCGTGCGTCACGCCGCGCACCATTCCCATCGCCTCGACCACCTTGCGGTTGAGCGATTTGAGCTCGCTCACCAGCTTGCCCTCGTGCTTGGAGGACATCGTCCGCGTGGTGAAGATGCCGCCCGTATGCGAGACCTTCATCGGGGGCTCGCCGTAACGGTGGGCGATCTGGTAGACCAGCTTCTGGTCGTAGAAGATGGAGTCGACGTGGAAGACGTCGCCCGGGAGGAACTCCTCCATCAGGTAGTGCGACTGCTTGTCGCCCAGCAGCGCCAACGCTTCCCAGAGCTCGGCCTCGTGATGGATCTTCTTGATGCCCACCGCGCCCGCCTCGGAGCGCGGCTTGAGCATCCAGGGCGCCGGGACGCGCCGCATGAAGTCCTTGACGTCCTCGTAGTTGAGCACGTGCACGAACTCGGGCACGGGCAGACCCGCGTCGCGCGCCTGCATGCGCATGGCCAGCTTGTCGCGGAAGTAGCGGGCCCTCGTCTCGCCCATGCCGGGACTGCGCAGGTGCTCGCGCAGCGAGGCGGCGGTCTCCACGTCATAGTCATCCAGCGCCACGATGCGGTCGATGTGCCGCTCGCGAGCCAGGTAGCTGACGGCGTTGATGATGTCGGGGACTCTCAGCGCCGTCATCTTGAAGAACTCGTCGATGGCCTCGAACGGCCAGGGCTCGTGCTCGAGTTGCTCCTCGGTGATCAGGATGACGCGGCAGCCCTGGTTCTTCAGCTCGCGCATGAAGGCGGCGCCTTTGTAGTAACTGGCCAGGCAGACGAAGGTGATCGGGCGATTCATAGAGGCCGGTGTTTCACACTCCAGGGCCTCATTCCTCGTGCGTCGAAAGGGCGAGCATGGCGCTCATCATGCAGGGAGTCAGCACGTGCGCAATCTGCGGCGAGAAGCTGGACGAGGATCGCGATTTCATGGCCACCTCCGGCGTCTGGTACGACCGGGAGGATCCGCTCTGGGAGTTTTGCGATGCCGGGATCCACTGGGATTGCTATCTCTCGTGGCCCCACCGGGCGCGTTTCGCCGAAGACTACGCCCGCAGCCGCAGCCAGGGGGTCGAGGACAACCCTTACTGGGGCAACATCTACAGCGACGATCACCTCTATCTGACCGTCAGCCGTCATTCGGCCATGGCCTGGGTGCGCGCGACCGGCACCGCCATTACCTTTCCGGCCGTTGCCTGGCCCCTGACCGAAGGCCCTCTCCATCCGTTGGAGCGCGAGGCGCTCGAGCGCTCGGGGCTGGCGCAGAAGTTTCCCACCTTCGAGGAGCTCGTGGCCAGGGTCGACTGGGACGCCAAGTTCAGGCTGGCCGAGAAGATGGCCCGCGAGGTCGAGGCGCGCAAGATCCGGTTGATGCAGGAGTGCGGCCAGATCAACCAGGTGGCCGAGGAGTGGGCCCAAAAGCTGCAGGCCGACGGCCTGGAGTGCCCCAACTGCCACCGTATCAGCAAGAACATTCGCTACTATGACAAGCGGCCCGACCGCGTCTCTTACTTCCTCTGCCAGGAGTGCGGAAAGTCTTTTCAACCTTGAACACCAACGATACCATCTACCAGGCCTGGCCCAACGACATCTACAGCACCACCGCGGTGGCGCTGGTGCTGATCGTCTTCTTCATCATGCTGACCTACAAGCGCAAGAAGGAGCCCAACTACGAAGTCCAGATTCGGCGCTCGATCCAGCAGTTGTTCGCCATGGCCACTCGCAAGGACTATCAGGCTGCCGCTTCCCTGTTGGCCAGGAGTCCCGAGGACGTGCTGCGCTACAGCCAGGAGCCCGAGGAGGTCGAGCGGCGCTGTCAGCCCCTGCAGGAGATGGCCAGTCAGGGCGGGATCGGTATCGACAACGTCCAGCCCCGAGCCGAGAACGAGTGGGTCTGTGACGTCAGCGTGCTCGGCGCCCAGCGCGTCGTGACCCAGCAGGTCTGGCGCTGGATCAGGGACCGCTGGGCGTTGCTCGAATCACCAGGCAGGTGACGTCGTCGCCCTGGGGACGGCGAGCGAAGTCGCGCGCGCTCTCGTAGAGGCGCAGGGACAGGTCGGCGTCGCCCCGCCAGCGCTCGGCGGCGACCACCAGGCGCTCTTCGCCAAAGCACTCTCCCTCGGCGTTGCGCCAGTCGGGCAGCCCGTCGGTAAAGAACACCGCCTGGTCGCCCTCAGCGATGGCAAACGTGCGCGTCTCGGGCTCGATCTCCGGAAAGGCGCCCAGTGGAGGCGCCGTCGGGTCCACCAGCTCGGGCGCCCCCCCGGAAGGCAACCACAGGCAACAGGTCTGGCCGGCTCCCATCACTTCGAGCTTTCCGCTCTCGAGGTAGCCGAGGCTCACGGCCACAAAGCGCTCCTCGCAGCGCAGGTCGTCGAAGAGCAGACCGTTCAACCGCACGACCAGAGCCGACAGACTCTCGCAAGAGCCGGCCAGGGCGTGAAAGTAGGCCCGGCAGCGCGACGCGACCAGGGCGCTGTCCAATCCGTGGCCGCTGGCATCGGCCACCAGAAAGGCGAGCCGGTCGGAGCCCAGTCGAACCACGTCGTAGCCGTCGCCGCCCACGTGCTGGGCCGGGTGGAACGCGCCGGCCAGCCGGAAGCCGGCGATTTCGACGGTCCTGGGGGGACGCACCAGCTCGCGGGCCAGCGCCAGCTCGCGTTCCAGGCGCTCCTTCTCGGCCGCCTGATCCATCAAGCGCTGGCGCTTGAGCGCGATGGCCGCCAGCGCGCCCAGCACCAGGGCCGATTCCGCCTCCTCCTCGCTGAACTCGTGACCGGAGGGCGGATCGACGTGCAGCACCCCCATCAGGTCCCCCTCCGGCGCGATGAGGGGGACGACCAGCCGCTCGCTCACTCGGATCACGCGCTGCGTCGCGGCCGCCCTGGCCTCGGCGCCAACCCGGGCACTGATCCTCAGCTCGCTTTCGCCGAAGAACTCTTCGGCCAGGGCGTCGTACTGCATGATTTGCGCCCGCGTACAGGGGAGCATCTCGGACGCGGCCTGCTCGATCGAGTCCAGCAACGGCTGGAGGTCGGAGGTCGAAGCCAGGCGGCTGACGACCTCGACTAGACGGTCACGATTTGGGCGCAATTGTTCTCGTAGCCCTGGGTGTTCCACTGCGGGGCCTCGGGCTGCACATTCCCGGCGGCATCGCGCGCCAGCACCACCAGACAGTGCTTGCCCGGTCCCAGGTCGAGGGCGCAACGGAACGAGCGCCAGGCGTAAGGACCGCGCTCCTCGCCCAGCTCGGCCTTGAGCGAGCCCTGCCCCACGCGGACCTCGACCTCGGTCACCGGGCCGGTGCCGCTCCAGGCCCAACCGCGCACCTCCTGAGCCGTGGCCCGGGTGATCAGCGCGCGGGGACGCAGGCCGCCGATGGGACGGCTGGGCTTGCCCGGGACGTGGATCTGGTAATCCTCGACCTGGTAATAGCCCTGGTAGGGCTTGTCGCTGCGATAGATGCGGTTGAGCCACTTGACCGAGGCCATGCCGTAGGCGCCCGGCACCACCAGGCGCAGCGGCCCACCGTGCTCGCGCGTGAGGGGCTGGCCGTTCATCTCCCAGCACAGCAAGACGTCCTCGCGCATCGCCTCGGCCGCCGGCAGGCTGCGTCCATAGAAGCCGCGTCCGTCGTCGCCGAAGTCGGCGCCCTCGAAGACGACCTCGAGAGCCCCGCCCGTGTCGCCCAGCACGTTGCGCAACGAGGTGCCGCCCCACATTCCGTTGGAGACGGCGCCCAGGTTCCAGGGCGTGCCCGGAGGCAGGGGATAGAGCAGCGTGCGGCCGTTCCCGGCGCACTCCATGATGGACTCGAAACGGCGGAACGGATGTTGCTGGATCTGCTCCAGCGACACCGTCGTCCCGTCCACGTCCACGGTCCAGGTCCCTTCGATGGCGGGGTATTCGTAATGGTTGCGCTTGAAGAAGCCGTCGGTCGGCGTCACGGCCTCGTCCAGCTGGCTGGTGGCCACCTCGGCGTTATAGGGGTTCTCGGTCAGTACCAGGGCATCGGTCGGCATGGGCCGCGCGTTCGACTCGCGGGGCGCCCGTCCTCTCGAACGTTGTGCGTTCATGGCTCGACTCGATCGCCTGGGGGGGCAGGGGGTTTGAAGAGGCTGTCCCAAAGTCGACCGAAGAAGCCCTTCGGGGGCTCCGGCCGAGCGGGCAGCACGGGCTCGGCGGGCCTGGGCTCGGGCTCGATCTGGGGCACGAACTCGAAGTCGGCAGGCACGACGGCCCACTCGAGTCGTTTCTCGAACCGGTCCAGCTCCATGCGCTCAAACCCGTTCTTGAACACCTGACGGCCGATTGGCTGGCCCTGCTCGTCCTGCATCCGGCGGCCCCAGGGGTTGCGGTAGTAGACGTGCTGGTCGGAAAGGGCGGTCACCATCACCATGTGGTAGTTGTGCTTGCCATCCGGATCGTCGTCCCAGCGGATCACGACGGGCGCCCGCCCGTTGGTGGCCTTCACCAGCTGTCGCAAGGCGTCCAGCCCGATCACCTCGGCCCGTGCCTCCCTGCCGGTCAGGGCCGAAACCGCCCGGATCACTTGCTCGGGCAACAGTCCGGTATTCTCGCCCTGGCGAAAGGCGTCGTCCGCCAGCGAGTAGCCGTCCTCGGGGCGCGCGAAGCCCATCAACGAGGCCTGCAGCATCCGTTCTACGGGGGAGCCCTCGCGCGAGCCGTTCTGCAAAGTGCCGGCAGCGCGCTTCATCACCTCGCCGTTGGCCAGCATCACCTCGCGCTTGTCGCTGGCGAGATCGTCCACCACCCGCACGAACTCGGCCGGAGCCTCCAGCGCCATGTCATAGAACAGCACGGTCGGCGCGCAGGTCCCCTTCTCGGGCACCTGATCGAAGCTCTTCTTGGGGAAGGCGACGTGGGCCAGCGTCCAGCCCACCAGATCGCGACGGTAAGTCTTGCCGATGGACTCGTTGCGCTGCAGATCGACCAGGTTGTCGAGCAGCGTGTCTCCCTGGCTGTCGACGTTGCGGGTCAGCCTGCCGTCGATCAGCAGGCGCTCCAAGGCGTCGCTGGCGGCGAAACGATCGGCCCCGCGCCACTTCTCGAGCCGCCGGGTGGAGGAATAGAGCTGGCCGAAAGCCTCCGCCTGGGAAGGGGAGAGTTTCCTGAGCTGCCTCTGGATATGCACGGGCCAGACCTGCACCGTTACAGAGTAGCGAAACCGACTCAAGGGTTCCTGAAACGACTCGGAGAACTCAACAACCTGAGACGGCCGAGGTCGGCCGGCTTACGGTAGAGATTTGATGGGCTGCGGTTCCTCAAGGAGGAAAGATGAACGGGGGGGTCCTGACCGATTCCGGGTTGCAAAGGCTGTTTGCGTCCGCGCTCTCGAGCATGAAGAGCGCGTTGCGCGCGGAGCGCTATCTCATCTTGTTCGATGAGCATGCTTCGGGAACGATGGCCGTGCAGGAGTCGGCCGGTCTCGACGTCACCGAGTTCTGGAAGCGTGCCCCGGTGAGCCTCACCCTGCTCGAGAAGCTGCGACGCTCGGCCACCCCGTGGCTGACGGACGACCTCCAGGGCGAGCCTGATCTCGCGGGCAGCTCCAGCGCGCTCATCGCCGGGATCCGCTCGGTGATCTCAGCCCCCCTGCTGGACGAAAAACAGCGCGTGCGCGGCCTGCTGTACGCCGACCACTGCGGAGAGGCCGAGGCTTTTTCGCGCCAGGAGCTGGCCCGGCTCACCACGCTGGCCCTGGAGCTCGAGCGGGTGCTCTGGCCGGCGGCGCCTCCCACTACCCCGCGTCCTCTGCCCCCGCCGCCGCCCCGCCGGGCGGTCCCGGTCGCTCTGCCCACCGCCGCGCCGACTCACAAATCCACTTTGACGGGGCGCAATCAGACCATTTTGCTGCGCTCGCTGAGCGTGATGGTGGCGGCCGGCATCCCTCTGCCCCGGGCGCTGCACGTACTGGAGGGGCAGCCCGACCTGAGCGCCGTCTGCCGGGCCGCGCGCGTCTCGCTCGAGCGCGGCACCGAGCTGTCCGTCGCGCTGCAGGGCGCCAGTCCTAGCTTTACGACCTTTCAGCTCAAGCTGATCAAGGTGGGTGAGCGCACCGGCTCGCTGGTCGACATCTTGCGGCAACTGGCCGAGTACGAGGAGCGTCGCCAGGCGCTCGCGCTGCGCCTGCGCTCGGCGCTGACCTATCCCGCTTTCCTGCTGACGGCATGCCTGGTCATGCTGGTTCTGGGCCCGCCCTACCTGCTCAAAGGGCAGCTGAAGATGATCGAGATGGCGGGCGGAGAGCTGCCCCTGCTCACTCGCGTCCTCTACGCCGCCAGCGACCTGCGCGTGCTGGCGGCGCTGGGACTTTTGGCCGCGGTCGCGTCCAGCCTGATGGCCGCCTTCGTCCGCACTCCGAAAGGAGCGCTCTGGCTCGACCGTATGCTGCTCCGGACGCGTCTGTGGCGGCTGGTCGTGGCCACGCGTTTCGCACAGGCACTGGCCCTGCAGCTCAAGGTGGGGCTCTCGGTCCTGGAGGCGGTGCCGCAGTCGGCCGCCGCCAGTGGCTCGCCCGTGCTGCTCGAGCGCTCGGCCGCCAGCGTGGCGGCGCTGCGCGAGGGCTCCGACCTTACCGGCGCGCTGGCCGCGGCCGAGACGTTCCCCCATACGTTCATCGCCACGGTGGAAGCCGGCGAGGAGTCGGGCAAGGTGAGCGACAGCCTGCAATGGGTGGCGCGGCTCTTCCAGGAGGAGCTCGAGGCCGCGCTGGAGATGGCGGTGGCTGCTCTGGAGCCCACTATCATGCTGATCATGGGCCTGGCCACCGCGGTTGTGGCTCTGGCGACGATGCTGCCGATGGTCAAGGTGGTCCAGTCGCTGTGAGAAAAGGAGTCTCGCTGCTCGAGATCATCTTCAGCCTGTTCTTGCTGGGCTTGATCATCGTCATGGTCGCCAACCTCTATCCCAGCACGCTGGGCTCTGTCCGCTACTCGGGCCAGCGCCTGGAAGCCAACGCCCTGGCTTCGTCACTCATCGAGAAGGAAATGGCCAGGCCGTTCACTCAACTGGTCGCGGGTCCGCCCCAGACCCTCCCCGTTGTGCCCGGCAAGGGCGCCGTCTACACGCCCACGGTGGAGATTTTTGCGGTCAATGAGCCCGGCGTCAAACCCGGGCTGTTGATCGGCATCCGGGCCCGGGTGGATTGGGTCGACCACAGCATTCCTCATTCAATCGTCCGCGAGGTGACCCGTGTCAAAGCGCCGCCGTCCTGACGGCTTCACGCTGGTCGAAATCCTGCTGGCGGGCTCGCTGTTGCTGGTACTTGTGGTCCTGGCAGCCGAGGTCTTGCTGCCCATGGCGCGGGGCTCGCGGCGGGCCAGCGAGCAGATCCACTTGCAGCAGTTGGCCCAGCTTTCGCTCGAGCGCATTTCCAACGACCTGGCCTGCGCTCCCCTCGAGGGGGTGACTCTGGTCAGCCTTCCCGGAGGGGGCAACGCTCTGTCGGTTCAGCGTCTGGCGGACGTGACCGCTCAGGGCGACCAGCTCTGGAAGGACAGCCTCTCGGTCTACTGGCTGGACCCGCTCACATCGCGCCTGTGCTGGCGCGAATGGCCTCCAGCTCCTCCAACGGTCGGTTCGCATCCGTTCGTGCCGGACGCTCCTTACCAGCCTTCCTCGAGCGAGTTGCAGCAGGTCGTCGGGGCTGGCCAGGGACGCGTGCTGACACCGAACGTGACGCTCTGGCTGGTGGATCTGGCGGCTCAGCCGCCTTCCCTGCGTTTGCGTCTGGAGTCGCAAGGCGAGTCTTTCGAGCTCACCCGGCGCGTCACGCCCCGCAACCACCGGTTTTAAGTCTCGTGCCAAAGCAGCACGCGCGTGCGCTCCTCCAGAGGTAAGACCTTGGATGGATCCAGACTCAAGGGGAAGCTACTGCCTGGACTTCCGGTCGACGAGACGACCGGGTCCGGGGCATTGACGTTCTGGGGGTCGGTAAGGCCCATAGATTGCAGAGCGGCCGCCAGTTCGTCGGCCGAGCTGTAAACGTTGTCGACTACCGTGGGTTCCGTGCCGGGAGGGGGCTGGGGATTCACCTGCGTCATCCTGATGATCAGGTTGCCGTCCGGCTTGGTGTAGACCTCGAGAGTACTCTCGGTCCCACCGGGTGGAAGGGTAAAGACTCCTCCGGTGGTCAGGCTCTGCTTCGTTGTGACGCTGCCGTCAGAAAAATTCACGACGGCCACAGGCTGCGGATTCGGCGCCCCGGGCACGGCAACCGTGAACGGAGCTTGCAGAAGGCTTCCGTTGGCCGCCACTCGGAGGTCCTCGACGTGCACGGAGGGAGGGCGGCGAGCGACGATAGCACCCTCGACCAGCACCTGTTTGGCACTGATGCCGTTTTCGGCATACAGCAGCCCGCGAACGTTGGAACTGGCGGGACCGTTTCCTTCCAGCGTGAGGCTGCCACCCGCCAGTATGGCCACGCGCTGGGTCGCCGCGATCGTTGCCTGGCGACCCACAGTCAGGTCGCCGCTGCAAACGAGCACGCCGTCCCCGCTCACCGAGCCAGTGATGCTCAAGTCGCCTCGCACAAAGACCAGAGCATGGTTGAGATTGAGATCTCCGTCGATATTCACGTTGCCATTGCGGCGCAGGGCTCCCGTGAACGTGGTCGATTGATAATTGGGCTGCAGGGTCGCACTCGATTGGCCCAGGTTCGCCGGATCAAAGCTATCGATCATCATGTTCGGGACCGTGATGGGTGCCTGGCCGGTAAGCTGCCTTCCGTTCACGGTCGAGCTGGGATCGACCCGCACGCCCCCAACCGCCTTGAGAGAGCCACGGACGATGCTGTTCGGGCCCAGATCGATGGCCGTCTGACTGTCGTTGCTGGCCAGGTCGGCCGGCTTGAGCTGGGCCGTGGGAGCAGTAGGCGACTGGCCCGGACTCAGCGAGCCGACGACCAGTCGTCCGCCGACGGCAATCGGCCCGTCCGTGGCGATCGCATAAGGAAAGGGCGGAACGGCCAGGACGGCGGTGACCCTGCGCTTCACCCCATTGGCCTCGCCCAGGGCCTGCAGATAGACCCCCTGCACCGGGACCGTCTGTCCATCGGGCGCCACGATGGCAGTGCCGTTGGAGAGGTTGCTCAGAGACGGGCCCACACCGAGCTGCGTGGCTTTGACAGAGTCGAAAGTGACCCAACCCGTGCTGCCGTCGGCAGCCGAGCTGGTGACTGTCTCCCCGGCTTGCCCAAAATTGATGTCGGTATAAAGGTGGGCCAGGGTCAGGTCGATGGCCGAACGGGCTCGATCCAGCGCGAGGGAAGCATTGGCGTCGCGTGCCATCAAGTTGAGGTGCGTCACCGAAGAGGCGGCCAGCGCAAAAGCCAGCAGGGCTACGATCGTGACCACCAGCAGGGTCGAGCCCAGCCCCACTCCTTTGCGCGCCATTACTGCTCATTATGGCACAAAAAAGGTCCGGCATCCGGGTGCCGAATCGACTCGTCATGCGACAAGCCTGGCTGATCCTTCTGCTCGGTCTGACGCTGCTTTGTGGCGCTGACCCCAAGCCTGAGAACGCCGAGAAGGAAGGCGACAAGTTCTTTTTCATTCGCTTTTACAGCGACCCTCCCGGTGCCACGGTCAACCTGAACGGCTACGGCCCGTTGGGGGAAGCAGACGGGCGCCCACTGGCCGTGCCGCGGGGGAAACCTCTCTACCTGTTCGAGTTTCGCCTGGACGGCTATAAGGGCGAGCAGATCACCACCATCAGCGACAGTCTCAAAGACCGCGAACGGTTGCCTGAAGGGGAGGAGCCTCTGCATTTGAAGCCCGCCAGCTTGCGGGCACACCTGCGCGCCAATGTTCTTCCCCTGGCCCTGCTGGCGCTGGCCCTGGGCGCGGTCGCCGCAACGCTGCTAGGGACCCGGCGCGCCCGCAAGCTGGAGGCTTTGCTGGCGACGGCCGAGCACACGTCGCTCACGGGCGCCAAACTGGGACGCTATCGCCTGCTTGACCGCCTGGGGCGAGGAGGGATGGCGCGGGTTTACCGGGCGCTTCCAGCCGACGAGCTCGAGGCGGACAAGGCCGTGGCCGTCAAGATTCTCCAGGCCGAGATGGCCGAAGACCCGGAAATGCGCAAGCGCTTCGGGCGCGAGGTGCGCATGTGCCAGCAGCTCGACCATCCGGGCATCGTGCGCATTCACGATTGGGGTGAGGACGGCGACCTCGTCTACCTGGTGATGGAGCTGGTCGAGGGCGGAACCTTGCGCGAGCGGATCGAGCAGGGTGGTCTCGAGCCCGCGGAAGTTCTGGGGCAGATGTTCCAGGCGGTGGCCTACGCCCACTCCCGCGGCGTCGTGCACCGCGATCTGAAGCCCGAGAACGTGATGCTGACGGCGCGCGGACGCGTGAAGCTGATGGACTTTGGGCTGGGCAAGGAGCACAACTCCACCAATCTCACGCAGTCGGGAGCGATCCTGGGCACTCCGGCCTATATGGCCCCCGAGCAGATTCAGGGCGTGGGCTTCGAGCAGGGCACCGATCAGTATGCCCTGGGGGTCATCGCCTTCGAGTTGCTGACCGGCCGGCAGCCCTTCCAGGCCGACGATCCGGTGCAACTGCTGTTCAAGCACGTGGCCGAGGAGCCGCCCCCGGCCGGGATCTCGCCCGCGGTGGACGCTGTCCTGGCGCGCATGCTGGCCAAGTCGCCGGCCCACCGCTACCCCACCGTGGAGGAGGCCGGCCGGGCTTTGCTGGAGGCGATGTGACGCCCCTCACAGAATCCCCGGGTTAGCACTGTTACGATCCCCCTCAGTTGTTTGGAGGTAGCCAATGAAACGTTGGGGTCTCAGTCTTGCTCTCGCCGGGGCGCTGTTTCTGCCCGCCCTGGCTGATCAGCCCACCATGAACACCTGGCAAGATTCCAAAGGTGTGCACGTGGAAATCATTTTGCCGCCCGATTTCGTGCAGTCAGGCCAGGCCGAAGCCTGGCTCAGCAACCTGTTGAGCCCGCTGTTGAGCCAGGGAAGCGCCGATGGCTACGACCAGGGCGACTACGAGGACTACGAAGAAAGCCAGTCCTCGCGCACCTATCCGGTCTATCAGGACGGGCGCGAGCCGGCGGGCTATTATCCCACGCCGGACAGTCGCCCCTACGAGGATCAGGAAGACTCCACCAGTCCCAACGGCGCCTTCCCGGACAAGCACGACACCTGGGGAGGGCCGCCGGCCGAGAGACGGTAGACGGGAGACGGGAGACGGGAGACGGGAGACGGGGAGGCTCCGCTACGAGACTCTCGACTCTCAACTCTCAACTCTTAACTTTCGCCAGGACTCGCCCGGGGGCAACCAGAACCCCCGGCGGCGATGCCGCTCCTGATCTTGCTCGTGATCCAATTGACCGCTGCCCAGCAGGGCTGGATCGGGCAGCGGATCTGGTACAACGAGTGCCGGGGAACGGTGGCGGGGCTGACCACCTGGAACGCGGGCGAAGAGTTTCCCTCGCTGGGCATCGGCCATTTCATCTGGTATCCCGATAACTACCACGGGCCGTTCCAGGAGAGCTTTCCCGCCTTCGTGCGCTATGCCGTGGAGCACGGCGCCAAACCGCCCGCGGTGGCCTTGCAGCCGCATGCGCCCTGGCGCTCCAAAGCCGAGTTCGAGCAAGCCGATCTGCACGAGCTGCGCGACTGGCTGGCCTCCACCGTGGAGCTGCAGACGCAGTTCATCGTGGACCGGATGCAGGCTACCGCCGACAAGCTGCCGGCCGCTGAGAAAGCGCGCTTCGAGCAGGTCGCCTCCACGCCCAACGGCGTCTACGCGCTGATCGACTACGTCAACTTCAAAGGCGAGGGCCTGGACCCGAAGGAATCCTACGCGGGGCAGGGGTGGGGCCTGGCCTGGGTGCTGCGAGAGATGAAGGACGGCCCGCCGGCCCTGGAGTTCTCGCGGGCCGCGATGCGCTGCCTGGACCGGCGCATCGCCAACTCGCCTCCCGCGCGGGGCGAGGAGCGCTGGCGCGCGGGCTGGCACAAGCGCTGCGAGACCTACGCCTGGCCCATCCAGGTGGTGAGCCGGGAGCAGTGGGGCAGCCAGCCCCAGCCCTTCCCGCCCGAGATGCAGCAGACCCCCACACGCCTGGTGGTGCATCACGCGGGCGTGGTGGCCAAACCGGGCGAGGACGGCGCCGAGAAGATGCGCAAGCTGCAGGCCTGGGGCCAGAAGGAGAAGGACTGGGCCGATGTCCCCTATCATTTCATCATCGCCCAGGACGGCCGCATCTACGAGGGGCGGGACTGGCACTACAGGCCGGCCAGCAACACGCAGTACGACCTGACCGGCGTGATCAACGTCGAGGTGGACGGCGACTTCGAGCAGCAATCGGTCACTCCCGAGCAGCGCGAGTCGCTGGTGGCCATCCTGACCTATCTCTGTCAGCGGCACGGCCTGGACCCGGCCATCATCCGCGGGCACATGGACGAGGCGCCCGGTCAGACCGACTGTCCGGGTAAAGACCTCTACCCGTTCGTCCACAACGAGCTGCCGCGCCTCGTCCGGGAGCGGATGTGAAGCCCATCGGAGCCGAGCCCCGCAAGGAGGCCGTGAGCGGCCTCAATCCGTGGTTCTGGGTTCCCACGCTTTACTTTGCCGAGAGCATCCCGAACGCGGTCGTGTCGGACACGGCCAAGTTTCTCTACAACGACCTGGGCCTGACGCCCGAGACGCTGGGCCTGGTGACCGGCTCGATGTACCTGCCCTGGGTGCTCAAGCCCTTCTGGAGCCCGATGGTCGACCTGGTCAAGACCAAACGCTGGTGGATCGTGGCCATGCAGCTCCTGCTGGCCGGCTGCTTCTTCGGGCTCTCGGCCAGCCTGCACGTGCCCTCGTGGCTGGTCTGCTCCACCGTCATCTTCTGGGTGATGGCTTTCACGTCGGCCACCCACGACATCGCGGCGGACGGCTTCTATATGCTGGGCCTCGATGACCGCGATCAGGCCGAGTTCACCGGCGTGCGCGCGACCTCGTACCGGTTGGCGATGCTGTGCGCGAAGGGCGCTCTGGTGGCGGCCGCCGGACGGCTGACCGAGCAGCTCGGCAAACTGTCCGGCTGGTCCACCGCTCTGGCGCTGCCGGGCGCCGTCTTCGTGATGGCGGCGGTCTATCACTGGCTGTTTCTGCCCCGCCCCCCGAGCGACCGGCCGGTGCGCGATGAGAACTTCTTCCACGGCTATTTCGACAGCTTCCGCAGCTTCTTCGCCAAACCCGGCATCGGCACGGCCATCGCGTTCATGCTGCTGTTCCGCTTCGCCGAGGCGCAGCTGCTGGCGATGGTGGCCCCGTTCCTCACCGGCGCCCGCGAGCAAGGGGGTCTGGCGCTGACCACCGCCCAGGTCGGAGTGGCCTACGGAACCGTGGGCGTGATGGGAATCATCTCCGGCGGTATCCTGGCGGGCTTCCTGGTGGCCCGGCTCGGTCTGCGCCGCCTCTACTGGGTGCTGATCGCCATCATGCACCTCCCCAACGCGGCCTTCCTCTACCTGGCGTTCGCCCAGCCCACGCAGCTCGGATTCATCAGCGCGGTGCTGTTCTTGGAGCAGTTCGGCTACGGATTCGGCTTCACGGCCTACATGCTGTTTCTGATGTATTTCTCCAAGGGCGAGAAGCAGACCTCGCACTACGCCATCTGCACCGGGTTCATGGCGCTCAGCCTGATGCTGCCCCAGATGCTCTCGGGCCTGGTCGAGTCCCGCCTGGGCTTCCACGGGTTTTTCCTGTACATCCTGGTGTGCACGCTGCCCAGCTTCGTGGTGGCCTGGCTGGCCTGGCGCGACAAGAAGTTCATCCAGACGTTCTCACCGGGCGATGAGCGGGAGTGATCGGCGATGATCCGTCGACTGGCGGAGGGCGACGAGTTGCTGCCCCTGCTCAACCGCTGTCTGCGCTACGATCCGCTGACGCCCGCGCTGCTGCGCGAGAAGCTCGAGCAAGGTCCCGCCTACGTCTGGGATGAGGACGGCTTGCGAGGCTTCTGCCACGGCGTTCCCTCCGGCTCCATCAAGCTGATCGCGGTCGACCCGGGCTGGCGCCGCCGGGGGATCGGCTCGCGACTGCTCCAGGCCGTGGTCGCCGAGCTCCCGCCGGGCAGGCTGCGCGCCATCGAGAATGTCCCCAACTACCTCGTGCCCGGCCTGGACGTGCGCTACACCGAGGCGATCCTGTTCTTCGAGAGGCACGGCTTCACGAAGTTCGGGGAGTGCTTCAACCTGACGTGCGACGTGACCGACGCCGAGGCGAAGCCCGCGCCGCCCGGATTCGAGGTCCGGCGCGCCACGGTCGCGGATGGCCCGCTGATCATGGCCTTTTTGCAGGAGCACTTTGCAGGCTGGCAATCCGAGGTCCAGACGATGCTGGGCAACGCTCCCATCTCTCTCCACCTGGCCTTCCAGCAGGACGAGCTCCTCGGCTTTGCAGGCACTGACGGCAACAACCTCGGCACGGGCTGGTTCGGACCCATGGGGACCCATCCCGAGCGGCGCAACACCGGCGTCGGCGGCGTGCTCCTCAGCCGCTGCCTGGAAGACTTCAAGCACCAGGGTCTTACGCGCTGCACTATTCCGTGGGTCGGCCCGTGGCGCTTTTACGCGCGCCAGTGCGGCGCCACCATCGACCGCGTCTTCTGGCGCTACGAGAGGAATCAGGACTGACCCGGCGGGGTGCTCCAATCCGTCATCATCAGAGTCTTGGGATTGTTGCTCGAGCCCGGACCGACCTGACCACCCTGGGGACGGTCCTGACCGCTCGGAGTCGGCGCGATCAGGTGCTCCAGGCCAAAGACCCCCATGGTCCTCTGGATCGACTGGAGGGTGCTGGCCAGAATGACCTCGCGCTGCAACCGGGCCGCCGTCGACTGGGCCCGGATCTCCTCCATGATCTGCGAGGCCATCGCCTGGTCCTGCAGGACCTGTCGGCGCTGCTCGTCCAGGTTGACGGGGGAGGACGTGTAGCCATCCCGCTGCCCGATTTCCGTCTGAGGGGCTGCTCCGCTGGCGGAGCTCGGTCGGTAGACGGCGCCCTGACCGGTCGCGAGGTTGATTCCCGTCGTTTGCATGCCGACAGTCTATCCAAGCCCGGCAATCTGACAGTGAATTCTCCCCGCCAGATGTTAACAATGTTCGCAGCCATCAGGCTGGCGGGAGGCTGACGACCACGCCCTGGCTCTCGTTGCCGCTGCGGGTGGCGGCGGCCACCGCCCAGCGGCCGGCGGGGAGCTCGAACGACTTCTGCTCCCCCGGCACGATGCGGTCGAGCTCCCAGCGGCCCTGCACGTCCTTGTAGACGGTCCAGGCGCGCAGCGGGACGCCGTCCTGGTGCTGCAGCGTCAGCTTGTGGCCCTCCAGAGTGAGCGCGGGCGCGACCACGGGCGCTCCGGCCGTGCGAGCGATGGGCGGCGTCAGGGCGGGCTTGTTGTAGAGCTCGTTTTTGAAGACGTTTACGATGCCCTTGCGGTTCTCCATGATCGGGTCCACGTTGTACCAGATGTTGCCCTGCGAGCCCTGGGCGTGTTTGCCGCGGCAGATGCGCACCTGCTTGCGGAACTCCTCGACGGTCCATTTGCTGCTCTTGCCCAGCGAGGTCAAATCGTTGCCCGCGAAGATGTAGCGCCCGCCCTGGCTGTGATCGGCCCAGTAATTCAGCAATGGCTCGTAGGGCTGACGCGCCTGCGTCGTGGGCCAGTAGAGCTGGGGCGCCAGGTAGTCGACCCAGCCTTCGTTCATCCATTTCTGGGTATCGGCGTAGAGGCCCTCGTACTGGTCGAACCCGCTGATTCCCTCGGGCCGGTCGGGGGCCGGCAGCCCGAAGGGCGAGATCCCGAAGCGGACGTAGTCCTTCTCGTCCTTTACCGCCTGGTTGACCTCGCGCACGGCGGTGTTGACGTTCTGACGGCGCCAGTCGGCCAGCGAGAGCGTGCCACCGCCCTGTTTGTAGGCGCGGTAGGTGGCCTGGTCGGGGAAAGGGACCCCGTCCAGCGGATAAGGGTAGAAGTAGTCGTCGAAGTGGATGCCGTCCACGTCGTAGCGGTGCGTCACGTCGCGGCACACGTCGACCAGCTTCTGGCGCACCGGCTGCGAGCCCGGATCCATCCACTTGACGGCGCCGTAGTCGTGCACGGCCTCGGGATGCTCCACCGCGATGTGGGGCGCCACGCGCGCCTGCGGACCGGCCTGGGCGCGGTAGGGGTTCATCCAGGCGTGCACCTCCAGCCCGCGCGCGTGGGCCTGCTCGATCATATACTGCAGCGGGTCGTAGCCCGGGTCTTTGCCCTGGCGGTTGGTGAGCCAGGCGCTCCAGGGCTCCAGCGATGACTGGTAGAGGGCATCTCCCTCGGGCCGCACCTGGAAGAAGACGGCGTTGAAGCCGCATTCCTTGAGCCGGTCGAGCATCTGGCTCAGCTCGAACTTCTGGAGCACCTCGGGCACGTTGGGATTGGAGGGGAAATTGATGTTCCACACGCTGGCCACCCAGGCCCCGCGCAGCTCGCGCTGATGCGAGACGGGAACCGTCTCGGCAGGGGATGCCGTGTAAGAGTCGACCGCGGTCTCGGGCGTCTTCATGGCGGTCGCCGAACGTCGGACACCCTTTCCCAATGCGCAGCTCGCCTCACGAACCATCATCTCGTGGGCAAGATTATCCCACCCCCCCGTACCCGGTTGTTACCGATTTGCTAAACCTGCCGTTAGTCCGGACATGCGGCGCAAGCGCGGATATCTGTATGGCCTGCTGGCCACTCTGCTGGTTCTGCTGCTCCGAAGCGGGTTGGGCCCCTGGCTGGGGCCGGCACCGCTGCTGCTGCCGCTGACGATCCCGTGTCTGGTAGCGGCCTACTTTGGAGGATGGCGAGCCGGCCTGGTCACCACGCTGCTGAACGCCGCCATCGGGTTCGCGCTGGTTTCTCCCGGTCCGACCGGGGCCGATGCCGTGCGCGTGGGGCTGCTTTTTCTCAATGGCCTGTTCGCCAGCGTCGTGTGCGGGCGGCTGCAAAACGAGCTGCGGCGCGAAGGCGAGAAGTTCCGCCACGCTTTCGAGGAAGCCCCCATCGGGATGGCGCTGCTGTCGCCCGGGGGGCGCTGGCTCCGGGTCAATCGCGCGCTGTGCGACATCGTGGGCTATACCCAGGCCGAGATGCTGAAGCTCGACTTCCAGACCATCACCCACCCGGACGACCTGGAGGCCGACCTTGACAATGTCAGCGCCATGCTCGCGGGCACCCTCCGGTCCTACCAGATGGAGAAGCGTTACCTCCACAAGCAGGGCCACGTCGTGGACATCCTGTTGTCGGTCTCCCTGGTGCGCAAACCGCTGCTCTTCGTGGCCCAGATTCAGGACATCAGCCAGCGCAAACGATGCGAGCAGAGCACGCTGGCAGCCTTGCGCGAGAAGGAGCTGATGCTGCGCGAGATCCACCATCGGGTCAAGAATAACCTCCAGATCGTCTGCACCCTGCTCGACCTGCAGTCCGAGCACGTCGAGGACCCCTCGGTGTTCCAGGCGTGCCGAAGCCGCGTGCGCTCCATGGCGCGGGTGCACGAGCGCCTCTATGGCGCGGAGGGTTTTGACCGCGTCGATTTCGCCGACTATCTCGCGCAGCTCGGCGAAGACCTCTCCCTGAGCTACTCCTCCGAGAACGTCGAGCTGGGCTTCGCGGTGCACGTGCCTCCGCTGCCGATCGCGGTGGCCATCCCGTGCGGGATGCTGATCAACGAGCTGGTCTCCAACTGCCTCAAGCACGCTTTCCCCCGCGGCCTGGGGGGCGCCATCCGGGTGGAGCTGAGCCAGGAGGGAGTTATCAATCGACTGGTGGTGGCCGATAATGGTTGTGGCTTCCCGGAAGGGTTGAACCCGCGAGAGACGCCGTCCTTCGGACTGCAACTCGCGGGCACCCTGGTGGAGCAGCTGCGAGGCGAGATGGAGCTCTCGCGAGACCACGGGACTCGATTCGTCGTCACTTTCCCCGCCTGGAAATACGAAGACAGCAGGTTGAACGCATGACTCCAGCCCGCATTCTGATCGTCGAGGACGAGCGCATCATCGCCAAGGGGATTGAGAAACGCCTCAAAATGTTTGGCTACGACGTGGCCGGCGTGGCCTCGACCGGCGAGGAGGCGCTGGAGAAGCTGCCCTGGGTGCGCCCCGACCTCGTGCTGATGGATATCCAGCTCGGCACCGGGATCGACGGCATCGAGACGGCGCGTCGCATTCGCGAACTGCTCGACCTGCCGGTGGTGTTTCTCACCGCCCACTCCGACGAAGCCACGCTCGAGCGCGCCAAGATCGCCACCCCTTCGGGCTATCTGCTCAAGCCCTACGAGGATCGCGACCTGCAGACCGCCATCGAGATGTCGCTTTACCGCTTCAAGCTGAACCGCCAGTTGCGCGAAAGCCAGCAGTGGCTGGGTGCCACCCTGGCCAGCATCGGAGACGGCGTCATCGCCACCGACGACAGCGGGCGGGTGCAGTTGCTCAACTCGGCGGCCGAGCAGCTGACCGGCTGGACGGCCGAGCAGGCACGCGGCAAGTGGATTCAGGACATCTTCCCGGTGCGCGAGGAGGGCACGCGGCTGCCGGTCCCCAACTCGGCTCTGGAGGCGCTGGTGTGCGGCCAGACCGCCCGGCAGGGGCGCAACGCGGTGCTGACCGACCGCAACGGGGGCGAGAAGCACATCGATGACAGCGCCGCCCCGATTCGCTGCGACAACGGCGCCATCGCGGGGGCCGTGCTGGTCTTCCGCGACGTCACCGAGCAGCGCGGCCTGGAGCGCCAGCTCGAGACTGCCGTCCAGGAGCTCGCTCAAAAGAACACCGAGAAGAACCTGCTGCTGGGCATGGCCGCCCACGACCTGCGCAACCCGCTGTCCGTGATCATGGGCTACTCCAAGTATCTCCTGCAGAGCGGCAGGCTGGACGACCAGACGGCCTCCATCCTGGACCTGATCGAGAAGTCGGCCCACCGGATGCTGGGCATGGTGGAGGGCCTGCTGGACGTCTCGACGGTGCAGGCCGGCCAGCTGACGCTGCGTCCCGAGCGCTTCGATCTGGGCGTGCTGGTGGGCGAGGTCGTGACCAATAGCCGCCCCCTGGCCGAGGCCAAGTCCCTCGACCTCAGGGGCGAAGCCGTGTCGGCCCGCGTCGTGGGCGACCGCCTCAAGCTCGATCAGGTGCTGACGAACCTGGTGACGAACGCGATCAAGTATTCACCGCCCGGTAGCCCGATCAAGGTGGTTCTCGAGCGAGAGGGGGGCGAAGCGGTGGTGCGGGTCATCGACTGCGGGCCCGGCATCCGGCCCGAGGAGCAATCCAGGCTGTTCCAGCCCTTTGGGCGCGCCAGCGTGCCTTCGACCGCGGGCGAGAAGAGCACCGGGCTGGGCCTCGCGATCGCCCGTCGGATCGTGGAGGGCCATCAGGGCCGGATCGGCCTGGTGAGCCAGGTGGACATCGGCTCCACGTTCTGGTTCCGACTGCCCCTGGCCGGACAGGACCGCTAGGCCGCGTCCCCGAACCGCAGGCTCCGTCATGGAGTGGCTGGCGGAACGTCTTCGAGAGCTGGGCGTGCCCGAGAAGCTCGAGCACGAGCGGGCTCTACAACTGCGCGAGCGCCAATTGCAGGCCGAGATCGCCTCGGTCGAGCAGCGCATCCCGGTGTGGGATCGCATCAACGTGCTCCACCTGACCGCCGACGAGATCAAGGCCGGACAGCTCCGCGCCGAGCACAAGAAAACGCGCAAGGACCTGCTGGCGGTGGACGCGGCCATCGAGGACCAGCTGCGCGGCCTGAAATACGAATCCATCGAGCTGGAGCTGGCCTCCCAGATCGAGCTCTGTCTGCGGCAGGCGCGCCGCGATCTGTGGCACGAGCCGCCCAGGCTCAAGCCGCTGGCCCAGAGCCTGGACTCGCTGGCCCAGAAAGTGCTGGACCAGTTCGCCCCCGAGCTGGATTGGGACGTGGTCCTGCGCGGTTTAGAGGACGAGACGGTGCTCTCCGAGCTGGCGCGCGAGGGCGAGAGCCACCCCCGGGAGTGGCCGGCTGGCTATGCGCCTATCCTCAGTGAGAACTTGCGGCCGCTGGTGGCGCGTTCCCTGGGCGCGGGGATGCAGGCGAACCTTCGACGGCAGGCGGTGCTGGTGCGCACGATCGGCGAGTTGGAGCCGCAGCTCAAGGCGATGAGCGGCCAGATCTCGATGTTCGACCGACTGAACGTCATGGAGACGACCGTGGCCGAGCTGCGCGAGAAAGAGCTCAAGACCGAGCTCCAGAGCGCTCGCGCGGAGTTGAACAAGCTGAGCGAGGAGGCGCGCGAGCTGTCCTTTCGAGGCCTGGCGGCCTACCCTCCGCTCGGAATCTATCTGCGCGCGCTGGAAGCGCGCTCGTTGCTGGCGCGCGTCCGCCAGGGCTACGAGCAGACGCTGGGCACCGAGGGCCGCCTGGTAATGGCGCCGGTCCAGAACTTCCGCCACCTGGTCCTGACGGCCTTAAAGCGAGTCCAGCAGGCGTTTCGTCTGGCCTTTCCCGCTATCAAGCTGCCGCGCGAGCTGGTGGCGCCGGCCAACGAGCCGAAAGGCCCCCTGCAGGTCTTCCTGGGCGAAGTGGAGCGCGGACCTGCGGCCCAGCTGCGCGAGCGAGCGCTGAGCCACGCCCTGATGCTGGCTGCTCTCGAGGGAGAGACCAGCCGCGCCGCGCGCAAAGTCTCTCCGGTGGACCGCCTGACCTTCTGGCAGACCACCGAGCCCAAGACCCGCCTGGAGGTGTTGGCCCGCCGCAAGGCTTTTCACGAGCACGCCCTCAAGCAGGCCGAGGCGGCCCTGGTACAGGCCACCCGCGAGGCGGCCCAGTCGTTGCTGGGCTTTCGCCTGCGCGACCGGGCCCAGACGCTGGTGGAGGCGGTCCAGCGCATCCACACCGACGGGGACACCCGAGCCTCGGGCTGGATGTGCCCGGTGCACAACCAGGAGCATTGTCTGCGCGTCTATCAGGCTCTGCTGGCGGTGTTCGTGGATTATGGACTGAATACGACCTACCAGGACTTCCTGGCCCAGGTGGCCGCCGCCACGCCGCTCGACGTCACCATCGAGGCCGACCCGGTCGCCGGCTATCCCCCGACCTCGGCCACGCAGCTGGCGGGCATGCTGGCGCATCGCCTGCAGGGCTCGGATTTCCCCGCCAAGGTCACGAATCTTCAGGAGTTGATCCGGACCGAGCAGAGGCTCGCTCGCGATCACGAGCAGGCGGCCGGTGAGGTGACCGTGTGGGACACCCTGAACATCTTCACGGTCTCGCCGGCCGAGCGCAAGCGCGACGAGCTGGCCCGCCAGCGCAAGCTGCTTTCCCCCGACATCGCCGCCCTGCAGAAGGAGGTGGAGCGCTTGCTGGGGCGCGCCGCCGAGTGTTATCCCCCGGCCTCGCTCTACTTCAGCCTTCCCCAGGTCGAGTGGGCCATCCGCTCGGTACGCGCGGTCTGCCGCTCGGTCCGGCGCAAAGGCACGACTCGCTACTATACCCGCTACTCCTGCCACCTGGAAGGCAAGTCCACGGCCGACCTGGTCACCCAACGCTGGGCCGCTGCCCTGATCCGCACCTACGGCGTCCTCCCCACCTATCACGCCCTGCTCGAAGGCTGGGCCCTGGCGCGGTACTGAGTAGGGAGTAGCGAGTAGCGAGTAGCGAGTTAAGAGTTAAGAGTTAAGAGTTAAGAGTTAAGAGTTAAGAGTTAAGAGTTAAGAGTTAAGAAGTGAGTTTTTTAGGGTTTCGTTAGTTCCATCTCCCGTCTCCTATCTCCAGGAGAACCCTACCCCCTGCGCCGAACCCTTCGGCAACACAAACCTCGGAGGCACGCCGCCCTTGTCCTGGGCCATCCTGATCGTGGAGGATGATCCCACCCTCCGGGACATCCTGGTGACCACGCTGGAAGATTACGACCAGTATCTGGTCTACGGCGCCTCGAGCCCTTCCGAGGCGTTGGCCCTGGCGCGCGAAAACATCTTTGACCTGGTGGTCACCGACGTCCGCATGGACGAGATGGACGGCATCCAGTGCCTCCAGCAGATGCGCCACATCCAGCCGGATCTGCGCAGCATCGTGATCACCGGCTACGCCTCCGACGACGCGCCCGGCCGCGCTATCCGCGTGGAGGCGGAGGACTACCTCTTCAAGCCCTTCGGGATCGCCCAGTTCCTGACCGCGGTCGAGCGCGTGCTGGAGGTCGAGAAGGAGAAGTCGCTCTACGACCAGGTCGTGGGCGCCGTCAACACGTCCATCAAAGCCCTGGCGCGCCTGGCAGGCACGGCCATCTCGCAGGCCGAGCTGGCCTCGCTGGAGCGGCTGCGCGACCGGGCTTTCCAGAGCTACTACGTGGCCATCCGCTCGGGCATGCTGGTGCAGGGCGACGCACTGGGCACCTGGGATCGGATCGAGCAGCTCGAGACCGACCGCGAGCAGCTCAAGACGCCCGGTTTCCACGGCCAGCAACGACAGGCACTGGCCGACGGCTATCGCCACACCATGGAGCTGATGGCCGCTCTCAGCCGGGCCGGGCTCCGGGCCCAGCCGACGAGCCGCAAGCCGCACCAGGTGGCCGCCCCCGACTTCTACCGTTTCTATCGCCGTATCAAATCGGGCGAGCTTTCCGTGGAACAGGTCAAACTGGCACCGTATCTACGCAAGATGCCAGTCGAGGCGCGCTCGGCCAGTCCCCAACTCGAGGAGCTCTACGAGAAGGCCTGGGGGGCCGACGTGAAGACCACCGTTTGACAAAGGTTGGCAGTTGGCAGTTGACAGTTGGCAGCGGGGCTCGAGGACAGACCGGGGCGGGCCGCTGAGCCATGCTGTTTCACTACCGGGCTCTCGATGAGGGGGGGCGCAGCCGGGACGGCATTCTAGAGTCCACCTCCGAGGAGTTCGTCCAGGCCGAGCTGTCGCGGCGCGGCTGGCGCGTGGTGCGCGTGACGCGGGTGCAGGCCGAGCTGTTGCCCGAGGTCAAGATCCCCACCGGGCCTCCCAAAATCAAGGCGCACAAGCTGCGGGCGGACAGCGCCGCCCCCATCGTCACTCCGCCGGTCAAATCGAAGAAGGTGCCCTCGCTGCGCTCGGTGGCCCTGTTCACGGTGCAGTTCGCCACGCTCTTGCGGGCCAACGTGCCCATGAACCGCTCTCTCGCGACCCTGTCCGAGGGGGACGACCCGGCCATGAATCAGGCCGCCTACGACGTGATGACCCAGGTCGACCAGGGACGCTCGCTCTCGTTCGCCATGTCGCGCCTCCCGCGCGTCTTCAACCCGATCTACGTCAACATGATCCGCGTGGCCGAGACGACCGGCGCGCTCTACGAGGTGCTGACCGATCTGGGCGAGTTCCTCACCCGTCTGCAGAGCCGCCGTTCTCGCTTGCTGGCCGCCCTGAGCTATCCATTCTTCGTGCTGCTGGTCACGTTCGGAATGCTGGCCTTCCTCATCACGAGCATGCTGCCCAACTTCCTCGGCGCCGCCGGCATGCAGGGCGACCAGGTTCCGGCCCTGACGCGGGCGGTCATGGCGTTGAGCCATCCCGCTTTCTATCTCGTCCCGCTGGGGGTGGTGGTGCTGTGCGCCCTGTGGTGGGCCTTCGCGCGCCACACGCCGGCCGGCAAGCTCTTCTTCTCGCGGCTCACCTACGAGCTGCCCGTCACCGGCTACATCCTGCGCACCGACCTGATGATCCGCCTGGCGCGCAGCCTGGGCCAGATGATCCGCACCGGCGTGACGCTCGACGCGGGGCTCAAGATCCTGCGCTCGAGCGGCACGGGCTATCACCGTTACGACGAGGCGCTCAAGACGATCCACAATGAGATCTCCCACGGCGTCGAGGTTTCCAAAGCTTTCGCCGAGACCGGCGAGTTCTCGCCCGTCCTGCTGGGCCTGGTCACCAGCTTCGAAAGTGCCGGCGCGCTCGACTCCGCCTTCATGCGTTACGCCGAAATGACCGAGATGGACCTGGACAACTATCTCGACGCCCTTCTCAACCTGATCGAGCCGTTGCTGCTGGGCTTTCTGGGCCTTGCCGTCGGAATCGTTATGCTGGCGGCTTTCTTGCCGATCTACCAGCTGATGATGCGGCTGTGAGAAACCCCGGCCCGGTCGCGCTCCTCTGCCTGGTGCTCTGCCTCGTGATGCTGTTGGGCAACCTGGCCCAGTTCCATCCGGTCGACCCGCCCTGGCAGGCGGTCCTGCTGACCCTGCTGCTCGTGCTCCTGGAGCTGCGCGCGCCCCAGGTCGCCGCTTTTGGCTTTCTCTCGTCCTCTCCCTCGCTGGTGATGGCGCTCGCGCTCACCCCCGCCTGGGGCCCGGCCCTGGCCGCCTTCGGCGCCAGCGTGGCCCTGGCCGTGCGCAGTCTCTTTCGGGGGCGGCCCGAGGTGGCCGGACGACTGCGCGAGGCCGTGGCCGACGCGCTGCCCATTCTGGGAGCGGTCAGCCTGGCGGGAGCTGGCTTCCCCTTCTGGGGCGTGATGGGTGCCTGGCTTGGACTGGCCGTCTTCTTTCCCGGAATGCTGGCTTCGGAGTTGTCGGCCGACGAGAACCTGGCCTGGGGTCAGGCGCGCAGCCGCCTCTCGTTTGCGCCGCCCTGCCTGGCGCTGCTGGTGGTGCCGCTCATCAGCCCGGGCTGGCTCTGGGTCTTGCCGGGGCTGGTGCTGCTTCAAGAGATGCTGCGCCCGCTGGCCTCCGGCGGTCTGGTCGCCAAACGCGACCGCGACTCGAGCGAGCGCCGCCTGGAAGAGTCGCTGGAGCGCATCGACCAGCTGCAGTATCAGCTCGAGCACATCCACCTGGTGGCCGTGAGCAAAGCCACCGAGCTGCGCCGCCTGGAGCGCGTCACCCGCTCGCTGACCCGCTCGGAGGCGGTCGCCAGCACCGCCGAGCTGGTGCTGGACATGGTCAGCCAGACCACGCCCAAGGCCAAGAGCGTGGTGCTGTTCCTGGTGCAGGACGGCCGCCTCACGCCGATGAGCGCGCGCACGCCCCACAAAACCCGTTTGGAGAACGCCAGCCTGTTGCAACTCGGCGAGCCGGTGGTGGAGGAGGCGATGCAGCGCGGTCAGGCCGTCTACCTGACGGGCCAGACGAATCCCTCCCGCCTCTTCGAGGGCGAGCCGATCGGCCTGGCGATGCCGCTGGAAGACTATGTGCTCTACGTGGGTACCGATGATCCGGAGGGCTTCCCCGAGGAGACGCGCGACCTGCTGGCGGTGGTCGGCGCCCAGACCCTGGTGGCGCTGCAGTCCGCCCGCCGCCGGCAAGCGGAGCTGGAGGCCCTGGAGATGCACCGCGCGGCCCACGTGCGCCTGCAGGGATGGGTGGAGCGGTTGGCCTCGCTGCTGGAGGGCACCCGCATGGTGGCCTCCACGCTGGAGCTTGACGAGATGACCCACCGGGTGGAGCAGATGGCCCGGCAGGTGATCGGGCACAACTGGGGCATCCTGCTGGCTCGCAAGCCGGATGGCTCGCTGGCTCCCCTGCGTTTCTGGGGTCACCCACCCGACCGCGACGCCACGCTGGCCCTGGCCGAGACCATCCGGGGCAACCTGCGCCCGCTGCTGCTCGACGACATCAGCGAGACGCGCTTCCGTCAGGTCAGTGAGGGAATGCGCAGCCTGATCGGCGTGCCCTTGCTGGTGGAGGCGGAGTGTCTGGGAGTGCTGCTGCTGGCCGACGAGCAGCCGGGCGCCTTCAGCCGCGAGGACCAGGACCTGCTCTTCCTGATCGGCTTCCTGGCCGCGGTGGCCTACTCCAACGTCCGTCACCACCAGGATCTCAAGGACGCCCAGTCGCAGCTCGTGCAGGCCTCCAAGCTGGCGGCCGTGGGCCAGTTGGCGGCCGGCGTGGCTCACGAGTTGAACACGCCCCTGGCGGGCATCCGGTTGGCGGCCGAGGGGGCCCAGCTCAAGGTCGATCGGCCCGACATCGTCACCAAGCGCCTCGAGAAGCTGATGGCCGCGACCATGCAGGCCCAGAAGATCGTCAACAACCTGCTGATCTACTGCCAGGGCCAGGCCGCCCCGGTCAACCAGATGGCCGACCTCAACGAGGTGGTCAGCGACACGCTGGCCCTGCTGCGTTATCAGCTGCAGCAAGAGAAGGTGGAGCTGGCCGTGGAGACCTCCGAGGTGCCGCCCATCCAGGGGAACCCTTCGCAGCTCCAGCAGGTGTTGACCAACCTGCTCATCAACGCGCGCGATGCGGTCAACATGCCCGCGGCGCGCTCCAAACGCGTGCGGGTCCGCACCTGGCGGGGCGATCGCGAAGCCTTCCTCTCGGTCGAGGACGACGGCCCCGGAGTGCCTCCCGACGTCGTGCCCCGCCTCTTCGAGCCCTTCTTCACGACCAAGCCGGTGGGCAAAGGAACCGGACTGGGCCTCTCGGTCTCCCACCAGATCGTCGCCCAGCACGGCGGCACGCTGGAATACGCCGAAGCGCTGGGCGCGGGAGCCCGTTTCTTGGTGCGACTTCCTTTGTGAGACGGGAGAGAGTCAAGAGTTAAGAGTTAAGAGTTAAGAGTTGAGAGTTGAGAGTTGAGAGTTAAGAGTTGAGAGTTGAGAGTTGAGAGTTGAGAGTTGAGAGTTACGAGTTGAGAGTTGAGAGTTACGTTGGGACTCCCTACTCCCTACTCCCATCTCCCTCAGAGTAGCGTCTTGATGGCTTCGCGGAACTGGGCGATGCGGAAGGGCTTGCGCAGGTAGGAGCCGACGTTGGGGAGTTGCTCGCGGTCGTAGCCGGACATGAGCAGGATCTTCAGGCTGGGGATGGAGGCGCGTAAGGATTGGGCGAGCTCGACGCCGGAGCCGTCGGGGAGCTTGAAGTCGACCACCAGGAGCTCGGGGCGAAAGGTCAGAGCCATGGCTTCGGCGCAGGAGCGAGCGTGCTCGACCACGTGGCCCTGACGGGCCAGCTCGTCGGCGAGGAGCTCGCGCACCATGTCTTCGTCCTCGACGAGCAGGATTCTCATCGAGCCTGGTTAGCGATTCGCTCGGGTCTCCCTGGTTATCCGCGTACTACCGTCCCGATCGGGGCAAACCCCGTCCGCTGCTGATAGAGCCAGATGAGGGCGCGGCGGTCGCGCTGGCTCAGACGGGCCTGCGAGACCTGGGTGCGCTCGGGGTGGGTGAACTCGAACATCGCGTCGGCGGTGTCTTCGGAGTGGCCCAGGCCCAGGGCGTGGCCGAGCTCGTGGATGAGCACCTGGGCCATGTTGCCGATCCCCTGCGGGTTCCGGGGGTCCATCGCCAGGCCGCTGACGCGCATCCCGCCTTCGGGGGTGGGGTGCATCTCGCACATGCCGGCGCAGTCCGACGGCAGACCCTTGCCGGTCCAGTCGATGGTGAAGTCGGCCTGGGCGGCGCTGTCGACCTGGCGGAAGAGCTCGCCGGCCCCGGCCCCGTTCCACTCGGCCACCGCGTGCCCAACGACCGCTTTGTAACGCGGGTCGTTCGAGTAGATCTTGAAGGGCAGCTTACCCTGGGGCACGCGCACGAACATTCCGCGCTCACGGATCAGCTCGAAGCCCGGCACGGGCGAGCTGGCCAGGGGAGCGGGGCGCGCGAAATGGCGCAGCAGGGGAAACATCTCGAGCGTCTGGGCGGGGGCGGCAGCAGTGAGCAACAACAGGAACAAGGCGAATCTAGTCAGGTTACTTCTCCTTGGCCGACGTGCTACCGGCGTCCGCGGTTCGTATAGTACTGGTATACTCAACCGGTTCCCCGGGGTGATTGTTTCTCCCCCCGCGAGAGAACTTTTTAGGCGGCTGCTACTCCCTACTCCCTACTCCCGACTCCCGACTCGCGTGAGCGTGAAGAAGAACTCGGTGCCTCCGCCCTCGCGGCCTCGGGCGCCCAGCTCGTGGCCGTGGCGGCGGATGACCTCGGAGGCGATGGCCAGGCCCAACCCGAGATTGCCCAGGCGCGAGTTGGAGCCGGTGCGGCGGTGACGCTCGAAGAGGTCGCCCTGGGCCAGGCCCGGGCCTTCGTCGCGCAGGGCCACGCGCACGCCCTCCTCGCAATCCTCCACGGCCAGCTCCAGGCGGCTGCCGACCGGCGAGACGCGGATCGCATTGTCGAGCAGATTCTCGATGACGTGCTGCAGCTTGTCAGCGTCTCCCGTGACCTCCAGCTCCTCGGGGCCGACCAGGGCCAGGTCGATCTGCTTCTTGCGCGCCTCCTGCTCGTAGTTGTCGCAGGCGGTCTCGAGCAGCGAGACCAGCTCGAAGCGCTCGAGCTTCAGCTCGTAGTAATCGAGCTTCTGCAGCTCGATGAGGCGGGAGATCAGCGAGGAGAGGCGGGCCGACTCGCGCTCGAGGTTGCGCAGCAAGCGCTCGCGGGCCTCGCCGTCGGCGCCCGACATGAGCGCGTCCACCGAGCCGCAGAGCCCGGTCACCGGAGTCTTGAGCTCGTGGGCGACGTCCTCCATGAACGAGCGGGTCTTGGCCTTCTCGTCCTCGAGCTGGGCCACTTTCTCCTTGAGCGATTGCACCAGGCGGTTGATCCCCTCGCCGATGGTTGCGATCTCGCCTCCGCCCTCGACTTCGATCTCCTCCGGCTCGTCGGCCACGCGCAGGGCCAGGTTGCGCAGGTTCTTGACCGAGCGGCGCAGGGTTCCCGACAGGTACGCCGCTACCAGGAAGACCAGGAAGGTCACCGCCATCAGGCCGTCGCGCGCGCTGGCGCGCAGCGCCCCCAGCCGCTGCAAGATGCCGTCGGTGGAATGGCTGAGGTAGGCCACGCCCACAATCTCGTCGGCGTGATAGACCGGCACCGCCATATACAGGGCCAGGGCGCGCTCGGTCTCGTCGGAAAGACGGGTGTAAGCCGCCCAGCGCCCCTGGTAGGCCTGCTCGATCTCGGGTCGGAAGCGCACCGAGGCCTGCCGGTCAAAGGGGATCTCGAGCGAGTCGGCCACCAGGTTGTGGTTCTTGTCGAGCAGCCGCACGCGCGAGCCGGTCGCGTTCTGGGTGGCCACCAGCTCACGCCAGATGGCATCGGCGCGTCCCTCGGCCAGGGGAGCGGAGGCCAGCTCGGCCACCGCCTGAGCGCTGGAAAGCATCTCGTCCTGCAGCTGAGCCAGCGCGTCGCGCTCGGTCTTGCGCAGCAGGAGGAGCAGCAGGCCGGAGCTGGCGATGAGCGTCAGGGCTACCAGCAACCATGGCCAGACCCCCGGCTCGCGCAGCCGCTTGACCGGGTTCACCGCTGCAGGGACAGCCGGTAGCCCAGACCGCGCACCGTCTCCACGATCTCCGAGCCCACCTTCTTGCGCAGCCGCTTGATGGTCGTGTCCACCACCCGATCCTCGCCGTCGAAATCGAAGCCCCACACCTTCTCGAGCAGGGAATCGCGCGCCAGAACGCGCTCGCGGTGATCATACAGCACCCGCAGCACCTCGAACTCGCGCGCTGTCAGGATGATGCGCACGCCCGACTTGTAGACGTCGGCGCGCTGCCAGTCGATCTCGACGTCCCCCAGCTTGACCCGCAGCTCGCCGGTCGAGCGTTTGCGCAGGTTGGTGCGCAGACGCGCCACCAGCTCGCGGGGGGAGAAGGGCTTGGTGATGTAGTCGTCGGCGCCCAGCTCGAGGGTGGAGACCTTGTCGGTCTCGCCGTCCTTGACCGACACGATCAGCACGGGCGTCTCGGAGTTGCGGCGGATGACGCGCAGCACATCGAGCCCGCTCATACGGGGCAGGTTCATGTCCAGCAACACCGCGTCGGGCTTGTCCCCCTCGAAACGCTCGACCGCTTCGCGTCCGTCCCGCGCCACCACGACCTGGTAGCCTTCCCGGGCCAGGGTGACGGTCAGGAACTCGGCGATGGACTCGTCATCCTCGACGACCAGCACAGTTTCTCGCATGGTTTCCAGGGTAAAGAGTTCCGATGGCAGACCCGTGACACCTGCCCATCTATCTGCTACCATTTACTTACAGCGATGAAGCCCCTCAAGCGACTTGGCATGGCCATCCCCACGGCGCTTTTCATGGCGCTGCTCGTCTATTTTCTCTCGACGATCCTGACCTGGACGGCCCAGATGAACCAGCGCTTCACCTCGGGCGAGGCCGAGCGCGCCTTCCACTCGTTCGTCACCCGCGGCGAGGTGAACGAGTACATCGCCAGGTTTCAGGCCGGCTCCCACTCGGTGGGAGATACGGAGACCAGCACGGTCGATGGCTTCGAGTATCACACCCGCTCCTTCCCCGACCCCTCCAACAACAAGATCATCCGCGTCGTCTGCGAGACGCAGGGCAAGCAGATCGCCTTCACATCGGCCCGCTCGATGGTCGAGACCGATGCTCAGGGTATGATCCTCTACACCGATACGGGCGGAGTGGCCGGACCTCCCAACATCAGGATGCTCAAGATGGACGAGGGGTCCGGCGCCTGGCAAGACGTCGTTCCGGTGCCGCAGCAGTATTTCACGGATGCCAAAATCGTCGATCCGGTTACCGGGGCCGACGTGCTCGACCCGGTCACCGGTCTGCCCACCTACAACCCCGACCCCACCACCCACGTGCTCAAGCCCATGGTCTCCCCCGAGGTGCTGCAGAATTTCGCCGCCTACGGGATCGGGCCCAGCGGTAAGCTGATCGCCATCTACGAGCCGCCCACCATCAACGCCGCGACGCCGCCGAAGGGCTACCCTACGATGTTCACCTACGACCCGGCCGCCAACTCGTGGTCGGTCCAGGAGATCTCCGGCGGCTACGTGCCGACCGGTCTGGTCAACCAGAAGCTGGGCGGCACCGACGGCTCCATCGTCATCCAGGATGCGGATGGGCTGATGATCCAGGATCCGAACTCGCCCAACTATCCCGCGTTCACGCGGGTGCCCAATCCGCCCGGAGGCACCATCACCACCTCCACCACCGGCGGGGGCTCCACCTACGCGCAGATGAGCAACGGCACGATTCAGGTCTTCGACGGCGCCAACTGGAGCCAGCTGGTCTCGCCCAACGGCGACTTCTTCAGCGACACCGGCGAGTTTACCGCGGGCTCCGGACCGGTGCCGGTCAGCCAGATCTCGGTCAGTCCCAACGGTAGTATTACCGCTCTCTGGCAGCGCAATGGCGTGGACACGGTGTTCCGCTACGTTCCCGGCGACACGGAGGACCCGCCCCACTGGGACGCGACCCTGCCGCTCACGCTGGAGGACTCGAACGTTCCGATGGTTTCCGACCTCAGCAGCATCGCGGCCATGCCCGGGCGCTTCCTCACCGAGGTGCCCGGACCGCCCCAGCAGATTTTCGTCGGACGCACGCCGCTGCCCAGCCCCGGCGCCAACGCCCCCATTATCGCCACCGGAATCTATACGCTTGCTGAGAAACGCTATTATCCGTCCGACTTCTCGACGTACTGAGCGGGGTTTCAATTTTGCCGAGCTGATGGTCTGTGTCGGCATCATGGCCATGGCTTTACTGGCTCTGGTCAGCGCCGAGGTCTACTCGGCCCGGGCCGACAAGGGCGGCGCCGCCCGCCACACGGCCACGGTGGTGGCCAGCTCCATCCTATCGCAGGCCGAGCAAGACCTGCAGCACGACTTCAATGCCGATGTCAGCAGCGGACGTCAACCGGTGCCCAGCCCGCCGGCGGGATACGAGTCCGAGATCACCGTCGGGTCGGGGGTCGGCGGCCGCATCAAGGTGGTGCGGGTGACGGTCTACTGGACCGACCAGCAGGGCAACCAGAGCTACAGCATGTCCACCAAGGTGCTCAAGCCTTGAGGCGGCGCGGCCTCACGGTGCTGGAAACCATGGTGGCCTGCGCCATCCTGGTCTCCATGATGGCCGCGGCGATGCTGATCTACAGCTCGGGGCTCAACCGGATGCGCAAGCAAGACAATACCAGTGAGAGCTACCGGGCGGCCATGACGGCGGTGGCACACATTCGCAGCCAGCTGCGGGGGAGCCAGTTACTGGCGCCCGGCACGGGCTCGGGCCCCCAGCCCCAGGCGGTCTACCGCTATCCCAAGATGGTTGGCGATCTGCCCCGGGTCGATTCGCAGGGAATGATCATCTGGCACTCCCCGGCCACGTTCCGCTGCGACGCCGGCATTCTGACCCGGACCGGCAGCGAGGACCGCCAGTTCTGCAATCTGGGGGCGGGTGGCTCGGTGACCTTCGAGCGGTTGGATCGCCGGCTGCTGCGCCTGGTGGTGATCGCCGACAAACCCAGTTTGGACGTGCGCAAGAGCAGCCACTACGAAGCCCGGGCCGACGTGTATTTGCCCAACAACTGAGGTCGAAGGATGTTCAAGCCCCCTTCGGGAACCTTGACCCGTGAAGGGTGACGCGTTCTGGCTGGTTCTGGGCTCGCTGCTCGCGCTGGCTCTGGGCTCTGCCCTGGGCAGCCCCGTCCACCTGGACGCCCTGACCACCACGGTGGCGGCCCTGGCCCTCATGCTCGAGGCGATTTCTCCGCGCACCCACCGCACAGGCTTCGTGAGCCTGGCACTCCCGCTCTACCCGGCGCTGGCAGTGCGGGGCGGGTTCTGGCTCATGGCGGTCACCTGCCTGGCCGGACTCGCCCTGCGCACGATCCGTCCGCCCCGCGAGAAGATGGCCGCCCTGCGAACGTTTTTCCCCGTCCTGCTGGGCGGGGCGGTGGCCGCGCTGGGCCGCTGGTTGGGCATGCCCGACGATTCTCAGCTCTTGCTGGCGCTGGCGTTGCAGATGGTGATCGACTGGTCGCTCAACCGCAACTTCGAGATGGCGCGTGTGAACCCCGTCTGCCGGCCCCTTCAGGCCGGCCTGGGCGCCATCGCGGGCATCCTGCTGCACTACCAGCCGGTGGCGGCGCTGGCGCTGGTTCCGTTCCTGGGACTGCCCATGCTCTTGTTCAAGCCCGGTCTGGACAAGGTCGAGGTGGCCCAGCGGCATCTCGCCACCGTCAAGCTCGAGCTGGACGGACGCACGCGCGAGCTGCACGTCATGCTCGAGCTCTCCGACGAGCTGGCGCAGAATCCCGGCGTCGCCCAGCTGCGCGCCATCCTGCTCAAGATGGCTCTGAAGGTCGCTCCCAGTCGCAGCGGGGTGATCTTCTCGCCCCGCCTGGTGCCGCTCCTGATCCAGAGTCCCGAGGGGGAGCGACTCAAAGAGTTCCAGCTGCTGGGGCTCAAGGATTCGGTGGTCGAGAAGGCCTGGCTCGGCAAACGCGTCGTGTCGGGTCACCCCGAGCAGAAAGCCGAGCGCATGGTGGAGAGCGAGACCTACGCGCTGGCGTTCCCGCTGGGGCAATCAGGAGTGCTCTACCTGGGCCGCGACGAGCCCTTTGCGCCCATGCAGCTCCAGTTGCTGCGGCTGCTGACGCAGCAGGCCAGCATCGCGCTCGATTCGGCGCGCCAGTTTCGCAAGAACGAGCGCAGCCTCATCCGGGTGCGGCGCGCCCGCCGTCGCCTGCACGTGTGGGTCTACCGGCTCTCGCAACTGCTGGAGGGCTGCCGGCGCATCGCCGCGGCCCTGGATGTCGATTCGCTCGAGATTGCCCTGAGCGCAGCCCTGGCCCCGCTTCTGCCCCAGCACCGCGCCGTGCTGCGCTGCTACAAGCCTCTGGACGTCAGCATGCCGCGCGACCTGGACGGACTGGACGAGTTCGTGCGGGTGGTGCGCAGTAATAACACGGCCATCCTGCTCGATCCGGTGGAGGGAACGCGTTTCCAGGATCTGGTGATGGGCTGGGGCTCCTTGATGGGACTTCCGCTGGCCGACGTGGACGGCGTGCTGGTGGTGGGCTCGGCCGAGGCCGGCGGATTGAAGCGAAGCCATCAGGACCTGCTGGAAGTGCTGGCGCTGCAGCTCGGCACCACGCTGCGCAATATCTCGCTGCACCAGGAAGTGGTCGAGGCCGAGGCCCGCCTGTTGCAGTCGAGCAAGATGGCCGCCGTCGGCCAGCTGGCGGCGGGCGTGGCCCACGAGCTGAACACCCCGCTGGGGGTGGTCAAGCTGGGATTGACCCAGAGCCTGCGCCATCTCGAAGCCAAGCCCGACCGCGCCCGCACGTTCCTCAACCAGGGGCTGGAGGCGCTCGAGCACGCTCAGAACATCATCTCCAAGCTGCTGCACTACTCGCGCGAGGGCAAGCTGGAGCATCGCGAGGTCGACCTGGTGCAGATCGTCGAGGACGGTCTGGTCTTCGTGGCTCACACGCTCGATCTCGACCGTGTCCAACTCGAGAAGGACCTGCAGCCCGTGCCGCCTCTGAGTGGCAACCCGACCGAGTTGCAGCAGGTGGTGGTCAACCTGGTGCTCAACGCCCGCGACGCCATGGTGCAGGGCCCGGCCGAGCGCCTGGCGGTGCGGGTCTCCACGGGGCAACGCGGCGGCAAGACGGTGCTGGAGGTGCGCGACTGGGGCCCCGGCCTTACGCCCGAGGTGCGCTCGCGCATGTTCGAGCCGTTCTATACCACCAAGCCGGTCGGGAAGGGCACGGGACTGGGACTCTACATCATCTCCCGCATCGCCGAGCAGCACGGCGGCACACTCGAGGCCGAAAACTGCCCCGATGGCGGCACGCGGTTCGTGCTGACGCTATGATGCTGATGAGCAGGTAAAGAGTTGAGAGTTAAGAGTTGAGAGTTGAGAGTTGAGAGTTGAGAGTTACGTTGGGACTCCCTACTCCCTACTCTGGTAAACGTTGCCCAGGTAGGCCAGCAGGCTGCGCAGGTCGGCGGGTTGGCTGCGGAAGCCGACGTAGAGGTCGGGGCGGATCCAGTAGAGCGTCTCGGTGGAGGCGGCAAACGCTTTGTGCAGCGACGCTTCGCGGTCGTGATAGGCGCCCGGGCCGATGCGGATCACGTTGATCTGCTCGGGCCAGCGGGTCTTGACCTCGCGCTCGATGGTGTCCATCCAGTCTTCCGAATGCTCGGTGTGATTGACGCCCGAGAACAGCAGCAAGTGCGAGCCGTTGCCCCGCAGCAGGTCGAAGAGGTGCACCTCGTTGCCCTGGCCGTCCACCAGGTCGCCATCGGGGACGCGGTCGCCCGAGCGCACGCCGGGGTTGAGCGGCGAGAACACGGTCAGGTCCTTCTTGTGCTCCTGACTCAGCGGGCTGGAGCGATAGTTGATATCCAGCTCGCCGAGCTGCGCGGCCAGTCGGTGCTGAACGATCTCCTGGCTGGTCAAGAAGGCGGCCAGTTTGTTGCGCAGGTACTGGGCCACCGGGTGGCGCAGCGTGGCGGCCCTGGTCAAGACCTCGGCGTTGCGCAGCACGGTCTGCCCAACAGCGTGCCGCTCGATGCTGAAGGTGTCGATCAGCGAGTCGGGCGCCTGGCCGCGCTGCACCAGCGCCAGCTTCCAGGCCAGGTTGAACGCGTCCTGAATGCCCGTATTCATGCCCTGTCCCCCGGCGGGGCTGTGGATGTGTGCCGCATCGCCGGCCAGCAGCACCCGGCCGTGGCGGTACGACTCGACCATCCGCTCGTGAATGCGGAATCCGGCCAGCCAGAACGGATCACTGAGCTTGACGCCGGTCGGCCCGCGCGTGTCCACCAGCACCTGGAGCTCCTCCAGGCTGGGGTCGGCGGGCTTGTCCAGCCCGGCGGCCACGCCGCGGTCCGCGATCATGCGCATGCGGCCCTCTCCGCCGATGGGGAAGAACGCCAGCACGCCTTGCTGGCTCCAGAAGATGGAGACTTCGTCCTGGGGAATCGCACCGTGCACTATCAGGTCGCCCAGCAGCCAGTCACTGGGGTCGGCCTGTCCCGTGAAGGGGATGCTCAGGCCGTGCCGCACGGCGCTGTGCGCCCCGTCGCAGCCGATCAGCCAGCTCGACTCGACGATCTCGTCGGTGCCGTCGGGCTTGCGCAAGATCGAGCGCACTCCACCCTCGAGCGGTTCGAAGCTGAGCAGGGTCAGATTGCGCTCGATCGAGCCACCGCGACGCTCGAGCACCTCGGTGAGCAGGCGCTCGGTCTCGTCCTGGGGGATCATCAGGGCGAAGCGATAGGGGCTGGCGATGTCGTCCAGGTCGAGGTGGGCCAGGCGTTTGCCGTCGGCCCAGATATTGCTGCCATGAGCCCGCAGGCCGACCGCCAGGGCGTCCTCGACGAGCTTCTGGTCGCTGCGCGCGAACACTTCCAGCGTCCGGCTCCAGAGCACCAGCGCTCGCGACTTGTCGCACGGCTCGGCCAGCTGCTCCACGATACGAACGGTCAAATCGTAGCGGCGCAACTCTTGCGCCATCATCAGGCCGACCGGCCCGGCCCCCGCGATCAAGACGTCGATTTTCATGCCCAGGGCCTTCGGGGGGCGGATGCCGAGCCCTCTGCCAGGAGGATGCCCTCTCTATGTACTGGAAATTACACTTCCCATGGAGAAAGCCACTGACAACAACCGCCATATGCTTTTGAACGCCGCTTGTCGTCTGTTTCATACGCATGGAAGCAGTATTCCTCTGCATGAGGTGCTTCGCGCCGCCGAAGTGAGCGAGGCGCAGTTCCACCAGGTCTACCAGTCCAAGGACGAGTTGATCGCTGAGGTGGCCGAGCGCCAGATGGACCGCATCCTGGCCCATCTCGAGCCATTCGTGAGCAAGATGGAGAAATGGGAAGACCTCGGCATCTGGCGCGAGGGCATCATGCGCCTGACGGAGATTACCGGGCTGATGGGTTGTCCGGTGGGCATCATCGCCATGGATGCCTCTCCCTCGTCCGAGCGGGCCATGCAGTCGGTCCAGCGAGCCCTCACGCGCTTTGCGCGGTTGCACGTCAAAGCGCTGGGCAAGCTCAAAGACCGCGGCGTCTTCGTCGAGACCTTCGAGCCCAGGCGGGCCGTACAGTTCGCCGGGGCCGTCATTCAGGGAGCTTTGTTGCTGAGCCGGGCCTACCAGGACCAGCGCTACCTCGAGCGCAATTTCGGCACCTTCCTGAGCTACCTGGAGACGTTCCGGGCAAAGCCGGCAGCCTGAAAAGCGAAAAGCCCGGTCGACTCGACCGGGCTTCCCAACCCTCCAGCGTCCCCTGACGGGCCTTTGTCTACGCTCGGCGCGTCAGCCGAAAGTAGCGCAGGCTCTCGATCTCCACGAAGTGAACTCCCAGATCGTCCTCGAAATGCATCGCCACGGTGGGTTCCTGACCGGCGTCCAGGTGGACCTTGCTCACCTGGGCCAGCTGCGGGGCGCGCGCGCCGTTGGAATCGTAGGCCAGAATCGGCTCGCCGGGGGCGGCCTGGTGCAGCAGGCGGCCTTCCGCCAGCGAGACATAGAGCGAGCCGTCGGGACGCTCTTCCATGATGACGCCGCTGGTTACGTTCTCGGTGCGCACCGTGCCGTTCTCATAGTGGCGGACCAGGCGGTTGCCTTCACCCTGCTCCTCCTCGAACGGGTCGACCTTGTCCTCCTGCAAAGCGGCCAGGCTGATGCTGTCGCCGCCCACGTTGCCGTTGAGGAAGCCCTGATAGTCGTTGGCAGCCTGCATCGCGACCGCCTGCACGTTCTGAAGCAGGCCTTTGAGGCCCTGAATCAGTTCTACGACGGGATTTCCTTGCTGCCCAGCTGCCATCTCCGCTCTCCTTTCCCCAACCGACTTTCTACGTTCTCAGTTTAGTCGGGGGGGGTGAATCGCGGGAGAATCACCAGGGGGAGATTATTGCCGATCTGTTAACTTTTTGGGCAACCTTGTTAACGAAAGTGGTGAATTTCTTAAGGCGTCTTAACGCTTGGCTTTGGACCTGGGCTTCGGCTTGGGAGGGGTCTTGCTCTTGGCAGGAGCAGGCTTTTTGGCGGTCTTGACGGCCGTCTTGCTGACGGGACCCTTCTTGGCGGCCTCGCACTCCCACTGGATGACGCACAGGCAATGCAGGTCGGTGCCCACCATGAAAGCCTGGGCAAACAACAGCTGCACGAATTTGGGATTGGCCCTGGCGTTCTCGCACATCCGGACGACCTGGGAGAGGCTGTCCTGAAAGGCCAGGGCGCAGGACTCGTTGACCTGGTCGATGGTCGGGGGTTGCGCTTTCGAGATCACGCCCAGTCCGGGCATCAAGAAAGCTGTTCCGGTCGGGAACTTCTTGCCCGACCCCAGCTTGGAAAGATAACTCTCTGCGAAATTGCTAGCCATGGGTCCGGGCCTTCGCCCCGGGGAACGCGAGTTCCCCTTAGTTGGCCATACTGGCGCGAAGGCGCGCGCTTTCGAGGGCGATGGAGGGTTCGATGCCCAGATCCTTTTTCAGCACCTTCTTGGCCGTGTCGTACTGCCGCAGGGCTTGCTCGGGGCGATTCAGCGCGGTGTAACTCTGCATTGCCAGGAGGTGAGCGTCCTGGTTGCACGGGTCGAGATCCAGCATCACGCGCGAGCACTCCAGAGCCTGCTCGTGGCGCTCGAGCGTCTGGGCGGCCTGGGCCAGTCCGCGCAGGCTGAACGTGAGCCTGTCCTCCATCTGGCTGCGGGCGTTCACGGCCCAATCCAGATAGCAGCCTTCCAGGTAGGGCCCCTCGTAGAGCTGCAAGATCAGGGAGAGCTTCTCCACCGCGCCGGCCGTCTGGTTGGCCGCCAGCAAGCGCTCGGCCTCGGCGATGGCCTTCTCCATCTCCTCGGCATCATGCCAGCGGGGGAGCTCGGCCACGAAGTAAATCGAGTCGGGAGTGCGGGCGATGTAGTCCGGCTGGCCCTCCAGGCAGCGCCGGATGACCGACAGAGCCTGGTTCAGCGACTTGCGGCCCTTGTCGGGATCGCCCGGCCAGAACTCCTCGAGAATGCCTTCGATGGGAAAGCGTCGTCCCGGCTGCGCGGCCAGACAGGCCAGCAGGTAGCGGATCTTCTGGCTGCGCCACTGGGACTCGTCCACCAGGTCGCGACCCTTGAACACCCGGAAGCCTCCCAGGCTGTACAGGCGCAGCAGCGGCGTTTCGGGCGCCTCGGGCGGGCTGCCGGCGCTCTGCGCCGCGGCTCTCACCTGCGGATCGGGGTCCTGGGCCAGTGCCTCGAGCAGCTCACGACCGCCGCCCCCGAGACAACGGATCGCCGAGAGCTTGGCGGCCGGCTCCAACTGCCCGTTCGTCAGCACGTGCTTGAGCTCGTGGGGAAATTCGCGCAGCACGCGTCCTACCAGGCGGTCGCGCAACGGCTCGGGCCGGGCGGCGTGCCAGGAGAGCAGCGAGCGCACCGCCCAGAGGCCGCAACGGTGCAACTCGTCGAGGTGCTCCGGGCGCAGCAGCGTCTCCAGGGCCGGCTGGACCAGAGCCTCCTGACCGGTCAGCGCGGCCAGGGCCAGGCGGCTGCGCGCCTGGGGGGCGTAGAACTGCAATTCTCCCAGCACCCGGTCGGCGCGTTCGAGCTGGGCGCGCGCCTGCTCGGTCTGACCGGCTTCCCACAGCAGCAGACCCGTCTCCAGGGCGGTGCGGGCCATCAGGCCCGAGCCGAGCTGGTCGGCGGCGCTCTGCGCCTGGCTGGCCCAGTGAATGGCCTCGGGGCGCCCCATGTGGAGCCGCGCCAGCGACAGGCGGGCCTGCACCCCTTCCCACGAGGGCTTGTCCTGCAAGATCGGGTGGCTCAGGGTCTGGCTGGCCTCGCGCAGCTTGCCGGCAGCGGTGAGAGCGGCGGCCAGGGTGAGCAATCCCTGGCGGCGCTTGTGAGAGTCCTCGCTCTCGGGGGTGGCCTCCCGCACCGCATCGAGCGCGGCCAGCACGTTGTCTTCGAAGCGACCCGGGAAGCGCAGCGCCAGCACGCCCGAGGGCGCCAGCCCCGTGTCGCCCGGTTCCTCGCAGCTCAGCACCGCCACGGCCGCCAGCTGCGACTCCATCATGCCCGTGCCCCCCTCGAGCCAGTCGCGGACCTGCTCGATCAATCGGATAACGGAATCGGGCACTCCTTCCAGCGGGATGCGCGAGACGCGCTCGGTGGCGGCCAGCAGCGCGGCCACCTGGATCTCGGCTGCCTCGCGCTCGGAGAGACCCTGGCGGCGGGCCAGGCTGGCCGCCAGACGTCCGACGGCGACGAAGCCGTCGGGGGGCTGCACGGCCCGGCCCAGAGCCTCGACGCCCCAGAGCAGGGTGCGCAGCAGCGCCAGTTGGGCCTGCTCGGCCTGCCCCTGCTGATGACGGCGCGAGAGCGCCTTTTCGATCGCCTCCAGCAGCTCTTCCACCCGGAATGGCTTGCGCAGGTAGTCGTTGACGCCCAGGCGCACGGCACGGATGCAGTCGGCCTCGGTCGAGTAGCCGGTGATCACCACCGACCCGATCTCCGGCCGTTGCTCCTTGACGGCCGCCAGCGCATCCAGGCCGTCCGTCCCTTCCATTCGGATGTCGGTGACGATCAGGTCGTAGGTCTCACCGGCCGCCTCGCGGATGGCGTCATCACCGTTGGGCACGGCCTTGACCGCATAGCCCTCGTCCTCGAGCACCATCTGCAGCATGGTGCGCAGCTTCTCGTCATCCTCGAGCAACAAGATGGAAGCGCGACTCATCGGGCCTTCCGGAGGGCGTCGAGGCGCGCGCTCAACTCGGCATTCTCGGGCTGCAGCGCCACGGCGCGCTCGAGGTCGGCGATCGCGGCGGACGTATGACCCTGGGCCTGCAGCACCTCGGCCCGCTCGCGCAGGGCGGTGGCCTCGACAGGGGGCTGACCTGAAACCAGTTCCAGCACCTTACCCAAATCGGCAAGTGAGCTGTCGAATTCCTTCTTCTGGCCTAGAATCTTCGCGCGCAACAGCAGCCCGCGATAGTCCATCGGATTGGCTCTCACCGGACCCTGCACGTCCTCCAGGGCCCCGTCCAGGTCTTTCAGAGCCAGGCGGGCCAGGGCGCGCGAGAGCAGCGCATCGGAAGAATGCGGGTCTTTTTCCAGGGCCTGCGAGAAGAGCACCTCGGCCCCTTTGAAGTCGCGGGCACTCAGCGAGGCCATTCCCTGGCGCACCAGGTCCTCGGAGGTCAGGCCCGGGGCGGCGACCGGCGCGGGAGCCCCCGGCATCTCGAAGCTCAACAAGACCTGGCGCAAGACCGCCTCGGCCTGGGCCGCATCCTCGGGACCGCTGGAGAGCGTCACGCGGTAGACGCGCGTCCCGGCCTTGGCGAAGGCGACCCGCGAGTAGACACTCGCGTAGGTGCCCCCGAGCGACATCCAGTTGCGGCCGCCCAGAGACCATTCGTCCGGCTTTTGAGTGCGCATGGATTGGCCGGTCTCGCTGAAGCGTTTGGCCAGATGCGCCATCTGGGCCGCGATGTCGACGTCGCGCCCGCTGTCGCTCGAGCCGACCTCGAGCGTGAAGCCGGGACCGACCAGCAGCGGACCCACGGGCCGCATGATACCTGGATATTGGAAGGCGAAATGGGGGTCCTCGAACCGTTTCGGCGGGTAGCTCGTGGCCGAGGGATGCTGCCAGGCAGCCACCAGCGTCACCAGTTGCGAGGCCAGCAACAGGGCGCCGGCCACTTTGCCCGGGGCTACGGGCAGCCGTCCCACCGGCATCGCTCCGGCCAGAAGCCCGGCCAGGGAGGCGAGCGGAAACTGGCCCTGCCAGCCCAGCAAGCCCAGCAAGATCAGCCAGGGCAACAACTCACCCGAGACCCGCCGGCGCTCGAGCATCTCGGCCACGGCCAGCCCCAGCACCGGACCGGCCCCGGCCGTCACCAGGTGCATCGGAGCGAAAGCCAGCGCCGCTCCCGACGCCAGCAGGCAGCCCCAGGTCCACACCAGCAGCAGTCGCCAGGGTCCCACCAGGCGCTCCAGGCTGATCCCCAGGGCCACCAGGGTATAGAGTGCCAGAGCCAGCCCCAGCCAGCCTCCCGGCAGCAGGAAGCCCGCCGACAGCAGGCGCCAGAGCTCGCCGGCCTCGACCAGCGGACGGCTGACCGCCCCGGCGCGCAGCAGCTCGAAGCCCGAATGGCCTCCGCTCAGGAGTGTGGAGAGCGCCAGCAGACCACCCAGGACCAGGCTCGCCCAGGGGATTCTGGAGCTCAGGGGACCGGCACCACCAGCGCTCGGTAGGCGGCCACCAGGGCCGCGGCGGCGCGATCCACCTGCTCCTCGGTGGTGGAGCGCCCCAGAGTCAGACGCACGGCTCCCTTGCCGACCTCGGGCTGCACGCCCATGGCGGCCAGCACGTGCGAGAGCCTCACCACGCCGTCATGGCAGGCCGGGCCGGTGGAGGCGGCGATCTCGGGGCACTGTGAGGTGATCTCGGCCCCGGTCGTGCCCAGGAAGTTGACGCTCAGCGTGTTGGGCAGGCACTCGGTGGGATGGCCGTTGGGCACCACGCCCTGGCCCAGCTCGCGGTGCAGCGATTCCCACAGGCGGTCGCGCAGCCTCCGCATGCGCTCGAAGTCCTCGGGACGCACCAGCTTGCACGCCGCTCCCATGGCCACCGCGAACGCCACGTTCTCGGTGCCCGAGCGGCGACCGCCCTCGTGGCCGGCCCCCAGCATCAGGGGCTCGAGCCGGGCGCCCGTGCGAATGTAGAGTGCGCCGATCCCTTTGGGCGCGTACATCTTGTGGCCGGCCAGCGAAAGAAAGTCGACTCCGTCCAGCTCGAGCGGCACCTTTCCGGCGCTCTGGGCGGCGTCGGTGTGCAGCGGAACCTTGCCCTGGAGCCCTTTGGCGATGCTGGCGATGGGCTGCAGCGTGCCCACCTCGTTGTTGCTGTGCATGATGCTGACCAGCACCGTGTTGGGGCGCACCGCCGCCAGGACCGCGCCGCAATCCACCCGACCGGTCAGATCCACCCCTACCCGGGTGACCTCGAGGCGGCCGGTCTTCTCGAGAGAATCGGCCACTTTTCCGATGCTCGGATGCTCGACGGCCGAGGTGACGAGGTGGGGGAGGCCCTTGCCGGCGTAAGCTTCCACCACGCCCCGCACGACCCAGTTGTTGCACTCGGTCGCACCGCTGGTGAAGACGATCTCCTCCGGCTGACAACCCAGGAAGGCGGCGACCTGACGGCGACCTTGCTCCAGCCCGGCGCGCGCAGCCTGTCCGTAAGGAGATTTGGTGGAGGGGTTGCCCCAGTATTCACTCAGGTAGGGAAGCGTGGCCTCCAAGACGCGCGCATCGACGGGCGTGGTGCCGTTATGGTCGAGATAGATCGGTAACTCGGGCATGGGCGCAGCTTGGCCGTCCACTACGGAACTCCTGGCGAGCCAGCCCGATCGAGAGAACGGCGCGGCTTGTGGTAAAGGTTTTGCACGGCAGCGGTAGAAGCAAACCCGGACCCCTATGAACCTGGAGATTCCCAGGGGAACCCCACCCCAACTGCGCTTGCTCCTCATCCGTCTCATGGAGGCCGAGGAGTCCCAGGTGCTGGACGCCGTTTTGCAGGCGCTCGAGCACCTGCTGCGCTTTTTCACGGGCCTGTCGCTCCAGAACCTCCAGAACGAGGGGACCTGCCTGCCCAAGGACCTGCGGGCGATGCGCGAGAAAACCGGCACCGTCGAGGGCTGCGAGAAGGTCTTCAAGTCGTGCGTCGACTCCCTGGGCACCCGCAGCCGCACGTGGCGCTCGGAGCAACTGCTCGAGCTCTTCTTCGGCGGTATCGAGCGTCCCGAGGACCGCGCCCTGTCGCGCTGGCTGAAGCTGGGGGGAGCGCCCCACCCGGCCCCCCTGCTCTCGCAATCACCCACCGATCCCGCCCCGCTGCTCGATTTGTTGCGTGACTGGCTCAAGGACGCCACCTCGATCTTCTCGGAGGAAGTCTGGACGCTGGACCGCGAGGTCGCCACGGTGGCCGGCTCCGGCCGTTCGGCTCGGCCCAAGAAGCCCGTGCCCGTGCCGCGCGACCCGCTGGCGGTCTCGCAGCAGGACCTCGTGCCGGTAGTGGAGTCGTGGGCCGCCATGGTGCTGCATCCCCCCTTGCCGCTCGACGACGACGCCCTGATGGACCTGCTCAAGCACTTCTTGCTGGCCATCGAGACGCGCGCTCGCGGCCACCTCTACCGCAACGACTTCGAAGCGGCCGAGCGCGACTTCGCCATGCTGTCGGGATTTGCCCACGGCGCGCGCGGACGCCATCCCCTGGCTCCCATCCTGGCCAGCGCCATGGCCGGCCGGGGGCGCGCGCGCAGCTGCCTCGGGCGCTTTCCCGAGGCCGAGCGCGATCTCGAGGTCGCTCTGCGTATCCACCGCGAGCTCCTCAACCGCGATCCCACCCCCGAGGGCGCCGCGGCTCTGGCCTGGTCCCTGCTCTACCGGGCTCTGAACCGGCGCTGTGAGGGCAACGCCGAGGAGGCCCTGTCGGACCTCGACCTGGCCGCCCAGTTCGCCGACCTCGCTCCCGACGAAAAGGTGTTGCACCGCGCGCTGCAACAGGAGCGACTGCAGGGCAACATTCCCCAGATGAACGAGCAGATCAAGGACCTCAAGACCAGCACCGACCCGGGCGAGCAGCTCGAGCTGGTGAGCAGCCTGATCGAGCGCTCCTTCCGCATCGACCCGGCCCTCAAGGACAGCCGCGCCACCAGCGATCGCAAAGCTGCCATCACGTTGCTGAACCGGCTGCGCAAGGCCGACCCCGCGCTCACGCTGAAGGCCATTCGCAACCGTCCCTGCCGCTGGGGGCGCTCGCGCCACGACCTGGCGATCTGGGAGATGGACCTGCGCTTCTTGCGCTTCACCTACGAGCAATTCCTGACCGATCCCGATTTCGAGCCTTCCCTGCGCGACGCGCTGGAGCTGACCGAAGGGTTGCTTCAGAACGACTTCTTGCCCGAGAAGTTCGTGCGCGAGCTGCTCAGCCTCTTCACCGAGCTTGCCAACAGCGGGAAGAAGGGCTATGACCCGGGCTGGCAGGGCGAGCACTGGCTGCACCTGCGCGAGCTCTTCGAGGCGCGCGGCAAGATGGAGTATGGCGTGCGATGCATGGTGCTCGAGGGGGTGGCCCGTCAGGATACGCCCGAGCGCGTCATCCGCATCCTGGACCGGCTGGGTCAGGTGCTGGCCCGCAACCCGGTCATGAACGGCCTCGAGCCCCTGGGCTCGAGCTTTCGCTCGCTGCGCGCCATCCAGCGACAGCACCCGGAGTTGCGCCGGGACATTCAGGAAATGGCCAACCGTTGGCGCAAGCTGCCCCTGGTGATCCCGGCCCGGGCGGGAGCCGATCGCCCCCTGCTCGCCGCCCTGGCCGAGGAAGAATTCGTATGCTAAAGTAGGGAAATGGCGCGTCGCGGCTCGGCCCTCATCACCGTCTTGATCATGGGGCTGGTGCTCTTCACGCTGCTGAAGGCCCTGATCATCCTGAGTCACGGCAACGCTTTTCGCGCGAAAACTTACCAGGATCGCGTCCTGGCCGGCTATGCCCTCGAGGCCGGGGTGGCCGACGCGATGATGCAGCTCAAAACCGTTCCCAACTGGACGGCCGGTTTCATCGACAAGGAGCTGCGCCACGGTCCCGGCACCTACAGCGTGCAGTTCGCGGCCTCCGGCAACACGCCCGGCCCGGACGACTCGGTCAATAACCTCGGCGGCCTGGGCGCCGTCGACGGTCCGCGGGGCGCCCTGTCGGTGATGGCCGGCAGCGCGGAGATCATCGTGACGGCCCGCGTCGCGGGAGTCACTCGCAGAGCGCTGGTGGTGGTCGAAGGCTCCTCGGGCAGCTCGCTGGGCACCAACGTGGTGGCCTCCAATCACATTCTGATGCGTGGCAACGTGCGCGTCTCTGGCGTCAAGGACCTGGAGACCGGGGCCGCCGTCGATGCCGGCCTGCACTCCAACGTGGGCGGCTCGGCCACCAACTTGATCCAGTGGTCGCCCATCGACGGGGACGAGAGCCTTGACATCCGGGGGATGGTCAGCGCCGTGTCCACCAATCCTGCGGCCATCGACCTTCAGGGCGGCTCCCCGTCGGGCGGCATCCAGACGGGCGCCTCGGCCCACAATCCCCCGGTCGTGGACATCGCCAACAAAGTGGACACCGCGTCCGGGCCCAACCCGCCGGTCGCTTCCGGGGGCACGCTCAACTCGGGTACGTACAAGAGCTCCGGCGATCTCAACGTGGTGGGCGATCTGAAGTTGGAGCCAGGCTCCAAGCTCTATGTGAACGGCAATCTCAGCGTGAAGGGCTCCATCTCGGGCACCGGCGAGATCTACGTCAAGGGCAGCACCGAGGTGGAGGGCGACATCCACCTGACCAGCGCGGACGGCGTGGGTCTCTTCAGCAAGGGCAGCGTCAAGCTGAGCGGCTTCAACACTTCCGAGTACATCGACCAGGTCATCGCCAGCGACCCCTCCATCCAACCGGTGGCGGCCGACGCCATCTGTTATATGGACCAGATCCAATGCTATTTCGAGAGCTATCCCACCTCGCAGTTGCTGGACGGCACGCAGGAGCATCAGGACCTCCATTGCATGCTGGACGCCCTGACCGGGGACAATGGCGGCGCTGACCTGATCGGGCAACTGATCACCAAGTTTCAGAGCGAGCCTCCCAGCCCGGCCCGGGACGCGACCATCGCCAAACTGAAGGACATCGATCGCATGGCCTCGGTCGAGCCCAACTGGGCTGACGCCAAAACCGACTGGTTGAGCGGAGCCAACGCTCAGCCGGGGATCATCGACGTGGCCATGCACGAGGCCGATCCGGCGCTGTTGCAAGAGGTTCTGACGAAATTCTGCGCCAGCAGCTCGGGCGACATCGGCAAGGTCTTCTTCCAGGGCACCATCTACACTGACGGCTACATCTACGCCAACAGCGACGTGTCCGTGGTGGGCGCCGTGTTCGCCACCGGCAACAACACCTCGGTGCTCGATGCCACCATCGACGGCCAGCTCGTCAGTCGCGGCGACATCTTCATGAACCGCGATGTCAGCCTGATCTTGAACGAGAAAGCCATCGAGGCTCTCAGCGGTCCCATCTCCGGCGGCACGGGCAGCGTCAAGCTCAAGTCGTGGATCGAGATCTGACCCGCCGCGGATTCAGCCTGATGGAGATCATGGTGGCCCTGGCGGTCACCTCCGTGGCCCTGCTGGCCATGATCGGGGTTTTCACCGGCGGGCTGCGGCTCCTGAGCCAGTCCGAGGCGGTGACCCGGGCCACCGAGTTGGGCCGGGCCGAGCTGGAGGCGATCAAGGACCTGGGCTGGGCGGCCCTGCCGGCCACCGACGCGTCGTTCGACGGACGGGTGCCGGATCCGCAGGTCGCCGGCTGGCCGCCCGCACCCTATACCACTACCTCCACGCCGATGATGGTCCAGGTGGAGGAGATCGAGCCTGGCCTCAAATCGGTGACCGTGCGCGTCTACTATTCCGCCAACACGCCCGTCACGCTGGAAACCTACGTCATCGAGCCTCCCGCTCCTTGAGAGGCCAGCGCGGACATACGATTGCCGAGATGCTGGTTTCCATCGTGCTGCTGGGGCTGATTCTGGGCGCCATCCTGTTTTTCTACCTCACCGGCACTCGCGCCGTGGCCCAGGGTGACCTGCGCACCGAGCTCAACCGGGAGATCCAGGTGGCCACCATCAATCTCACTCGCGAGATCGAAACCAGCTGCTACGATGGGCTCAGCACCGGTCCCGGCTCGCTGGCGTTGCTTTCGGCCGTGCCTTTCGGCGGCGGCACTCCCGGTCTCGGCTCGGACGGCTCGGTGGTGTGGCGCAAGTACGTCGTGTTCTGGCTCGATCCCGCAACCCAGAGCCTGATGCGCAAAGAGTACGAGATCACCCCGACCACGAACGGCAAGCCGATCGAGCAGTGGGAAGGGAAGACCCTGGCCGATTATTTGCTGGACGGACGCGTGGTGTCCCGCCACCTGACGGCCTTTACGCCCACGGTCCCCGCCGGTTCGCACCGTCTCAGCACGACCATCGAGGTGGAGCAAAAGCTGCGGGGCGAGCCCAAGCGCTCCAGCCTGACGTTCGACCTGAAGCTCAAGAACTAGCTGAAAGAATCCTGCCGGGACCCCGCGAAGAGCGCCCGCCATGGAGCACGACGATACCACGTCCCAGCTCAGCGATCCGCAAGAATTGCGCGCCACCGGGGCCGTCACCCGATTCCCCTGCCTGCGCGTGCTGAGCGGACCTCTGTCGGGGCGCCTCTACCGGCTGGACAAAGAGTCGCTCTTCATCGGGCGCGGGGGCGACAACGACGTGGTGGTGGACGATCACCGGATCAGCCGCGTGCACGCGCGCCTGGTGCGCTCCGAGGACGGCAGCGTGATGCTGATCGACCAGGGGTCCACCAACGGCACCCTGGTCGGCGGCGCCTACGTCCCCTCCAAGACGCTGGTGGAGGGCGACCAGATTGCGCTCGGGGGCGCCATCGTCTTCAAGTTCAGCTACCTCGACCCGATGGAGGAGCAGGTCCAGGAGAAGCTCTATCAGGACGCCACCACCGACCAGTTGACGGGTCTCTTGAACCGGCGCGCGCTGCTCGAGCGCCTCAAGCTGGCCAAGAGCCCCGCGGTGGCCCTGGTCGACGTGGATCACTTCAAGAAGATCAACGACCAGCACGGCCATGCGGCCGGCGATGCCGTGCTGGTGGAGCTGACCCGGCGCCTGGCGGCCGCGCTCGGGCCACGCGATTCGGTGGGGCGCTACGGGGGCGAGGAATTCCTGGTCGTGATGCCCGACTCCACGCTCCAGGCCGCCGCCGAGCGCCTGGAGGCGGCCCGCAAGCGGATCGAGGGCGAGCCGTTCGCGGTCGGGCGGGTGACCATCAGCTGTGGGGTCGCGGTGGGGGAGGGCGATCCCGAGACGCTGATCGGCAAAGCCGACGTGGCCCTCTACCAGGCCAAGGAGATGGGTCGCAACCGGGTGGTGCTGTCGGACGAGGCACTGGCCACCCAGAAGCGCCGCACCACCCGCCTGCAGTGCTGGTATCCCGTGCACTGCGAGCTGGAGGGGAACCGCTTCGCCGCCACCGTGCGCGACATGGGCCTCTGGGGAATGCGCCTCGAGTTGCCCGGTTTGCTCAAGACCGGCACCGCCCTGACCGTGGTTCTGCCCGGGACGTCGCTGGCCCCCGTCAACGTGCGGGTGGTCTGGTGCCGCCCTTCCCAGGGCGTGGTGCAGGCAGGGGTGCGCTACCTCGACGAGCCGGCCGCCCTGGAGCGATCCTGGGTGAAAGAGACTCTCAAGAGCATCGGCTTCGTGGTCGTGCCTATCCAGGACCGCCGCCAGAGCGTGCGCTGCTCGCTGTCGATGACGGCCCGCCTGCTCACCAGCGCTTCCGAGGCCACCTATGGACGGATCACCAATCTGGGCCCGGGGGGCGCCCAGGTGCAATGCGCCGAGATGCTGACGCCCGGGCAACACGTCCAATTGGAGATGTCGCTCAGCTCCGAGCACGGGACGTTTCTGGCCGGGGCCCGGGTGGCCTACTGTCAGCCGTATCCCGAAAGCTGGCTGTGCGGGCTCTGCTTCGAGGGACTGAAACCCGCCGAAGTCCAGGTCTTGACCTCGCATGTGCGCTCCCTGCTCTGGGAGCTCTAGAGCACGCGGTGGTTACGTAAGACGAGCACGACCCCCAGCGTGAGCGCGCCCCCGAAGATCGACGCGATCGCGTAAGGCGTGGTCAGCCCGTAGAGCATCAGGGCACCCAGGAGGAGCACGATCAGGGCGACGACCAGGTTGCGGGTCACGTTGGCGGTGCTGGCCATGCGCTGCGTGTCCTGAAAGCGGGCCTGCACGCGCTCGGCGGGTTTCTGCGAGCGTCCCGACTCAGGGGTGGCTGTTTTTACGGCGGGCAGGAGCTTGACCAGTTGATCCCGGGCCACTTTGTCGTTGGCCATGAGTCGACCGAGCCGGTGCTCGTTCAGCGCTTTGGCTAACAGGCGCACGCTGGGGTAACGTTTGTCGCGCTCGGGATCGGTGGCTTTGGCAACGATCCGCTCCAGCTCGGCCCCCGCGTCGCCCCGGACCTTCTGCAGGGGCGGCAGGGGCATGCCCAGCCGGGCCGGGCTGACGCGGCCCAGAAGGTGCAGCATCAGGGCTCCCAGAGCGTAGATGTCGGCGCGCGGATCGCTCTGCATCCCTGAGCCCGGATACTGCTCGGGGGCGGCGTAGCCGGGCGTGCCCAGGCAGGTGGTGTCCTGCAGGCGCCCGAGCACGGCCGTGGCCTCCTCGTTGGCGGGCATCGGGAGCGCGCTGAGGGTCGGGTCCGAGCCACCCTGATGCAGACGGGCGATGCCGAAGTCGATCAACTTGATCGTGCCCTGCGGGGTGAGCATGAGGTTGGAGGGCTTGAGGTCGCGGAACACGATGGGATGGGGCTTCTGGCTGTGCAGGTAGGCCAGGATGTCGCACACCTGCTCGGCCACGAAGCAGGCCACGCTGTGCGCCAGCGGCCCCTGCCGCTCGTCGAACAGGCAACGCAGATCGTTGCCCACGACGTGCTCCATGACCAGGTAGAGCATTTTACCCTCGATCAGGGTCTCATGGCGCTGGACGATGGCGGGATGGCTGAGCCAGGACAGGATCTTCTGCTCGCGATCGAAGAACTGCTGCAGCTCCTGGGCTTGTTTCGGATCGCTGAAGGTGACGTCGAGCTGTTTGAGGGCGAATTGCTTGCCGGGCTGCTGCAGGTCATCGGCCAGGAAGACGCTCCCGAAGCCTCCTTTGCCGAGCTGGCCGACGATCCGGTAACGCTGTCCGATGACTTCCCCCACCAAGTTGCGTCTCAGCCTCCGCGCGTTTTCAGTCTGACCCCACCCACCATGATGGCTCCCTGCGTCTCGGTGATGCCGCTGGGCTCGGGCTTGAGAGCCTTCTCCATCCATGCTGTATTGTAGCGCTCGGCTTGCCGGGCGGCAAACTCCTCCACCAGGCGAGGACCGTTCTCCCTCCATTTGGCGAGGGTCATCACGTCGCCCGACGGCGTATTGCGCATGAACTCCGATTGCGATTTGCGCTCGAGGTGCTGGGAGTAAAAGTGCAGTCCGAGACCGCCGACCAGCAATCCTACGCAGCCCATCCCGCCCGCCGCTCCGGCCGTCATGAAGGCGGGCACGGCCGCGATCCAGCTGAGCTGGGCCATTCCGATGCCGACCGTGGTCAGCTTGTCGCGCGTCTTGCGCGCTTCGAGGGACCTCTGCAGGTTGGCCTCGCGGCGCAACAGCACGTCCTTGTCCGGACCGCCCAGGTCGGAAGCGGCGACCTGGTACTCGCGGATGGTGGCGATGTCCTTTTCGGCGTCCAGGTAGCGGTCCGGGTCGAGCGCCGGAAAGCCCGTCTTGGCCAGCGACTCGCGCAGGTCGTTGGCGAAGCTGGCCGGCTTGACCCGGGCGGGATCGCCGCCGGCGGCCTGGTACATCGACTCCCAGGTGGCGATCTGGCTCTTGACCTCGGCCAGCTGGGCCGGGTCGGTGGTTTTGAGCTCGCGCGCCTTGAGCGACTCGAGCACGAGCTTGAACTCGGTCCGGTTGTCGCGCATGAAGCTCGAGCCGCTGGCGGTGACGTTCACGAAAGTAGCTTATCGCGGCGCGCGGAAAGGAAACTTAACGGGAAGCCGAACGGCATGCGGATGCCAAGCGCCGAGGATAGCCAGGGCCGCCGCACCTCCAACAAGCTCAGGGTGCAATACGAGACCGCCAACCTGTTGGCCGCCTCCGATTCGGTCGAGGCGGCCGCCCCGCGTCTTCTCGGCATGCTCTGCGAGCTGTTGGACTGGGACGTGGGCTCGCTCTGGGAGCACGACGAGAGCGCCGACAACCTCAAGTGCGTGGCCGTGCACGTGACGCCGGACTGTCACGAGGAGGAGTTTCTGGAAGCCACCCGCAAGCGCCGGTTCGGGCCTGGCGAGGGGCTGCCCGGGCGCATCTGGCAGCTGGGCGGACCGGCCTTCATCGAGGACGTCCGCCAGGATGACAATTTCCCCCGCAAAGTGGCCGTGAACGAGCTCGTCTCGGGGGCGGGCTTTCCTATCGGGACCCGCGGCGTGTTCGAGTTTTTCAGCCGTCGCCAGAGGGCGGGCGATCGGGACGAGGTGGTCGAGGTCATGGGCGCGGTGGGGCTGCAGCTGGCTCAGTTCGTGGAGCGCTTTCGGGTGGAGTCGAGCGCCCGCAACCAGAGCAGCTGGATGGAGGTCACCCTGGCCAGCATCGGCGATGCGGTGGTCTCGGTGGACGTGGCCGGGCAGATCCGTTTTCTCAACACCGCGGCCGAGAAGCTGCTGGGCTGGACCCTGGCCGAAGCTCGCGGCCAGGACCTCGAGGCGGTGCTGCAGCTCAACGGCGATCAGCTCGTGACCCGCGACGGCGACAGGCGTTACGTGGACGTCCGCAGCGAGGACATTCGGTCCGGAGGGGAGATCCTGGGACGCGTGGTCGTCGTGCGCGACACCACCGAGCAACGAGCGGCCGAGCGGCACGCGCGCGAGAGCGAGCTGAGCTACCGCCGCATGCTGGACACGACCTACGAGGGCGTGTGGATGGTCGACCCCGAGGGGCGCACCACCTACGTCAACCAGCGTCTGGCGCAAATGCTGGGCTACCAGCCCGAGGAGATGTTGGGCAATTCGGTAACCGGTCTCTTCTTTCCCGAGGATGTGGACGCGATCGACCGCCGCATGGCCGCCCGCCGCGAAGGCCGGGCCGAGCAGTCAGACCTCCGGCTGCGCCACAAAACGGGCCGCGAGGTGTGGGCTCTCACCTCGGCCAGCCCGATCCACGACAGCCAGGGACGATTCCAGGGCAGCTTCGCGATGCTGACCGACGTGACCGATCGCCGCCGCCAGGAGGCCCAGCTGCGGCGCAGCGAGGAGCGCACGCGCTCGCTGGTCGAGGCGACCTCGCAGGCCATCTGGAGCGCTCTACCCGAGGGCCAGATCGTGGAGGACTCGCCCTCCTGGCGCGAGCTGACGGGACAGTCCTTCGAGGAGCTGCGCGGCCTGGGCTGGCTCGACGCGGTCCATTCCGACGACCGCGCCCGGGTGCGCGAGCGCTGGCAGACGGCGGTGCAAACGACCGAGAGCTTCGCCGAGGAGTTCCGGGTGTGGTCGGTCCAGAATCGGTTCCTCCACCTGAGCGGGCGCGGCGTGCCGGTCCGCGACGAGAACGGTCAGGTCCTGGAGTGGATCGTGGCCAACACCGATGTGACCCCCCGCGTGGAGGCCCAGCAGCAGCTCCAGGAGCGCGCCCGTCACGCTGCCTTCCACGCCGCCGTCAAGGATGCCCTGGCCACTCTGAACGACCTGGATACGTTGCTGGAGCAATGTGCCCAGGCCATGACCACCTATCTCGGCCTGACAACCGCGCTCATCGTGATGGGCAACGAGCTGCGCTCGAGCGCCGGGCCGCTCCCCCCCGAGCCGATCGACTGGCAGTCGACCGAGCTGGGGCGCATGGCCAGCACGCGGCGCGCCCACTTCGCCAACACGCTGCCGCGCGATCTCGACTTCCCCGATCTCGAGTGGCTCTCGTCGGAGAGAATGGTCGGCTTCGCGGGCCAACCCATCGTGCTCGAGGAGGTGTCCGTCGGCGTGGTCGCCGGCTTCTCGCGGCAAGTGCTCTCGGTCAACGTGCTGGACGCCCTGCGGGAGCTGGCCGACGGGCTGGCCGCCTGGACGATGCGACAGCAAGTCGACCAGCGCCAGGCGGAGCTCTATGCGCGCGAGCAAGAGGCGCGCCTCGAGGCCGAGACGCTACTCAAGCTCTCCACCGCCTTTGCGCGCGAGCGCTCCAAGCACAAGCTCGTGCAAAGCGTGACGGACGCCGGAACCCAGCTCGTCGGGGCGGCCTTCGGCTCGTTCTTCTACAACGTGGTCGACGACCAGGGCGAGTCCTACACGCTCTACACCATCTCGGGCGTGCCCCGAGAGTCTTTCGCGAAGTTCCCCATGCCGCGCAACACGCAGGTCTTCTCGCCGACGTTCCATAACGAAGGGTCGGTGCTGTCCCCCGACATCACGAGCGATCCTCGCTACGGCCACAACGAGCCTTACAGCGGCCTGCCCCCGGGCCACCTGCCCGTGCGCAGCTACCTGGCCGTTTCCGTCGTGTCGCTCACGGGCGAAGTCATCGGCGGCCTCTTCTTCGGGCACCCCGAGACGGACCGCTTCACTCCTCGTCACGTGGAGATCGCCGAACTGCTGGCCGCCAAGGCGGCCATCGCCTTCGACCGCGCCCCGCTGGAAACGTAGCCGCGCTCCACTCCAGGGCCTTGTTTAGAGCAAGCTGCGCGTCTATAGCGGAGCGTACCGCTCTAAGGCTTTGTTTAGAGCAAGCTGCGCGTCTATAGCGGAGCGCTCCGCTCCAAGGCTTTGTTTAGAGCAAGCTGCGCGTCTATAGCGGAGCGTTCCGCTCTAAGGCTTTGTTTAGAGCAAGCTGCGCGTCTATAGCGGAGCGTTCCGCTCTAAGGCTTTGTTTAGAGCAAGCTGCGCGTCCATAGCGGAGCGTTCCGCTCTGAGAGCGATGCTCGGTCAGTGCCGGAAGTGCCTGACCCCCGTGAGCACGACCGCCAACCCCAGGCGGTTGCAAGCCTCCAGCACTTCGGCGTCGCGCACCGAGCCGCCCGGGTGGATCACGGCGGTCACGCCGGCGGCGGCGGCCACCTCGACCGAGTCGGGGAAGGGGAAGAACGCGTCGCTGGCCATGGAAGCGCCGCGCGCCTTCTCTCCCGCCCGACCCGCCGCGATGCGCACGCAGTCGACCCGGTTGGGCTGGCCGCCCCCGATGCCCACGGTGGCGCGGTTCTGCACCAGCACGATCGCGTTCGACTTGAC
>JBDHVW010000049.1:0-58751 GCA_039809865.1 Vulcanimicrobiota bacterium
GAGGACGCCACCGGTCAGGCTCAGGCCGAGTTGCTCGAGCTGGCGGCGCGCTCCGACGAGGCGCTCGCGGCGCTGGTGGACGAGGCGGCGCGGATGGCTTACAAGCGAGGCCTGAGCTGCCTGGCATGGCGCCTGCCGGCCTGGAGCACCCCCGAGCTCGAGCGGGCGGAGAGGCTCGGTTTCTGGGTCGAGCGATGTGAAATACTGATGTCCTGCGCCGAGGAAGGCCCTCGCAAGCCGTGGCCGGCCGATCCGGCGCTGGACAGACTGCGGGAGCGTGTATGAAGACAGCCGTCGTGCTGGGAGCGGGGACCATGGGAGCCGGAATCGCGGAGGTGCTGGCCCGAGCCGGATTCGAGACGACCCTGTGCGACCGCGAGCTGTCGCTGGCCTCCAGGGGCCTGGACCGCGTGAAGGCTTCGCTCGAGAAAGCGGTGGCGAAAGGGAAGCTCGCGAGCGCGGACGAGGTGCTCGGACGGCTGTCCGTGGCCGAGGGCCTGGGTCCGGTCAGCGATCTGTTCATCGAGGCGGTCTTCGAGGACATCGAGCTCAAGAAGCGCATCTTCGGCGAGGTTTCCGCCCGCAGCGAGGAGACGCTGCTGGGCAGCAACACCTCGTCGCTCTCGCTGACCGAGATCGCCGCGGCCAGCCAGGGTCCCGAGCGGGTGGTCGGCCTGCACTTCTTCAACCCCGCGCCGGTGATGGCGCTGCTCGAGGTGGTGCGAGCCGAGCAGACCTCGCCCGCGACTCTGGACCGGGCACTGGAGCTGGCGCGGCGCCTGGGGAAAACGCCCGTGGTGGTGCGTGACGTGGCGGGATTCGCTACTTCGCGACTGGGGATTATCCTCGGCATGGAGGCCATCCGGATGCTCGAGGGCGGCGTGGCCAGCGCCGGCGACATCGATCGCGCCATGGAGCTGGGCTACCGTCATCCGATGGGACCGCTCAAGCTCACCGACCTGGTCGGACTGGACGTGCGCCTGGCCATCGCCGAGCACCTGACGCGCGAGGTGGGCCCCCAGTTCTCCCCTCCCCCGCTGTTGCGCCGGATGGTGCGCGCGGGCTATCTGGGCAAGAAGAGCGGCCGGGGGTTCTACCGGTGGGACGGGGATCAGGCGCTGGAGGAATAGTTCATCCCCTGTTAACCAACCTGGCGGGTCGGGCGTTTAGACTGAGCAGGAATCGAGCCCGAGGAGGCCCAGCCAAGTGATCGTCACCCAGAGCAACCTGTCCTTCAACGCCCTGCGCAGTTCGGTCGCCACCCCGCAGTCCGCGGCCCCGGCCGACGGCAGCAACCTGGATAAATTCCAGAAGTCCGAGGCCAAAGAGAAGAAGAACTCGCTCTGGGGCAAGATGGGCATGACCGCTCTGGGCCTCGGCTCCGTCGCCGGCACGGTGGGATACGTGCTGCGCGCCACCACCGGCTGGGCGATGGCCTTCCCCGTCTGCACGATGGTCGGCCTGGGTGCCGGCCTCGCCCTGGGCGCCGCCGCCTGGGCCATCGAGCACAAGAAGCGCCAGGAAGAGAAGCAGGCCGCCCGCGAGGCCGCCCAGCAGCCCGCCCCGGCACCGGCCGCCCCCCCCGCGCGGGCCGGGCAGCCCACGATCGAGATCAGCTGACACTTCGCGCGCGGGTTGGGGGTTGGCAGTTGGCAGTTAGGCTATCTACCGTCTCCCGTCTCCCGTCTCCCATCTACCGCCCAAGCCACGCCAGCATCTCGTCCCAGCGGGTGTCGGCGGCGAGGCGGGTGGCTCCGTAGCCCCAGCGGGGGTCGAACTCGCTCTTGGGGAGGTTGCGGGGGCGAGGGTCTTCGCCATACTTCGTGGGCAGGTAGACGCTCAGGCCCGTGGCCTCCTCCACCCCGTCCCCTGCATTCTGGCGACTGACGACCAGCTTCTCCAACTGATCCAGCACGGCTTGAGCGGCCTGGCGCGTCTCGGGGTCCACGATCTTCTGGCTGGCCAGCAGACGCTGGGCAAAGTGGCCCAGGTCGCGGAAATCGCGCTCGGGGCGCGAGTCCGAATCGGGGTTGAAGCGTTGCGTGCGCCCGATGACGTGGCGCAGGGTGGTGCGCGGCACGCGCTCCTCGAGCAGCAGCCCGGCTAAACGATCGCAGGCGCGGGCCACCCCGTCCACCTGCGCCAGGTCCAGAGCGGAGAGCTGCACGGCGGCGTCCGGCTTGTTGGCGTCCATGCGCTCGACCTGGTCGTTCTCGGAGAATTCCACCAGCGTCCGGGCCAGCTCGCGGCCGCCCGCCCGTGGATGCTCGCGGAGCCAGCCCAGCGTCTCGGCATGGGGCAGCCCGTCGCGGCCCATGATCTCCTCCGAAGCCACCAGGATGCCGGCCTGACCTCGCAACTCGTAGGCGACCTCGAGCTGGCTCATCAGGCAGGCGTCCAGCACCAGCACGTCCGGCTTGAGGCCCGAATCCGAAAGCGCCTCGCGCAGCTCGGGCAGGGCCAGCGTGTCCTGGTGGCGATCGTCGAACCCCGTGCCCACGAAACCCTTGCCGTGGTCGCCCACCACGACCATATACCGCCTGGCGGGATAGTGCTCCATCCCCCACTTGAGGAAGTCGGACAGGGTGGAGGGCGCTCCGTGGTTTTGATTGGGCAGCTCCTCGGCCACCGCCGATTCCAGGCTGCGCTTGCGCCCGGTGCCCGGGGCGGACACCACCTCGTAGCGCCGCGTCCCCTCCCAGTCGCCGTCGATGCGCGTGGCCTTCTTCGGGGGCGTGCGGGTCAGTTGCGCCACCAGGCGCACCGAGTCGTCCGACCCGACATTCTCGAGCTCCACCAGGTCGCGGGTCACGTTGGGCTCGAGGTCGTTGTTGCCGTTCAAAAGGACCAGCACGGTCCAGTCGGCTTTCGGTCTCCCCGGATTTACGCTCGCGAGCATGCCGCCACCTTACGATGACGGCATGCTCGCGATGTTACCTAGGCGTAAACCTTGTTCAAGATCCGCACCAGCTCTTGCGCCACAGCGTCGACCTGCTTCTGGAAGCTCGGGTTCTTCAGCTTGCCGTGCTCGTCGAACGCCTCGTGGGCGGCCGAGATCGTGGCCTGCTGGTGCAGCACGTGCACCTTGATGTAGCTCAGCACCGTGCGAAGCTGCAGCAGTCCGCGCAGTCCTCCGAACCCGCCCGGTGAAGCCGCAATCAGCCCCGCGAACTTGTCCTGGAAGGGCGCCAGAGTCGTCGTTCCGGGCTTCACGCGGGTGATCCAGTCGATGGTGTTCTTGAGCAGGGGCGAGTAGCCGCTGTTGTACTCGGGCGAGGCGATCAGCAGACCCTGATACTCGCTGCAGAGCTCCGCCAGCTTCCGGGCGTTCTCCGGCACCTCCTGGGCCTCCAGGTCGCCGTCGTAGATGGGCAGGGGGTAGTCACGCAGGTCGAGGAGCGTCACGTCTCCGCCGGCCGCCTTCACGGCGTCCACTCCGACCTGGATCAGCTTGCGATTGAATGAATCTTGCCGGATGCTTCCGGAGAATGCCAGGATTTTAGCCATGATTTTGAGTCCTTTCTCAAGCGAGGTCGAACAGCAGCACTTCGCTCGGGCCCTGCGCGCGGAAGGAGAGCAACTCCTCCTCGCTCACCGTGGCGCCGTCGCCCGCGCTGAGGGCGTGGCCGTTGAAGCTCAGCTCGCCTCTCGTGACCTGCACGTAAGCGTGGCGCTCCTGGCTCAGCCTGTGCTCCAGGGCCTGTCCAGGCTCGAAGCGGCCCAGATAGAGGCGCACGTCCTGGTGCATCTTCACCGCCTCACCGCCCTCGGGCGACGCGATCAGGTGCAGGCCGGCGCCGGAGGGCGTCCTCTTCTGCTCGTAGCTGGGATCGAGACCTTCCCGCTCGGGGTAAATCCAGATCTGGTAGAAGTGCAGCGAGTTCTGCTCGGAAGGGTTGAACTCGCTGTGACGGATGCCCCGACCGGCGCTCATCTTCTGGATCTCGCCGGCGCCGATTACGGAGCCGTTGCCCAGGCTGTCGCGATGCTCGAGCTCGCCGTCGAGCACGTAGGTGACGATCTCCATGTCGCGATGGGGATGCGTGGGGAATCCGCCGCCGGGCGCCACCCGGTCGTCGTTGATGACGCGCAGGTCACGGAACTCGACGTGGCGAGGGTCCTGGTAGCCTCCAAACGAGAAGCTGTGCCAGCTGTCCAGCCAGCCGAAGTTGGTGTGTCCGCGTTCTTTCTTGGGTCGTAATGTAATCATGGATACTCCTTTAATGTTAAAGTATGGGTTGAAAAAAATCATTCTTGCTTGCCCAAGCGCCGGCAGAGCTTCCCGAGCTGCTCCAGCTCGCCCGCGCTCAACACGCTCATCATCGAGACGATGGTGGCCAGGTGACGCGGGAACAGCTCCGCAATGAGGCTCCGTCCCTCGTCGGTCAGCACGACCTGCACGTAGCGCCGGTCGCTCCGATCGCGCGTCCGCTTGACAAGCTCGCGTTTCTCGAGGTTGTTGATGACCATGGTGATGTTGCCGCCGCTCTGGAGAAGCTTCTCCCCCAGCTCCTTCTGGCACATCGGACCGAGGTGCAGCAGGGCCTCGAGCACTCCGAACTGACTCGTCGTCAGCCCGGAAGCCGTCAGCTCCGGCGTCAGCCTTGCATCCAGAGAGTTGGCGGCGCGTTTCAGCTTGATGAAGGCGTTCAACGCGTCGACTTCCCGAGTTTCTCCTCGATAGTGCGTGGGCACGATTTAATATTAAACTATTCGCGAAAGGGAGTCAAGCCTGGCCCGTCAGAAGGGCAGCAAACGACGCAAGACATGCAGACCTACGCCGAGCTTGACGGCCACCTCGTGCCCGCGCAATTCGAAGAACGACGGGCTCCGGTAGGACGACGCCCGGCCTGCGAGCAGGTCGTCCGCCAGCGCCTCCAGCCGGGTCGCGTTGAAAGCCGGCTCCAGCGCCTCCACCAGGCCCGACGGCAATCCGGAGCGCCCGAAGGCAGCTCCCAGGAGCGCCCCCGCGATGGCTCCGTTGGAGTCCGCGTCCCCTCCGCGCAGGATCACCGACTGGAGGCCGTCGAGAAAGGACGCGGGGCGACTCCAGAGGGCCGCGAAGGCCAGCGGCACCGAGTGCAGCACGTAACCCGTCACGCCCAGGCGCTCCGCCCGGAGCTCGGGCGAAGCCTGAAAATTGACCAGCTTCCAGGCCTGATCCAGGGCCGCCCGCAGCCGGGGATCCAGGTCCGGCAAAAGGGCGCTCAGGGCGGGCCAATCGGCCTCGCGCCCGTCGACCAGCAGGGCCACCGCCTCGGCCACGACCAGAGCCCCGTCGACCGCGCGCGGATCGGTGTGCGTCACCTCGCTCAGAGCGCGCGTCAGGTTGGGGTCCTTCCACAGGCCCAACGGCGCCGCCCGCATGGCGGCCCCGTTCCCGGCCGAGGCGATCCCTCCGCCCCGCCCGAACGTGCTGCGCAAAGCCGCCCGCGCCGTCGCCATGCCGATCCCCGGTGGCAGCCACCAGAACCAGCGCACCAGGCGCTTCTGGAAGGCGCGCACCGGGTCGGTCCCGCCGAACAAGAGAGCCTCCCCCACCAGCACCGACAGCTCGGTGTCGTCCGAGACGTAACCCCGACGTCCCAGAAACGCATACCGATCCAACTGACCGAAACGCTGGGAAACACGCCTGGCACTCAGGCCTTCCAACGGAAATCCCAGCGCATCGCCCACCGCCAGGCCTACCAGACAGCCCCTCGCGCGATCGGTCGAATCCATGCTCGACAGGGATTTCAAGCCCCACCGAGTATGCCCTCCGGTGCACTTCAGCCTGATCATTCCCACCCGGAACCGGTGTTCGAGCTTGCGACTGGTCATCCAGGAGCTCGAGCGTCAGCGCTATCCGCGCGAGCGGTTCGAGGTGGTCGTGGTGGACGATGGCTCCAGCGACGACACCACCCCGATGCTCCACGAGCAGAGCACCAGTTATTCGCTCACCGCTCTCCGCCACGAGCGCAACCAGGGCACCTCGGCCGCCCGCAACCGCGCCATCCGAGCCGCCAAGGGCAGCTATTGCCTCTTCCTCGACGATGACGTGCTGGCCTCGCCCGACCTGTTGAGCCTGCACGAGGAGGCCCACCGCGGCCAGGTGCGCAGCGTGGTGCGCGGCCCCGTGATCAACGTGCCCAAGCCGCCCGAGAGCGCCCCCAGCCAGCTGTGGCGGCACTATTCCATGAACTACTTCTGCACCAGCAACGCCTCCGTGCGCCGCGAGCACCTCTTCGAGGCGGGGCTGTTCGACGAGTCCCTGGAGCGCTACGAGGACGCCGATCTCGGCCAACGCCTCAAGCGGATGGGTCTCAAGCGGTTGTTCAGCTCCAAGGCCTGGGTGCACCACCTCAAGCCCCCCGTGCCGCGCGAGCAGGCCGTGGCGACGCGCAGGGCCGACGGGCGCTCCGCCGCTCAATTGCTCAAACGCAACCCCAGTTTCCGCATGCTGCTGCGCAGCGGGCTGCATCCCGTCAATTACGCGCGCAGCGAGTTGCTCAGCCTCCCGGGGCTCGAGCGTATCCCCGGCCTGAAGTCCCTGGTCGAGGCTCAGCGCCTCGACCGGGAGTACCTGCGCGCCGGACGTGAGGAGCTACGCCGATGATCGAAATTTCCGTGGTGCTCTGCAGCTACAACCGCATCGCCAGCCTGGAGAAGGTGCTCGAGTCGCTGGTCGACCAGTCGCTGCCCCCCGAGCAGTTCGAGGTGGTGGTGGTGGACGACGGCTCCACCGACGGCACCTCCGAGCGGGTGAAAGCCATGCAGGTTCCCTACAAGCTGACCCTTTGCACGCAGAAGAACGCGGGGCTGGCCACCGCTCGCAACACGGGCATCATGGCGGCCACCGGGTGGGTGGTGCTGTTCATCGACGACGACGTCCTGGCCGACGAGCGCCTGCTGGCCGAGCACCTGCGCTCGCACTTCAAGCACAAGATGTGCGTGGTGAATGGCTGGGTCAACCACGTGACCACGGCCGAGCGCCCCGCCAGGCCCAAATTCACCATGGCCGACATCAGCACGTCGTTCTTCTGGACCTCCAACGTGTCGGTCAAGCGCGAGCACCTGCTGGCCGTGGGCCTGTTCGACGAGCGCTTCAAGGAATACGGTTGGGAAGACCAGGAGCTGGGTCTGCGCTTGATGGCCCTGGGGCTCAAGGCCCGCAACAACTACCGGGCCGTGGGCTACCACGTCAAACGCCCCCCGCAGTCGACGGACGTGAAGGGTATGCTGCGTCAGGCCGAGGCCAAGGCCCGCACAGCGATGATTTACGTGCAGAAGCATCGGCGCCTGCGCTCGCGCTTCTCCACGGGCATCCATCCCCCGCGCCTCGCGGTCTACCGCATGGCCACCGTGGGCGGACTGCTCGAGAAGTTCTGCCGGTCGCAGTTGGGCCTCGACCAGCCCCAGGAAACGGACCAGAAGCCGCTCAACGCCCTGCAGCGCTGGTGCGCCCGCGAGCTGGCCACGATCCACTATTTCCGCACGATCTCGCGCGGGGAGTGACCCCTTACTCCGGCACGGCGCCCTTGAGAAAGCGCGCCTCGTCGGGCACCTTGGTGACCAGCGCCACGCGGGCTTTGGAGGGCGAGGCGTGCTTTTCGCTCCAGACCTCGTTGCCCTCGTTGTCGATGATGCGGGCCACCCAGGCGAAGGGCTCCTCGCGCAGGTAACCCTTCAGCAGCAGGCGCTGCCCGTTCTCGTGGGATTCCCAGATATAACATCCATCCATGACCGCGGCACTTTCTCTGCCCTCGCACAGGGTTCCCCCCGTCACGGCGGAGAAGGAGGCCGAGTGAGCTTCACCGCTATCGTCCTGGCCGGGGGGAAGTACAATCGCGGCGACTACAGTCCCCTGACCCCGATCGCTGGCAAACCCATGCTGAGCCACGTTCTCAAGAACTCGCGGGGCGTGTGCTCCCACCAACTGGTGGTGGGCGACAATCTGGCCATCGGCCAGTATTTGCAGAAGAGCTTGAGCGAGCATCCGGGCGTGGTCTGGACGCGCGACTCGCTGCCCGGCTACGGGCCACTCGGGGGGCTCTACACCGGCCTGTGGTCGGCCCCCACCGACTGGGCGATGTGCATGCCGGGCTACTGTCCGCACATCAAGATGCCCTTCATGGGGCTGCTCTTCGACCTGCGCGAGGGCTACGAGTGCGTGGTGCCGCGGGTGGGACGCACGGCCTTCCCCCTGCTCGGCGTCTGGTCCAAGCTCAGCATGAAGACCCTCGAGCGCTTTTTCGAGACCCGCAAACGCTCGCCCGACGAGGTGCTGGCCAACGCCGCGGTCCGCTACGTCGAGGAGGCGGAGCTGCGCAAGGTGGACCGCGACCTCACCAGCCTGCATCGTTTGCGGGGCGCCGAGGACGTGGCGCTTTCCGAGCAGTATCTCAAGACCGGCCGCGCCTCGTTTCCTCCGCCTAAGCCGTAGAGCAGCGAAGAACTTGTTCTGAGGTGCTCCCAAGTGATGGGCCGACTTGCGAACGCAGCGAGCCGGGGAGAGGATCGGCGTCGCTGCAAGGGGAAGCCCCGCCGCATGAAAGAGTATCTCGTCGTCTCCATGATCGGCTCCGACCGCACCGGACTGGTCGATCGCGTCACCGCCGCCATCAAGTCCCACCGGGGCAACCTCGAAGACTCGCGCATGTCCGTGCTGGGCGGCGAGTTCGCGATGGTGATGCTGGTGAGCGTCCCCTCGGACCACCGCAAGGAGCTGCTGGCCCAGGTGGGCGAGGTGGCTCAGGAGCTCGACCTGGTGCTCTCCACCAAGCTGACCACCCCGCGCCGGTCGTCCAACGACCTGGTGCCGATGACCGTGCACGTCCGCGGCATGGACCACGAGGGCATCGTGCACGAGGTGGTGCACGCGCTGGTCGAGCAGGGCATCTCGGTGGACGCGCTCGACAGCAGTCTCACCCACGCCGCGCACACCGGCACGCCCATGTTCGCGATGACGCTGCGGCTGTCGGCTCCCGCGAGCATCTCGATGGGAACGCTGCAGACGAAGCTGGCGCTGGTGGCCGACCAGCTGGCGCTGGATATCGACGTGGAATCGCGCGCGGGGGTCGGCGTCCGCTAGCGTCGAATACCCGGTTATGGCACTGCGGCTCGAAGATGACCGGCACTGGACCTACGAGGACTACTGCCAGCTCCCCGACGACGGGACGCGTTACGAGGTCATCGACGGGAGGCTGTTTGTGACGCCAGCTCCCAGGCTGATCCACCAGATCGTGCTGGCTCGCCTTTACGAGGCTTTTATTCCGCTCCGCGACCGGGGAGAATGTTTTACGTTCCTCGCGCCCACCGACGTCCGCGTGGCCGGTTGCGACCCTGTGCAACCGGACGTTATCGTGCTTCGTCGCGACCAGCGCCGCATCATGCAAGAGAAATACATTCAGGGAGCCCCGGCCCTCGTTATCGAAGTCCTGTCCCCCTCGAATCGCCGCCACGACCGCATCACCAAGCTGCAAGCCTATGCTCGGGCCGGAATCGAAGGTTACTGGATCGCCGACCCGGAGGATTGCACCCTGGAGATGTTCCGCCTCAGCGAGGGTAACTACCACGTGGCCGGCGCGTTTGGGCCTGGCCAGAGCGCGGAATCGCCCGACTGGCCCGGCTTCCAGCTGGCCCTGGACGACCTTTACCGCCCCCTTCCCGAGGACTAGAGCTCGCTGAGTTTGCCCGTCTTGCGGCTGTAGCGAAGGGGGCTGGAGTGGAGGGGCTCGGGCACCTGGAGCAGGGTCTTGACCGCCAGGTCGTTGCCTGTCTTGATCGCCTGAGGATCGCCCGCGGCGCAGGCCCACATCTGATCTTTGGCGGGCCTCCAGACGACCAGGTCATCCTTCTCCTGCACGGCGAGGTTCGGCAAACCCGACTCGCTGACGCGGTACAGCCCGGGCGCAATCGCCTCGGGTTTCTCCACTTTGAAGGGCGCCAGCGCGCCGGTCTTGTTGTCCAGGCGGTACAGCCTGGGGGTCACCGGCTCGGTGGCTTCCTCGAACGTGCCGGGGTTCGCCTGGGAGAAGACCTGGACGGACCGCCTGTCGCTGGCACGCACGCCCCAGGCCAGATCGCGGCTCGGCAGCCCCACGACCAGGTCGTCCCCGGCCTCGCGCGCCATTTTCAGGCGCACCTCGGGCAGGATGATGCGGGTGGCGCCGTAGTCGTCGTCGGGCTCGAGATGGTAAACCGTCACGCCGTTGGTCTCGTCGTGGCCGACGTTGATGGGCTCGCGGGCAGCCAGGTTCTTGAGCGCCGTCTGTCGGATGACCGCCGTGTCGACCTTCCAGCCTTTGGCGATCTCCTTCGTCAGCATCGAGCGCGTGCGCGCCTCCGGGTGATCGTAATAAAAGAGCAGCACCAGGTCTCCCTGGAAGGGGGCGGAGAGGAACTGCTGGCCGTGGCTGGACGGGAAGTGCTCCTTTGTCACGAGGCTGGGCATCAAGTAGGGAGCGACTGCGGACCACTTCTCGAGGTCCGGCGCCTGCTGGCTGGAGTATTCCTCCATGCCCGCCACCTGGTCGGCCAGCAGCCCTTCCAGCTTCTCGGGGTTACTCTGGTAAAGGGCGTAGCTCCGCTCGGCGATGAGCTCCATCGGACGGCCCGCGATGGTCACGATCACTTTGTCGGGCTTCGTCTCGAACTTCCAGTCCGGGTGTCTGGTCTGGACGCGCTCCACGACCCTGGCGCGGAACTCCTGGATGGTCAGGGTCTTGACGGCCACGGGAGAAGCCAGGGCCGAGGGCGTGACCACCGGCGGCGGTGGGGACTCAGCGCACCCCACCGCCAGCACGACCAACCCCAGCAGAAAACTCCTCAAGCCTTCAGCACGCCCACCCGGACCTTCAGGTCCTCGATCTCGGTCACGGCCGCTTCGTTCGGCGGCACCCCGCCCTCGATCGACACCGCCAGCGTCTGCTCCATGATCGTCGCCTTATGGGCCGCCACGGCCTCGTCCGCGCCGGTGATCCAGACCTTGATCCGGTCGGTGATCGCCAGCTTGGACTGCTTGCGCAGCTCCTGAATCGTGCGGATCAAATCGCGCGCGGTGCCCTCGAGCAGCAGCTCGGGCGTCAGCTCGGTGCTGAGAGCCACGATGACGCCGCTCACCTCCTGGGCCGCATAACCCTCGGGAGAGCGGACCTCGACCAGGATCTCCTCGGACAGCACCTGGATCTCACCGAGGTGCACGAACTGCCCCTCGTGCACCTGACGGGCGATCTCCTTGGGATCCGCCTTGTCCAGCGCGGCCTTGATCAGCGGGATCTGCTTGCCGTATTTCTTGCCCATCAGCGGCAGGTTGGGGCGCAGCTGGTAGTCCAGGAACGAGGCACCCGGCTCGAGGAAGCGCAGCTCCTTGACGTTCAGCTCCTCCTGGATGACCTCGCGGAAGCTCTCCAGCGCCTTACGGTCGCGCGCCGTCGAAGCGCCCACCAGGGCCAGCGACAGAGGCTGCCGGATGCGGAGCGCGTTCTGCACGCGCGCCGAACGACCCGCCGACACGGCCCGGATAGCCACCTCGGTGTCGTAGACCAGATCGGCATTCAGCAGCTCCGTATTGACCACGGGCCAGTTCGTCAAATGCACGCTTTCGCAAGAGCCGTCCAGGTTGAGGTAGATGTCCTCGGCCAGGAACGGCGTGAACGGCGCCAGCAGCTGACTCACCGTGACCAGCGCCTCGTGCAGAGTGGCGTTGGCGTCCGGCTCGCCGTCCCAGAAGCGGTCGCGCGAACGGCGCACGTACCAGTTCGAGAGCAGGTCCACGAAGCTCGCGATGGCGCGGGCCGCTCCGGTCACGTCGTAGGCGTCCAGACGATCGCTGACGTTCTGCACGAGCTCGTTCAAAGCGGCCAGCAACCAGCGATCCAGCACGCTGCGCTCGGCGGGCGGGCGCGCCCTGGAGCGGTCGACCGTGTTGGCGTTCGAGTTGGAAACGTAGAAGTGATACGTGTTCCACAGCGTGACCATGAATTTCCGGCAGGCCTCCCCCACCAGGTCGGCGGAGAAACGGCGCATCTGCTCGGGCGGCGCGCTCGTGTAGAGATACCAGCGCAGGCTGTCGGCGCCGTGCTGGTTGAGGATGGTCCAGGGGTCGACGATGTTGCCGAGCCGCTTGGACATCTTCTCGCCCTGTCCGTCCAGGATCAGCCCGTGACAGATCACGTTCTTGTAGGCGATGTTGCCGAACAGCATCACGCCCAGCTGGTGCAGCGAGTTGAACCAGCCGCGGGTCTGGTCGAGCCCCTCGCAGATGAAATCGGCCGGGAAGGCCTGCTGCTCGAAGCGCTCCTTGTTCTCGAAGGGGTAGTGCAATTGCGCGAACGGCATCGCACCGCTGTCGTACCAGCAGTCGATCACGTCCGGAACGCGCTTCATCGAGCCCCCGCACTTGCAGTGCAGCTCGATGTCGTCCACGTAGGGACGGTGCGGGTCGAACGGCGTGGCCAGAGGCGTCTTGGAGCGGCTGGCCAGCTCGGCGAACGAGCCGATCATCTCTTTGTGCCCACACACGCACGTCCAGATGGGCAGCGGGGTGCCCCAGTAGCGGGTGCGCGACAGCGCCCAGTCGACCAGGTTGTTGAGCCAGTCGCCGTAACGGCCGTTCTTGATGTGGGCCGGAACCCAGTTGATCTCCTGGTTTTTGGCGATCAGCTCGTCTTTGAGGCGGGTGTTGGCAATGAACCAGCTGTCGGTGGCGTAGTACATCAGCGGAGAGGAGCAGCGCCAGCAATGCGGATAGCTGTGCAGATACTCCTCGCGCTTGAAGAGCAGCCCGCGCTCCTTCAGGTCCTTGATGACCGCCTTGTCGGCGTCCTTGAACCACATGCCCGCGAACGGGCCCGTCTTCTCGACGAACTTGCCGTCGATGCCCACCGAATGGACCACCGGCAGGTCGAACTTGCGGGCCATCTCGAGGTCGTCGGCGCCGAACGCGGGGGCGATGTGCACGATGCCCGTGCCGTCCTCGGCCGTGACGAAGTCGCCCGCCACCACGCGATGGCCTTTCTTCTCGCCGAACTCGAAGAACCGGAACGGCGCCTCGTAGGGCGCGCCGACGAGGTCGGAGCCGTTCAGCGTGGCCACGATCTCCGCGTCGCCCACGACCTTCTCGCGGAGCGACTCCGCCAGGAGCAGCAGCTCGTCGTCTTTCTTGACCACGACGTACTTGAATTCGGGATGCACGGCGCACCCGGTGTTGCCCGGCAGCGTCCAGGGGGTGGTCGTCCAGACCAGCATCTTGGTGCCGGCCGGAACCCAATCGGAGTCGATCGGGAACCTCACCGTAATGGACGGATCCTTCACGTCCTTGTAGCCCAGACCCACCTCGTGCGACGAGAGCGGCGTGGAGTCGTGCGCGCAGTAGGGCACGACCTTGTATCCCAGGTAGATCAGGTCCTTGTCCCACAGGGTCTTGAGCGACCACCAGACGCTCTCGACGAACTCGTTGCTCATCGTCATATAGGCGTGGTCGAGGTCGACCCAGAAGCCGATGCGCTCGGTCATCTCGCGCCAGGCGCCCTCGTAGGTCATGACCGATTCGCGGCACTTCTTGTTGAACGGCTCGATGCCGTAATCTTCGATCGCCTTCTTGCCGGAGAAGCCGAGCTGCTTCTCGACCTCGATCTCGACGGGGAGCCCGTGGCAATCCCAGCCGGCCTTGCGCTGCACCAGGAAGCCGCGCATGGTCTTGTAGCGCGGGAACAGGTCCTTGTAGGCGCGCGCCTGCACGTGGTGCACGCCAGGCTTTCCGTTGGCCGTGGGCGGACCTTCGTAGAAGATGTACTCGGGGGCTCCCTGGCGGCTCGCCAGGCTTTGCGAGAAAGCGTTGATCTTACGCCAGTGCTCCAGGATGCGCTCCTCGAGCTCGGGGAATCGGACTTGCGGGTTGACGGGACGGAATCCGTGGGCAGTTTGCATAACCCTCAGCGCTTCTCTTACGGAGGCGCGGAGCCCTTCAATGCACCGACTGCTGTCCCTTGCGCTGGAAGTCGTAGGCGGTCTTGGCGACATCCATCCCGATGCCCAGCAACTGGCCGCCCACGAAGAAGGCCAGCGCGGCCGGGTGGCCCGCCAGCGGCGTGATCAGCGGCGTGAGCGAGGCGGCGGTGGAGACCATGTCCCCCGCGATGAGGTGGGCCACGTCCATGCGACGGTCGAGCTGGGTGGCGTGGGGATTCTGAAACGTGCCGTAGGTCTCGCGCAGGTCGGCCGCGATGGAGACGACGCCGGTGACCGTGTTGACGACGTTGAACGCGTCCAAGAAGTGGTTTACGCCCGGCGGGAGGGTCATCAGGTTGGCCGCGATGCTGAGCGCCGCGGGGCCGTCGCTGCCGATGAGGTGGAGCATCACGTTGTTCGTGTATCGGGCCGCCATCTCGGTCTTGCACAGGTCGACGGGGACCTCGCAGACATCGCAGGTCTCCACCGTCGCTTCCGAGGCGCTCACCGGCGTATAGATTCGGCTGCCGGGCTGTTGCGCATAAGGAAGGACGGTGACTTGCATGGGGTTCAGGGTAGCCCGGAATTCTGAAAAAACCCTTAAAACGACCGTTTTACTGCTTTCCAAACCTAAGGGTTGGATAAAGCCCCTCAGTCGTGGCTCAACCGCGCGTCCCCGGTGATGGGAATGGGCGGGCCGCCCAGCGTGGGCGGGGGGTGCAGCAGGTAGCAGTTGAGGAAGGCTTTGCAGCGCGCCATGAACTCGCGCTGCTCGTACCAGTCGGCCTCGGCATAGGCCACCTGGTCGGCCACCACGCCCTGCGCTTTGATCCCGGCGTGGCGGGCCAGAAAGATGGCCCGGGCCAGGTGGAAGCGATTGGTGACCACGACGGCGCTGTCCACCTCGAAGACCTGGCGCGCCCGCGCCATGCTGTCGTAGGTGTTGAAGCCGGCGTGGTCCATGAAGATCTTCTCGTTGGGCACGCCGTGCTGCACGGCGTATTCGCGCATGGCGTTGACCTCGTCGTAGTCCTTGTAGCCGTGGTCGCCGCTCATCAGCAGCGTGTCGACCTTGCCCAGCTTGTACAGCTCGATCCCGCAATCGACGCGGTCGCGCAGGACGGCGCTGAGCGCCCCTCCGGCATAGACGCCCGCGCCCAGCACGATAGCGGTCTGGGCGTGGTCGGCGTCCTGCGCTTTCACGAAGCCCTCGTGACCCTTCACGTCCACCCAGGTGCTGCACCCAAAGGCACCCAGGCCCGCCAGCACGAGCCCGGCAAAGCTAATCCACAACAGTTTTCTCCAACGACTCATCTGAGACTGAACCTCAAAGACTACGCTCGCCTTCGGCTCGCTGCGCGCTGATCCTCAAAGACTACGCTCGCCTTCGGCTCGCTGCGCGCTTCGCTTGCTTTTTCCTGAAAACCCGCATGTTACCTCCCGTTAACAAACCAATCGTCCGCCAGGCGCTATGAAGTTGCTATGAGTGCGATCAGCGACGCGGTCTCCAGCTTCAAAAGCATGCGCTCCTGGGTGGGCGACAACATCATCGGTCAGGATGACGGCTACACCACGCGCAAGGAAACGCGCATGCGCGACTACGCGGTGCTGGGCGCCGGCACGGGCGCCGTGGCCGGCGCCGCCATCGGCGTGGTGACCGGCTTCAACGCGCAGGGGGCCGACTCGATCACCGAGCAGAACGTGCACCGCGACATCCTCCACCCGTCGCTGCACGGCTACACGCACTGGGCCACGGCCGACACCTACCAGGACTGCCACTACGAAGGTTATGGCGACGACCGCCACGAGGTCTGCCACACCGAGACGCGCGGCTGGTGGCACCACTACAGCCCCAGCATCTCCAACCGCGACGTGGGCGACTACACCGAGCCCCGCTTCGTGCACGACAACAAGTGGGAGCCGCTGCTGGGCGGTTTCCTGGGCGCGCTGGGCGGAGCCGTGGTCGGCCTGGGCCTGGGTGTGGGCGTCGCGGCGCTGCGCAACGCGCTGGACAAAGCTCCCGACGAGGTCAACCCGCCGATGAGCGCGGAGCAGCACAAGAACCTGTCCGACTTCGCGGGCGGAGCGGCCATCGCCGGCACCGTGCTGGGCGCGGGCGTGGGCGCCTTCGTCGGCTCGCGCGCGGGCTTCGCCGAGCTGGGCAACATCGAGGTGCACCAGCGCAGCTGGATGGTTCCCACCACGCAATCGCAGCTGCTGGGCCACATTCCCAGTGACTACTACGAATACAACTGGGGCTGGGGCTGGCCTTCCTCGGGCTACGGGCGTCCCGAGAACGATCCGGTTTACCGCCAGGTGCCGGTCTACGACGCTTCCGGGCGACCGACGATGCACGAGGTTTCCAAGGAGTTCCGCACCAACCGTTACGGCCCGGTGGCGGGTGGCATCCTGGGCGGCTTGATGGGCGCCGGCATCGGGCTGGCGACGGGCGTGGCCATCGGCGTGGGCGCCAAGCTGATCGCGGAGCACCAGGGCCGCACCAACCCCGAGCCGGCGGCGCATCTGGAGAAAGAGAGACTGGCAGCGTGAAACGGGTTCTGATTTTGATTCTGCTCATGGTGGCCACCGTGGCCGCCGATGACACCAAGGCGGCTGAGAGCGCGGGCAACGCGTTCCTGGCCCTGGTCGACGCGGGCAAGTATGACCAGGCCTACAAGGCCTCGGCTGCCATCGTGACCTCGAAGGTCACCGAGAAGGACTTCGTCGCCCAGGTCGGCGACATCCGCACCCAGCTGGGTGCGGTCAAGAACCGGCACTTGAGCAAGGTGACACCGAGCGATCAGATTCCGGGAGCCCCGAAGGACATGAAGTTCATCGTGCTCGAGTTCAGCACCGACTTCGCCAACAAGGGCGGCGTGACCGAGATCGTCTCGCCCATGCTCGAGAAAGACGGGAAGTGGCGCGTGGCGGGCTACCGGTTCAAGTAGCGGTAAGTCTCAGGAGCTGTAGTACTCCCCCTCCAACTCCAGACGATGGTCGACTCCCAGGGTTTCGGGCGTGGACACGTGCCAGACCGGGATCATCCGGCCGTGCTGCGCTACGTACAGCGTGGCGCAGGAATCGGAGACCACCGTCCCGCCTCGCGTCAGGCTGGCGGACTGAATGTTGAGGCCACTCGGGCCGTGCACCACCCCGTAAGGCAGGCTCTCGGCTCCCCGGGGGTCCCGCACGGTGACCGCCACCGCACGGTCGGGACGAAAGCGCTGCGCTTCGCGGGCCTCGTCAAAAAACGAGCTCTCTCGCTCGCGCGCCAGCACCAGCTCCAGGTCCACGCGACGCAACTCCAGCCCGAAAGGGGCCAGCTCGGGGCACTCCCCATCGAGCTGGTCCAACGACGCCGTCAGGCGGAAGGCGTGACGAACTTTCTTCGCCTCGCGTACGGCCTCGGCCACGAAAGCGTCGAAAGACTCGGCCGCCAGCTCGGGCTCGGCTCCCGGCCAGGCCAGGAGCAAAATAGCTCCGGTGGCCACTTCCAGGCCGTAGACGCCCTCGGAGTAATCCGTGCAAAGAGGGAGGAGCTGCTTCCCGAGCACCAGGGGATGCTCGAGATCCCAGGGGTCCTCGCTTCCCACCAGCGGGCGCTCGAAACGCCCGAAACACCACTCGCCGCCGTTACTGACCAGCAGCAAGTCTCGCAGGTTGGCCGGAAGCTCAAATCCCAGCTCCCGCTCGAAGGCGGTCAGAGCCTCCCGGGAGGCCGGCTCCGCGTGAATCTGATCGGGGATGGACAGCAGGCGCTCGAGCCACTCGGTCATCCGGATTCCTTCCCGGGCGGGAAAGCCTTCCCTCCGCCGTGGAAGAAGGGCTCGGCACCGACGAGGGTGACTCTGGCAAAGGGCGATCACGATCGCGCCAGGATAAATTGCGGGAGAAGATTCCAGACGAGCTCACCTGGTTGGATCTGCGCTGCGAGCTCGAGCAAGAGTTTGCGCTGTGGCGTTGGTTGGAGGAACAGACCGAGGCCGTCTTCCTGCGCTACATTCGTCCCGTTCGGGTGTGCCTGAGCGATCCCGAGCAGGCCGCCGCGCTGCTGGCAAGGCTACCGGTCGGAAGCGGTCAGCTCAGCCGTCCGCAAGCCAGATCAACTATCCGGCCTCAAGAGTTGCACTGGCGGCGAAGCAACCAGCGAGCTTCCGGCGGGTCCTTCTTCGTGGATCTGCGAGTTCGAGTCGAGCCCGGAGAATCAGGCTGGATGGAGCTACGCGGTCCCGACCTGCAAGGCGAAGCGCTCGAGTATTGGGTTGCCGTCAGCCCTCACCTGCAGCAGGGAATGCGCTACGGGACCCTGGCCGGCAGCGGATGCCTCGCGCCCGGTGGCGTGAGTCTGCGCATCCTCGAGTTCGGCTATCACCCGATCGATTGCAAACCCTATCAGTACGGGTTGACTCTGGCTCTGGGGCTGGCCGAGTTGACTCGCGAGGCTTGACGGCTCAGCTCGGCTTACGCGGCTTCGGGTTCAGCCACATCCACGTCAGGGCCGCCAGCGCGCCCAGGCCGGCCACGGCCCAGGGCGAGACGAAAGGCTTGGGCAGCTTGGATTTGCCGTCCAGAAACTCGAGCAGCACCTCGGTGCCCTTGTCGGCCAGCACCACGCGCAGGGCTGCGCCGAGCTCCAACGTGGCGTGGGCGGGGGCGCCGAAATAGCCGCGGTGGGTCTTGAGCTTGCGCAGCGCCTTCAGATCGTAGCGCTCGGGGACGTGCGGGGGCAGGCCCTGGTAGAAAGACGCCACCAGATCCGGGCGATACTGCAGCATCAGAGCCGTCTCCCAGGCGCCGCCGTGGGTGTCGTGGCGCAGCTCGGTCCACTCGGCCTCGGTGAACTTGCGGCCCAGCAGCTCCTCGATGGGGGCCCGGAAATGGCCCGCCAGAAAGTGCGTGATCAGGGTCAGCGTGGGCGCGATACAGCGCAGCTTGCCGCGTCCGTTGAAGTGGCGGCAGACGGCGTGCAGGGCCATCCCCTGCGAGACGGCGCCGTGGGCCGACAACAGCGCCACGTTGCGCACTCCCTCCTTCTCGAGGTAAGTGATGATCTCGCACAACAACCGGGTTAGCGTCTGGGGACGCACCCGCACGCAGCCCAGATTCTGCAGCACGCTGCAGCCGAAGGCCATGATCGGCGCGTAGACGACCTCCTGCTCAGGTCGCAGCTTGCACACGCGCTGAGCCATATCCAGCGTGAAGCCCTCGGTCAGGAACCAGTCGGTGCCGGCCGGAAGGTGCGAGCCGTGGTCCTCGATAGGGCCCATCGGGATGAGGAACAGCGCGTTACCCTGCGCCAGCTTGCGGATCTTTGCCCAGGTTAGCTCTTCGATGCGGTGCACAGCCATTTCCCAGGGTCCCTTCCCGCTGGCCTCGAAGGCCGCCTGCCATGACCGAGAACCTCGCGCTGCTGACCGACTTCTACGAGCTGACCATGATGGGCGGCTACTTTGCCTGCGACAAGCTCCACCAGCGCGCCGTCTTCGACCTCTATTTTCGCAAGATCCCCGAGAACGGCGGCTACTGCCTGGCGGCCGGGCTCCAGCCGGCGCTGGAGTATCTCCTCAACCTGCGGTTCACCAAGGAAGACCTCGCGTACCTGCACGCCCAGAAGATCTTCCCCCCGGGCTTCGTGGACTGGCTCGAGGACTTTCGCTTCCGGGGCGACGTCTACGCCATGCCGGAAGGCTCGCTGGTCTTCCCCGGCGAGCCCCTGCTGCGGCTGGAGGGCACCCTGCCCGAGACGCAGCTGATCGAGAGCCTGCTGCTCAACGTGGTCAACTTCCAGACCCTGATCGCCACCAAGGCCGCCCGCGTCTACGAGGCGAGCGGACACGGCACCATCCTCGAGTTCGGACTGCGACGCGCGCAGGGGGTCAACGGAGCCGTGGCGGCCAGCCGCGCGGCCTATGCCGGGGGCTGCGTGGCCACCTCCAACACGCTGGCCGGAATGCGCTACGGCATCCCCGTGCGGGGCACCATGGCCCACGCCTGGGTGATGAGCTTTCCCAGCGAGATCGAGGCCTTCCGGGCCTATGCCGACACTTACCCCGAGGATTGCACGCTGCTGGTGGACACCTACGACACCCTCACCAGCGGGATGCCCAACGCCATTCAGGTCGGCCACGAGCTCCGGGCCGCCGGGCGCAAGCTGGGAGGCATCCGGCTGGACTCGGGCGACCTGGCCTATCTGTCCAAGCAGGCGCGGGCGATGCTGGACGAGGCGGGGCTCACCGACGCCCGCATCGTCGCCAGCAGCGACCTGGACGAGTTCCTGATCGCCGATCTCCGCTCGCAAGGCGCCCGAATCGATGTCTGGGGCGTGGGCACCAACCTAGTCACCAGCAAGGGCGAGCCGGCGCTGGGCGGCGTGTACAAGCTCGTGGCGGCGCAAGAAGGCGAGCTCATGGCGCCCCGAATCAAGGTCTCCAGCAACCCGGCCAAGATCACCGTGCCGGGTGTCAAGCAGCTCTACCGCGCCACGGGGCCAGGGGGGCAATTCCAGGGAGACGTGCTGGCGCTGGCCGACGAGAGCTTCCCTTCCCAGGGGGGCGTGCGCAGCCACCATCCCCTCTACGCCCACGTGCGCCAGGAGGTGAGCGGTGCCTGGGAGCCGATGCTGAAGCAGGTCGTCAAGCAGGGGGAGCTGTGCTACGACTTCCCCAGCCTCACCGAGGTGCGCCAGCGCAGCCTCGCAAGCCTGGCGTCACTGCGCGAGGAGCACAAGCGCATGGTCAACCCCGACTACTACTGGGTCGGCCTCTCCCAGACGCTGTTCGAGCTGCGCCGCGAGATGTTGCGCAAGACCGAAGTCAGAGCTTGACCAGGCCCTGCATGAATTTCTGGACCTCTTGCGGGGCCAGGGTTCCCGTGCTCCCGATGTCGTAGGTTACGCCGCCCCTGGTGAGCACGCCGTAGGAATACTCCAGGCGCCGCTTCAGACCGTCCTCCTGGTGCGGAAACCAGCACAGCTTGCCGTCTCCGAGCACCGGATGCTTGATGCGGATCTGCACCTCGTCCGCCTGTTTGGGCTTGAAGGCGATGTCGCCCGGCTTGTCGCGCTTGATGCCCTGCACCCACAGCAGCGCCTCGTCGTCGCCATAGCTGATCTGGTAGGAGTTGTAGTTGCCCTCGATCTCCTGGCGCGTCAATCCGGCCGGAAGGTACGAGGGCACGTAGACCGGCACCGCCACGCATTTGGCCAGCACACCCTTGTCGTAGGCCGACATGGGCAACGGGGGCCTGGGCGACGCGCCGGCGGCGGGCTTGCCCGAGGGCGAGGCGACCGGTTTGGCGGAGGGCGATGCCGCAGGCTTCGGCCTGGCCGAGGGAGATGGTTTCGGCCTGGGCGATGGCGAGGCGGGCGGCTGGCCCAACAAGGGCATGGCCAGCACCAGGAGCAAGAGCACCAACCGTCTCACGGCAGCTCGATCTCGTCAGCCACGAAGAGCGAGCGGCGGAAGATCTGCCCGTTGGCGGTGGGATTGGAGGCCACGGCCTGGTGCAGCGTGGGCGGATTCTTGACCAGCTCCTGGCTCAGCTGCCGCAGCAGCTCCAGAGCGTGGCCCATGTTGCGCTCCTCGCGAGGCTGCGGCGGGGGCGCCGGCACCCCCAGGAGCTTCAAGAACTCCAGAGCCGCCGGGACCAGGTTCGGGTTCGGCAGGCGGCTCAGATCGTAGTCGTTCACGTTTCTCTCTTTCCGTTGCTCATGTGCTGGTTGAAGTGGCGATGATAGACGTTCCGCGTGGCCGTCGGGACTCCCGCCGAGGCGGGCTTGAACGTGAAAGCGCTGGTGAGCGCCCTTCCGCGCGTGTCGGTGCCGTCGAAGGCCCGGCCGGATCCGTAGCTGTCCGTGGTGCTGCGGTTATCCACGAAGACCGCATGGGTGGCGTTCCAGGCCACCACCGAGTCCTGGCCGCTCACGGTGCGAGGATCCACGTTGACCAGCCGGTCGGAGAGTCCCAGGAACCGGGCCGAGTCGTAAGGGTTGTCGCCGTTGGCCAGCGAGTTGAGCGCCTGAGAGTAGTTGGTGGCGCCTTCGTGGCCTTCCAGCAGAGCCCGCTTGGCCATGGCCGCGTAGGCGATCATGGCCTGCTCGGGCACCTTGCCCGTAAAGTTGGCGGACTGAGCCGCCATCCCCAGCTCCTGGCCGCTGACCTCGACCGTGACCCCGTCCTGCATGGTGATGCGGTAGCCGCCGTCGGGGAGCTGCGTCATGGACTGGAAAAGCTGATCGCCGTAAGCGTCGGTGGCCGCTTTGATGGTGGCGACCGCCGCGCAGTTGCCCTCGGCACCCTGACCCCAACCCTGCATGTCGGCCGGACCGGGTGTCAGCGAGGAGCCGGAAGTGGCCTGCGAGCCCCCCTCGAAGCCGGCATTGCCGTTGAAGCCTCCCAGGGATCCGGCAGCCGAGGCCGGGCCTGGCGATTCCAGCGCGGCCTCGCCCTCGTCGCCCAGCGCCGCCCGCACCAGCGACTCGACGACCGGATTGAGCGGCACCTGCTGCTGCTGCGAGCGGGCGTAATCGTCCGAGAGCTCGCCGCGCAGACTGCCCACCACGTCCGCGGGCGCGTTGCTCAGCTGGTGTCGCAGCACGTTCTGGGCGCTCTGACCCAGCTTGAGGTTCCAGCCATCCGCCGGGCTCCAGGCCTGGGGCGCCTCGGACGGAGTCTCGCGCAGGGCCATCGGCTGGAACATCCGGCTGGCATTGGCCAGCATGGCGTCCAACTCGTCCATGCGCCCCACGGGTGCGTCGCTATCGGATTGCCTGGAAAGGATCTCCACTGCGTCTCTCCTTCTCCCGTTGACGGGGCTTGCTGCCGGGTGGCATCACGAAGTATTCCAGCGACTCCAGGTCGATCAGGTGGGTTCCGCACGGGTCTTCGAAGTTGTAGACGTAACGCGACCCGGTGGCCAGACGCAGCAGGCTGACGCGGGCGATGAGCGGCTCGTGGTTCCCCCGCGTGTCGTAGACCAGCAGCGGCTCGCCAGGGTTGTCCTGATAGATGACCCGCCCGTTGGGCAGCGAGATCAGCATCTTGCCGGTGGTACGCTCCTCCTGGATGACGCCGCTCTTGACGTTGATCAGGCGGATCTTGCCATCGTCGTAGTTGCGCAGCGTGCGTCCGTCCTGCAGAGCCGACTCGGAGTATTGGCTGAAGCTGTCCCTGATGTTGTCCAGCATCGACCCGGGAGCATCCAGCAGGGCCTCCGGACCGGCCGGTGTGGTCTCGAGCTCCCCCTGAGAGCCGAACTGATCGCGCGGGGTGCGGTCCTCCAAAATGGCCACCCGGGCGGCCTGCTCCAGGGCGGAGAGGAGAAAAGCAAACCCGCGCAAGAGATCTTTCTTGTCGATGAAGCTCGACTGGGTGGCGTTTCTCATCCGTCTCCAGGATGGGTCAAACAGCCTCCGGAGCACAATGTGTTCAGGTTTCTTAATTGTATCGAGCTGTTAAGCAGGCATTAACACGGTTAACCATGTGTCAATATTTAGCCAGGATTCCCGGGCTCGGACGGGGAAAATCCTCGCGTGGAAGCCGGCTCCATTCACCCCAGCCTCATCAAGCTCGCGCCGCTCGCCCGGGCGCAAGCTCTCAGCCGGGCACCCGAAATCCCCCCCGAGGATCCCAAGGACGCGCTCCGGCTCGAGGCCGCTCCGGAAAACAAGCCAGCCGCCCTCCGGCCGTACGTCGACCGGATCCAGAACTACGCGGAGCGATTCCGGCAGCGACGTGGCGACGAGATGATCGACCTCCACGAGCAAGGCCATCTCGCAGGCTTCAACCTGGCCGGGAATCATGATCTGGAGCCCAGAATGGCGAGGCCCCGGCTGCGACCCGAGCGCGAGCTGAATTTTCTGGTCGACGACGTGCGCCCGGCCAGAGCCATGGTGGGAGCCGTGGGCATACTCGAGCTACTGGAAGCCCTCGCCAAGCGGGAGATTCCCGAAGCCGACAAGAGCCTCAAGAGCTGGAGCGAAGCGCCCGAGCGAACCACCACGAAGCTCGATTTTCACTGGACCAGAACCGACCAGGCGACCTTTCGCTCCAAGGCCGCCGAGATGGAGGCCAGACTGGCCGATCCCGAGGCCACCGAGGTCGCCCGCTACCGGCTGGGCGGCGGCGTCAACGGGACCTATGTGGTGGTGCTCTCCAACGGGGCCGTGGGCGTCTGGAAGCCGGTCGAGCGCGAGTCGCAGCAGAAGTTGCGCAGCCAGGTCGAGGAGGACCATCAGGGCCGTCGCGAGGTGGGGGCCTACATGGTCGACCAGGCCATGGGCCACCTGGCGCGCGTGCCGCCAGCCGTCTTCCGCAAGCTGGGCGAGCAGGAGGGTGCTCTGCTGGCTTATGTCCCCGACGCCGCCACCGCCAAGCTTAGTCCGACCAGCGGCGCGGTGCTGAGTGACCCGTCGCAGCCTGGCTACCGCAGGCTGGCCGTATTCGACCATACCATCGGCAACCTGGACCGCCACAGGAGTAACTGGATGGTGGTCACCGAGGCCGCCGAGCCCTCCCCCACCGAGGCCGCCAGTCCAGTGCCCATCGACCACGGCCTCTGCTTTCCGCTCAAAAACGGCCAGAAAGGCGGCAACTTTAACTTCTCCCGCCAGGTCGACCTGGGCGACGAGGAGCGCGCAGGCCTCCAGGGCCTGATGGCCCATCGCGAAACGCTCACGGCCGGCCTCCAGGCACTGGATATCAAGCCCGAGGCCATCGACGCCATGTACGAGCGCGCGCAGACCATGCTCGACCTGGGGAAGACCACCAATGCCTGGCGTGGCCTCAAGGACGGGTCCGAGGCCGAGCTCGAGGAGCGCCTGGCGCAGATGGAAAAGATGATCGGAATGTTCATGTTGGGCGCCTTCGACCCGATGGTCGGCATGGGAATGATGGAAAAGCTGTTGGAGCGGCCCGTCCACCCCAAGAAGGTCCTCCTGGACGTCGGGGCCGACGACAAGCAGGGCTTCGACGACGCGATCAAGAGGTTGCGCGAGGATGACCGGCTCAAGGACGTCCGGCTCCAGATCGTCCTGGATAACGGGGACCGTGCCGCGCAACAACTGGCCGGAAGAGCCGCGCGCAGGGCCGACGGCCAGAAGATGGACGACTTCTTCGCCAGGTTCATCCGCGAGGACGACCCTCCGGAGAAGAATGGCGGAGGGTGATCCGGGCTGGGCGGGTCCGTGCGTGAAGGTCTTCGGGCTGGATTCAACCGGCGAGGTGGTCTTGCTCTGCACCGTGAGGCTGCAGGCTGGGGCCGCCGTCTACGACCCCCCGAGCAGCTTTCCCGAGTGGGAGGAAGAGGGCGTGCTCGGGCGCAGCAGCTCCGGGCAGGTCTACCCGCAGGACGGTCAGCGCTTTCTCGACGAGCTGCCCTACGCCTTCCGCTCCGCCTATCTGTGGGCTGAGAAAGGCTAGCGTTTGCGGGCCACCATGAAACGCGTGGCGCCCTCGAGGTAGCCCGAGCGCACCAGCACGTCGTCGAGCAGCTTCCAGAAGGGCAGCTCATAGAAAGCGTCGCCGGGAGACAGACCTTTCACCTTCAGATCGATGAAGGCACGCTGCCGACTCTGCTGCAGCACATCGAAGTTCTGAGCAATCCAGGAGCTGATCGCGGTTTCGCTGGGTGCGCTCAGCGGGCGACCGGCCCGCGCCAGGTCGTTGATGTACATTTCCTCGAGCTTGCGGCGCTCGGCCCAGGCGTCGCTCATCTTGCCGCGGAAGCGGGAGCGCCGATTCATCAGCTTGCTGAGCTTCTCGAGGTTCTTGCCGGGGGCTTCGGTCCCGTCGTAGTAGACCAGGATGCCGCCAGGGCGGAGCGCCTCCCTGACCCGCGCCAGCAACTCCAGTGGCTTCTCCAGCGCGTGCAGCACGAAAAAGGCGACCACCACATCGAGCGACTGCGAGTCGAACTCCACCTCGGCCAGGTCGGCCTCGACGTGCTCGATGGCCCCCTTGCGTCGCTGATGGCGGGAATAGTAGGCCCGGGCCCAGGCCAGCGCCTCGGCGTCCTTGTCGATGGCCAGGATGCGCGCCTGAGGATTGCGCCGGGCTACCTCGAGCGAGAGCCAGCCCGTGCCGCAACCGAGGTCGGCCACATCGGGAGCGCGCGAGGCGAAGTCGAGGGCGGTGTTGACCAGGTTGGGCCCGTACAGGGCGGCCCGCATGAGGCCGACAGGATTGTGCAGATCGGGGCGATTTAGCCCGAGCAACGACTTGAGCGAGTGCATGAGCCCCTGACCCTCAGGCCGGTGCTCGAGCAGAAACGAGTGCGCTTTGGAATCGGTGGCCACAGAAGCCCGATTTGGGGCTACTTGCGGACTTCCTTCCAGAACTCGTCCAATTCGTGCCCGATGGCCTGACCGGCTTCCTTCAGGCCCCCGGTGATCTGGTCGATGCCGTCCTGGATCTGGTGTTTGACCTCCTGAACCTGCACGTGGGTCTGCAACTGGTCGAGCTGCTCGAAATTGTCCACCTGCAATGGCGTGGCGCCTTTGGCGTGGACGTAGAAGATCGGATCGCCGCTCATCATCTCTTGCAGAGCGCGCTCGGGAGTAGCGGTGCGGTTGAAGATGAGGCCCTTGCGCTGCAGCTCGCCGCCATACTTGTGGGCGATCTTGTCGAGCGACTTCAAGTCGTTGAGGGCCCCGCGCTGCTCGCGGGTGAGCTGGCTCTGCACCAGCGGGGGCGGCGTGGGGTCGAGGAGCTGAGGCGCCAGTGCCGCTCCCGTAAGACCGACCAGCGTAAGCGCGACCCCGATGACGATCCCTTTGCCGGTGCTGCCTTTCGCCTCGGCGGGCGGGTCATAGGTGACCGGCGGTTGCACCAGCCCCGTGAGAGGCGGCTCGCCGGCCCGAAAGCCGTCTTGCGGAAGTTTGTCGGCTGGCGCGTGGCGCCGGGGAGGAGCCTGGTTGGTGAGCTGGCTTGCGCCTGAAATCGTATTGTCGGCCATGGGGCCGAGTATAGCATCAAAGTGCCGCGCGAGCCAGAGGCATGGTCATACAGTGAGGACCCCCACGGGCCCGTGAGAGTTCGTTTCCGGGTATCTGGATCTGATATTTCTTGCCCTGCTCGAGCTCCAGCGCGCGCTGGCCCGCCAGCAAATCCTCGGCGGGAACGATCTCATAGCCACGCTTCTCCAGCTCGTGGGCAGTGCGGAGATTGCGCTCGTACATCGTGATCACGCCGGGCGCGAGCGCGAAGGCGTTGGCCCCGTCGGTCCACTGCTCGCGTTGTTGCCAGATGCGGTCGTCGGGACCTCCGCAGCAGATGGGCTCGAGCTCGAGCCCCTCCTCGGCCAGCGCCTCCAGCAGGGACGACTTGAGCTCCGAGTGGACGTGCCCCCGCCGCAGGTCTTTTTTGACCACCGGCAGCAGCTCGGCTCCGCCGGGCATGAACATCGGGGGATATACCAGGCATTCGTGCTGGGAGATCTGGCTGAAGACGGTGTCGAGGTGCATGGCGTTGCGCACCTTGGGCATGAGAACCATCAAGACGGTCTCGATCGGCGTCTTGCCGATGAGCGCGTTGGCGACCAGCTCGATGGAGCTCTCGTAGGTGCGCTCGCTGGCCCCGATGGCCAGTACCTTGTCGCTCAGGACCGCGATGTCGCCGCCTTCCAGCCCGGGAATCATGCGTCGGCGCCGGAACACCGGGTGATGGGTCGCCTCGAAGAAGAAGCGCTCCTTCTCGACCAGCGCCAACCGCGGGTGGTAGCCGTAGACGTAATAGAGGATGAGCGGCTCGCGCCGGCGCGCCGGCATGGCCATCGAGCCCAGGATGGCGCCATCGCCGGCCACCACCAGCGGATCGCGCGTGAAGAGCAAGTTCGGCAGCGGGGTCAACACGTAGGGCACGTCGGGCGTGACCAGGTGGGCGACCACCTCGGGATCGACCTCCAGTCCCCCCACGGCCACGGCCGCCAGCTCGCGAGGAGGCAGCTCGCGCAGGCGATCGACGGTGTGAGCCGACAGGCGCTCCAGAAAGGCCAGCTCCTCGAGGAAGAACGTGCGCACGGTCTCCTGCTCGAGCGTTTCGGCCAGCATGTCCTGGAGGTCGATGACCTCCTCGGCCACCAGCGCCAGCACCCGGCGGAAGATGTCGTGCTCTTCGCGGGCGCGCGGCCCGTGCAGGATGTCCTCGAAGAGCAGCTCCGACATCATCGAGGGCACCATCCGGTCGACCTCGGGGCCGGGGCGATGGCACATGACCTGGCGCAGGCGCCCGATCTCGGAGCGGACACCCAGCTGAATGGGGAGAGACATGCCCTGACCCTTTGAGCTTCCCGGCGCGCATCCTTCAGGCGCAAATTCCTGCCCAAAGCCAGATTCTACGGGCTTTTGCAGGGGTTCTTCGCTCCTGGCAGGAACACGCTACAGTTCTCAGTTTGCGATGGCGTTTCGGCATTCACGCCGGCGGCCGTCTGCACAACTGCCAACCAGCATCAGGAGGAGCTACTCGAGGACTTGACGCCAACATTGATCTGGGGAGGGTTCGCCCTCTTCGTCCTGGGAATGCTGGCGCTGGACCTGGGGGTCTTCCACCGCAAGCCACGCAAAATCTCCATCCGCGAGGCCGTTGGATGGAGTTGCTTCTGGATTGCCCTCGGCCTTGGCTTCAACGGGTGGGTTTACTGGGAGTTTGGCCACGACCACGCGGTCGAGTTCCTGGCCGGTTACCTGCTCGAGAAAGCTCTGAGCGTCGACAATCTCTTCGTTTTCCTGCTGGTCTTCAACTACTTCTCGGTTCCGGCGCAGTTCCAGCACCGCGTGCTTTTCTGGGGTATTCTCGGCGCGCTCGTCTTCCGCGCCGTCTTCATCTTCCTGGGCGTCGCCGTCGTCTCCACGGTGCACTGGGTGCTTTACATCTTCGGCCTGTTCCTGGTTTGGAGCGGCATCAAGATGGCCCTGGCCAAGGACGAGGAGGTCGATCTCGGCGACAACACCGTGGTCAAATGGGTGCGGCGCCACATTCCGGTCACGGAAGGGTACGACGGCGCCAAGCTGTTCACCCGCGTGGACGGCAAGCTGTTCGCCACTCCCCTCTTCATCGTGCTGGTGGTGATCGAGACCACCGACCTGCTCTTCGCCGTGGACTCCATTCCGGCGGTGTTTGGCGTCACGCGCAATCCGTTCATCATCTTCAGCTCCAACGTGATGGCCATTCTGGGCCTGCGGGCCCTCTATTTTGCGCTGGCCGGGCTGATGGATCTGTTCGCCTACCTCAAGATCGGCCTCAGCGTCGTGCTGGTCTTCATCGGGGTCAAGATGCTGATCGACGAGCTCGTCCCGATTCCCACTCCCTGGGCCCTGGGAGGTATCGGACTGGTGTTGCTCGTCTCGGTGGTCGCTTCGCTCATGTTCCCTCCTGCCAAAGAGGCCGAAAGCAGTGCGGACTAGACTCGTTCTCCTGCTGCTGGTGGCTCTGGCCGTGCCATGTTGGGCGCGCGACTGGTTTCGCCCGCTCTACACGGGCAAGGAGTTCATCAACCCGGACCTGACGCCGGCTCGTGCCCTGACGGGTTTCCGCCCCGCCTGGCAGGGCCAGCTGGTGCTCTGGGAGGGAATCGTGCGCAAGCACAGCCAGGGCCGGCTGGAGCTGGCCACGGCGGCCGGCACGGTCGTGTGCCGGTTCGCTCGCGAGACGCGCAACCTGGAGCTGGACCGGACCGGCTACCGGATCGCCGTCAAGGGGACTTGCCGCTACCAGGATGGCAAGTTCGTGCGCCTGGACGGGCAATCCGCCATCCTGCTCGGCCCTCCGGCTTCGTCCGGGCGCCCCGGCGTCGGTCCGCAGGCGTTCCTGGAGTGGTGGCTCAAGATGCACAATCCCAACGACCCTCCCGAGCGCATCAAGCTGATCGCCGCCACGCTGGTGGCGGAGGCCCGCAGGAACAGTCTCGACCCGTATCTCTTTGCCTCCCTGGTGCAGATTGAATCGGCCTTCGACGCCGACGCGGTCTCGGTCACCGGCGCCGTGGGTCTGGGTCAGCTCATGCCGGGCACGGCGGAAGGTCTGGGGGTCGACCCGAGCGATATCGCCGGCAACCTGGCTGGCTCGGCCAGGATGCTGCACAATCTCATCGCCGACAATGCGGCCAGGGATAATCCCAACGCCCTGGCCCTGGCGGGCTACAACGCCGGCCCCAACCTGGTGGCCCAGATCGGCACCGTGCCCGCTTATCCGCAGACGACGAACTACGTCTACTTCATCGGCTACGTGCACCAGCGCATGCTGCGGACCGCTACTCTGACCGGAAGATAGCGCCCGGGCGGGGCAGGGTGCCCGGCTCGAACAGGTGGATCTTCCCTGCGTGGCTCACGGTATCGCCGGCCACGTAGTCCAGGATGTCGATGGCGTCGTCCAAACTCGAGTTGATGGTGATCTGGTGAGTTTCCGGATCGACCTGGCCCATGACGCGCATGGCCGAGGGCAAGAGCAACGTTTCCACGCGGCCGGCGGCGGCCGCCTGGACGATCTCCTCGATACGCACCGAGCTGTTGCCATGGTGAGCTTGCGACTGAGCCAGGCGCATCAGCGCCTCGCGCCGCTCTCCCTTGAAGATGGGAGCCACGATCTCCCAGGCCCGCTCGCGCAACTTCTCGGCCGGCGTCTCCTCGGGGTTGCCGGGGATGGCGGCCTCCAGCAACGGGATCTCCTCGCTGACGTGGCTCTTGCGGTAGAGCGAGGTCAGCTCGTCGACGCCGGCCAGAACCACGGGCCGGCTTTCCATCTGCCTGGGCAGAATCTTGGCCAGCTGGTGGATGTAGGCCTGAATGTCCTTCTGCAGCTCGCGTCGCGTGGCGTGGCTCTGCATGGCCGCGTGACCGGTCCGCCCGGCCGCGTGGGCCATCTCCACGATGCGGGTCGTATCCACTCCCTGGGGAGCGTTCTTGATCTCGACCTCGGTCTGGTGGGCGGCGGTGCAATCGAGCAGTCGGGCTGCCTTCAGGCTGATCGCCAGCACGTAGAAAGGTTGACTGTAGAGGTCGAGCCAGAAAAGCGGTTTGAGCACGTAGCGCGGCTGCACGAAAAGCTGCTCCTCCACCGGAAAGTCGAGGGGAAAGAGCCGCACTCCGTCAGGCCCGGCGAAGAAGGCGAGGCTGCTCTTCTGCAGGGACCAGACCTCGCCCAGCATCTCATATCCGGGTTTAAGCAGCGCCTCGGCCTTCTTGTTGGCCATGCCCTGGGCGACCAGCTCCTTCTCGGCCTCTTTCAGCAGGCTCTTCAGTGCCACCGGGTGAGGGCGCGCTTCCTCGCTCGGCAAGTAGAGCGAGACGCACAGCTCGTCGCCCTTTTGTTGGCTCAATTCCTGGATGTGGTCGTGGGTCAAGATCATGGCACCCTCCTCTCGGGACAGTATGGAGGTTGCGGGCGGCCGCCACCAGAGAGCCGAATCTGCCCTCGAGAGTACTGCCGTACCTGCCCAGAGGGTTGTTCTGGAGCGGGTGGAACCGCGGAGGGATGCAGACTGCCTGGGTCCTGGGAGATCAGCTCACCCTGTCCGGAAGCGCTCTCCAGCGACTCGACCCTGCGCGCGACCGCGTGTTGATGATCGAGTCCCTGGAGCGGGCGCGCCTGCTTCCCTACCACAAACAGAAGATGGTGCTGTTGTGGTCGGCCATGCGGCATTTCGCCCAGGAGCTTCGCGCCCACGGCTACCAGGTGGATTACCACGAGGCCTGCGCCAACTACTCCGAGGCGGTGAAAGCTCATCGCAAGCGCCATCCGGGCCCCATTCTGATGATGGACCCCGCCGACTACGGCGTGGCCGAAAAGTTGGGCCCGGATGAGGTCACGCCCAACACGATGTTCCTCTCCTCGCGCGAGGAGTTCCGGGCCAGGCCCTACGGGCGGCTGGAGAACTTCTACCGCGAGATGCGCCGCCAAACCGGGCTGCTGATGGACGGCGGCTCACCCGTATCCGGCCGCTGGAACTATGACGCCGACAACCGCGAGGTGCCCGAGAAGGGGCATCGCTTTCCCGATATCCCGCGATACGCCCCCGACAAGACCACGCGCGCGGTGATGGAGCTGGTTTCCCGCGAGCTCCCCAAACATTTCGGCTCGTTGGAGAGCTTCGCGTGGCCGGTCACGCGGGCCGACGCGCTCGACTTCGTGGAGGATTTCCTCGAGCACCGGCTCGACCTCTTCGGCCCTTTCGAGGACGCCATTGTCACGGGGGAGCGCTCGCTCTATCACTCGCTCCTCTCTCCCCTGCTCAACATCGGCCTGCTGGACCCGCTCGACGTCTGCCAGAAGGCCGAAAAGCGCTATCGCTCGGGCAAGGCCCGGCTGAGCTCGGTGGAGGGCTTCATCCGCCAGGTCATCGGCTGGCGCGAGTTCGTGCACCAGATCTACCACTGGAAGATGCCCGGCTACCTGGACGTCAACCACTTCGGCGCCGACCTGCCCCTGCCGCAGTTCTACTGGGACGCCGACACCGACATGCATTGCGTGCGCGACGCCATCGAGGGTCTGATGGAGCACGGGATCAACCATCACATCCAGCGGCTGATGGTGACCGGCAACTTCGCCCTCATCGCGGGCGTGGTGCCCCGCGAGGTCAACGACTGGTATCTCCTGGCCTACGCCGACGCCTACGAATGGGTCGTCTCGCCCAACGTGCTGGGGCTGTCGCTCTTCGCCGACGGCGGAGTGATCGCCAGTAAGCCTTACGCCGCCAGCGCCAACTACCTCAACAAGATGAGCGACTGCTGCCGCGGGTGCGCCTACAACCCCAAGGGTGACTGCCCGTTCAACGCGCTCTACTGGGACTTTCTGGCCCGAAACCGGGAGCGATTCGAGCACAACCCGCGCATGTCGCTGATGATCAAGCAGCTCGACCGCAAGAGCGACCTGCGCGAGGTGCGCGCCCGGGCCGAGGAACTGAGGGCTCGCATGCGCCGGGGCGAACGCATCTAGCCACCAAAAACTGTCTGCAAAAACGGGGACATTCAAACACTAGCTGAATCCAACTGAAATTCCCGACCAACGTCGTTCACAAAACATTAACATTTTTCCCCTTAACCAGGAGACCGGTTGTCAGGATACAATGGTCACAGAACACTTTTCGGAGGGCCAAACAAATGCCACTGCCTCTCGCTATCGTCGCCGGAGCCGCACTGATCGGGGGAGCCACCATCTTCAGCACCATGAAGAGTGCCGACATGGCTGAGAAGGCCCAGGCGCAGGGCGCTCAGCAGCAGCAGCAGATGATGGACCTCATCAAGCAGCAGAATGCCCAGGGGGCCCAGAACCTGCCCATCCTGCTCAGCATGCTGCAACAGGGCAATCAGCAGAGCGCCTACCTCAGCCAGTTCACCGGGGTGCCCGTGAACAGCACCTACGCGCAGTTGCCTCAACTCCTCGCGGGCCAGAACGGAATCACCTTGCCGGGGGCCGCGGGCCAGCAGCAGCCCATGGCCTGCACCTGCGGGGGGCACGGGATGCAACCCAACCAGCCAGCGGTCGGATGACGAAAGCCTCCCGAGAACACGGGAGGCTTTCTTCTTTTCCCTGAGAACCAAGTGGCCATGCTCTGTCTACGCTGCAGTCACGACAATCCGCCCGGGGTCAATTTCTGCCAGAAGTGCAACGCCAGGATGTTGCAGATGGCCCCCTCGGGCAACCCCATGCCGACCTCGACGCTCGAGTTCGATGACAACACGCACTATCTCTCGGCCGACCGTTACGTTACGGAGCACATCTACGAGCTGACGTGCCGCGCCGCCGAGTACCTGCAGGGCGAGCCCGGCGAGCCGCTCATCGAGGCGTTCAACGTCTGTAAGGCGAAGCTCGAGGAGTTCCGCGATCAGGCCATGCCCACCATCATCGCCGACCTCCAGATGGAGCGCTCCACCCACCCCGAGCTCGACTTTGCCCCCCAGATCCTCTACCAGGTGAATCACGGCGTGACGCTGTTCGAAGAGGGCGTCAACATGTTCGCCACGTTCATGGAGACGGGCGACGATCAGGTTCTGATCCAGGCCGTCACCAGCATGCAGGACGGCAACGACCACATCTGCCTGGCTCACGAGCTGATTCTCAAGCGGGCCAAGCTCTTCGAAGACATGATCGCCATCATGGAGGGAATGCAGACTTCGTAAGGTCCTGCGGTTGGGAGTTTTGAGTTCAGAGTCGAGAGTCCCGCAGCGAGACTCTGAACTCTTGACCCTTTACTCTCAACCGAACAGCGAGACTTAGCGCGGAGCCATCGCCGGAGCAGGCTGCTTCTTCTCGATGTCCTGCTCCTGGAAGTTCTTCATCGCCGTGTAGACGTTCTCGGGCGTGAACGGCAGCGAGCGCATGCGCACGCCGATCGCGTTGTAGATGGCGTTGGAGACCGCCGGCGCGGGGCCGTCGATCGGGATCTCGGCCACGGCCTTGGCGCCGAACGGTCCGTGCGGCTCGTAAGACTCGACCAGAATCGACGTCATGCGCGGCATGTCGGTGGATGCGAACATCTTGTAGTCGCGGAACGACGTGTTCAGCATCTTGCCTTTCTCGTCGAAGAGAAGCTTCTCGGTCAGAGCGTAGCCCAGGCCCTGGGTGACGCCTCCCTCCACCTGGCCGGTGGCGCCGTCGGGATTGATGGCCACGCCGCAGTCGATGCAAGAGACGAACTCCAGCACTTTGACCTGGCCGGTCTCGATGTCCACCTCGACCTCGGCGAACTGAGCCGCGAACGGGGGTGGCGAGTGATAGGAGAAGTGGGAGGCCGCGCCCTGGATCTGGAACTGGTCCGAGCTGTAAAGCGAGTGCAACGCGATCTCGCTGAGGGTGAGCGACTTGTCGTTGCCCGACCAGACGCGCCCGTCGCGCAGGGTCAGGTTGTCGATGGGCTCCTCGAACATGTTGGAAGCCACCGTCAGGATCTGGTCACGACACTGCTCGGCCGCTTTCTTCATGGCCACGCCCGTGATGTAGGTGGTGGACGAGGCGTAGGCGCCCACGTCAAAGGGCGTGAAATCGGTGTCCGAGGAGTAGACGATCATCTTGTCGACCGGCACCGTCAGCACTTCGGCCGCGATCTGAGCGAAGATCGTGTCCGCTCCCGTGCCAATGTCGGTGGCCCCGACCTGCACGTTGAACGAGCCGTCCTCATTGATTTTGAGGTAGGCCGCGCCCATATCCACGCCCGGGATGCCCGAGCCGTGCATCAGGCAGGCCATGCCCACGCCGCGCTTCTTGCTGCCCTCAGCGGGCGGGCGGGTGCGCTTCTTGTCCCACTCGATCGCCTGCTTGCCGCGGCGGATGCACTCCTCCATCTCGCAGCTCAGGATGACCTGCTTGAAGCCCGCTTTGCCCTCGCCCAGCTCCTCGAGCAGGGGCGGCGAATCGCCGACCTGCACCAGGTTTTTGCGGCGCAGCTCGATGGGGTCCATGCCCAGCGCGTGGGCCACCTCGTCGAGGTGCACTTCCTGGGCGAACAGGCCCTGGGGCGCTCCGTAGCCACGGAAGGCGCCCGCCACGGGCAGGTTGGTGTAGACCACGACCGCCTCGAACTCCACGTTGTCGCAACGGTAGAGCGGCAGCGACTTGGAGCCCGTGTTGCACTGCACCGTCAGCGCGTGCGAGCCGTAGGCGCCCGTGTTGGCCAGCACCTTGAGCGTCATGGCCACGAGCTTGCCGTCGTTGTTGACGCCCGTCTTGTAGACCAGCTTCTGGGGATGGCGCGTGCGCGAGCTGCGCAGCTCCTCCTCGCGGGTATACTCGAGGCGCACGGGGCGTCTGGTGACCTTGGTCAGCCAGGCGCAGATGTCCTCGATCAGGATCTCTTGCTTCACGCCGAAGCCGCCGCCGATGCGGGGCTTGATGACGCGGATCTTGCTGACCGGAATCTGGGTGACCTTGGACACGATGCGGCGCGCGTGGAACGGCACCTGGGTCGAAAGGCGGATGTTGAGCCGGTCGTTCTCGTCAAAGTAGGTGATCACGACGTGCGGCTCGAGCGGCGCCTGCTGCACGTACTGCACGTGGTAGGTGCCCTCGAAGACCCGGTCGGCTTTGCGGAAGCCCTCCTCGGGATCGCCCACCTTGGCGTGGATGTGGGCCGCGATGTTGCGGGAGGGATCGTGGATCCCGCTCGAGTCGGGCTCGTCGTGAATCAGCACGGCGCCCGGTTTGATGGCATCTTCCGGGTCGAGGATGGCGGGCAGCTCCTCGTACTCCACCTCGATCAGCTCCACCGCCTGGCGGGCGATCTCGATGGTATCGGCGGCTACCGCGGCCACGCGATCGCCCACGAACCGGACACGATTGTCCAGAACGACGGCGTCATAGGGCGACGGCTCCGGATGCCCCTGACCCGCTGTCGTATAGGGGATGCGCGGAATGTCGTGATGCGTCAGCACGGCGTGCACGCCCGGCAACGCGCGCGCCCGGGAGGCGTCGATACGCTTGATGCGGGCGTGGGCCACGGGGCTGAACTTCAGCGCGCCATAAAGAAGACCCCGGATCTCGAAATCGTCGACAAAGGTGCCTTTACCGCACGCCAGCTTCGCGGCGTCCAGACGAATCGTCGGCTTCCCGATTACCTGAAAGTCCTTCTTCACCCTGGCCTCCTTCTTTCATGCGGCGCGCGGCCAGCATGACCGCTTCCACCGGCTTGACGTAGCCCGTGCACCGGCACAGCTGTCCGGTGAGGGCGTCGCGCACGTCGGCTTCCGTCGGCTCGCGATTCTGACTCAAAAGCTCCTGGGCCGCCAGCACCATGGCCGGCGTGCAATAGCCGCACTGCACAGCGCCCGTCTCCACGAACGCCTGCTGGATCGGATGCATGTTCTCGGGGGTTCCCAGCGCTTCCACCGTGGTGATGGACTTGCCGTGCGCCTGGGCGGCCAGGTAGATGCACGAGTTGATGGTCATGCCATCGATGAGCACGGTGCAGGTGCCGCATTCGCCGGTCTCACAGCCGTGCTTGACCGAAAACCAGCCTTCCTTGCGCAGCAGCTCCATCAGGAGCGTGCCCGGGTGGGTCTCGTACGTGCCACGGCTACCGTTGATGGTCAGGTCGATCTTCATGGGTTCTCCTTAAGCTCCCCGGCCCAGGGCCAGCAGGGCGCGCCCCACCAGCAGGGCGCTCATGTCTCGGCGATAGTCGGCGCTGGCGCGGAAGTCCACCATTGGCTCCACGGTATCGCTGACCACCTTCTTGATTTCCTCGATCGTGTCGGCGTCGATGTGCTTGCCTTCGAGCTGCTTCTCGACCTCGGCCAGGCGGCGGGGGGTGCGGGTGACCGCTCCCACCGCGATGCGAGCCGATTTGCAGCAGCCGTCCTCGAGCTCGAGGGTGGCCCCCACGTTGACCAGCGCCTGGTCCACCGTGGTCCGGCTCAGCTTGAGGAAGATGCCGCGCGAGCTCTTGACGCTGCGGGGGATGCGGATCTCCTTGAGGATGCCCCGTTTGGAGACCGCCGTGGTGCGATAGTCCACGAAGAAGTCGTCCATGGCCACGGTGCGCTCGCCGTCGGCGGTGACCACCACGGCCTCGGCCGCCAGCGCCAGCATGGCCGCGGGCGTATCGGCGTAGGGACCGGCGCCGGCCAGGTTGCCCCCGATGGTGGCGGCGTTGCGGATGGGTCGCGGCCAGCCTTCGCAGGTCGACAGGCTCAGGATGCCGCCCGCCAGCGCGGCCACTTCGGGGCTCGTGGCCAGCTTCTGCATCGTGGTGGTGGCTCCGATGCGAATGTGGGTCTCGTCCTCGGTGACGTAATCGAGTCCCAGGTGGGTGATGTTGACCAGGCAGCGGATCCCGGGCGGCGGATCGGCGACGATATCGGTGCCGCCCGCGATGGGGGCAGCCGCGCCTTCGTATTGATTCAATTTTTCCAGCGCCAGAGCCAGGGATTCGGGGAAGTAAACCTCTTCCAGGTGTTGGAGCATACGGCCTCCGTTCGGCGGATCCGGAGGTTATTCGATCCCCAAGCGGTTTTCGCCTCTCACGAAGCGCTCCCGACTCGCGACTCCTTACTGCCTGCTCAAAAAAGGCTTCCCAGGCGGGTCCAGCCCCGCTGCCAGATGGGGAGCACGCCCCGGGCCGGGGCGGAGTTGCCCCCCTCGATGAAAGCCCGGGCCAGCTCGCGCGGGGCCGGATTTCCGTCCGAGCCCAGCAAAGTGTAATCCAGCCGGCCGTCGGTCCACTTGTGGATCTCGAGTTGGCGCGTATGGGCCACCCCGTTCGAAAGGGGCGCCTGATCGGCGTGCTGATTCTCGAGCAGGGAGAAGGTCTCCAGCCCGTCGGAATAGACCAGGCGCACCGAGGGCAGGCTCTGGACGGTCTCGGTCCAGACCTCCACCAGCTGATAGCCGTCGGGAAGCCAGTTGGGCATCACCGGGGTGAATTTCACCCGCGCCGCGGCCTGCTCGAGCGAGGCGGCCGGCTGGGGATGCTCCATCTCCACCGCGGCCCGCGTCGTGGACGGCGGGTCGAACAACGACAGGGGAATGTCCTGGCTGAACTTCAGCTTGTCCAGCGACCAGCTCGAGGCCAGCTGACCACCGGTGTCAAAGCTCTCGACCCTGGTGATCAGGTTGTGCTCGCGGTCCACCCAGAATTTGCGAGCCAGGTGATGATCGCTGCGGCGGTAGGCCGACAGCTCGAGCGTCCCGCTCTCGGTCAGAGCGGTCTTCCAGCGGTAGTTGCTGGCGCAGAGCTGCACGCAGGCCACCGGGCGGTCGGGGGCGGGCCGGCGGTGGATGCGCCAGCCCTCCTGAACGCTGGGCCAGAAGACGTAGACGCCCTCGGGACGCTCGAGCACCACGCGGGCCGGGTGACCGGGCACGCTCGGATAGGAGTAGCGCGCCAGCGGTCCGCGGCGGACCACGTCGGCCTGCAACTCCTCCCGACCGACCTGCGAGGTCTGATGGCCCAGGAAGCTGGCGCCCACGTTCCGGGCGGCCTCCATCAAGAGCTGGGGCGCAGCCCGGTCCTCCCGATCGGGATGGGGCCAGAGCGAAAGCATCACGCTCCCCGTCAGAAGCGCGGCTCCGGCCCAGAGAGCGAGTCTTCTCAAGGACGAACCTCGGTGGTGTAGCTGGCCGGCACGGCGTACTGAGCCGGCGAGAGGGGATAGCCCAGCGAGGCGGGCTGATAGATGGCCTGAGCGGCGCCGTTCACCTCGCGCGGCTCGGAAGCCAGGTAGTGCCAGCGGGCGGGATCGTTGAGGGGGTCGCTGGACTGCGCCAGGGCGTGTCCCTGGATGATGGCGCCGGGATCGCCCTTGGCCGCGGCCACGTCGAGCGAGCTACTGTCGCTCCAGCCCAGGAAGGTGAGTCCGCCCATGAAGACCACCACCATGGCGGCCACCGCCTGGAAGACGCGCATCGGCATCGAGGGCTGGCGGCGCGTCTTCAGCGGCACCACAGCAGCAGGCGCAGGCGACTCGGCCACGACCGGCAATGCGGGCAGCTCAGCGGGTGCCTCGGCCGGCGGCTGGCTGACGATTTTCTGTAAAAGCCGCCCCCAGGCCCCATCCGGGACTTCCATCGGGGACAACGAGCGCATCAAAACCCGGTTGGTCTGAAAATCCTGGCGGACCTTCTGACAGGCGGGGCAGTCGGAAAGATGCCGGCGCAGCCGCTCGGAGGCGGCCTCGTCGAGCAGGCCATCGACGTCCTGGGAGATCCACTCCAGTGCTTCCTGACAGATCATGAGCGAGCCGTCTCCAGTTTCTGGCGAAGTTGAGTGCGGGCCCGCGCCAGGCGGGACCGCACGGTCCCGAGCGGCACTTCGAGCATCTCGGCCATTTCCTCGTAGGTCAGATCTTCCAGCTCGCGGAGGATGAGCACCACGCGGTACTCCGCCGGCAGACTGTCGAGCGCGAGCTGGACGCGATCGTCGAGGGAAATTCTTTCGACTTCGTTGGCCGGGTCCCAACTCGAGTCGGTGATGGCTTCCTGGGCCGCGGACCAGAGCGCTTCGTTGCTCTCGGCCTCTTCCAGGGAGATCTGGCCCTTCAGGGCCTTGGAACGGCAGCGCGTCAAGTAGAGATTGACCACGATGCGATTCAGCCAGGCTTTGAACGAGCCTCCGCGATACTGGTCGAGAAAGCGGTAGACGCGAATGAAGGTTTCTTGCATGAGGTCCTCGGCATCGGTGGCGTTGCCGGTCATGCGATACGCGAGGTGGTAGACCAGGCCGGAATACTCCTGGTATACGGACTCGAACGATTTTAAACGCGAAGCGGGTTTATCTTCAGACACTACATTGCTCCGCACCGCTTGAAGTCTTGGCTTCTCTTCGGTTTGGAGAGCATTGGCTACCAGCATCTTCTTACCTTCCAAGTCCCGTTGGCTTTCGCCGCTGTTTGCCTTGTTGACGACGCCCACTTGGAAGAAGTTCCAGCTCTAACGCAAGTCTTACGGAAACCCCGGGGACGAACAACAGTTTAACGTTTAGACACTTTTCGTCCGTCAAAGTTTGGAGTATAGTGAAGCCTGAATGAAAAAGGCACTGCTCGCTGCGCTGCTGTTGACGCTCACCGTGAGCGCGCCGGCGGAGCAGCCGAAAAATCAAGGACCGTCCTCCACCAACGTGCCGGCGGTGGTGGACAAGCTCAAGAAGGACTACGGCGTGATCGATCCCACCCCGCGCAGCGGGGATGTGAACGGCCTGCCGGGCTTCGTTGCGCTGCAGCAGAAATATTATCCGCAGGCCTACGTATCGGCCACCTTCTACGACTGGCGCACGACCTCGGTCTATCGCTCCCACGCGGGACTGCATCTGGGCTACGACATCGCGATGCCCTACGGTACCCCGTTTGCCGCGGGCTGGTCCGGCACGGTCGTCTCCATCGCCAACTGGTACGGCCCACAGTATGGCATCACGGTGCAGATGAACAATGGCTGGACCGTGACCTATGGCCACGTCAGCCCCCGCGTCTCGGTGGGGCAGACGGTGCAACCCGGGGACGTGCTGGGCACGATTGCGCTCGACCACGTCGACATCAAGATGCGGGACGCCGCCGGCAACTACGTGCCGTTCGGCGAGGGCGCCACCATCCCGTCCAATCCCTACGCGGGCCTCGCCTCCAACTCCACCGAGCAATTCCTGGTGACCTGGCTGGTGTACAAGAACTCGCTCGAGGAGAGCGACTCCGACCTGGCCATGCGCAAGGTCGAGCGCGTGCGTCTGAAAGCTGATGCCAAAACGCTCAAGAATCGTGTGCCCGAGCTCGAAAAAACGCTCAAGCAGATGGTGGAGTATGCCGAGCAGGGGCTGGTGGCCAGGAAAGAGGTCGAGGAGACCCGCCAGGAGCTGGCCAACACCAAGAAACGCGCCAAAAACATCGGTCCGCTGCTGGAGGTCAACGAGCGCGCTCTGGGGATGCTCGAGAGCCAGCGCGCCGCGGCCGCCAGCCGCCTGGCGATGATCGAGGGCCAGGCGAAATCGCGCGGCTTGAGCTGGAAGAACGTCGAGGGCATGGTCAACCGGATCGTGGCCAAGAGCCCCACGCTCACCGAAGAGGTGCAAGACTTCAAGAAGAACGTCACCCAGGGCAAGTCCACCAAGCTGGCCGAGCTCAAGCAGAAGGTCACCGACGGGCGCGACCAGCTCAAGAAGCTCGAAGAGCTCTACGAGATGGGCGGGCTGCCCAAGGTCGAGATCGAGGCCGCCCGGGCCAAGCAAAAGGCGCTGGAGAACGAGCTCAAGTCGATCTAAGGTTCGGGGTCGACAGTCGACAGTCGACAGGAAGTAAGCGGCGGGGGCCACGAAAATTCTTCTTGTCGTGAAGAAAGCACTTCTGGCCCTCGCATTGTGTCTGTCAGCAGCGTTGGCGCAAGGGCAGGAGCACTACGTCACGTTCCTGACCATCCCGCCGGGGGCCGTCATTTCTCTCCAGGGCCAGGATCTTGGCAAGAGCGGGACCCCTCTGGCCGTGCCGCTCACAGGGGACGACCACGCCCTGCTCAACTTCGTCATCAAGCTGCAGGGCTACGAGACGAGAGAATTCTCGGTCACCGAGGCCGGTTTGAAGCTGGCCAAGAAGCTTCCCAACAATCAGAACGGGCCTATCGTGCTGCGACCCGCCAGTCTGGCCGCCTATCTCACGGTCTTCCGCATCCCCCTGCTGGGCGTGGCCTTGCTCGCCGCACTGGGAATGGCCGTTGCGGCCCATATGCTGCGCTCGCAGAAGCGCGCCCATAAGTTGGAAGCTTTGTTGGCGCGCGCCGACGCCGGGGGCCTGGAGGGCAGCGTGCTGGGCGGTTACAAGCTCGTCTCGTTGCTGGGCGCGGGCGGGATGGGGCGGGTTTTCCTGGGCGAGCCCCAGAGCCGCGGCCTGGAGCCGGCGGCCGTCAAGGTGCTCGAGTCGCAAGACGAAGAAATGCGCCGTCGCTTTCTGCGCGAGGTCAAGCTCTGTAAAGGCATGGACCATCCCCACATCGTGCGCATTTACGGCTGGGGCGAAGAAGAGGGCGCCACGTTCATGGCCATGGAGTTGGTCGAGGGGGGCACGCTGCGCGAGCGTCTGAGAGGCGCGGGCCTCCCTCCAGAAGAGGTCCGCGCCGTGCTGCTGCCGCTGTTCCAGGCCCTGGCGCACGCCCACGAGCGCGGAGTCGTGCACCGCGATCTCAAGCCCGAGAACGTCATGTTCACCCGCCGGGGCACGCTCAAAGTGATGGATTTCGGGCTCTCGCGGGGCGACAACTCCACCAACCTCACCCAGGTGGGCACGGTGGTGGGCACGCCCGCCTACATGGCGCCCGAGCAGGTGCAGGGCGTGAGCTACGGGCCGGCGATCGACCAGTACGCACTGGGGGTCTTGGCCTACGAGCTCTTGACGGGCCGGCAGCCGTTCACCGCTCCCGAGCCGGTCCAGGTGCTGTTCATGCACGTGGGCGAGAACGCCGCCCCGCTCACGCGTTTTCGCCCCGACCTGCCGGCCGAGGTGAACCAGATCGTGCTCAAAATGCTGGCCAAAGCGCCCGCGGCGCGCTTCGCCAGCGTCGAGGAGGCGGGCGCGCACCTGGTGGACGCCCTGACCCGATGGCCACGCTGACGGAAAGCGGCATCGCCCGCCTGTTCCAGGATGCTCTGCGCCAGCTGCAGACCACGCTGCGCCCCGAGCGAGCCCTGATTCTCTTCGACCCGGACGGCGTGGGCGCGCTCGAGCCTACGGAATCGTTCGGCGTCGTGGGACCCTGGCGCACCTCGGGTGTGAGCCTGACGCTGATCGACCGGGTGGTGCGCGAGGGGATGCCCCTCCTGTCGGGCGATCTGCGCGAGGATCCGGAGTTCGCCGAGAGCTCGAGCGCGCTCATCACGGGCATCCGCTCGGTGCTCTGCGTGCCCCTGCAAGACAAGGACCGGCGCGTGCGTGGAGTACTGTATGCCGACGACTGCCGGCGAGCGGTCGCGTTCTCCTCCACCGACCTGATGACCGTGTGCAGCCAGGCGCGCGATCTCGAGCACCGGCTCTGGCAGCTGGTCAAACCGGTCGCGCCTGACCTGGTCTCGGCGGCCCAGCCCGCGCTGGCCAAGCCCCCCCCGCTGCCCCCGGCGCGCAGGCCCGCATTCGAGCCCCCGAGGGCGCCCAAACCCGCCGGCAAGCCGCTCAGGCTCAGTCACCGCAACCTGGTGCAGCTGATGCGCTCGCTGCCCGTGTTGGTCAATGCCGGCATCCCGCTCTCGCGGGCGTTCGCCGTGCTGGGCCAGCAGGAGCCCGTGGCGCGCCAGATCCTGGTCGATGTCGAGCAGGGCAATCCTCTCTGGGTCTCGATGCAACGGGCCTCGCCCAGCTTTACCAATTTCCAGCTCAAGCTGATCAAGGTGGGCGAGAGCTCCGGCAGCCTGGTGGAAGTCCTGTTCAAGCTGGCCGACCACGAGGAGCGGCGCCGGGCCTTCAGCCTCAAGCTGCGCTCCGCGCTGACCTATCCGGCGGTCCTGTTCGTCGCCTGCCTGGCGATGATCTTCCTGGCCCCGCCGTTCTTGCTCAAAGGGCAGCTCAAGATGCTCGATCAGGTGGGCGGCGAGTTGCCGTTGCTCACGCGGCTGCTGTTCTTCTTCTCGGACGGGCGCTTTCTGGTGGGTCTCGGCGCGGCCGCCCTGCTGGCGCTGGTGGGCGTGGGCTCCTGGCTGCGGACCCCGCGCGGACACTACCAGTTCGACCGCATGATGCTGGAGATGCCGCGCCTCGGCCGCCTGTGGCGCACGGCCACCACGACCTACTTCGCCCAGGCCCTGGAGCTGCAATTGCGCGCGGGCGTCTCGCTGCTCGAGGCCGTGCCCGCGGCCGGGGCGGCCACCGGCTCGCCGGTGCTGGAGGGGCGGCTCAAGCTCAGCCTGAACGCTCTGCGCGAGGGGGCCTCGCTCGATCAGGCCCTGGGCGCCGCCGAGTTCTTTCCCCGCTCGTTCCTCTCCAGCGTGATGGCGGGCGAGGAGTCGGGCCGCGTGGTCGAGACGCTGGAGTGGCTGGCGCGTCTGTCCACGGTCGAGTTGGAGGCTGCCCTGGAGACCGCCGCGGCCGCCCTGGAGCCGCTGATGATGCTGGCCATGGGCATCATGGGCGGCCTGGTGATGCTGGGCACGCTGCTCCCGATGGTCAAGCTGGTGCAAAACCTGTGAGCCGGCGCGGCGCGTCCATGGCCGAGGCGATCCTCTGCTTCGCCATCCTGACGCTGGTCATCATCCTCATTTTCAACCTGTACCCGACCTCGGTCGCCTCGGTGCGCGTGTCCGGCCAGCGGCTGCAGGCTATCTCGCTGGCGGACACGCTGATCGATCGCCAGTTGGAGCGTCCGTTCAAACAGCTCGTGCCGGCGGCTCCCGTGGCGTTACCCGTCGAGAAGGCCCGGGGAGCGGAGTTGCGGCCCACGCTGGAGATCTACGCGGTCAACGAACCCGGCGTCACGCCCGGTTTGCTGGTGGGCATCCGCGTGCGGGTACAGTGGACCGATCACGGCGTTACGCGAGAGATTGTGCGCGAGAGGGTGCGTTGTGACATCCGGACGTAGAGCCTATTCGCTGCTTGAAGCACTGATGGTGATGGCTCTGGCGGTCATCATCCTTACGCTCTTGATCCAGATCCTGATCCCGATGGGCCAAGGCACGCGTCGCGGAGCACAGCAAATCGAGCTGCAGCAGGTGGCCCAGGTGGCCATGGATCGACTCCTGGGAGACCTGACAGGCACGCCGCGCGCCGGCATTACGCTGTCGCCCGACAAGCGGACGTTCAGTCTGCAGCAGGTGGCCAACGTGACCTCCACCGGCAAGCAGGAGTGGGCCGAGAAGCTTTCCGTTTACTGGTATGACCCTGCCGCGCGCCAGCTGAACCGCCGCGAGTGGCCCCCGGCCCCGCCCACCCTGAGCCGGCCCTCCCCCACCGACCTCTTCGTGCTCAACCCGGCCGACCTGACCCGACTGGCCACGGGCGGGCGCGTGCTGGCGGGCGACGTGGAGGCCTTCGAGCTCGATCCGGATGCAGCGCCGCTGCGCGCGCGCCTGGCGCTCAAATCCAAAGAGGAGACTTTCGAGCTCACGCGCGAGCTCAAGCTGCAGAACGCCCGCTACTGAGGAGCGCCCTCCAGCCACATCAGGGCGCGAATACGGTCTTTGGTGGGCATCAGCTCGGCCGGATCCAGCTTGAGCGTATAGGTGCCCGAGGCAGCGCCGCTGCCTCCGCCGGGCTCGTCGATGCGCCACTCGTCCACGTCCGGCGGCACGGGCGGCTTCCAACCGTAGGTGCCCAGATGGGACGTTCCCCCGGTGAACGGAACCTTCCCCGTGCTTGGAAGATCGACGACCGCGGGCGTGTCCGGAACCCACTCGCCCAGCACGTCATCCCACTTGAAGTTGAATTGCTGGGCAGTGATATCAATCATGCCATCCCAAAAGAGCGTGACATTGGCCTTGATGTAGCTATAAGTCTTGCCCGGAGCGCCCGCCGGGTGCGACGGCGGGTCGATCCTCAATCGCTCACCCACAATGAAGCCGGTTTGCTGCCTGGGTGGCCCGGCGGGCAGCACACCGTAGCCCGGCTGCAGCGCCACTCCGTCGTTGAGCAACCGCGAAGAGTCGAGCATCACCGGGGGAGCATTGCGCGCCACCAGCGCCCCGCGCAACTTGAGCTGCTTGGCGCTGACGCCTCCCTCGGCGTACACCAGGCCCTTGATGTTGGAGCTGGCGGGCCCGGAACCTTGCAGATCGAGCTTACCCCCGCACAGGAGGGCCACGCGGCTGTCGGGCTCGATGTCCGCCTGACCGGTCACGGTGAGGTTGCCGAGGGTCACCAGGATGCCCGAGCCCTTCACGCCGCCCTGCAAATTGAGGTTGCCGGTCACGAAGACCAGCGCCCGGTCGAGTTTGAGCGGGCCGGTCACCGTGACGTTTCCATCCCGTCGGAGCGTGCCCGTGAAGGTGGTTTCCGGATAGCTCTCGTCCAGATCGGCATAGGGTTGACCGAGGGTCACCGGATCGTAGCTGGCGGCCTTCATCTCGGGCACGGCCAACCTGTCCTGATCGGTCAGCACGCGCCCGGCCACCCGGGTGCCCGGATCCAGGCTGACCCCGCCCCCCGAGCGCAGGTCACCGCGGATGCTCGTGCTGGGGCCCAGCGTCAGAGCGGAAGCGCCCGTGTCGTTGGTCAGCAAATCGGCCGGAAGCAAGTTGGCGGGCGGCTCGTTCGGGTCCTGACCCTCCTTGAGGGCGCCGACCACCAGATTGCCGGGGGAGAGAATCGGCCCGTCCGAGGCCGCCGCGTAGGGGAACGGGGGCAGGTTGTAGAGGGCGCGTACCTGCCGGGTCACTCCGCGCACTTTGGCCCGGGCTACGAGATAGGCGCCCTGCAGGGGCACGACCTGACCGTCGGCGGCCAGCGTCGAGGCCGGGCCCGTGAGATTGTTGAGCGACAGCGGAATGCCCAGCGACGGGTCGTCGAAAGTGAGCTGAGCCTTGGATCCGTCGGGCCCCGTCACGGTGATGGTCTGTTTGAACGCCTTGTCGGTGCAGAGGTGACCCAGGGTCGTCGCGATGGCGTTGCGCGCCAGGGCGAGGGCGGCCGAGCTGTTGTCCGCTCGCGACATCAAATTAATGTGCGTGACGCTGGCGGCCGCCAGCGCAAAGCCCAGAATGGCGACGATCGCCGTCACCAGCAGCGTGCTTCCCAGGCCGACCCCTCGCTTTTGAAGCATGAACATGGAAATTCCAGCTTCGAGAACCAGGAACCTCCGGCGCCGCTAGAAAAGGGAGCGCCCCTTCGGAGGAGCCTGACGCTTGAATCGTACTTTCGCCACCCTGGCAATCGTCGCCGCCCTGAGCGGCCCAAGTCTGGCCGATTGGCCCTATCCCGAGGCCGCCAAGGGCACGGTCGTGGAGGATTACCACGGCACCCGGGTCGCCGACCCCTACCGCTGGCTCGAGGAGCCGGACGCGCCCGCCACCAGAGCCTGGGTGGACGCCGAGAACAAGCTCACGTTCGGCTATCTGCACGAGGGCCCCATCTTCGAGAAGCTCAAAGCGCGGCTCACCACGATCTGGAACTACGAGCGCTACGGGCTGCCGTTCCGCGAAGCCGGGCGCACGTTCTACTTCAAGAACAACGGCCTGCAAAACCAGTCCGTGCTGTACATGCTGCAAGACAACGTCGAGGCGGTGGTGCTCGACCCCAACACGATGAGCAGCGACGGCACCGTGGCCACGTCCATCCACGCGGTCAGCCCCAACGGCAAGCTGATGGTCTACGGAATGCAGTCCTCGGGCTCGGACAAAGAAATCGTGCACGTGCGCGAGGTCGACACCGCCCGCGACATCCCGGACACGCTGCAGTACTGCAAGTTCACCTCGGTGGGCTGGGACAAGGACAGCGCCGGCTTCTACTACAATCGCTTCCCCACGCCGGGCTCCGTGCCCAAGGAGGACGAGAACAGCTACGGCACGGTCTACTTCCACAAGCTGGGCACCGACCAGAGCGCCGACCGGCTCATCTGGGAGAACAAAGAGGACAAGGAGCTGATGGCCTCCCCCGCCGTCACCGATGACGGGCGCTACCTTTTCCTCTACATCTCGCGCGGCACCGACCCCAAAAACATGCTGTGGGTGCAAGACCTGAGCGTGCCCAACGCGCCCATGGTCAAGCTGGTGGACAAGGAGGAGGCGGCCTACAGCGTCATCGACAACGTGGGCACCAAAATCTACCTCCAGACGGACAAGGACGCTCCGCGCGGCCGCGTGGTCATGACCGATCTGGCCAACCCGGGCGGCGGCTGGACCCCGGTGGTTCCCACGGGTCAGGACGTCATCGACTTCAGCGCCATGGTCGACGACAAGCTCTTCCTCGCGATGATGCACGACGCGCGGCACATGGTGCGCATCTTCGACCTGCAGGGCCACCCGCTGGGCGAGTTGCCCCTGCCCGGGATCGGCAGCGTGTCGGGGCTGTCCGGCAAGCGCACCGACAAGCAGCTCTACCTCGGGTTTGCCTCTTTTCTGACGCCCCCGACGATCTACAGCTATGACGTGCCTTCCAGCACGGTGAACGTCTTCCGGCAGCCGAAAGTGGCCTTCGATTTCGGGGCCTACAAAACGACGCAGCTCTTCGCCACCAGCAAGGACGGCACGAAGGTGCCGATCTTCGTCACCTGCCGCAAGGATTTGAAGCTGGACGGCACCCATCCCACTCTGCTCTACGCTTACGGCGGGTTCAACATCAGCCTGACGCCCTCGTTCAGCGCCTCGCGCCTGGTGTGGCTCGAGAACGGCGGCGTGCTGGCGGTGGCCAACCTGCGCGGCGGCAACGAATACGGCGAGGACTGGCACCAGGCCGGCATGCTGAGCCGCAAGCAGAATGTTTTCGACGACTTCTACGCCTGCGCGGAGTACCTCGTGAAGCAAGGCTACACCAGCAACAAGCTGCTGGCCTGCAACGGCGGCTCCAATGGAGGCCTGCTGGTGGCCACCTCGGTGACCCAGCGGCCCGACCTGTGGGGCGCCGCGGTCTGTCAGGTGCCGGTGGTGGACATGTTGCGCTACCACAAGTTCACCGTGGGGCGCTTCTGGGTGCCCGAGTATGGCAGCTCTGATGACCCCGAGCAGTTCAAGTTCCTCTACGCCTACTCGCCGCTCCACCACGTGAAGAACATCCAGTATCCGCCCCTCCTCATCACCACGGCCGACACCGACGATCGCGTCGTGCCGGCCCACGCCAAGAAGTTCGCGGCCACGCTGCAGAGCGTGTCCAAACCGGGGCCCAACCCCATCCTCATCCGCATCGAGACGAAGGCCGGACACGGCGGCGGCAAGCCGACCTCCAAGGTCATCGACGAGGCGGCCGACATTTACACGTTCCTGTTCAAAACCTTCCACATGGAGTCACCGCAATGAAGAACCTGCTCCCCGCCCTGCTGCTCGGACTGATGACCGTCTCGGCCCTGGCCGAGCCCGTCGACATCGAAGGCCTGATCAAGCAGATGACGCTCGAGGAGAAGCTCGGCCAGCTGCAACAGATCGGCGGCGGCAAGGAGGGCTTCTCGGACAAGGACGGCATGGAGATGGTCCGCGCCGGCAAGGTCGGCACGACGCTGGGCGTGCGCGACGCGGTAGTGGTGAACAAGATCCAGAAGGTGGCGGTCGAGGAATCTCGCCTGCACATCCCGATTCTGTTTGCCTTCGACGTGATCCACGGCTATCGCACGATCTTCCCCGTGCCGCTGGGCGAAGCGGCCTCGTGGGACCTCAAGGGCATGGAGGACGCGGCCGCTGTGGCCTCCGAGGAAGCCTACGCCGATGGCGTCAAGTGGACGTTTGCCCCGATGGTGGACATCGCCCGCGACCCGCGCTGGGGCCGCGTGATGGAGGGCGCCGGCGAGGATCCCTACTACGGCTCCAAGGTCGCCATCGCCCGGGTGAAGGGTTTTCAGCGCACCGGGCTGGTCATCGCCTGCGCCAAGCACTGGGTGGCCTACGGCGCCGCCGAGGGAGGACGGGACTACAACACCACCGAGCTCTCCGAGCGCACGCTGCGCGAAGTCTATTTTCCGCCCTTCAAGGCAGCCGTGGACGCGGGCGTGGGCACGTTCATGAGCTCGTTCAACGACCTCAACGGCGTGCCCGCCAGCGGCAACCACTTCACCCTGACCGAGGTGCTGCGCGACCAGTGGAAGTTCACCGGCGTGGTCGTCAGCGACTTCGAATCGGTGCGCGAGATGATGGCCCACGGCATCGCCGGCACCAAAGCCGAGGCGGCCGAGGCGGGCCTGAACGCGGGCGTGGACATCGAGATGGTGAGCCGCACCTACCTCGAGAACGGCTCGAATTTGCTGGCCCAGGGCAAGGTCTCGCAGGCCACCATCGACGAGGCGGTCCGCCGCGTGCTGCGGCTCAAACAGCGGATGGGCCTGTGGGAGAACCCCTACGTGCCCGAGGGGATGACGACGAAAGTCTGGCTGACGCCCGAGCATCGCGCCCTGGCGCGTCAGAGCGCGGCGCGTTGCTGCGTGCTGCTGAAGAACGACCGCAAGGTGCTGCCGTTCTCGAAGAGCGTGAAGAGCGTGGCGGTCATCGGGCCGCTGGGCGAATCCAAGCAGGACATCATGGGCGCCTGGAACGGCGACGGCCAGGCCAAAGACAGCATTACGCTCTTGCAGGGCATCAAGAACAAGCTGCCCGGCGCCAAAGTAACCTACGTCAAGGGCTGCAATGTCCGCGGCCCGCTGACGAACGACTTCAAGGCCGCCGTGGCCGCCGCCAGAGCCGCCGACGTGGTGGTCCTGGCCATCGGCGAGGATGCCGAGATGTCGGGCGAGGCCACCTCGCGCACCAGCATCGACATTCCCGGCTCGCAGGTGGCCCTGGCCCAGGCCATCCACGCCACGGGCAAGCCCTATGCGATCGTGCTGATGAACGGCCGGCCCCTGGCGCTGGGCTGGGTGGCCGAGAAGTCTCCCACTGTACTGGAGGCCTGGTTTGCCGGCACCGAGGGCGGCAACGGCATCGCGGACGTCCTGTTCGGCGACGTGAACCCGAGCGGCAAGCTGCCCATCACGTTCCCCCGCTCCCTGGGCCAGGTGCCGCTCTACTACAACCACAAGAATACGGGCCGCCCCTGGTCGGGCAAGCAGATCGACAGGTATGCCTCGCGTTACATCGACAGCGAGAACTCTCCGCAGTTCCCGTTTGGCTACGGGCTGAGTTACACTCGCTTCAGCATTTCCGCACCGCGATTGTCATCTCCGACGATGGACGCCTCGGGCCTGAGCGTATCCGTGGATGTGAAGAACGTCGGATCGCGGGCTGGCGCCGAGGTCGTGCAACTTTACGTGCACGACCCGGTGGCCAAAGTCACCCGCCCGGTCCGCGAGCTGAAGGGATTCGAGCGCGTGGAGCTGGGGGCGGGCGAGCAGAAGACCGTGACGTTCAAGCTGATGCCGGCCGACCTGCGGTACTGGGGGCTCAACAACCAGTGGGTGACCGAGCCTGGCCAGTACGAGGTCTATGTGGGCAACAGCAGCGCCGCCAGCAGCGGGACCACGTTCACGCTGTAAAGGCCAGCACGGCGGTAGCGAATTGGACGAAGTCGCCGAGGGATGATTGCAGCGTCTGATAAACGCGGCGATAGTCGACCTCCCAGTAGCGGTGCACGATCAGGTTGCGGAACCGGATCATCATCCCAAGACGTTCGACCAGTTCGAGCGGCAGCGCAACACCCAGCCCGGGCAATTCGCGAAAACCCGCGGACAGGCTGCGCGGCGCCGGTTGCTGAGAGGTCGTCAGCAGGTGCGAGGCGACGTTGGCTATCCCTTCGATCGCAGTCATGAGGGCGTAGCAGGCGCTGTAGCAGTTGCGTGGGTCGGCCAGGAACTCTTCCTCGCTGAGCGCGCCCAACGACTTCAGAAAGACGACCGTTCGCTCGATCTCGGCCAGGGATGCCTCGACGTAAACCTTATCCGGCGGCAAAGCGTCCCTCCCGGATGCGCTCGCGCATGGCGGCCCGCATCGGCTCCAGGTGATATTCCGTGTCCAGATGCTCGCTGAGGCTCGCTGCCCGGAGCCGTGCCAGTTGCGTCGAGTCGGACACGAAAAGACAGATTCCCTCGTAATAGACGCGCACGCGAAACAGAGGCGGCGCATCTCGCAGGTTCTGAACATCGACCGGAAGCTCGGACAGTGCCTCGGTCAGACGCTCCGCCGCCGCCTCGAAGTCGCCTCCGTGCGGCATGAGGAGCGCCAGGTCTAGGTCGCTGTCCGGACGAGGCTTTCCAGCCGCATGGGAGCCATGCAGATAAACAGCCAGGGCCCCGATAGCCTGCGCCGGTCCGCTGATCAGCTCGCGAAGATGGTCCACCCGGACATTATACCAGGAAGGCGTCGGCGAACTTCTTCAGCGTGTCCAGGTTGGTCACGTCCGGGAAGGCCACGATGGTCTCGGTGATCTCGAGGTCCTCGAGCTTCTTGAAGTGCGCCCGCAGGTCGTCCACGGTGCCGATGGCGGCCCAGGCGGCCCAGCCCATCTGGTGCATGGCCGGGCTGATCTTGGCGGCGGCCTCCTCTCTGGTGGCGCCCAGGGAGGCCATCGCCATCGTGGTGCGGTTGACCGTGTCCCAGGGGCGGCCCAGCGCGTCGCAGTGACCTTTGAGCACCGAGAGCTTGTGCTTGATGGTTTCCAGGTCGCCGGCCACGTTGCAGGCGTCGGCGAACTCGGCCACCAGCTTGAGGGTGACCTTCTCTCCCCCACCGCCGATCATCATCGGAATGCGGTCCTGCACGCTACGGGGCGAGTTGATGGCGCCCTTTACGGTGTGGTGCTTGCCTTCGAACTCGGCCGCCTCGTCGGCGTTCCACATCGCCAGGATGACCTGGACCGCGTCCTTCAGCTGCTTGAGGCGGTGGGGAGCGTCCGGGAAGTCGTAGCCGTAGGCGCGGTACTCGTGCTCGTACCAACCCGCGCCGATGCCAAAGTTGAGCCGGCCGTGCGAGAGGATGTCCACCGTGCTGGCCATCTTGGCCAGCAGCGCCGGGTTGCGATAGCTGTTACAGGTCACCAGTTGGCCGACGCGCACTCGTTTGGTGTCGCGGGCCAGGGCGGCCGTGGTGGTCCAGCACTCGAAGGTCACCTCTTGAGAGGGTGCCGGCACGGTGTGGAAGTGGTCCACCAGGTAGACGCAGTGGAAGCCCACCTCGTCGGCCGTCTGGGCCACCTTCGTCATGGTCTCGTAGGCCTCGACCGGGTCTTTGATGTGGGACAGGTCCATCGTCCAGCCCTGGGGCAAAATCAAGCTGTACTTCATCACTTCAGTCCTTTGAGTTTCTGTTTGGCGTTCTTGACGCTCTCGGGATCGCGATTCAACCTGACGATCTTTTCCAGGTCGGTCCGAGCTCCAACCTTGTCCCCATTCTCAGCCAGGAGATCCGAGCGCACCTCGAGCGCCAGCGCGTCCTCCGGGGCCAGCTTCAGGCACTCGTTGATGTCCGCCAGCGCCTCGACACGCTTCTCCAGGTCGAGATCCACGGTGGCCCTCACGAAGAACGCCGTCGGCGAGCGCGGGTCGAGCGCCACCGCCTCGTCCAGGTCGACTTTGGCCCCTTCCAGGTCCCCCTCGTCCACCCGTGCCAGACCCCGGTAGGTGTAGGCGCGCGCGTTGCCGGCGTTGAGCTCCAGCGCTTTGTCGAACTGCTTGATGGCCCCCCTGGCGTCGTGCTTGAAGTGCTGCAGCAAGAAGCCTTTCTGGCAGACGATGATGTCGGTCTGCCTCTGCTCGTCCAGGAGGCTCAGGGCATCGTCGATGCCGCCCACCTGGGCCAGCACCAGCGCCCGGGCGGAGACCGCCTCGGGGTCGGTCGGAAAGCTGGTCTCGAGCTGGCGTGAGTGAGCCACGATGGCCTTGTCGTCGCGGGTGAGCACGGCCATCTGGAGACGCAGGATGGTGGCCCGACGCCCGTCGGGCTCGGCCTTCTCGAGCTTCAGCGCGTAGTCGGCCGCCTCGCCCACGTTGCCGCTGTCGACAGCGATCAGGCCGCGGGACAGGAGCTCCGCGCCGGACACTTTGGGCGCTGTCGCAGTGGGCGTCGGGGTGAGCTCGGCAGGCGGTTGCGAGCAGCCGACCACGCAGAGCGTGAGAATGATCCAGAGTATGCGCATGAAAAAGCCGGCCGGGCTTGGAACCCGGCCGGCGATGACCTTTCTAGGCGTGGGCCGCCGGCATCGGCGGAGCGGTCTTCTTCCAGGCGTCCAGCGCGGACACGCGGCCATACCAGGCCATCATGTTCGGGTAGTCGGCCGTGGGAAGCCCGGCCATGTCGTGATACATCAGCATGGCGGCGTTGGCGAAGTCGGCCAGCGTGATGCTGTCGCCCACCAGCCACTGGTGGTTCTTGAAGTGGGCGTCCAGCACTTTGGCGTAGCGGTGGAACATCTCCTCGCCCTGAGCCAGCACGGCCGGGTCGGCCTCCTGGTTCATCATCATCTTCTTGACGAGCTTCTCGTACAGGATGGTGCCGCAGGCGCGACCGAAGTGGGCGCCCTGCCAGAACATCCAGCGCAGGACCTGGGCGTTGAGCTTGGGATCGCTCGGGAGCAGCGTCTGGCCGGGCTTCTTGCTGCAGAGGTAAATCATGATCGCGCTGGACTCGGGCAGATGGAAATCGCCGTCCTCGAGCACGGGGATCATCGCGTTGGGGTTCATCTTGAGGAAATCGGGCTGCTGGTTGTCGCCCTTGGAAAGGTCGACGACCACCTCTTCCAGCTCGAGGCCGAGATGGGCTGCAACCGACGACACCTTGCGGTGATTGGGGGACGCGGGGAAGGAATGCAGTTTCAAAGGGGATGCACCTCCGTTCAAGTGCCCGGTTGTTCTGTCCTAAAGGACCTGTTCCTTCGGGCGTGAAGTCGTTGAAAAATTTGTTGACCGGAGCGTTGCGAAATGGATCTACCTACCTGGGACCTGTCCGATCTTTACAGTGGAGTGGACGACCCGCGCCTGGAGGCCCACCTGGCCGACGCGCTGGAATCGGCCAGGAGCTTCGAGCAGCGCTACCGTAACCAGATCGCCGCGGACGACCTCAGCCCCGCCCGCATGAAGTCGGCTCTGGACGAGTACGAGGCGCTCCTGCGCCACGAATCGAAGCCGCAGGCGTTCGCCCAGCTGCTCTTCTCGACCGACACGCAAAACGACAAGGTCAAGGCCCTGGTGCAGAGGGTGCGCGAGCTGGGCTCGGAGATCAGCACTCACCTCATCTTCTTCGACCTCGAGATCGGCCGCATCACGGATGCCAGGTTCGAGGAGCTGCTGGCCGCTTCCGAGCTGGCCGATTATCACCACTACCTCGACCACCTGCGGGTGGTGGCCAAGCATTACCTGTCCGAGCCCGAGGAGAAGATCCTGGAGGAGACCGCCAACGACCGCGGGCGCGCCTGGCGGCGGCTGTTCACCGAGGTCACCTCCAAGCAGAAGTATACCCTGCGCCACAATGGCGAGACGAAGGAGCTCAACCAGAGCGAGCTGATGACGCTGCTTTACGAGCCCGACCGCTCGCTGCGCCAGGCGGCAGCCGAGGCGCTGGCCGAGGGCCTGCAGAAGGAGCAGCACGTCCTGAACTACACCCACAATACGCTGCTGCACGAGAAGCAGGTGATGGACAAGCTGCGCAAGTTCGAGTCGCCCGAGGCCGACCGCCACATGGACAACGAGCTCTCGCAGGCCATGGTGGATACCATGGTGGGCGTGTGCGTCAAGAACTTCGACCTGGTAGCCGACTACTACGCGCTGAAGGGCGAGCTGCTGGGCATTTCCGACCTCAAGCACTACGACCGCTACGCGCCCCTCACCAAGGACCGTGAGGAGCTGCCCTTCGACAAGGCGCGCGAGATCGTGCTGGAGGCTTTCGGGAGCTTCTCCCCGCGCCTGGCGGAGCTGGCCGAGCCGTTCTTCTCCAAGCGCTGGATCGACGCGGTCGTCAAGGACGGCAAGCGCGGCGGGGCGTTCTGCGCGGGCGTCACGCCCGACCTCCATCCCTACGTGCTGATGAACTACACGGGGCGGCCCCGGGACGTGATGACGCTGGCCCACGAGCTGGGCCACGGCGTGCACGACCGGCTGGCTTCCAAGCAGAACCTGCTCAACTACCACCCGGTGCTGCCGATGGCCGAGACGGCCTCGACGTTCGGCGAGCTGCTGGTGTTCGAGCGCCTCCAGAAAGACCTGACCTCGGACGAAGCACGCCTGGCGATGCTGTGCGAGAAGCTGGAGGACACGTTCGCCACGGTCTTCCGCCAGGTCAGCATGTATCGCTTCGAGCAGCGCCTCCATAAGGCGCGCCGCGAGCAGGGCGAGCTGACGGTGGAAACCATCAACGGCATGTGGCAGGAATCGATGCAGGAGATGTTCGGCAAGTCCCTGACCCTGGGCGAAGACCACAAGTGGACCTGGCTCTACATCCCCCACATCGTGAACACGCCCTTCTACGTGTACGCCTACGCCTTCGGCGAGCTGCTGGTGCTGTCGCTCTATGCGCGCTACAAGCGCGAAGGGGCCACCTTTGTGGACAAGTACTTCGACCTGCTGGCCACGGGTGGCAGCTTGCCGCCCACCAAGATGTTGGAGAAACTGGAGATCGACATCACCCAGGCCAGCTTCTGGCAGGGCGGCTGCGACCTGATCCGCGAGAACGTAAAACGGGCTCGGGAGCTGGCCAAGCAGACCGCCAAAACCTGACGGAAATTCCGCCGGGCGTGTAGAATTAGCTCGTATGCTAGAGCTCGTCCCCGAACAACGAGTCGTCCTGCGCAACTGTAGCTGGGAGACCTACGAGCGGATTCTGGCGGAGCACACCGACCAGAGTGCGCCCCGGTTTACCTATGATCGGGGGGATCTCGAGGTCATGTCACCGTCACCGCCCCACGAGCGAGCCAATCTGTTCCTGGCCTTGCTTATTTTCGAGGCCTGTGCCGAGTTGGGCCTTGACGCCTACGGGCTTGGTTCCACCACGCAGCGAGACGCCCGACTGGAGAAGGGCGTCGAGCCCGACTCGAGCTTCGCATTCTCCAACTCGAACCACCCGGACATCGCCATCGAAATCGAAGTCAGCCGGGCCGCCATCGACAAGCTGCCCATCTGTGCCGCGCTAGGTATCGCCGAAGTCTGGCGCTACGACCTGAAGAAACTGACGTTCCTGCGCCTGGTGGAGGGCACCTACCAGCCCATCGAGCGGAGGGCCTTTCTCCCGTTCACGAGCCAGGAGCTCAGCGAACTGCTCGCTCAGGCAGGCGAACGCTCTCACACCGCTTGGATTCGCCACGTGCGCGCCTGGTTGAAATCTCGGTGAGAATAGCCCTGTTATTCGCCCTGACCGCTCTGGCTCTGGCGTCGAACTGGGAATACGTCACGCCCGAGAAGGACTTCAGCGTCACCCTGCCCTTCAGTGCGGCCCACGACGTGGGCACGTTCAACGTCGACAAAGCGAAGCGAACCGGGTTCTACATCGACAGCGTGGTGGACAAGGAGCTGTTCAAGCCGTGTCCCGACGTGCGCGAGTTCGGCGTCTGGAGTGAGCCCTACACCGACGAGGCGAGCTACCGCAAGTTCGTGACCAGCAAGTTCGGCAGTCCGCAGGGCGCCACGGAGACGCCCCTCAAGTTCGGCGCCTTTACCGGCTTCCAGCTCGAGCGGGGCTACAAAGGCTATAAGGGCGTCCAGACATACGAGCGCGTGGTCGGAGTTCACACCCCGACCACGGCGCACAGTTTCTACTGTATGTGGCACAAGAACGCCAAAGACCCCGCCGTGATGGCGTTTTTCACTTCCATCAAGAGTACCCGATAAGCCAGTATTGGCGTAGGCTCCCAAGAGAAGGTCGCACTGCTACGCTTGTCCCAAGATGAGACGATTGGCACTCTTGCTTCTCTGGCTCTGTGGCAGCGCGGCTGCCCAGACGTCAGCCCCGAGCAGCGCGGAGTCCTTCGGGTTCGTCCTTCTGGGCGGCCTTCTCTGCGTGGCCCTCTATGGCGTGTTCTGGATGGTCTGGAACCACTACCACAAACCAACCACCGGCTATCCCTGGCTGGATAACCCCTGAGCTAGGTCCCGTTGAAGATACGGCGCCAGATCTGGCGGACGTCATCCCGGTCCTGACCGGTGTTCTCGTAGTGGCGCTGCCAGAAGGCCTTCCACCAGTTTTCGGGCTCGGTGTGGTCGCCCACGTACTCGGTGGGGCGGCCCGTATCGCCGCCGGTGACCAGCGAGCCGACGTAGTCCGCGTTGGCGTAAACCTTGTCGAGTTGGGCGGCCAGTGACTTCAGGTTGTCGGCTGTAATCTTGCCGTCCGAGGTGGCCTGGTAGAACTGCACGGTGACGCGCACGGGGAAGTTCTCGTCGCGCTCGATGGCCAGGTTGTCGACCTCGGTGAACGGACCCTCGACCTTGCCGTGGCCGATGACGGCCGCCTCCATGCCGCGTCGGGCCGGACCGGCGTTGGGAGGCGGAGCGGCCTCACAGCACGCGTCCATCATCATATAGCCGCCCCGCATGGGATTCTTCTGCTTGAGCGGCACCTGAATCAGGAGAACCATGTTCAAACCCTCCTGGTCGGCTACGCGCACCGAGGGATTCCTGGCCGAGGAGGCTGCCACGAAGTCGCTCTGGCGCTCGCCCGTCAAACTGGCGCGCTCGCCGTGCTGGTTGAAGAAGAGGCGCTGGCCCCAGGACGCACCCGCGTCAAACGCGTCGCGCTGGTTGTCGATGATGGTCATGCTGGTGCCCTCGCGGGTGACCAGAATGCTGAGCACGCCCGGATCGCCCTTGGTGCTGATGTAGTTGAACAGCACCGGGTTGAACTCGCACTTGCCTTGCTCGGGAATGGGCAGAAAGCAAGCCTGAGCGCTGGCCAGCACGTGG
>JBDHVW010000050.1:0-57882 GCA_039809865.1 Vulcanimicrobiota bacterium
CCGCAGGCGACCGTAGTCAACTGGTCAAGCGAAGCGCGCAGGGAGCCGCAGGCGACCGTAGTCAACTGGTCAAGCGAAGCGCGCAGGGAGCCGCAGGCGACCGTAGTCAACTGGTCAAGCGAAGCGCGCAGGGAGCCGCAGGCGACCGTAGTCAACTGGTCAAGCGCAGCGCGCAGGGAGCCGCAGGCGACCGGAGTAACTGACCTCTGATGCGGGTGTTCTTGTTGGTCCTGTTGCTGTTCACCGGAAGCCTGGCGCAACCGCCCGCTTTCGTGCGCATCCACCAGAAGCCCGATGCGCTCCAGGTCGCTATCACGCGCTATACCTTGCCAAAGGGCGTCACCGTCGATCTGGTGGGGGTGGTGCATGTGGGCGAAAAGGACTATTACGCCGCCCTGGACAAGCGCCTGAAAGGCTACGACGCGGTCCTGTTCGAGTCCATCCTGGACGAAGGCAATCATTTCACCAGCCGGCGCGAGGCAGCCGAGGCCATCGGCCTGGATTACGAGCCCCACATCCAGATGCAGACCGATCCCAACGATCCCCTGACCCGTTCGCAGATCGAGCTTTGCAAGACCCTCGGGCTCGAGTATCAGTCCACCACCATGAACTATGACGGGGACAACTTCGTGCACGCCGACATGACGGCCAACCAGTTCGCGAAGGCCCAGGAGAAGGCCGGCCCGGCCAAAGACTTCTTCGCCCTCTTCCAGCGCCATCTGAAGGACGCGGGGCCGGTCAAGGATCGCATGGCCCTGCGCCGCATCATGGCCGGCCACCTGGGCGACTTCGAGAGCGACGACCCGATCATCATCACCGCGCGCAATCAGGTAGCTCTGGCGGTGCTGGGCAAGACGCTCAAGCGGGGCAAGAAGAAGATCGCCATCCTCTACGGCGCCGCCCACATGCCCGACTTCGACCGCCACCTGCGCAAGGACTTCAAAGCCCATCTGGACGGGCAGAACTGGCTCACGGCCTGGAAATTGAAGTAGCAGGAAATTGAGGGGCTCTCAAGAAACCCCTCGCCGAATCGGACTCGCCAGAGGCGCTGAGTCCCCAGACGCCCCCCCAATATCCCCCCTGCAATTCCCCAAGCCCTGAGACTTCATTTCCCTTTGAAAGGCGGAGCTATGCCCATTTCTTCTCTCGAAACGATCACGTTGACTTACCTGGTCTATTCTCAATCGCCAATGCACCTGCAGCCGCAGGATGTCCAGCGCCTGTACAAAGACTGGGTGCGCCGGCATACTTGCGGCATCCTGGAAGCGGCCCTCCAGGCGAACTCGAGCTTCCGGCTCGAGCTCGGGCGACCGGAAGACTACCCGCGGATCCGAGGTTGCACCTGCAGTGCCAGATGCATCGAAATTGCCAAGGCCGCGCGTAAGGCGACCCAGGTCTGTCTGGTCGAGCAAGAATATCGGCCTGGTTGGCCGCACATCGGTTACTGGAGCGTGCTGGGCGCCGCCAGCGCGATCGCTGAGGACGTCGATGGCTTCATGGTCGAGTTCGGGGGCGAACTGCCCATCAACCCCTACACGAAACGCTCGGACGGCACCCTGTGGGCAGCCGAGCACGTCCTCCTGATGACATCCATGGACGAACGCACCAGGAAGGGTCGCACGACGACGCGCGGATTGGCGGCGCTGGGCCTCCCCGAACTCGAACTGATTGACGTTCCGCTCCGGTATCTCGACGAGATTGCAGGTCTGCTTCATCCGCTGGCCGACCTGCTCTTGCGCCGGCCCCCGGGACCGATCCCCGAAACGCTCGACTTCCGCACCTGCTGCTCGAAGGGCTCCACTCCCATTCGCCTGGTGCCCGGACCAACGCACGTCGCCGTTCGGCCTCCGGCCGGCTCGGATTACAAGTCGCTCAAACGCTGGTACGAGCAGATGCTGGTGGACCTGCATGCGTCATGAGTGTTATTCTCAATGGGATGAGCATGGTCGACGACGAGCAGCGCGTGGTACTGAATGTCGATTGGGACGGCTACCTGAAGATTGCCGAGGCGGTCGGCGAGGCGCCCGGCGTGAGGATGACCTATGACAGGGGCCGGCTCGAAATCATGAATACGTCTGGCGAGCACGAGCGAAAAAAGACAGAACTCGCCTGCCTACTCGAGTGCCTGATGCTCGAACGCAACGTAGACTTCATCGGGGGCGGCAACCAGACGTTCAAAAATAAGGCTATCGACAAAGCATTCGAGCCCGACGAGTGTTACTGGGTCGAAAATTGGCCTGCCGTCAAGCGAATGGGACAATGGTGGGACCCGTCCTACCCACCCCCTGACCTGGCCATCGAGGTAGAGGTCAGCCGCTCCGTAATACCGCGTATCGGGATCTACCGGGCGATGAAGGTTCCGGAAATCTGGCGCTGGACGATGGAAGAAGAGCTGAACGTGTTGGTGTTGGGGCCAGACGGCTACGTCTCGCAAGAAAGAAGCCCAACCTTCGGTGATTTCGACCCTCAAGTGCTGGCCAGAATCCATCGCAATAGCGAGGGGCTGGCGACCTCTCAACTGATCCGCCTTTTGCGCGAAGAGCTGCGCTGAATCTTCACGGATTCTTACGCACCCTGTGTTATGCTGGGACCGATGAGAGTGATACTGAAGAGACACTGGCGGTTGATCCTGGCGGTCAAGCTGGTCACGAAGGCAGCTTTTTTGCTGGGCATCTATTGGCTGTCCGCTTAACCCTGCTGACGCTGCTGCTGGCCGCGCAGGCCCTGGCTCAAGAGCTGCCGCTCTGGCCGGGTAAAGTCCCCGACGCCGTGCCGGTGGCGAAGCCCGAGAACGAGACCCTGGTGGCCGACAACCTGGTGGCGGGCAAACCCTGGACCTACATCGGCAAGGTCTCCCATCCCACCCTGACCGTCTACCCGGCCAAGAACCCCAACGGGACCTGTCTCGTCGTCTTCCCGGGCGGCGGCTACTGGATTCTAGCCATCGACCTGGAGGGGACCGAGGTGGCCGACTGGTTCACGCAGCGCGGCGTGACCTGCGTGGTGGTGAAGTACCGCGTGCCGGGCGAGGACCTCTCTCCCCGCTCGGGCTGCTTCCCCCGCTCCAAGATGGCGCTGCAAGATGCCCAGCGCGCGATGGGCCTGGTGCGCTATCACGCCGCCGAGTGGAAGATCGACCCCAAGAAGATCGGAGTGCTTGGCTTCTCGGCCGGGGGGCACCTGGTGGCGGCGATCAGCACCCACTGGGAGAAGCGCCTCTATCCGCCCGTGGACGCCGCTGACAAGGTGAGCTGCCGCCCCGATTTCGGGGTCGCGCTCTACCCCGGGCACCTGACCGAGTTCACCGACCAGGGCCTCAATCCGTATGTGCCCGTGAGCCGCAAGACGCCTCCGACGTTCCTGGTGCATGCCAAGGACGACCCGGTCGATCCGGTCGAGAACACCTACGTCTACTGCCGCGCCCTCAAAGAGAAAGGCGTCCCGGTGGAGATGCACGTCTTCCCTACGGGCGGGCACGCCTTCGGCCTGCGTCCCACGAAAGAGCCGATCACGCGCTGGCCCGAGCTGTTGGAAAAGTGGCTGGGCCGTCTGGGGATGCTCGAGTAGGGGCGACTCGGCCCACGGCTACGACGAAAGCAAAACGCAGCGAAACCCCAACCACGGGTGACAGCGGTCCTCCGCCACCAGCTCGCGGGCATCGCAGCGGCAGGCTTCCACGCTCTTGCTGCGATAGCTGCCGCCTTTGACGACGCGCTTGCCTTTGACCAGGTCGGTGCACCACTCGGCGGCATTTCCGGCCATGTCGAGCGCTCCGCAGGAGCTCATCCCGTCCGGATGGCGCGTCACCCAGGTGGTGGCCTTGCCCAGCTGCAGCCGCGTCGCATCGGGCTCGTCCCCCCACGGATAGGCCCGCCCCGAGGCCGCCTGAATCCACTCGGCCTCCGATGGCAATCGGGCGCCTACCTTCAAAGCGTAGGCGCTGGCCTCGGCAAAGGTCACCCGCACCATCGGGTCATGGTTCTGCCAGCCGAACTTCGGCCGGTCGGGCAGGTGGAAGTGCTTGCGATACTGGCCGACCGTGACCGGAAAGCGATAGACCCAGAGGCCGTCGACTTCCACCAGCTCAGCGCCATCCGCCGGATTGACGCGGGCTGCGCGGGGCAAAAGGAAGCGCTCCTCGGACAACCCGCTCTCCTCCACCATCGGGCACGGGGTAAACGTGAAGACCTCGTGCTTCTCGTCGGGAGCCCACTCGGGGTGGTGGTCCGAGCGTGAATCGAGCTCGAGCCGATCGGTCCCGTCCGGACCCACGAAGAGGGAGATGCCCTCGCGCGGCACCGCCCGCCGGCCTGGCGGGGGAGGATAGACCGCGTCATCCAGCAGCACCACCTCGGCTTCCAGGCGACCTTCGACCAGCCGCCAGCGGCCGCGCTGCAACTGCCCGCTGGGGTGGGTGAAGCGCAGCCGCTTGACGATCATCTCGGTTGGAGGGGGCGGCTTCAGCTCCAGCTGGTCCACCACCAGAAAGCCCTCCGGGTAGAAGCGGATATAGTTGGCGTAACGCCAGTTGTAGCCCGGGTTGCAATAGTAGCCGTCGAAGCGCACAAAACCCCCAGGGGCAGTCCCTGCATGAGCTCCCCCTCTCTCCTTAAAAAAAAGAGGCGTCCCGAAGGACGCCCTACCACCACCAGACTGAACACTGGAGCGGCCCAACCCGGGCCGCAAAGGGCAGCTTAGCTGCGCATCGAGGTCACGGCCTCGTTCCACTGGGTGTCCTGAGCGAGCTTCAGGCGCGAGTAGTCGTCGCCACTCGTGTTGCTGAGCTCGATGCTCATCCCGTGGGCGTTGGGGTAGTTGTCGGAGTGCTGCTCGGCGATGACGGCGTTGCCAACGGCGCGGGTCAGACGCTCGGCGGCGCCGGCCAGGTAGCAATCCTCACCCTGCACGCTGTCCTTCACCTTGTTGGCGAAGTCCGTGAGGTCCTTGTAGTCGTAGAAGCCCTGGGTCTCGTCGGCGGCCGTGGAGAACTTCTCCTTGGAGACCTGCGAGGTGGCCATCGCATCGGCGAAGTTGTCGAGCGCCTTCACCACGGCGGGCATCTTGCTGGTGTCGATGGCCGACATCGTGGCCAGGTCGTCCTGGTTGCCCTCGGCGACGCGAACGATGTGCGAGGCCACGGCGGCCGGCTCCATGTTGAAGCGGGTCACGGCCAGCTGCTTGTCGAGGCTCTTGAGGGTATCCTCGCTCAGCACGCGGTTGTACTCCCAGCCCGCGCCGCCTTCCACTTCCTGGGAGGCCACCAGGAAGTCCACCTCGTCCTTGAGCTGGTGGGCAACTTCGGCTGAGGCCATCAAGCACGCGTCGAAGCCGAGCACGTCGATCTTTTTGCCGGTCTGCTCACGAGCCTGCTTGAGGCCGCTCTCGATGTCCGGGGTGCTCATCCAGCCGTTGTGGCTCCAGTCCTGAGCGGCGCCCTTCCAGCCGTCGCCGTGGTCGGAGATGATGAGCATGTAGTGCTCGGCCGGGTAGTTGTCCATACCCCACTTGACGAAGGAGGCCAGGGACTCGGGGGCGCTCATGTTGTAGCTGCCGAGGTCCTCTTTGATGGGGGCCTTCAGGCCGGGGGTGTTGTCCTGCACCAGCTCGATGCGCTGGGCGGTGCCGTTGCGCGGTCCGTGATCGGTCTGGGCGATGACGTGCATCGTCTCGGTGCTGCCCACGCGCTCGGCCTCATCGAGGTCGCTCTGCATGAAGCGATAAAGGTTGTTGTCGCTGGCCGAGTAGACCATCACGCACCACTTCTTCTGCTGGGGACCCGGAGCGGGGGGCGGCTCGGGGGCGGGGGGCGGGGGGGCGGGGGGCTGGGGAGCGGGCGGAGCCGGCTCCTGGCCCTGGCGCGAGCCCAGCTCGACGCGGTCAGCGTTGCCGCTGCAGCCGCAGCTGGCCTGGGGCGCGGAGGTCCGGCCCGGCAGTGCCAGGGTGTTGTAGTTGTTGCTCAGGCTGGAGATATTCATTGGGGACCTCTCGTTTCAGAATTTTTTCAGCTCGTGTCTGTGGCCACAATGTAGCCGGGGGAGAGGGGTCATGAGTTTGCCACGTTGTGAACAGCAGGTCACTCTCTCGGGGTCCCGAAGCCCAAGCCGATCCCTTTTGGTCGCAACGTTTCTCGGGTCTGCAAGGCGCGCTCTCGGCGTCGTTCTGGCGGCCCGAGAAGATCCCCGGGAGATCTGTCATGGATCCCCGTACCCCCCGGGGAGTAGGTCTTTTGGACCTACCTTCACGGACCAAGACGGATTATCATGAGAGCCTGTTGGTGAGAGGAGGGTGGCCTTTGTGACGGTGCTCATCGTAGACGACAACCCGCTGGTGCGCAGCGGTATTCAGGCGCTGCTGGGTCAGCTCTACGGGACGGTGGCGGTCACCGCGGCGGAGCCGCATGAGGCGATGGAAGTCTTTACCGCCCTCAAGCCGGACATCGCCATCCTGGACTTCGACCTGGGAGCCGAGCTTACGGGCGCCGACCTCTCCGTCTGGATGCGCGAGCAGTCTCCTTCCATTCGCATCGGCTTGATGAGCGGCACGAGCGGACCCTTTCCCCGCCTGGAAGACGTCGGCGTGGACTTCTTCGTGTCCAAGCCGTTTGGTCCCGAGGAGCTGGTGCGGGTGGTCTTTCCCTCGCTGACCGGCAGCGACGACATCTTCGTCCTCAATGGCCGGGTCTGGGAACGCGAGGGGGGCGAGCCGGACTGACGGGGCCTATTTGCGGCGCAAACGCACCCCGGCCACGTTGACGAAATCGGGTCCCTCCTGGACCTCGCCGGCGTAACGCTCGACCGGAGGAGCCTCGCTGGAAGTGCGCGGGTCGCTTACTTCCAGGACCGTGACGTGGCCGTTCTGGCCGACGACCATCAGCGAGCCGTCGGCCTGCACGCGCGGCGCGCCCAGGGTGGGCTCGGCCAGGGGATGCTCCCAGCGCAACTGGCCGGCTTCGTCGTATCCGCAGAGCCGGGGGGAGTCGTTGGTCGCCACGAGCAGCGTGCCATCGGGCGCTAAGGTCATTCCCGCCACGAACGAGCCCGGAATGCGCCATTCCTCCACCGTGTCGCCGTTGTCATTCAGGCGCTGCAGGCTGGTCTCGCCATTCTTTTCTGACTGGACGGCCACCAGCGTGTGCCCGTGCTCGAGCGGAAGCGGCGTGCAGCGGACGTTCTTGGAGTAAAAGCTCCGCTCCCAGGCGGTGGCCCCGTCGGGCAGGTAGCCCGTCAGATGGTTGTGGTTCTTGTCGAAGATGACGACTCGTCCATCTGCGCCGATGACCGGGGGCAGGCTGTAGCCCGACCAGGGAGTGCCCTCGTGAGCGAAGACTTTGTTTCCCTCCTGATCGAGGCACTCGATCCGGCGCTCTGAGATCTGCACCACCGTGCGCCCGTCGCGCACCACCGGGGCCCATTGGAAAGGTGATTCCAGGCCGTTCTCCTGTTGCTCGAGCGAGCGGCTCCAGCCCGGCCCGCTCAGCTGTACGTCGGTGTGCTTGCACTCGAGCGAGGGCATCATGGGGTCGAAGGCGACCCGGGAAGTGGTGCTCCAACTGAACTCCACGCCCTCACCGCCGCGAGCCGTAAAGCGGCCCTCGGAGCCACCCAGGGTGGTCACCTCGCCCTGCGCGAGACGCACGTGGGTCTGGGCCGGCGACAGGTCGCCCCGGACGCGCTCGGCTCGCAGGGTGGCCACGAGCCCGTCCTCGGTGGCCACGGGCTCGAACTCGAGCGTGCCCCCGAGCTCGGCGGTCCACTTCTCGCGGATTTCGGGCTGGGAGAACAGCTTGTGCGCCAGGTTGCGCGACTCGATCAAGCGCGGGCCTCCTTTCAGGTTGTCTTCAGTCTCGCACATCATACTGAAAGAAAACTACATTCTGAGGGCTCCAAAAATGAATGTCGGCGCCAATATTCCGGGCTACACAGGCCCGGCCGACGGCAAGTCACATCCGCGGTTCGGTTCCATCCTGCGACCGTTGACGAAGGCTCTGGCCTCCGGTCGCTACCGCATCGAGGTGGAAGGGCGAGAGAACCTTCCCGAGGGCGGCGCGCACGTCTTCACCCCAACGCATCCGAGCATTTTCGACCCGCCCGTGGTCACCAGCATTCTCGACCGCGATGTTCGCTACATGTCCAACATTCGCACCATGAAGGGCGTCAACGGTAAATTGATGATGTGGTCGGGCGCCTTCCCCGTCGACCGCGAGCACGCCGCCAAAGTGACCATCCAGCACTGTAACGAGGTTCTGCAGGCGGGCGTGCCCCTGTGCATCTATCCCGAGGGCGGCATCGCCGAGGAGGAAGAGGCCGGTCGCGTGGGCCCCCTGAAGAAGGGGGCGGCCGCCTCGGCCGTGAGCGGAGGAGCCCAGTCGATCGTCCCCATCGCGTTGCATTATGCCCCCAATACCGAGGCCCGTCCGCTGGAGACCGTCGTGGGGGCCCTGGCGGCCGTGGGCGTGACCGTGGCCACCGTCCTGTCCGCCACCGGCGGCCCGCTCACCCGTATAGCCGCGGGCGCGTTCTCGGGCGCCATGGCCGGAGGTTACCTGTACGGCAAGCGCGAGTGGGATCGCAACCCGGTCGTAAAGGCTTACAACCAGGCCCCGCAGTACATGGCCATGTTGAAGGGCGCGGCCATCGGCGGCGTGGTGGGGGGTCTCTTTGGCGGCACAGCGGCCGCCTTCGTTCCGGGGGCCGACTTCTTGCTGGCCGGGGCCGGAGGATTCTCCACTCTCAAAGTGGCCCGGGCCTGGCGGGATCGCGACGTGGCTCACGTCATTGTGGCCCCTCCTTTGAAGGTGCAAGACTACGTGACCGCCGCCGCGGGCGACGAAAAGAAGGCCATCCACGACCTCACTGTGGATCTCCACCGTAGCCTGGGAGCGGCCAAAGCCAGGCTCACGGGCGTTCCCTACGACGACAACGCGCCCAAGTTCCGCGGCAAGATTATCGAGACGGTCTCCGCCGAAGGCGGCGGCCTGGACAACCTGTAGGGCAAATTTTTCATGGAAATTTCACGCGCCCCTGCCATGGTGTCGTTACAGCAAAACTGAATAAGGGGCCATGAAGTATGAATCGAATCCTCATTCCTCGGGACGGTGGGGGACTTATCTTACCTGGACGCAAGCAGTTCCTACCCATGCCGGAGGGCGAGGACACCGTCGCTCCCGCCCGCGAGAAAACGGAGTGGGACAAGCTTCGCGAGCGATCCAACGCAATGAAGTTGATCGCCGATGTTCAGGCCAAAGCGGCCCCGGTTGTCGAGGACCTCAAGAAGCTCGACAAGAGGAAAGAGGAGGACGCCTTCCCCGAGAAAGGCGTCGCGGGATACGCCAACAGAGAGGTGAAGACCCCCGGCCTGGGCTTCAACTCCACCGTCACCGAGCAGCATGACGCCTACCTCAAGTTCGACACCAAGAGCGGTGACATCCAGGAGTTCCGCCAGCGCGTGGTGCGCGGCGGAGAGGAAAGCGAGCTGGCCATTCTCAAGGATGGCGACGACACCGTTTACTCCCGCACCAGCGGCACCTGGCGCGAGATCGCCATCGCACACGCCGACGGCACCTTCTCCAGCGCCAAGCAGATCCGTATCTCGCCGGAGATGCAGGAGATGCTCAAGCTCCAGATGGCCATGAAGCTCGCCGGCGGCGGGGGCGAGGAAGCTTCGCCCTTCGGTTAGCCTCTACTCCGGGTAACGATAGCTCTGACTTGCCGCGGCGCGTTCCACAGCGCCGCGGTATTCGTTTGAGCTGAAGTATTCCGCCACCTGACCCTGCACGGCGTAGATCTGCTCGGCCGGCGCCCAGCGCACCACCTTGCCGTCGCCGTCCATGACCCGCTCTTCGCTGAGCGCCCAGGACGCGGCTGTCAGCCCGCGGGGTAGGAGGTCGCGCTTGAGCGCCTCGAGCCGCCCCTGGAGCTCGGGCGTGATGAAGTGGAACGCGCTGGAGTAGAGAACCGCGTTGTGGAAATACTCGGGGATGTTGACGATGGCATCCAGCTCGAGCTTCTTGACCCAGGTCAGCATCAGCTCCAGCGAGGGACGGAAGATGCCCAGCCCCGGAAACTCCTGCCCGGGCAGCGGCGGTCGCTCGGGGGTGAACCTGCCGAGCGGGTGCTGGTGGCTCAGCCAGTCCCAGATCAGGGCTTTGATGCGGGAGCCGTCCGGAGGGAAGACCAGGGTTCCCCAGTGGGTCTTCAGCTCGACCAGCAGGTGGCGCGCCCCTCCGCCGATCCCGTAGAGGGTGAATCGATCCTCGAACTGGTTCAGGGGCGGCATGCCGGGCGCCGGCCCGTTGTAAGCCTCGAAGTCGTGGTAGCCCTTCTGCCGCAGTGTGGCGAGGATGCCGACCTCATCGAGCTCCTCGAGCACGCGAGCGGGCGAGAAGTGGCCGAAGAGCAACCCCGAATGCTCGTGGCGCGCGAGCGTGCGGACGATGTCCTCCTCGTCGAGGTTCCACTCCCAGCTCGGCCCCTCCAACCGGACCGGTTTGAGGTGGGGCAAACGCGCGCGCAGCCGCTCGATCTTGTGATTCATGGCAGGGCCTCCCAGAACAGGCGCCGGATTTCCGACGATCCGCGTGCGGAGGGTTCGATGTCGAAGCAAAACCATCCGCTCGGATCGGTCGGATGGTAGTGCTCGTAGGTAAGGTCGTCGTGGCGCATGCCGTGGCCACGGAAGTGGGCGGCGATGTCCACCAGCTGCACGTCCAACTGCCGCAGACGCGCATTGTACTCGGCCAGCACCGGCAGTGCCGGCGCGAAGCGCCGATGCCCGCTCTGCACCTGGCCGGTGCCGTCGGTCGGGTCGTAGACCGTGGTCAGCAGCAGCGTCAACTGCGAAAAGCGCGCGCGAATCGAGGCCACGAGACGCCCCAGGCGCTCCAGCACCGGGGTGGGATCGAGCGAGCCCCGGTTGAAGCACGCAATCAGGTCATTTCCGCCCACGGTCAGGGTGACCAGCACCCGCCCCTGCACGGCGGGGAGCGTGGCGAGAGCCTCCTCGACCTCCTGGCACGTATTGCCGTCGGCCGCGCGATTCTCGAAACGGCACGACCTGTTGAGCGTCAAGAGATCGTGCGAGGCGAACTCGGGATAAAGCTGGTCTTTGTTCTGATAGAGCAGAGCCGCAGCCCCCAAACCGGGACCGGCGTACTTGTCGATGCTCAGGCTGTCCCCCAAAGCCAGGTAGAAAGTATAATCTTGCGTGGGCATGGTGAATAATCTTCGCCAACATGCTACAATATCTTTGCCAAGAGCGGCACAGCTGTTTCTTGACACATCCCGAGCTGGCGGTTAACCCTTTAAGCAGAGAGCGTGAAACACCTGGGCGCGAAAATACTGATTCTGGTTCTGGCCGTGGCGCTGTTCGCGCTCGAGGCCTGCCTGGGCGTCGTTACGTTGCGCCTGGGCGGTCTGGAGCCGGGCCCGGTCACCAGGGAGAGCCAGCCGATTCTCAAGGCCGGCTTCTTCGGCATTCCTTCGAGGGTCGAGATCCACGTCAACGATCGTCTGTTGCCCCCGCGCATCGTCTGGGGTCATGGCGCCATCGAGGCCGCTCGCCCGGCCGAGTTGCAAGAGGGCGACAACCAGGTCACCATCCGGCTCTACCCGCTGCTGCCGCTGCGCTCGGTGGAGAAGACCTACACCGTGCGCCTCGATACCCAGGCTCCCCGGCTCTTGCTGGCCAACCCTGAGATCGTGACCGAGCCTGCCGCGCACCTGAGCGGCGAGACCGAGCCCGGAGCCACCCTGACCGCTCGCGTGGGCGAGCAAGATGTGAAAGCGGTGGTGGACGCCAACGGCTCTTTCGTGGCCGACGTCAAGCTCGAGGACGGCGCCAACCCCGTCGCGCTGACGGCGGTCGATGCCGCGGGTAACGAGAGCAAGCTCTCCAGGACGCTGGTGCTCGACCAGCATCCGCCAGAGGCCGGTGCGGTGGCTCCCGCGCCCGGGGCGGTCCTGGGCAAGAATGAAGTCCTTCTCTTCGTGAAGGCCCACGATCCCGACAGCGGAGTCGAAAGCGTGGAGCTCACGCTCGACGGCAAGCCGCTCGAGCGTCGCCCCAAAGCCGACAAGAACGGCAATCTGGCCTTCGCCACCGGCCTGATGCCCGAGGGCAAGCGCGACGCGGTGTTGACCGTCAAGGACAAAGCCGGCTGGGTCGGAGAGCAGAAATACTGGTTCCTGGTCGACTCCACCGAGACGCTCGGTCTCAATACCCTCACGTTGGGAGCGCGCGGAGCCGACGTCAAACAGCTCCAGAAGAAGCTGGTCGCCCGCGGGCTGATGGCCAAAGAGCAGATCACCGGCACCTACGATCAGGTCACGGTGGACGCCATCAACGATTTTCAGGCCCAGAACGGCCTGGAGCCCGATGGCAAGGCGGGGATGGCCACTCTGGCCGAGCTCGGCCCGAAGATTGTCGTCTCGCTGGGCTCGTTCACCCTGGAGTTGATCGAGAACGGCCGTACGATCAAGACCTACGACATCGCCCACGGGCAGCCGGCCTATCCCACGCCGCAGGGCGAGTTTCACGTGGCCGACATGGTCGAGAACCCCACCTGGCTCCCGCCCGACAGCGCCTGGGCGCGCGAAGCCCAGCCGATCGCCCCGGGTCCCAACAACCCGCTGGGCACGCGCTGGATCGGCCTCAACTCGGGAGTGGTCGGCATCCACGGCACCAACGACGACGGCTCCATCGGCTCGCGCGCTTCGCACGGCTGCATCCGTATGCACATCGAAGACGTCGAGGACCTTTACGGCCGCGTTCAGATGGGCACCCCGGTCAGCATTCGGTGATCGTCGCCCTGGTAGGGCGCTCGGGAGCGGGCAAGACCTGGGTGCTCGAGCGCCTGATCCCGCTTTTGAAAGCGCGCGGACTCAGCGTCGCGGTTCTCAAACACACGCACCACGAGCTGTGGCAGCACAAGCCTGGCAGCGACACCGAGCGGCTGGCCCGGGCGGGTGCCGATCCGGTCGGGCTCTGTGGCCCGGGCGGCCACACCTGGTATGGGCCCGAGGAACCCGTGATGCCGCAGGCGGACATCGTGCTTCTCGAGGGTTTCAAGTCCCGGCCGGACGTGACCCGGATCGAGGTCGTGCGGGGCGGCCCGCCCATGCTGACGGCTGCCGAGCTCTGGGCTACCGTGGGTGACGAGGTGCCGGGAGTGCGGCGGTTCGGCTTCGAGCAACTCGAGCTTCTGGCTCAGGCTCTCGGTCAGAGCCCCCCCGCCTGAGCGAGCTTACAGCTTGCCGGCGGGAACTCTGCCAGCCTGGATCTCGCGGGTCTGATGCGGGTCGAAAGGCGCCTCGAAGAGGCTCTGATCGTCGTGGCGCGTGCGGAACACGTTGACGATCATGTTCATCCGGTCTTCCAGCTTGCGATAGTCCTGGCAGCGCGAGTTGGCCAGCGTGCCGTCGCTCACCCCGCGCGCCCGGCTGTGGGAGGAGAAGGTGTAAAGCAATTTGGCATTGGTCAGCTCGCGCAGGGCGGGCGGATACATCTGCCCGTCAGGGCGCAACGGCAGGTCCTTGCCCAGGCGCAGGTGCTCGTTGGGCGTATCGAGGTAGAGTGACCACGAGGTCACCGGACGGCCGGCATACCAGGGGATCGCCTCGTTGATCTCGTCGTGGGCGTGCTTCTGCTCGTCGTAGACGACCTGGCAGTTGCCCAGTAGCACGAGCTCGGCTTTCTTCTTGGCGTCCGGCTCGAACATCGCCTCGTAGTAGCTGCGGAAACCCTCGCGCAGCAGATCCTCGCCGCCCTCCTCGTAGCTGCCGGGTTGGAAACCTTTGGCGAACTCGGTCCACTTGTGCTGGTCGGCGGTCTTGTCGCCGCGGAAGGTCGCAATGAAGCGAGTGAACTGCATGCAGGTACGCTCGAAGATGGCTTTGTTGGCCTTCGACACGGCATCGTTGGCCCGGTCCATGGCGTCGGAGGGGCCCCAGATGGCGGCGTGGATGCTGCCCGGCAGCAAGGCGCGAGCGATCGCCGTGGTGACTTTGCAGGTGCCGCGCAAGAAGGGCAGATCCTCGCGCCGGATGTGCTCGCCCACATGCTTGGACGCCCAGCCGGCCCAGGCGGGCCAGTTGTTGCCGCCCTCGGCGCCGACCATGTCGCGCAGGGCGCAGGCCACCTCGTGATAGTAGGCGGTAATCTGGAGGTTGCGCACGATCGGATTGGGCTGCGCGGCAATCTCTTGCACGCGCTGCGGGGAGAGGGACTCGACGGGGAAGGTGAGGCGGTAATTCTCCGGCACCCCGCTCGCGCTGAGCGAGACCGTATCGGTCATGGCCTCGAAACGGCCGGGCAGGAATGCAGCCGCTCTGGGGGCCGTGTTCCTCGCGTATCCCCCCGCGTTCAAACTGGCTGCCTGCACTTGCATAAAGAGAGCCTAAGCTTCCGGACTGACAAAAGGTTGAAAACCCCTTCGGGTTGCCTCTTTCATGGATCTTTGAGACGGCTGTGGCACCCTTTCGGAAAAACCAGAATACCGATGATTCATGGAGTTCACCCATGCAAGTGCATGCGAGCGCCTTCCCGGCGCTATCGCCCAATCGGTCTGCGGCTGCATCCGCCTCGACTGCGGAGAAGGCCGAAGAGCCGAAGAGCTTTGGACATTACGTGCCTGGCTACACCGGACCGGATGACGGTCTTTCGCATCCGCAGTTCCAGATGTTGTGCAAGACGCTCAACAAGGTCTTGATCGCCGGCTGCTTCCGGATGGAGGTCGAGGGGCGCGAGAACATTCCCAAACAGGGTGCCACGCTCTGGGCTCCGACCCATCCGAGCATGTTCGACCCTCCGCTGGTGGCCGCGCTGAATCCCAAGCAGATGCGCTACCTGGCCAACGTTTACGTGTTTGACGGTTTCCGCGGCAAGATGATGACCTGGGGCGGCGCCTTCCCGCTCAATCGCGAGAATCCGGACATCAAGACCATGCGCCACTGCTCGGACACCCTCAAAGCGGGCAATGACCTGTGCATCTTCCCCGAGGGCGGCATCTGCGACGAGCAGAAGGACGGCCACGTCGGGCCGCTCAAGAAGGGCGCCGCTTACTTCGCCATACGGGGGGGCGCCGAGAACATTCTGCCGGTGGCCATTCGCTATATCCAGAACGACAAGAAGCGCGGCGGCGAGACCCTGGTGGGCGCCCTGGCGGCCACCGGAGTGGCCGTGGCGGGTCTGGCGGCGGGTGCCATCGGAGGCTTTCCCGCCCGCGTGGTCGTCTCCACCCTGGCCGGAGCCGTGACCGGAGCCTATCTCGCAGGGAAGGCGATCTACGATCGCACCGACAATCCCGAGTGGTTCGATCCGTTCCCGAAGTATTTCGCTACCCTGAACGCGGGGAGCCTGGGCGCGGCCGCCGGGGCGGCGCTGTTCGGCCTGACCTCGGCCTTCCTACCGGAGGCGGCGCCCTATATCACGGGCCTCTCCGGCCTGACGGGGGCCGGTTGCACCTACGGCATCGTGAAAGGCTGGCGTGACCGCGACATCGCCAAGATCGTCATCGGCAAACCCATTCCGACGGCCGAGTTCCGCCAGATGGGAGTGCGCGACGGCACGAAAGCGTTGACCGTCGAGCTGCACCGCAAGCTCGGGGCCGTGACCTCGCAGCTGAGCGGGGTTGCCTACGATGACACGCGCGAGAAATTCCGGGGCAAGGTCATCGAGACGCTGGCCCAGCCTCCGGCAGGGAACCCCTGATGTACGTCACCGCTCTGACCGCGCGTCCCACGCCGGCCATGACCCCGCGCACGGCTCCCGAGCCGGGCGAGACTCCCCGGCCCCTGCCCGATTTCGGCGAGGATGGCCTCGGTCGGAGGGTTGTGGAGGGGATCGGTGGTTTTTTGGGCGCGGCCAGCAAGATTCCGGGCGCGGTGCTGCCCTGTCTGGTGGGCGGCGCCCTGCGGGGAGCCGACAAAACGGCCAGCGACAAGAAGATTGGCCTGGCTCTGGACATTACCAACGGCGTGCAGGCCAGCGTGACGCTGGGCCTGGCGCTCAACTCGGGCGGGGGCCTCGGGGGATTCGTGGACGCCTTCCTGACCAAAGGCCTGATCGGCGGCGTCACGGTAGCCATGGTGAGCCGTGGGGGCTCATCGGAGGAGCTGGCCCGGCAGATTGGCGCTCAGCTCGACCCGAGCAGGAGCGGATTCAAGGGGGCTCTGGAAGGCGCCGGTGTCGGCTTGAAGACCGCCGTCGTGGGCGGCTGGACGGTCGGCTGGCAGGAGGGGCGCGGCTACGCTCACGGCATTCTGCAGGCCTGGGACCACGCGGGCAATATCCTGAAGGGCAAATACGAGTCGCTGGAGTCACCCTCGCGCAAGCCGTCCATCATCGGAGCCGCGGTGGGCGTGGCCACGGGCGTGCTGATGATCCCGCCGGGGCTGGCGCAGGGGCTGGCCGAGGCGCTCGGCACCCCGGGCCACTGGAGTCCCAAGCTGGTCGCGACCGTCGCCTGTCTGGGGACGGCCGGGATGGGCGCTTACCTCGGCTCGTGCTGTGGCGGTCCGGCCGCGATCCTGATCGGAGCCGGGGCCGGCCTGGGCGTGGGCGCGCTGGTGGCCTACCGGGGCGCCGCGCGGATCGCCGAGCGCATTCGCGAGCAGGTGCACACGGTGCACCAGGAGGCTCCCGACCTGGGCCAGGCGATCACCAACAAGAATCGCGACTTCGTGGGGGGAGGGCTGCTGGGCGGCCTGGCCGGCTTCCGCGCCGGCTACCTGGAGGGCTATCGGGCGGTCAGGGGCTAGGGGGTGGGAGTCGGGCTGAGGGGCCGGTTTCAGGGTTCGAGCACTTCCAGGGCGAGGCGGAAGTCCGGCTTGCGCAGGCGCTCTTCCAAGGCCTCGAGGTAACCTTCGTCCTGCGGGGCCAGGGCGATGCGCACCGTGGCCAGCGTTTCGGGCCCGGCCGAGCGCAGCGTGCTGATCGGGGCGGACAGGAGGCTCTCCAGGCGCTCGCGCAGGCTCTCGTCGTCTACGGCGATCTCGAGCCCATCTTCGGCCACGTAGACCTCGCCGACCGGCTCGCCCACCTCGAGGGAATCCTCCGTTTCCACCAGCTCGTGCAGCAGGAGGTGAGGCACCCTACTTTCTGGCTCCCAACTGGCCGGCGCGCTGCAGCAGCTCCTCGGTCAACGCGTAGAGGGCCGGGTCCGCAGCCTTCAGGCCTTTCGGGTCGCTGTAGTAATGGGACACGCCTTCGGCGATGTACTCGCGCGGGTTGGTCTTGGCATACTCGCTGACGGTCTTGCCCTGCATGAACGCGCTGGCCTTCCCGTGGGCCTCTTCCAGGCGCGGCTTCCAGCCAGCGTAGAACTGCGGGTCCTTCTTCTCCATCTGGAAGTCGATCGCATGTCCCAGCTCGTGCACGGCCGCGCTGCCCACCGCCGTGTCGCGCACGACCATCGTGTTCAGGCCGCCCTTGGCGAAATACTGGCCGTCCGTGCCAGAGCCTTGCCGGGTCTCCGGGTCGTAGGCCTTGTTGACGCGGGTGGTGCCCGGGGCGGACCAATCGCTCAGGGTGTTGGTGTCGTGCGTATCCATCGCGATCGGACGGCCCTGGCCGTCCTGGGAGTAGTTCAGGTCGGGCACCATGATGAGGTGCTTGTTGTGGTCGATCGGGATGTCTCCCCCGTTGGCCCGGACCTCCGCCAGCTTCTTCTGGAGCTCGGCTTTTTGCCGGGGATCCCTGGCCTGGCTGATGGCGGCCGTGAGCCCCCCCAGTTGCTCGTCGCGCGCTTGCTGCAACTGGGGACCATTGATCTTCTCGACCATGGAGCTGTACTGCTTGATCTGCTCGGGGGTGGTGGCGCCCGCCTGGCGCGCCATTTCGTTGGTGCTGACCGGCATCTGGTTGGCGTTCATCTGCGCCTGGAAAGCCCCGAAGCCACCCGTGGGACCGACGATCTTGGGGGCGTAGGGCTTGATCGGCAGCCCCGACTTGTCGATCGCCGCGCCCATTTCTTTGCCCGCCTGCTCCTTGGCCGCGCTCATCTCGACCATCAGCGCGACGCGCTTGGGGCCGTTCGGATCCGGCTCGCTGACGCCGAATCCGGCCGGCCTGGGGGCCGCGGGGAGCGCGTTCAGCTTCTTCTCGATGGCCTCGAACCGGGGTTTGTGCTTCTTCTCCAGGTCGGCATTCAGTTGTTGCGTGAGGGCCGCCATCTGGGGCGCCTGGGCCTCGACGGCTTTGGGGTCCTGTTTGCGCAGCACGCCCGACTCGAACATGTCGTCGCCCGGGTTCAGCACTCCGACCTGCAACCTGGTATCGCTGGCGAACCGCAACACGTTCGTATCCACGGCGCCCAGAGAGCTGCGAAGCTGGGCCGCTTCGGCGGCGGAGGGCCGGGCCGGCCCCTGAGTGATCAGCATTCCGTTGACCAGCCGGTCCTTCTCGGCGTGGTCCTGCATCAAGCCTTGCAGCTGTCCCGCTTTGGGCGCGCCCACCTGCCGCTCGCCAACGACCGAGGCGTCGGACGGGCCGCCGCCAGGCTGGGTCGGCAGGGCTCTCTGGGCATTGGTTTGAGCGGGCGGGGTGAAGAGGGGAGCAGCCGAGCTGATCGTGGAGGTGCTCATCCCTGTCAGGATACCGCCTGCGATTCGTTAAAGTTCGGATCCTGGAGTGAACAGTCTTGAACGCACGGTTAAAAAATGCTGCCAAAATGTTGCCGCCTGGACATGGAGGAGCGGGCCAGAACTTGAAGAAATCTTCTCAAGCAAGAGGAACTGCGCTCGGAAAACTCGCTGCGCGCTCCGCTTGCATGGCGAACAACTATCCGTGTTGCGCCCACCTGAGGTGGGTGTTATAATCGCCAAATCCTCAGCGAGATGGCTGAGGAGGCCGCAGCGTCCCGTTTTGCGGGGGAGCGCCCCACAAGACAAGCGCGAAATGAACACCTGGAGCTCGTTTCGTCCGTCGCTGCAAGCCAACACGGAGATCCGTCGCTCGATTGGGCACGGAATTCCTTCCTGCTCCGCCTCGAGCGGAGCCGATTGTCCAGAGGAAGGAGGACATGAACATGCGGGACTACGAGGTGACCTATATCCTTGATCCCAATCTGGGCGACGAAGCCGTCGGGGGACTGACGGAGAAGTATTCCCAGAACGTCAAAGGTATGGGTGGTGAAGTGGTGGACGTGAACACCTGGGGCAAGCGCCGTCTGGCTTACGAGCTGAAGGGCCGCCAGGAGGGTATCTACGTCACCATGCGTTTCCATGCAAACAGCGACACCGCTGCTGAGCTCCGCCGCGTCATGCGGTTGAGCGACGAGGTGTTGCGCGCGCTGTTCATTCTCATGAAAGCCAACTGAGGCAGGTCGACAGTCGACGGTTGACAGTCAACAGTTGTTTGACCTCGTCACTTTGTCGATGTCCAGCGATCCGGTCGGCAGGTCGGGCTCGTGCCTGCCTGTCGACTGTAGACTGTTGACTGTCGATTCGAAATGACTCGGGGACCGCGGACGCGGCAGAGGTTCGTGAGAGCTCTGTCGCCTCGGCGGGCCTGGAGACGCGGTTGCGTTACGCAGCCAAGTCAGACTGCCGGAATCGCCTGGTCTCGTGAGGTAGACCGGGCAACAGTCAGAAAGGTGGACTCTCATTGTCTTCCCTCAATAAAGTCATCCTGATCGGGCGTGTGGTGGCGCAGCCCGAGCTTCGTTACACTCCCCAGGGCACGCCCCTGGCCAAGTTCGGTCTGGCGGTCGACCGTCCCAAAGGCAAGGACGGGAACAAGGAGACCGACTTCTTCGATATCGTGGCCTGGCGCCGGCTGGCCGAGATCTGCGGCGAGTACCTCCAAAAGGGCAAGCTCGTCTGCATCACGGGCAGCATCCAGACTCGCACCTACGAGACTCAGGATGGTCAGAAGCGTAAGGCTTTCGAGATTCAGGCCGATGACATGCGGATGCTTTCGGCCGGCGACGGGGGTCCTGGCGGCGGCGGGGGCGGCGGAGGCCGCAGCTACAGCCGCGAGCCCGAGCCCGTGAAGGTCGGAGCCGGCAATGGCGGCAACTGGTCTCAGGAAGAGGGCTTCAGCGCCGACGACATCGGAATGGACGACGTGCCCTTCTAAAGGGCCCGCCCCATCTCACGCCGGGGCACGGATTGCAACCCCGTGCCCCCGGCGTGCTCCCAGGGCCGATGCCACGGGCGGGGAGATCTCCCATCTCCCTGCTCTCATCGCCCCTTGAAAATTACCCCGTCTCCCCCTGGAGGAACCACCCGTGAAGATGATCCTGCTTCAGGACGTCAAGAATCTGGGTAAGAAGGGGGCGGTCGTGGACGTGGCCGATGGCTATGCCCGCAACTTCCTGCTTCCCCGAAAACTCGCCGAGATGGCCACCGATGGTCATTTGCGCCTGATCGATAAAGAGAAGGCCGACCAGGCCGCCCGCGCCCAGCGCGAGCAAGAGAAGTTCCAGCAACTCGCCGACCAGCTCGCCGAGAAGACCGTTCCCGTGCTGGTGAAAGTGGGCGAGGGTGGCAAGCTCTTTGGCTCGGTCACCGCAGCCGACGTGGCTGCCGCCCTCAGCAAGCAATCCGGCACGAAGGTCGAGAAGCGCATGGTGCAGCTGGCCGATCCCATCAAGAAACTGGGCACCTACACCGTGACCGTCAAGCTGCACCCCAAGGTCAGCGCCAAAGTCCAGGTGGACGTCCAGCCCAATGGCTGAAAAACGCGTCGGCACCGAGATCGACCGTAAGATCAATATCCTGTTCGAGTTCCTGAGCAATCTCTACGGGCCCGACAAGCTCGTTTTGAAGGCCGGCAAGCTCGACGCGCTCAAGCTCATGCGCTCGGGTCAAGCCCCGGAGCGCCTGCTGGCGTTGCAGCGCCTGGTGATGGAAGATCCGACTCTGAGCGAGCTGCCCAACCCCAGAGCTTTCCGCTCCGTATTGAACGGTCTCGAGGAAGAGATTGCCAACCTGGTGGCCATGCGCACCGTCGAAGAGAGCCTCGACCGCAAGATCGCCACCAAGATGCAAGAGCGTCACCTCGACTACATGCGCGAGCTGCGCAAGGAGGCGCTCAAGGAAGAGGACGGTCCCGAGACGACCACCACCCTCAAGCGCCTGGCCGACCTCGAGGAGCTCGAGTCCAAGGGCCTGGATGCCTCGGCGCTGGCGATCATGCGGCCCACCGACCTCTCGCAGGTGGTCGGCCAGCAAGACGCGGTCGCCTCGCTGGTGGCCAAGATTGGCACGCCCTATCCGCAGCACGTCCTGCTCTACGGGCCCCCGGGCGTGGGCAAGACCACCGTGGCGCGCCTGGTGCTCGAGAAGGTCAAGCAGTTCGTCAACACGCCCTTCAAGAACGACGCCCCCTTCATCGAGGTGGACGCCACCATCTTGCGCTGGGATCCACGCGAGATCACCAATCCTTTGCTCGGATCGGTGCACGACCCCATCTACCAGGGCTCGCGCCGCGACCTGGCCGAGGAGGGCATTCCCGAGCCCAAGCTCGGCCTGGTCACGCGCGCCCACGGGGGCGTGCTGTTCCTCGACGAGATCGGCGAGTTCGACCCCATCTTGCAGAACAAACTGCTCAAGGTGCTCGAGGACAAACGGATCGTGTTCGAGTCGTCCTACTACGACGACGAAGACCCGCGCGTGCCGGCCTACATCAAGCGTCTGTTCACGCAGGGCGCCCCGGCCGACTTTATCTTGATCGGCGCCACCACGCGCGATCCCGAGGACATTGCGCCGGCCATCCGGTCGCGTTGCGCCGAGGTCTTCTTCGAGCCCCTGTCCACCGTGCAAGTAAAGCAGATCGTCGAGAACGCGGCCGAGCGCCTGGGCGTCGCCCTCAAAGGCGACACCTCCTCGATCATCAGCCATTACACGGTGGAAGGGCGTAAAGCGGCGCAGATCCTGGCCGACGCTTACGGGCACTCCTTCATGAGCCGGAGCGATACCAGGAAGCGCGCCAAGATTACCATCAGTCCCGAGGACGTCTACGCCGTGGCCCGCACCAACCGCCTGAGCAAAGCGGTCACGATCAAGGCCAGCGACACCCCCGAGGTGGGCTGCACCCTGGGCCTGGGCGTGGCGGGCTTTCTGGGCTCGTGCATGGAGATCGAGGCGGCCGCCTACCCGGCCCGCGAGGGCGGGCGCGGCACGCATCGCTTCAACGAGGCCGCCGGCCAGATGGCCAAAGACTCCGTATTCAACGCGGGCAGCGTCATCCGTCGCCTGCTCGACAAGGACCTGGCCGACTACGACATCCACGTCAACGTGGTGGGCGGGGGCAACGTCGACGGCCCGTCCGCGGGTCTGGCCGTGGTGATCGCCCTGGTCAGCGCCATCGAAGATCTGCCCATGCCTCAGAACATCGCCATGACCGGTGAGGTGAGCATCCAGGGCAAGGTCAAGCCGGTGGGCGGCATTCCGGAGAAGATCTACGGGGCCATCCAGTCGGGTATGGTCGCCGTGATTCTGCCCCAGAGCAACCTGCACGACGTGCCTTCCCAGCGCGAGAACCTCAAGGTGGTGCCGGTGGCCACGGTCCAGGAGGCCCTGGAATACCTCTGGCCGCAGCGCTCCTGGTCGCGCCCGCTGGCCGGCTCGCGTCCCGACCCTGCGCCCTTCCGGCCGGGACAGTAGCATTTTGCAACAGACGACCGCCCCCCCCGAGCTGAGTCTCAACGTCCCGGCCCACAACATCGAGGCCGAGCAGGCCTGCCTGGGCGCGTGCCTGCTCGATCCCGAGGCCATCGATAAGGTCCAGGAGGTCATCGCGGGAGAGGACGACTTCTACCGCGAGTCCCACCAGGAGATCTGGTTGGCGATCATGAGCCTGGCCGAGAAGAACCACAACGTCGACCTGATCACGGTCATCAACGAGCTGCGCACGCGCGAGAAGCTCGAGACCTGCGGCGGCGCGGCCTATCTCGACATGATCACGTCGATGGTGCAGACCAGCGCCCACGTCGCCTCCTATGCGCGCATCGTGGCCGACCGCGCCACCGAGCGTCGCCTGCAGCTCGCAGGCACCCAGATCGCGCGCCTGGCCATGGACGGCGAGGTCGAGGTGGCCAACAAGGTCGACCGGGCCGAGGAGATTGTCTTTGCGGTGGCCGACAAGCGCAACCGCCAGGAGCTGCTGCAGATCAAGCCCACGCTGCAGCACACCTTCGACCAGATCTACGAGCGCTTCAAGAACAAGCGCCCGGTGACGGGGCTGGCCTCGGGCTTCCACGAGCTCGACCACCTGACGGCCGGTATGCATCCCGGCAACTTCATCGTGATCGCGGCCCGCCCGGCCATGGGCAAGACCGCCTTCTGTCTTTCGATCGCTCAGAACGTGGTGCTCAACCGGGAGCGCCCGGGCGTCTGCGCCGTGTTCTCGCTGGAGATGTCCAAGGAAGAACTGGTTTCGCGCGTGCTCTGCTCGGTCGCCTCGGTGGATGCCCAGGACGTGCGCCGCGGCTCGCTCAAGGACCAGGACTGGCAGCGGATCACGCGCGGCATGAACCAGCTCTCGGACGCTCCGCTTTACATCGACGATACCTCCGGCATCACCGTGCTGGAGATGAAAGCCAAGTGTCGGCGGCTCCAGAAGCGCCACGGCCTCGATCTGGTCATCATCGACTATCTCCAGCTGATGCGCGGGTCGGGCAAAATCGAGAACCGTGCTCAAGAGATCTCCGAGATCTCGCGAAACTTGAAGGGCCTGGCCAAGGAGCTGCGCATTCCGGTGATGGCGCTCTCGCAGGTGGGCCGCGGCGTGGAGTCTCGGCAGGACAAGCGCCCGACTCTCTCCGACCTGCGCGAGTCCGGCGCGATCGAGCAGGACGCCGACGTCGTGGCGTTCATCTACCGCGACGAGTACTACAACCCCCACTCCGAGAAGACGAACATCGCCGAGGTCATTCTGGCCAAGCAGCGCGCCGGACCGGTGGACAGCGTGGAGCTGTCGTTCGTGAAGAAATTCGCCAGCTTCCGCAACCTCGAGCAGCGCAACGACTATGAGGCCCCGGCGCCGCCGCCTTCGAGCTACACCGAAGCCGAGCCGATCTTCTAGGCTAGCGCCGCAAGAAGCCGACGATGATGGCGAAGAGGGCGAAGACGCCCAGGAAGCCGCCCACCACGTAGGTGTATTGCGGCTCGGCCACGGCCAGAGCGACTCCCAGGCCCACCAGGATCAGGAAGGTCAGCACGACCAGGAAACGGACGACCTTGCTCGCGCCCTTGGAGGATTGGCCAATCTTCTTGAGGTTCTCGCGGCCCTTCTCACGGTGGGCCTCCGACTTGCCGACCGCGTCGAACATCTCTTGCATATAGACGTTTTCGTAGGCACCCTTTTTGGGCTCGGACAAGTTCTCAAAGACCTCTCTTCAGATGGCTAGTTCAATGGTACTACAGGAAGTCAAGGCTGGTCCACCAACTTGATCTCGAATAAGATGGGCCAGTATTTGCCCGTGACGAAAAGCCTTTTCGCGCTCGGCTCGTAGGCGATTCCGTTCAGCACCTCGGCTTTCGAGGTGGCGGGCAGCTTGTTGCGGTCCAGGATTCCGGCCAGATCGAGCCAGCCGGTCACGCGGCCCGTGGTCGGGTCGATGCGGGCGATGCGGTCGGTGAGGTAGATGTTGGCGTAGAGAACCCCGTCCACAAACTCGAGCTCGTTGAGAAGCTGTACCGGGTTTCCGCCGTCGGTCACCTGGATGCGCTTGAGCTCCTTGAAGGTCTCCGGGTCGAGGACGCGGATCTCGGCCGAGCCGTCGCTCATCAGGAGATTCTTGCCGTCGTAGGTGAGGCCCCAGCCCTCTCCCTCGTAGCGGAACGACTTCACCACGTCGAATTTGGCTTTGTCGTAGACCAGGCACTGACCCTCTTTGTAGGTCAGCTGGTAGATCTTGTCGCCAACGATGGTCATCCCTTCGGCGAAAAACTCGGCCGGAACGATGTGGTTGCGCTTGAGCTTGCCCGTGTCGAGCTCGACCTCCCGCAGCGAGGAACGCCCGTACTGGCCGCCACTCTCGAAAAGCTTGCCGCCGTCGAAGGTCAGTCCCTGGGTGTAGCACTCGGGGTCGTGCGGGAATTGCTTTACCACGCTGTAATGCAGCACGGTGGGCGGAGGCGGGGGAGCGGCCGATGAAGGAGCGGCCTCGGGGGCCTGCGAGCAGGCCACGCAGAGCATGAAACTGGCGATGAGCCAGCGCATCCTACTCCACCGCCAGCAGGTCGAGGACGATGTAAGAGCCGCTGCGATCGTCGCGCTCGATATCCACCAGGCCCTTGCGGGCAGCGTCTTCGAGCAGGTCGGAAAACGTGCGGTAACCGTAATAGTCCTCGTTGAAGGTCGGCTTGAGCCGCTGCATCGTCTGCTTGACCATCGAGCCCCACAGGATCTCGCGGCTTTCCCGCTCGAGAGCCAGGATGGCGTCGACCATCAGGCTGAACACCTCTTGCTTCTTGGCCGGCAGGCCTTCCAGACGAGACGAGATTCGCTTGTTACCGCGGATCAGATCCTCGTAGAAGATGAATTCGTCGCAGTTATCGATGAGGAGGTTGCTGGTGGAAGATTTGACCCCCATCCCGATGACCTCTTTCCCATTCTCGCGCAGCTTGGAGACCAGCGGCGAGAAATCGCTGTCGCCCGAAGCGATGACGAACACGTTGATGTGATTGCGGTTGTAGCAAACATCGAGAGCATCGACCACCATGCGGATGTCGGCGTTGTTCTTGCCGGAGATTCCGCGCTGGGGGATGTCCATCAACTCGACCGCCGCCTCGTGCAGGGCGCGTTTATAGTCGTGGTAGCGCGACCAGTCGGAGTAAGCGCGTTTGAAAAGCACCCGGCCCTTCTCGAGCAGGCGCTTGAGGAACAGGTTGATATCGAACTTCTCGTAATGGGCGCTCTTGATGCCGATCGCGAGGTTCTCGAAGTCGATGAAGACCGCCAGGTTGCTTTCCGGATTATTGCTCAGGCTCACCCGAACCGGGTTTGCCAGAGAAGGCTCGCTTCCTCCGAAAGCGAAAAACTCTCAATGCACGGACGCGGCGCCAGCGCCAATCCTATGAACCGTTTCGAGCGCGTGGAGCACATCCCGGACGACGATCTCGACCCGGCCGATCGCCCTCATCCCAAGACGCTCTTCCTCAAAGACGACAGCAAGTCCATTCTGGCCTCCAACAACAGCCCGGATATTCCGTTCGAGCGCAGCATCAATCCTTACCGGGGTTGCGAACACGGCTGCGCTTACTGCTACGCCCGGCCCACCCACGAATACCTCGGCTTTTCGGCGGGTCTCGACTTCGAGACGCGCATTCTGGTCAAGGAGAACGCTCCCGAGCTGCTGCGCGCCGAGCTTTCAAAGCCTGGCTACAAGCCCGAGCCCATCGCGATCAGCGGAGTCACCGATTGCTACCAGCCGATCGAGCGCAAGCTGCGGGTCACGCGGCGCTGCCTCGAAGTCCTGGTCGACTTCCGCAACCCCGTGATGCTCATCACCAAGAATCACCTCGTCACGCGCGATGTCGACCTGCTGGCCGAGCTGGCCTCGTTGCAGGCGGTCCGGGTGAGCCTCTCGATCACCAGCCTCGATCCGGAGCTGGCCAACAAGCTCGAGCCGCGAGCCTCCACGCCGGAGCGCCGCTTGCAGGCAGTCCAGACCCTGGCGGCCGCGGGCATCCCGGTCGGGGTCATGGCGGCTCCGATGATCCCCGGCCTGAACGACCACGAGATCCCCGCCATCCTGGCGGCCGCCCGGCAGGCCGGGGCCGTCTCGGCCGGCTACATCCCGCTGCGCCTGCCCCACGGGGTGAAGGAGCTCTTCGCCCACTGGTTGGAGGAGCATTATCCCCTACGCAGGGAGAAGGTCCTCAACCGCGTGCGCTCGATCCGCGGCGGCAAGCTCAACGACGCGAACTTCGGCAGCCGTTTCCAGGGCGAGGGCCCCTTCGCCGAGCAGATGCAACGGCTTTACGAAATCGCCCTCCTGCGCAACGGCTTTCAAGACCGCACCAGCACCCCGCTCTCGACCGAGCACTTCCGCAACCCCGAGAAAGCCCGCCAGCCCACGCAGCTCGAGCTCTTCTAAGTTGCGCGGTTGGCAGTTAGCAGTTAGCAGTTGCTCTTTGCTCTTTACTCGACTCTCGTCGACTCCCTACTCCCTACTCCCATCTCCGCATCTCGCGCATCAGCCCTTGCGCGTGTTCCCCCGATACCAGGTGTCGAAGCGTTTCAGGATGAGGTCGGGGTCGGCCAGGGCGATGGGGAGGCCGCGCGGCTGGCCCTCGACTCCGCCGCCGCCCTCCAGCCAGGCCGCCAGGCCGCGCTCGTGGCGCAGGGGGTAGGCGGCAACCTCCACCACGTCGGGGGCGAAGAGGCTGAGCTCGGTCAGAACCGTGGTCTGGACCGACTGGAAGCCGAACACCCCGTTGGCCAGCTGCTGGCCCAGTTGCAGGGCGCTCTCACGTCCCAGCGGATCGAAGTTGGTCAGCGCGGCGATGCGCAGGTTGCGGGCCTGGCGACGCAACAGGTCGCGCGAGATCCACTCGCAGCTGATGAGCGTGGGCGGGCCGGCACTGCAGAACGCGCTCACCTGGTAGCGCTCGGAAAGCTCGCGACAGAGCCAGAACATCTCTTCCTCATCGGTGTAAAAGATCAGTCGAGGCAACTCGCGGCCGATGAGGCGATAACGCTCGCGGGTGTCCAGGACCTCCAGCTCCGAGTAACGGAAGATTCCCTCCAGCACGAAGGCGTCGAAAGCCTCGTCCAGGATGCGGATGAGGTAGCGCGAGCGCTCGCTGTCTCCCTCGTAGCCCTCGTCGGGCCTCAGCAGGCCGAGCGACCGGAAGAGCGGGCGGACGTGGGTAAGCCAGAAGGGTCGCAAGGTGGAGCGGATGGGCGCCGCCTGCCGCGCCCGGACCTGCAGGTGGAACTGCCAGACCACGGTGCGCATCAGCCGCGCATCGTTGACATCCCACTCGGGGTCGCCGGCACGACGCTTGCGGGGGGTCTGCCCGAAGCGCTCGAGGAGTCGCTCCAGCCCGAGCTGGTCGAGCTCGGGGGCGGTCAGGTCGACGTTGTCTTCGAGCCAGTCGAGCTGTCTGGGAGTCACCTCCTCAAGGCGCTTGTCCGAAAGGGCCCGAACGCGCACCGCTTGAGCCGGGAGGGGCACGGGAACGAGCCAGGAGGCATACTTGCCCATGCGCCACGATGTTCCGTTTCCGTCCAGGACTCCCTGCTCGGAGGCCTTCTCCCCCGAGTGTCGAAATTTTTCAATTAACGGGGATGCTGATGGTTTGTAGGATAACGCGGATTTGAGCTCGCCCTCGAGCGACTGCCTTCAACCGCTGAGAGACACTCCGCGCCGTTCGGCCGAATGGCGCGGTAAGACTGTCTTTGGTTATCTCTTGTTAGCCTTCCTGTTCTCGCTCGTGGGCGGGGGGGTCGGCGGCACGATCGGGCTTGCTTCCGCCAAGAGCTCTCTCTGGGGCCTGGGCGGACTCGTCGTCTTGATCTTGTCCATGGGTGCCTTCGGGGCGATCGGGCGCGGTCTCGGGCGGAGTATGTTCTCGCGTTCGATCGCCCGGCAGTATCTGAGCGCAATTCTGGGCGCCATCATCCCCGGGTGCGGCTCGGTGCTCTTCCTCGAGTCCGTGGCAGGAGCCAGTCCGCACAGCATCATGGTGGGGGCCGGAGTCGGCTTCGCGATTTGCGCCGTGGTAATTTTGCTCAAGGCTGCCCAGGACGTCCAAGACGTCGCCGTCGAGTCCAAAGCGCGCGGGCAGGCCGAGCTGGGAGCCGAGGCCCTCGACCGGGGTGAGCCCGAGGTCTGCGAATCCAGTCTGCGCGAGGGAATCGAGGCGGTCGAAAAACAGGCCGGCTCGCGTAATCCCGTGGCGGTGGCTCTGGTGCACTCGCTGGCGAACTTCTACCGGTCGCAGCGCCAGTATCCCAAAGCTGAAGCCCTGTATCTCCAGATCATGCCTACCTACGAGCAGACCCTGGGCACCGGGCATCCCAACCTGGGCAACGTGCTTTTCGACCTGGCCAGCTGTTACGCCGCCGAAGAAAATGCGGAGGCGGGCATTCCGGTGGTGCGGCGCGTCCTGGCCATCCGCGAGAAAGCCTACGGCTCGAGTAGCGTGGAGGCCGCCCAGGCCATCAACCTGCTGGCCTACCTCAACCTTCTGGCCGGCAAGGATCAAGAGGCGCTGGACCTGGCGCGGCGCGCGCTCAATACTCAGGAGAAGATCCTGGGGGGAAAGCACCCCGACGTCTCCCACACCCTGGCCACCCTGGCCAACGCCTACCGCAAGCTGCGGAAGTATTTCGACGCCGAGAATATCTTCAAGCGCATCCTGGATCAGGTCGACGCCGAGGAGCGCCCCGACCCGTTCCGGGTGGCCTCGGTCTGCCTCGACCTGGCCGAAGTCCGGATGGGCCAGATGAAGACCGCCGAGGCCGAGCCTCTCTACGGACGCGTTCTGCGCCTGGTTCAGACCGACCTCGGCACCGAGCGCAACATCCTCAACCTCACGATGGAGGCGCTCAACGGGCTGCTGACTCGGGCCGAGTCGACCGGCAACCCGGTTCCGCAGCACCTGCAGGCCGTGCGCCTGGTGGAGATCTGCCTTTCCGGCGACCGCAGCCGCCTGCGCTCGTTCACGGCCGAGCACCCCGACCTGGCCCAGTGGCAAGATGTCTCAGGATGGGGCGGCCTGCAGTGGGGAGCGTTCGCGGGTCACGACGACATCGTCAAGGCTCTGCTCGAGACCGGGGCCGACTGGCGTACGGGACAGGGCCGCACCATGACGGCGATGGACGCGGCCGCTTACTACAATTTCGAGCGGGTGATGACCGAGCTGACCGAGGTCGGCGCCGATTGGAACACGCCCGGACTCGAGGGCATGGCTCCCCTGCACTGGGCGGCTCGCCGCAACCGTGAGCTGATGATCGACAAGCTGGTCTCCAAGGGCGCCGAGGTCAACCGCAAGGACGACAAGGGCCGCACGCCCCTGCACTACGCGGCGCTGCAGGGCCACCTCAACACGGTGGTCGCGCTCATCGCCCAGCAAGCCCAGGTCAATGTGCCCGACAGCGCCGGCCAGACACCGCTCCACATCGCTGCCGGCAAGGGCAACACGGCTCTGGTGGAGTGCCTGCTGATCAACGGCGCCGACGCCAACCTGGTGGAGAAGAACCAGAGCCTCACCCCCATCAAGCTGGCCCAGCAGCTGGGGCACAAGGAAGCCGTGAAAGCGCTCAAGAAGCACATGAAGATGGCATGAGCTTCGACGCCCTCACCCTGACCGAGATCAACGAGCGCAACGCGCGCATCAATACTTTCGTGCGCTTCGGCAAGACGCAGGCAGCTCTGAACGATGCCTACCGGCTGCGGCTCGACGTCACCACCTCCGGTCTGCAGGGCGGCAAGGCCGCGGAAGAGATCCGCAACATCCTGAGCGGTCTCGAGGCCACCATCGACCAGCTCGAGAAAAAGAAGTTCGGCAGCGCCGGCCGCATCATCCTCAAAGCCCTGCGCGCTTTCCAGCTGATGCTGGAGGGCAAAGAAGAAGAAGACCGCGTCAACCTCTGACAGGAGCGCCCCCCGTCTCCCATCTCCCATCTAGTAAAAGGGCCGCCCCCTCGCGGGAGCGGCCCTTCGTCGCCTAGCGCTGTTGTTGGCGCTGTGGCTGAGGTGGTGGGGGTTGCATCGGCATCGCCTGGACCGCCACGGGTTGCGACGGCACCGAGCCTCCCTCCAGCATCCGCGAGGAGAGCAGGTTGACCATTCCGTCCGAGCGTCCGCCCTGCGGGATCAGGGTCAGGTCGGCGCCCTCGGCTTCCAGCAGACGCTGGGTCTCGAGGATGTCGAACATCGCCTGGACGATCTCCGTATCCTGGGCGATCTCGTTGAGCGCGCTGCCCACGATCTGAGGTCTCAAGGCGGCCGCCTTCGCGAACTCGACCGCCGCCTGGCGCTCGGCCGAGGAGGTGATCAGGCTCACCTGGTTGGCGCCGTCCTGACGGATGGCGCTGGTCACCTGACGCAGACGCGTCACGACTTTGATCTCGATCTCCCGCAGCATGCCACGATCGCGGAAGTGGACCTTGCGGATGTAAACCGAACCGACCTTGTAGCCCCACTGGTGCGACTGAGGCGAAACCTCGGCCCGCACCGAGCGGCTCATCTGGTGGCGATTCTCGAGCATGTTGGCCAGCTTCATATTGGACAGGCACCGCACCGCCGCGCTCGAGACGCTGGCGCGCAGCGAGCCGCGCGGATCGGTGTTCTTGAACAGGTAGCTGACCGGGTCGGAGATGTACATCTCGTACCACACCCCGATACCCATCGGGGCGCCCTCTTCCGAGTTGACCGGCTGCGAGCGCAGGTATTCCTGATCGAGGCGCAGGTCCACCACGTAGCAGCGGCCCAGCATGTTGACCAGGATGGCATTGAAGCCAAGCACCCCGGGCAGGAAGTAGAAGCCGGGCTCGGTGATGGTGCCCACCACCTTGCCCCAGAGCGAGTAAATGCGGCAGGTCCGCTCCTCGACGATGCAGTAGAGGCCAAGGAAGCGGGCGAAGCCCAGCGCGATCTCGGCAGCGATAAAGAAGAAGAACATGCTGAAGATGGCGGTGCCCATCATCTCAACCATGGTGCGCCTCCAGGATGACGCGGCGGGCTTTGCGCAGCAGGCCCAGCCGGAGGTTGCGAACGTAGAGCTGAAGCGCGTTGGGACCGTTGTTCTTGAGGTCGTGCAACTGCAACGCCAGGGCGCGCAGCGGCTCGACCTCGGCCTGAGCTCGCAGGGTCTCGATCTCCACCGCGCGGCGCGACTGCACGATCTTCTGATCGGCCGACGCCTGGGCCACGCTGATTTCGGACGAAACGTGGTTGTGAGCCGTGTTGATGGCCGCCAGCGCCGACTCCACCTCTTGGGGCGGGTCGATGCCGGTGATCAACGCGTCTTGCAAGATGATGCCGTAGCGCGCCTCAGAGGGCTTGCTCTCCTCCACGATGTGGAGGTTGAGGTCGGTCAGATTCTTGCGCAGGTCGTTGATGGAGATTCCCTCGACCTTTTGCTCGTGATGACCGGCCCCGGGCACCAGCGGCTCGGGGGGAGCCTCGAAGTTGGCGATCTTCTCGCGCAGAATCGAGTGGATGAAGCCCATGATGTGGGCCTTGGGGTTCTTGATGCCGAACAGGTAGGCGTAGAGATTGCTCTCGGCCACCGCGTAACGGATCTGCCCCGTCAGGCCCACGTTGAGCTGGTCCTTGGTGACGGCTTCGAGGACCTGACCGCCCTGATTCACGCTGGGATCTTGCGGGTCGAAACCGATGCTTACGGTTTCGGTCGCCACCGACACCTTGTAGATGGTCTCCCAGGGCATCTTGAAGTACGGACCGCCCGGCGGGATGACCCGCACGCGCGGGAAGTTGTAGCGCTCCTGCTCCTCTTCGGTGAGCAGATCGTTGTCGACCGCTGGCCCTTCGCGCTCGGCGCGACCCCAGATGGTTTTTACCGCGCGCTCGTTCTGCTCTACCGTGTAGATGCGGATGTAGCGCAAGAAAAACCAGCCGAAAAAGCCGACCAGAAATCCAATCAGACCCATAAAGGCCCCCTTTCCTGATGGTGGGAAGAGAAGGCCTGAGGGGCCTTTACCTCCGCGGAATACCTCTTTCCAGTTGCAGACGATTGCCGATCAGCACCTTCCAGGTGCCGTCGGGCTGCATGCGCTCGAGATGGTTGACGAACCAGGCTTTGATCTCGCGACCATCCTTGAGCTCGATCAGCAGCAACACCGCGCCCACGCGGTAGGTATTGGCGTCGTAGATGATCTCGTGGCGATCGTCTTCCTCGTAGGTGACCTGACCTTTCCACGAGGCGATGTTGTAGTTGAAGATCTCGCTGGCCTGGATTTTGCCCTTGAGTCCTTTGGGCAATTCGCGCACGGGTTCGGCGGCTTTGGGATAGACCTCCGACTGCCAGATCCGTTTTTCGATGTCGGGGGTCAGCTGCACCACCATGGACTCGTAGGCCCGGACTTCCTCGGGCAGAACGACCTGCTGGTTGGGCTGGGAGACGAAAATCTCCTTGTCCGCCAGGGCCGGTTCCCTGGTGGGCGGATAGGGGTTCTTCTCGGCGGTGGGCGAGGGCGATTTGCCCGGCGAGGGCGATTTGCCCGGCGAGGGCTTGGCGGAAGGAGAAGACGACGGCGTCGGGGACCCGGCCGAGACGGCCGACGGCAGGGCCGGAATGACCTCGCCGGTTAACCGCGCCTCTGACTCGGCGGCCGCGATGTAGTCCATGGCGCGGCTCGCCTCGTTGGATTGCGGAGCTAGCTCCAGCACGTTGCGCGCGTGGGCATAGGATTCCGAGCGCACAGAAGGCTTCTCTTCCAGGTTGCCCTTGGAAAGCAGCAGGTAGAACTGGACCTCGGCATCCTCCGGGTTCTGCTCGGCGGCCTCGCTGAGCAGCGGAATGGCTTTCTCGTAACCCCGGCCCAGTGCCAGGTCCATCCCCTTGCGCTTGAGCACGTCGTACTCGCTCAACGACTGGCGCACGTTGGGTCCGTTCGGGAAGTTGACCGTGCTGGTCGCCGTGGGCGTGGGCTCGGGCGTGGCCGAAGCCGAGGGCGAAGCGGATGGCGACGCCGAGGCCTTGGACGGCGATGGGGTCGGCGGCGGCGGACTGCCGCCACAACCACCGGCAAACGCCAGGCTCAAAGCCAATCCCAGCATAATCGCGGTATTGGACCAGTATTTCGCGGACACGCGTCTCTCCAAAGGCCACCTCCCCAGATGCTTGGACGTCTTTCAAGATCGGCCCATCGCAATCCTGGCTGCGGCTGCTTACGTTGCTCATGACGCAAGCATAGGGCAAAAAGTGCCCGGACCCACGGAAAGCGCGAGGGGGAACTCGAGGAAAGCCCACTCAGGGCGGGCTCCTCGCCCCGCGCCAGATCTTTTGATCTGGAGGGAAAGAGGCGCCGCAAAAAGCAATGCCCGGCCGTCAGGCCGGGCATGTTCGAGGTTCTCGCGGAGCCAACCGGCCCCTCTCCTCAGTTTACTGGATCAGTGCCGCCACGGTGGCGTAGAACTCGGTCGCTTTCACCACGTCGTCGAGCGAGACACTGTCGAGCACGGTGTGGGCGGTGACCTCGTCACCAGGGCCAAAGCCGATGGACGGGATGCCGGCTTTGCCCATCCAGTAGGTGCCGTTGGTAGAGAAGCTCCACTTGCTGCTATCCTCGTGCTTGTAGCCCATCAGCTCGCGCGCTTTCTGGCCGGCCTGCACCAGCGCGTGATCGGGGTCGAGCGCCCAGGCCGGGTAGTACTTCTCGACCGGGAAGACGAAGCCCGTGTAGCTCGGATCGTCGTAGAACATCATCTCCACGGTCACGTCTCCCCGGGCCTGGTTCTCTTTGGGGATGAGGTCGCGTACCTGCTGCACCGCCTCTTCGGCCGACTCGCCGAAGGTCACGCGCCGGTCGATGAAAACCGTGCACTCGTTAGGCACCGCGTTGATGCTGGGCGTGACCACGTGCACGTCGCTGACGGTGATCTTGCCCTTGCCCAGGAACTCGTGGTCGCCCAGCTTGGGCTCCATCTTGCTGATGGCGTCGATGATCGGCAGAACTTTGTAAACGGCGTTCTCGCCCAGGTGGTTGGAGGCGGCGTGGGCGCTCTTGCCCTTGGCCACCACTTTCATCTCCACGCGCCCCTTGTGGCCGCGGTAGACCAGCATCTTGGTGGGCTCGCCCACGATGACGAAGTCGGGGCGGATGCCCTCGGTCTCAACGAACGAGTTGGGGGCGATGCCGTCGCACCACTCTTCCATGTTGCCGAAGTAGTAGGCTTTCCAACCGTCGAGCAGGCCAAGCTTCTTGGCAATCGCCAGGCCGTACACCATGCCGGGCGTGCTGCCCTTCTCGTCGCAGGCGCCGCGCGCATACAGAATGCCATCCTCGACCTTACCCTGAAACGGGTCCCACTTCCACTCGTCGGGGTCGCCCACGTCGACCGTGTCGATGTGGCTGTCCATCACGATGCTGCGCGGACCGTCGCCGATCTCGCCCACGATGTTGCCCATCTTGTCGAACCAGGTCTTTTCGAAGCCCAGTTTCTTCATCTCGGCCTCGATGCGCAGGCCTACGTCCTTGATCTGGCAGCGCATCGAGGGGATGGCGCAGATCTCGCGCATGAACTTGATAATGTCCTCGCGGTGCTTGGCCACCTCGGCCTGGACGGCGGCGATGTCGATCGTAGCGGGCATGCGTGAAGCTCCTGTCGGAAAAAGGTGCCGACGCTGTTCGTGGACCCGTTGGCTCAATCCTGGAAGGTGGCCCAAACGGGCGTATGGTCAGAGGGGCGTGGCCAGCCGCGCGGACCGGGGTCGATGTCGCAACCCGTGCAACGGCGCGCCAGCGCAGGCGTGGCCAGCAGATGGTCGATGCGCAGGCCCTCGTTCTTGCCGAACGTGCGCGGGCTATAGTCCCACCAGCTGTAGCGGCCCTTCTCATCGGGGTGGAGCTGGCGGAACAGGTCTTGCAGCCCCCACTCGAGCAGCGAATCGAAGGCCTTTCGCCCGGCCGGGTGCATCAGCACGCTGTGGGCCCAGAGGTCGGGCCGGTAGCAGTCGATCTCCAGCGGAGCGATGTTGAAGTCGCCCGCCAGCACGAGCTGGTCCTCGGGGGTAAACCGCTCGAGGTAGCTGCGCAGGCGCCCGTACCAGGATAGCTTGTACTCCCACCGCTCGGTGCCCACGTTGACGCCGTTGGGCACGTAGCAGCTGACGACCCGCACGCCGGCCACGGTGCAGCCCAGAAAGCGAGCCTCCTCGTCGGCCGGGTCGCCCGGTAGCGCGCGCACGACCTCGCTGGTGGGCAACCGGCTGATGATCGCCACGCCGTTGTAGGCCTTCTCTCCCAGCGCGATGACCTTGTAACCCAGCGCATCCAGCTCGACCCAGGGAAACAAGTCCTCGTCGATCTTCGTCTCCTGCAGCAGCAGGACGTCGATCTCGCTCTCCTTGAGGTAGCGCAGCACATGCTCCAGGCGCGTCCGGATCGAGTTGACATTCCAACAGGCAAGCTTCACCGGCCGGTCCAGAGCGAGGCAAACAACCGCGCCGCTTCCTCCGGTCCCTCGGGATCGATCCAGTGGTAGATCTCGTGCGCCACCACCTCGTCCACGTTCTTCTCGGAGGGATACACGGTGATGATGGTTCCCTCCAGCCGCCCGTAAAAGCGCGTCGTGCCGATGTGGCAGGGTCTGGCGGCCATGACCACGGTCAGGTTCTGCGCGCGCGCGAACTCGAGCGGGGTGCCGTGCACGCGCTCGAGCGCGCGCTGGACGCGGCGCTCATGCACGGGGGTGCACCAGGAAAAAGACCGGCTCGTCGGCGCCCAGACCGCTCAGCTCCTGACGAGCCAGCGACAACATCTGGTCGGCGGTGTTGAGCGAGGTCAGGTCCACCACCTTACGACCCGCCAGGATCGAGATGGGCGGCACCAGCGCGCCCGCATCGCCGTAGGCGGTGTGCTTCTGGAGCACGGCCTGCAGTCCGCTGTCCACGCCGCCGCCCGTTCCGGGCTGCACCACACCGCCGGGGACCTGCAGTTTGACATTGCCTTTGCCGTCGGTGATCCAGAGAGTCGACTTCTTGCGGCTCAGGAGGTTGAGCAACCACTTCTCGGTGCGGGTGCTCTCGTAGAGGTAGAGGAAGTCGGTGTGGCCCAGCTTCTGGTAGCTCTCCTCGCGCGTCGAGGCAGTCTTGAGAGTGGCCAGGCGCTCCTCCTCGGTGACGGCCTGTTGCAGCAGGTCCTGGGCCACGAACTCCACGCTGCCGGTGGCGGTCGCGCGCACCAGGTTCTTCTGGGCGTCCACCTCGATGGTGACCTCGATCGTGGCCGGATCGGCCCCCATCCGGGCCACCGCCTTCTCGGCCTCGTTACGCAGCGCCGCCAGGTCGGCCTGAGACGGATTGAGGATGTTCTTCTCGATGGTCTCCTTCACCATCGCCAGCGCCGCCCCGATGGCCGAGATGACCTCGGCCCGGTTGGCGATCTCGAACGGCAGCTTCATCTTCTCGGCGCAATAGGGCACGATGGCGCCCGCGCCGCCGCCCCCGCCGATGAGCTTGAGGGAGCGCTCGCCCATCTTGTAATCTTCGATCAGCTGCTTGAGCGTCGGCATGACTTTGGCCGCGGCCTGGTCCATCACGTTCCGCGCCACCGACTCGGCGGTACCGCCCAGATGGGCCGCCAGCGCCTCGAAGGCCGCCTTCACCGCGGCCGGATCGCCGTAGCTATAGTCGCCCGGCTTGATATAGCCCAGCAGGTTGGCGGCGCAGGTGGTGGTGACCGCCGCCCGGACGCCGGACGGATCTTCGACCACCAGGTACTTCGGATCGCCCGGGAATGGCTCCACCTCGACCACCTTCAGCGGCGAGCCCAGGCCCGGGGAGAAGCTGACATACGTGTAGCCCGCCAGGTGGGCGCTGCGCGGCCCCACGTCTTTGGCCGACACCATCGACCCGCCGGCGATGCCCAGCGTGCGGCTGTCGAGCGTCTTGAGGTAGGTGGGATGGCCGCCCAGCTGCGCCGAGCGCTGAGCGGCGCGGCCGTCCTTGACCAGGCAGATGTCGGTGGACGTGCCGCCCACCTCCAGGAACAGCGCGTCGGTGGCCCGCAAGAAGATGAGCGCCGCCGCGATGCCGGCCGCGGGGCCCGAGAGCAGCGTCATGACCGGGCGGCGACGCACCTCCTCGAGCGACATCACGCCGCCGTCGGAGCGCATGATCATCAGCGGCGCCGTGACGTCCAGCGAGCGCAGGGATGAGCCCGTCATCTCGGCCGTCTGGATCATCCGGGGCAAGATCGAGGCGTTCAGCACCGCCGTGCGGGTGCGCACGCGCAGGCCGTAGAGCCCGCTCATCTCGTGCGTGCCGCAGGCCGGCAGCCCGTGTTTGGCCGCCGCGGCCATCACGGCCAGCTCGCCGGAGGCATCGTCCACCGAGAAGCCCTCGGCGGCCACCACGGCCACGTTCTGCAGGCCGGACATCACCTTCTCCAGCGCCGCGTCATCCCTGGGCGGGATGAACTCGAGCCGGCTCTTGAGGAACTTGCCTGGCGCCAGCTCCAGCGAGCCGACCTCCATGTCGGCTTTGGCCTTCATTCCCTCGAGGCCCGCGCCCAGGCCCACCACGACCACCTCGGCCACGTCGCCCTCCAGCATCGCGTTGGTGGCCTGGGTGGTGGAGTGGGCCAGGAACACGACCTTGGGCTGCGAGAGCGGCTCGACCAGCTTGCGGTAGACGTCGATGATGCCCTGGGCCACCCCCGCCTCGGCCTTGTGCGAGGTGGGCGTCACGGCGTGGGCGATCACCTCGAGGCTGCGGTTGTCGATCGCCACGGCGTGCGTGAACGTGCCCCCGACGTCGATGCCGACCCGAATGTCGCTCACCGGTTCATCACCCCGGCCGCGCTGACGCAATAAACCAGGGCCACCAGCACGAAGGCCCACACGAACGGCAGCGTGGTCTTGAGCAGTTTCTCCGTGGTGGTGTGGGTAAAAGAAGCGATCCAGACGTTGTGCGTGTTGGTGGGGTCGCAGGTACCCTGGATCTGACCCACCGTCATGAACGCGGCCATGATAGCCAGGGCAGGCATCGGCCCGCTGCCGTTGGCAAAGAGCAGGGCGATGAAGCCCGCGCCCAGGCCCACCACGTTGAGCGGGCCCCGGTAGAGCGCCAGGGGCGCCAGCAAGCCGAAGAACAGCACGAAGCTCCAGGCGTGCGTGGGGGCCACGGCCAGCACCAGCGGCCCCATGATGGCCTTGGCGCTGTCGTCGGAGAGGGCCGTGACCGTCATTCCAATACCGATGAAGAGCCCCAGCACCGGTGCGACGTCCTTCAGGCCCTCCAGGAAAGCGGCCGTCAGGTTGGGGATGATGCGCAGCGGCTCGGTGGTGAGACAGCCGTAGAGGATGCCCACCAGGAACGAGGGCAGGATGGGCCACTTGACCAGCATGATGAGCACCACCGGGATGATCGGCGTGAGCAGGCTCACCAACGGCACGCTGGAGGGCACGGGTGCTTCCAGTGCGGCCCAGGCAAAGTTCTTGCGCTCGCGCACGCCCATCACGCCCATGAAGACCGCCATGGTCAGCGCCATCATGGCGCCCAGCGCGATGGCCACGGGGCGAATCTGGTCAGGGGTCAGCTTGAGCACGTCGATGTAGACGCCCCAGTTGGCGGCGTTGAAGATGCCGCCCAGGCTGATCGAGAAGAGCAGCAGGCAAGAGGCGAAGTTGGCCGACAGGCCGCTGCCCGTCAGGATGGGGAGAGCCAGGGAGCCCACCATGACCACGGCGCCAAGCCCGGTCAGCGAGCAGAACGCCCCCGTCATGGCCACGGTCATCACGAATGCCAGCAACAGCTTTTTGTCGCCGGCATATTCGGCGGCCACGCGCACGATGCGCTGGGCGATGCCCTGGCGCATGACGACCTGCGAGAGCGTGGCGCCAAAGATCGCGAACATCATCGCTTCGGCCAGTCGCTTGGTGCCGTCCTTCAGGATGGTGTCGAACATCAGCTTCTGGAAATCGGGGCCCGACAGCCCACTTGCCAAACCGGCGATCAGGCCGATGAGGAGAGCCATCAAGGGCAAAGCCAGCAGAGCTGGGATGCGCTTGGTCATCATCATCCCGGCCAGGACCAGGAAGACGAGCAGAATCAAGACTCCGGCCAGCATTGTGAGGAAGATTATTCAATGTTGCTCGAAAACCTCTCGAACAGGTTTCGCGCGGGGATCTTCTCCGGAGCCGAATACGGCGACCCGGGCGCGCAGGGGGCCTGGGACCACAGGGGAATATTCAGCCGCGTGGAACCGAAGTTGCCACCGTTCTTGACTTACCAGTCCACGCTGGGGCGAGGCGGAATGGGCGAGGTGCTCAAGGCCCTCGACACCCGCACCGATCAGGAAGTCGCGGTCAAGATGCTGCCCACGTTCTCGGACGCCGAGGGAGTGCAGCGCCAGCGTCAGGAGGCCGAGACCCTGGCCGCCCTGAGCCATCCCAACGTGGTCACCCTGATCGACAGCTTCGAGGTGAGCGGCGAGCATTTCTTGCTGCTCGAGCTGCTCGAGGGCGGCGATCTGTACGATTTTCTCAAGACCCAACCAGGGCTGGGACAACTGCTGGACGTGTTCGCCCGGATTTGCCTGGGTCTCGAGTACATTCACGATCAGGGGCTGGTCCACCGCGACATCAAGCCAGGGAACATCCTGTTCAGCAAGGATGGTGTGCCCAAGATCTCCGATCTCGGCCTGGTGCGCCGCGTGGGCCGTCGCTCCGACCTCACCCAGGTCGGCATCATGATGGGCACGGCCGCCTATGTTTCGCCCGAGCAGATCCAGAGCACCCGCGACGTGGGCCCCGCCGGCGATCTCTACTCGCTCGGCTGCACGCTCTTCGAGGCCCTGACCGGCCGCTGGCCGTTCGTGCGGGGGTCCGAGTTCGAGATCCTCCAGGCCCATCTGCGCGAGACCCCGCCCTCTCTCCGCGATTTGCGGCCCGACCTGCCGCTCGTGCTCGACGCCCTCATCCGCCGCCTGCTCGAGAAGGAGCCCGAGTTGCGGCCCCGTTCGGCGCGTCAGGTCTACGAGATTCTCGTGCGCGCGCTCGACAGCGAGGCGGTGGCGCCCGACCAGCACGAGCCCGAGTTCGAGGCCCGCCAGGCCCTGGACACGCGCGACCCCTTCGCCCTGTTGCTGGCCTTGAGCCACGACCTGCGCGATCCGATGAACGGCGTGCTGGGCAATGCTCGGCTCTTGCAGGGGGCCAACCTGCAGCCCTCCGAACGCCAGTATCTCGAGGCGCTCAGCAACTCGGCCCGCGAGGTTGGAGGTCTGCTCCAGAGCCTGATCGACTACACCCGACTCGAGTTCGGACGGTTGCGCCTGGAGCCGGTCCCGACCGACCTGCGCGGCCTGTTGCAGAGCCTGGATGTTCCCAACCACGTGGATCTGGCCGTGCCCGACACGGTCAGCTGCGATCCGCTGCGCCTGCGTCAGGTGCTCGGCAGCCTGCTGGCCCGGGCTGGCGAGGGAGCAATGCTAAAGGTTCACCGCGACTCTTCCGGTCCCGATGGCGTGGGCTTGCGGCTCGTGATCAGCGCTGGCGGCCCTCGCGTCGAGCCTCGGGGGGGCGGCGCCCTGTTGAGCCAGGCGCTCATCTCGGGGCTGGTCGCCAAGATGGGCGGCCAGCTCTGGGAGGACGAGGTGGGCATCAACCTGACCCTGACCGTGCCGGTGGCCGCGGCCCGCCCGGCCGCCCCCGAGCTGCCCACCAGCCAGCTACAGATCCTGCTGGTGGACGACAGCAAAGTGACGCAGTTCCTGGTCAACACCGTGCTCAAGCTGCGCGGCCACCAGGTGACCGTCGCGGGCGACGGCCAGATGGCCGTGGAGATGTGCGGTCTGGCCGACTTCGACATCATCCTGATGGACCTCGACATGCCCGTGATGAACGGCCTTGAGGCGGCCCGCTTGCTGCGTGCCCAGGGAAACACCACCCCCATCGTGGCTCTGACGGGACACGAGCGCGAGGATTGGACCCGCCGCTGCCTGGAAGCGGGTATGAACGGCTTTCTTTCCAAGCCGGTGGAGGAGCCGGACCTGCTGGCCACGATCGCCTCGGTGCTGAGCGCCGAGCAATTTCCCGCCACCCCGGCCGGCGAGCCACCGGTCGAGCCCGGCCGCTTCGACGAGCTCACCGCCGCCCTGGCAGAAGACTGGCAAGACTGGCTCAGCACGCTGGATCAGTGCTTCCGCTCCAAAGACTCCGTTCTGGTGGCCGAGGTCGCCCGCGAGATCGAGGCCTGGCTGGCGGGTTTGACGGCCATGCCGGCCTCGCGCGCCGCGGGCCAGCTGGCCGTCCTCAGCGAGGAGGGTCGGCTGGAAGCCGCTCTGCACCAGCGCCGGAGCCTGCTGCTCGAGGTCAACCGCCTGCGCACGTCCACCAGCTCGCTGGAAGTACCCGTTTAGGATCGCGATACCGCCTCTTGTGGATCAGTCCGCCTGTCATGCTCTCCCTTCGGGGGGCGATGATGAGGCTGCGACCATCACCTGGAGGCAAGAAAGTGCGCGTGGCCATCGTTCAGGCTGACCCCTCCGCTCGAGCCAATCTGGCGGATGTCGTCGCGCGCCGGAACGAAGTGCCCTGGACGGCCTGCAGCGAGGCTGAGGCAAATGCTCTCTACGTCCGCGACCTCCCCGACCTGCTCGTCCTCGACCTGGGCCACACCACCGCGGAAGGGGTGCGGTTGGCGGCCCGTCTCTCGGCCCGGCTCGAGTGCGACATCCTCTTGCTGTCCTCCGGGGGAGAGGACCCGTTCGAGGCCATGACGGCGGGAGTTCTCGATGCGCTTCGCCTGACCGCCAGCGCCGACTGGGAGGACTGCCTGTTGGACCGTCTGGCGAAAATCTCGCTCATCTTGAGGCCCAAAAGGCCAAGCCGGCGCTCGCCGGAACCCTTTCCCCTCATTTGCATCGGGGCCTCCAGCGGGGGCCCCGAAGCGATCGCGCGGTTATTGCGACGGCTGCCCGCCAACTACTCGGCGAGTCTGGTCATCCTGCAGCACGTCGCTCCTCCGTTCGTGGCCGGATTGGCCCACTACCTCAGCGCCAATTGCGCCCTGCCGGTGCTACTGGCGGCGGCGGGAGAGAGACCTCGGCCGGGCGAGGTGCTGCTGGCCGGCGGGGGAGGTCGCCACCTGGGCATGGGACGCGCGGGGGTGCTGTCGCGCCCCAAACTGCTGGGACCCCGGCCCTCCATCGACCACTTCATGAGCTGCGTGGCGCGCTACTGGCACGGGAAGGCCCTGGGAGTGCTGTTGACCGGCCTGGGCGACGACGGCGCCCGGGGAATGCTCGCCCTGCACCGGCGCGGATATCCGACCCTGGCCCAGGACGAGGCCAGCTCCACCGTGTTCGGCATGCCGCGTTCGGCCATCGAGCTGGGGGCGGCCGACAAGGTGCTGGACCTGGACGGCATCGCCGAGGAGTTGCTCCGCCAGGAGTATGTTGCCGGCTGAGTAAACTCCATTCTGCGAGTGAGCCAGCTTTTCAACCAGGGCGGGATCGTGATGATCCCTCTCCTGATCGGTTCGATTCTCACGGTGGCGGTCATCCTGGAGCGGCTGTACCGGCTTTCCGGGATGCAGCGCGGGGGACAGGCCTTCCGCACGCGCCTGCGCGACTTGCTGCGGGACGGCAAGCTGGCCGAGGCGCGCGAGTGGCTGCGCGGACAGAAAGGTCCCGTGGCCGAGGTCGGCCTGGCCGCTGCCGAGCACTGGGACCGCTCCCCGGAGGTGTTGGAGGCGGCCCTGGCCGTGGCAGCGCGCCGTTCGCTGCCGCCCCTCGAGCGCTATCTGCCCGTGCTCGAGACGGCCGTCACGGCCGCCCCCCTGGTCGGCCTGCTGGGGACCATCACGGGCATGATGGGGGTCTTCCGAGTCGTGGCCCAGCGCCTGGCCCATGATCCCGGCGCCGACACCGGTCATATCACCGCTGGCATCGGCGAGGCTCTGGTGGCGACAGCCTTTGGGATCGTGATCGCCGTGGTGGCCATCTTGTTCTTCAACGGGTTTCGAAGCTTCATCGACGGCCTGCTGGACGAAGCCGAGCTGCTGGCGGCCGAGCTGGTCGTGTTGCGCGCGTGAGGAAGCTCTTTCCGGAGCGGCGTCGCAGGCGGGGAATTCGGCTCGAGATCATCCCCATGATCGATGTGATGTTCCTGTTGCTGGTCTTTTACATCCTGTCCACGGCGGCGCTGGTGCACCAGCAGGCGATCCCGGTGGACCTGCCGCTGGCGGCCACCGCCCGTCCCGCCACCGAGGCTCCCGACGTCACCGTCAGCCTGGATCGCGCCGGCGCGATTTTTCTCAACCAGAGCCCGGTCACGCTGGAGGGTTTGAACGGCGCCGTCGAGACTCTCTGCCAGACCCGGCCGGGGGGGCTGCACGCTCTCCAGGAGGATGGTCTCATTCTGAGCGCCGACATGCAGGTGTCCCACGGCCGCGTGGTGGCCGTGATGGACACCCTGCGCCAGCTGGGCATCAGCCGGTTCGCCATCGCCACCGCCCCCAGATGAAAAAGGCCCCACCTCTCGGTGGAGCCTCACCTCGGTGAGCTAGCCTTTACCAGTTGTTCCGGTAGTTGCGCGCCCAGCCGTTGCGGTAATACGTGTTGCCACGCCAGCCCGTGTAGAACCCGTTGTTCCAGCGGGCACGGCCCGAGCCGTCGACCCAGAAGCCGCGGTTGTAGTTGTCGTTGTAGCGGTTGTAGTAGCGGTTGTCATAGGGCCGATTGTAGTTGTCGTAGTAGTAACCGTTGTTGTAGTAATACCCGTTGTTGTAGTAATACGGGTCGCCCACGTTCACTCGGACGTTCGTGCCCGGAATCGGGACCGAGATCTGCGCCTCTGCGGGGGTCGTCGCGCCCACGCTGGCCATCATGGCCACTCCACCGATCAGTCCGAGGATCTTATGCTTCAAGGTCATTGTCTCTATGCTCCATCTCTGCAGCTCCCGAGGGAACCGCCTGATTTCACCTGCATCATAAGATGGAACAGGCCGCCGAGACAGTGTTTCGAGAGGGTGATCCGTGCGGTACCTCAATCCTTATCGGACTTGGACGCGCATTGAGCCGGCCACGTTGACCCAGCCAAAATCGTCGTCTCCCGTGGACATCTTGAGGTGCGTCGCGTCGACATAGACCTCGTTCCACATGGGATCGACCGAAACCCATTGATGGCCGTCGTAGATCTCGGTCCAGGCGTGCCAGGCGAACATCGGCTGGGGCGCGGCCGAAACCAGTCCGCCCACCTCCCGGGCCGGGATGCCGAGCGAGCGCGCCATGGCCGTGAACAGTCGGGCGTGCTCGGTGCAGTCGCCGGCCTTGTTCTTCAGCACGTCGCGCGCCGTGCTCGCGTTGCGGCTGTAAGTCTTCTGCAGGTTCTTGTAAATCCAGTCCTGGAGCCGATCGGCCTGCTGAACGGGCGTGCCTTTCCCGGCCACTTTGCGCGCCAGCGCCGTGATGACCTCGTCGGTTTGCAGCGCGGGCGTGCTCTTGAGATACTCGGCGCGCTCGGAGGCCGTGAGCGGCTCCTTCTCCTTTACCCGGAAGTCGCGCCGGAACTCCCAGTAGGTCTTCCCGTCCTTCTGATAGGAGCGCTGACGATGGTTGTTGGGCAGCTTGAAGTCGCCCAGCCCTTCGACCTCGAGGGTCAGGTGCTCGAGGTCCTCGTCGGTCTGGATGGGACGCTGCACCTTGACGGCCGTCACGTCCAGCATGTCGACCGGTTTGTCCAGTTTCTTGGCCGTCTCGAGATCTTCGGCGCGCATCTCGATCAGGCCGCCCACGCTGGCCTTCCAGGGAGTGCCGTCGTTTTGCAGCAGGGTCTCCATCGTGCCGCCGTCCTGCGTCAGCTTGACCTTGTTCATCTCGGTGCGCACGCCGCCCCAGACGATCTCCTCGCGGCCCTCGAACGAGAACTGGGCCTCCTGCTCGACGGGGTCGTCGGTCCAGTCCACCAGGAACTCCTGGAACTTGTCGCCGGGTTTGGCGCTGCGCAACCAGCGCTCGAAATTGCGCGTCTGCGCCAGCGTGTCGCGCTCCACCCGCGCGCGTCGCCGGGTCGTGCGGCCCCCCGCCCGGGTGGTGATCTCGAGCTCGTGACCCACGGGAACGACGCTGATCTCGGTCACGCCGCCGTCCTCCTCGGTGCGCTCGTGGGCGGCCAGAATGGGCCCCTCGCCCGTGAGCGCGTAGCAATGCTCGGAGGTGTCGACCATGCTGTTCTTGGAGCCGGCCATGACCAGCTGGATGTGGAACTCGTCGCGCTGGACCAGCATTTCGACCCCCTTGCGCTTCTCCACCTTGAAGCTCATCGTGCTCCAGCCGGCCTTCTTGCCCCCGAAGTAGAGCCCGTAAGAATGGGTGCCCTCGAGGCGACGCGCGTACTGAGCCAGAGTCTCGTTCTCAGGCAGGGGCGAGGCGCTGGGGACCGTTTGCAGGTCGACCTGCACCGAGGTGGATGGGCTGGCGCTCGGCGACGGAGACGGTGGAGCGCCGCCGCATCCGACCGCCAGAAAGACCAGCAGTGCGAAGAGAAGAGGCTTAGCGGCGCCAGCGGCGCTTGGGGCGGTTTCGCTGGCTTCCCTGGGGGCGGAAGCGCTCCTGGGGCTTGGGTTTCTGGTTACGCTTGGGCTGCTGTGGTCGACCATTCTGCTGGGTTTGCCGGGGAGGCTGCATCCCCTCCGGCCTGGGCTTCTGCAGACCCTGGGTAAAGTCGATCTTGTCGGCCCACTCGGGGTGGTCGATGAAAGGATTGCGGTTCCCCTGCAGCTCCTGGATGGCGGCGTTGCGGTGCCGCTCGTAGAGCGTTACGGGATACTCGCGGTTCCACTGTAGCAGCGTAGCCAGATCCTCGGGGCGAATCTCGCGCGGGTCATCTCCCACTTTGCGCGGGTAACGCAGCAGGAAGTAGAGCGTGGCCCGGGCCACCGCGCCTTTGCCGGCGGCGGGCTCGTAGCGATTGTCCTTGTAAGGAGCCAGGCCTTTGCCGTCGGACCCGTCGTATTCTGGAAAATCGACCAGGCGCCGGCTGGAGCGGTTCCCGTTGGTCTCCTGGTTGGCCGTGAAGAGGTGGTGCAGATCGCCGCGCATGGGCGCCTGATCGCCGAACCAGATGCGCGGCACGACGTGCTCGCAGTTGAAATAGCTCTTGGTTTCGATCTCGGCGATTTTCTGGGCCAGCTGCAGGGCGTTGGTGGGGCCGCTGCTGAGAGCTTTGGCCCACTCCTGGGCCTGGGTGTAGACGGAGCGATTGCCGAACACTTCCCGGCCGCGCCGGGTGCGCCCGGTGGCAACCTTCTCGTTGAAGTCGTCCGGTTTGCCCCGCACCGCTATACCCTCGGTGGCGTTGGGCGCGTAGATGCAGTTCAGCCGCAGATTGGGGCGCAGGTCGACCCAACTGTAGAGATACTGGTCCGGATCGTAGCTGCGCGGCTGCTTGTGGGTCTCCTCGACGAGCTCGGACAGGCGGAAGAAAAGTTTCTGGGGGTTGAGGTTGCCGGCCTCGTTCAAAAGATTGCCGTAGTAGCGTCGCTGCTCCTTACCGTCGGGCCCGGCGTCGTAGTAGACCCGTCCCGAGCGGCGCAGGGCTTCCGCCAGGCGCGGGGGTACGACGTCATCGCTGGCGCGTCCCAGCTCGACCCGGTCGACCGGCTGCTGGGGGCTTGCAGCCGACGGACGGGGGGCGGGCGCGGGACTCAGGGCGGGACGGATTGCTTCCATGCTCTCAGTATAGGGGTCTCGAGGGGCGCAGAGTTTGAACATTTCAAGACCATTTCGCCAGGGAGGATCGATGCGCACGGACCGGAAAAACGCTACGATGCGCCTCCTGTTGGCTGTCCTGATTTTGCTGGCTCCTGCCTGGGCCGATACGCTGACCATCGACCAGCGCCCGTTTCCGGGCGAGGTCGTGGGTCAAAACGATGGCATGAAAGCCGAGCTTCGCCCCCTGATGCTCGCCCTCGGCCTGCAGGGCCACCGCGTCTACGGAGGCTGGTGTCTCAGCCGTGCCCCCGAAACCGAATGCCGGGCCAGGGACCTTGTGGGTCCCGGCCGGGTCTACTTCGAGGGCCAGCCGGTGCGGGCCGAGGTCGATGCTCAGGGCCGCACCCTGGTCTCGGTGGCCGAGCTGGCGCGCTTGCTGGGCCACCGGGTGGAGCCCCGCGCCGGAGGGATGGAGCTCGCGCTATCGAGCCCTCCGACCTATGCCGGTCTGCCGAACGAGCCCAACGTGGCCACCCCCGGCTCGGAGGTCGGCCTGGAGCAGTTGGTGACGGGGGGCAAGACCAACGTCGTCGTCTTCTATCTGGACTGGTGCCCGGCGTGCTGGCAGGTCATCCCCTCGCTGGAGGGGCTGGCGCGTAGCCACCCCGAGCTGCACCTCTCGGAGGTCAACATCGGCGACTGGGACCGTCCCGTGGCCCTGCAGCACAAAGTCCGCTCGACCCCCACGGTGCTGGTCTTCGACGCCCAGGGCCAACCCGTGGGCGACCTGGACTCCAGCCTGCACTGGCTGGAGCAGCATTACGGCTGGAAGGCGCCCACCAAGATTCGGTGCACGGGCACCCCGGGCAGCATGTGACCGAGGCCACAGACCGACCGCGCCGCCATGAGTAAGATGACAGAGTGCCAGCATACAATCGGCCTTCCTTGTCGTCCGCGGGGTCCGGCGCGATGAGGGAAGAGCTGGAGTCGTGCGAAAACAAGCGCGACTTGCTTGAGGTGCTGCTGGTCGAAGATAGCCCCTACGATCAGTGGCTCATCCGCCGGCTTCTGAAGCAGTACGGCTTCCGGGTGGACTGCGTGGACACTCTGGCGGCCGCCACGATGCATTTGCGCACCGAGCGCTGCGACGTGGTGCTGCTGGACCTTGGCCTGAAGGACAGCCAGGGTTTGTCGACGCTCGAGCAGCTTCACAAGTGGGTCCCCGAGGTTCCCGTGGTGGTGCTCACCAGCTCTTCCAACGAGGCCTCCGGCCTGCGCGCGGTGCAACTGGGAGCCGAGGATTACCTGATTAAGGGCCAGGTCAGCGGCCCGGCCCTGGTACGCGGTCTGCGCTACGTGGTGGAGCGCAACCGGCGTTACCAGCTGCAGGGCGCGCTGCGCTCGCTGCAGGCCAAGCTGGAGCTGGCTCGCGAGATCCAGGGCCACCTGATGTGTGCCCCGGTCAACCTGGACCGCTTCGAGGCCTGGGCCTCCGTGACGCCCGCGGCTGACCTTTCCGGCGACTTCGCGGACCTGTTGCCGCTGCCCGACGGAAGTCTGGCCGTGGCACTGGGCGACGTGACCGGCCACGGGTTCGGCTCGGCCATCTTGATGGCCACGGCCCGCGCCTATCTGCGCACCCTGCTGCTCGAGGGCTGTGGAGAGCTTTCGCCCGCGCGCATCCTGCGGCGGATGAACACGTTGCTGTCCCACGACGTGGGGGATGAGCGTTTCGTGGCCCTATCCCTGGCGGTGCTCTCGCCCGGGGGAGAGATGACCTTCGCCTCGGCCGGACAGCCTCCGGCCTATCTCCTGAACAGCCAGGGGCAGGAGCAAGAGCTGAGCACTCCCCAGAACCTGCCGTTAGGCATCGAGGCCGAAGCGGAGTACGAGCAACTCGGCCCCATCGCCGTCCGTCCGGGCGACGTGCTGGCGATGAGCACCGACGGGGTGCTCGAGGCCGCCTCTCCGTCCGGCCAGCTCTTCGAGGCCGAGCGCCTGCTGGCCGGCCTGCGCCAGGCCCCCAACCGCAGCTCCCAGGCCCTGGTCGAGTTCCTCCAACAGCAACTCGACGCCCACTGCGCCACGTTGCCCCAACGAGACGACCAATCTCTGCTGGTCGTGCGCTTTCTGTGAGCCCGGTGAGCCCTCGCGCCCCGGATACCCCCCCGACTATACTAATGACGTAGTTGCAGCGCCCTGGTATACTATTCCTCGATGGCGACTCGATTCGGATTGATTCTTACCGCTTTGATCACCCTGGCCGGGCCCCTGCGCGCCGACGTCCCGCAGCCCTCGATGGGGTTGAAGTTGCAGCCGCTGCCCAGGCTGGTGCTGCAGCACCTGGCCGACCCCGATGCTTACGCCCACTTCGAGTGCAAGACCGAAGCCGGCGAGGAGGCGAGCGGGCTCTATCCCGAGCAGACCCGCTACCCCGATTATCAGAAGCAGGAAGCCTACTCCAGCCCCAACGGGGCATTTCCGGACTCGCACGCCACGTGGGGCGGGCCGCCCGACAAGGGAGACCCCGGGCCGCTGCCGGTTCCCAGGAAGTAACTAGGGGGTCCTGGTCGCCGCCGGGCTGACCTCGCGCAGGCTACGCACGACCTGCTGAAGCTCGGACTTGTTCTGATCCCAGCGCGAGCTGAGCGTCCAGGCGAGCGCCTGGCAGAAGGTCGTTTTCGTCTCGATCGTGGTGTGGATGAAGACCACCTTGATGCCGTCCGAGCTGCCGTGGACGATGGCCTGGACGGCGGGCATGCCGTTGATGGTGAGGTGCTCGAACGAGACCTCTTCTTTCTCGCCTCCCAGGTTCGTTTGCAGAGCATCCAGGGTCAGTTTGGCGTGCTTCTCGAGGGTCATGTCCTCGAAGTCGGACTTGCTCTCGTCGAGCAGGATGATGTATTTCTCGCCGCGCGCATACTTGGCGCCCAGATCGGCCTTGTCGTTCAGGCTACGATCGCTTTCCCAGGACCCGGGAACCGTGATCTCGAGGTGATCGCCCTCGCTGGCGATCTGTTTTGAAGACTGATTCTTTTCAGCCTGCTCCATCGCCCCCTGGAGGATGGCGCCACAACCGAGCTGAGCCAGCAAAAGCAGAAGAAACGACCAACGCAGTATTCTCACAAGAAGGGAGATTCGCAGTCGGACCGGTTCAGCCCTACTAAGCCGCTCCGAACAGGCGACGCACCCAGGCCGGCATTTTTGCCAGACGCGCTTCCAACTGGCGCAGGCGCTCGGTCAGCTCACCCTTCTCCTGGTCGACCCGCTGACGATCCTTGAGCGACTCGGCGTTCTCGGCCAGGCTCTTCTGGGCTCCAGAAAGTTGCACCTGAGACGCGATCAACTCGCGCTCGAGACGGCGGCCGCGCTTCTGGGCCGCCCGGCGCTCCTTGCGCTCGAGCTTGAGCAGAGCGATCGACTCCAGGTGCACTTCCATCGGCACCACGGTCAGCCGCAGGTCCTGGCTCTTGTCCACCGGCACCGGCAACTCGCCTTTCATCCGCCGGACCTCGGTCTCGGGGATGCGCTGGGTGCCGTCGGCTCCCACCAGGAATCGCACGCGGCCATTTTGCATATGGTCCTTGAGCTGGGCATCGGTCCAGCCGACCGCCTGGATGAACTCGGAAGCGCTCAGCAGTCTGATTTCGTCGGTACGCATAGCCATGAAAGAGAACTTCTGTTCGATGGCTTGAATTACCTTCCAGGATCGCTCCCTGGCTCGCGAATAATTTTCCCCTTCTGGACGCTCCGCAAAATCAGTCTCGACAGCAGCTGGAGGACGCCCGGGCTGAAACGATGCAGCCACCAGAGCACGCCCGAATACCAGGGATACGTGACCACCGCCCGATTGCGCTCCACGCCGCGCAAGAGGGCCACCACGGCGGGCTCCACGGCTTCGATGGGCATGGGGAGGTTGCTCCGGATGCCGGCGGAGTCGAGGTTGATCATGCGGGCCGACTCGAAGATGCCCGTGTGAAGAAAGGCGGGGCAGAGCGTGGTGACCTTGACGCCGCACAGGCTGGCCTCCACGCGCAGGTCGAGCGAGTAGCGAACGAGCGCCGCCTTGGCGGTGGAATAGGGAAGCATGCCCGGAAAGCCGACCAGGCCGGCCAGCGAGGCGGTCGTCACCAGGTGCCCGCTGCCCTGCTCGCGCATGCGACGGTAAGCGGTCTGGGTGCACCGGATGGCGCCCGTGAGGTCCACCGCCAGGAGCTCCTCGAAGTGCTCGGTAGTCAGATCGTGGGCCATTCCGGCCATGGCGAAGCCTGCGTTGGCGAAGCTGTAGTCCAGGCGGTCCACGCTGGCGTAGAGTTGCGCGACCTGCTCGGGCGAGGTTACGTCGCAGGTCACCGCCCGACCCCCGATGGCCCTCGCCACCTGCTCGGCTCCGGGACCGTTGAGGTCGCTGACCACGACCCGCGCGCCCCGCGCCGCCAGGGTCTCGGCCAGCGCGCGCCCCAGGCCGGAGGCGGCGCCGGTGATGATCGCGGTCTTGCCCTGCCAGCGGCTCACGCCGTCAGCTTCCAGAGCCCCCCGGTGTGCACGGCGTCGCGCCACAAGACTTCCAGTTGCAGACCGTTGGACTCGGCCAGGTGCGAGAGCTCGGCCTGCGAGAGAGGATAGTCGCTCTTGAGGATGTGCTCCTTGACCAGCTGGTACTCTTCCGGGTCGAGCGTATGCCAGTCGTGCTCGGCCCGCGTGACCACGGCGTGGTTGAACTGGTCGCGCGTCTCGTCGTCCTGGCGCAAGATGTCGAAGAACAACCAGGTGGGCGCCAGCGCTTTCAGGTGCGAGTAGAAGGCGGGCCGCTGCTCGGGCAGCAGGTGATGGGCCGAGTAGGAGGCCATTCCGACCGTGAAGGGCTCGCCGCCCGCTTCCACGCGCGAGAGAAGGTCTTTCTCGGTGAGCGTGGCCGGCAATCCGCTCAGGTTCTCGCGGGCGCGCTCCAGCGCGGGCGCCGAGCTATCGACGCCCTCGTAGCGCTCGACGACGAGACCCTGCAGGAGCCCCGGGATGAGACGCGCGTCGCCGCAGCCGAGATCGAGCACCCGCAGGGGCCGGGGCAGCAAGCGCAGCAGCTCGTGCATGAGCGAGAATCCCTCGCGGTGGAACAGGAAGTTGCCGGCCAGGATCTTCTCGTACAGGCTCCAGTTGAGCTTGAAGAAGTGATTGTCCGGCTTCAGCGGCCCAACTCCCAGTCGGTGATATTCCACTGGGTATAGGGGTTGGTGTCGCTCAAAGAGCAACTGGCGTAGACGCGCTTACCCTCGCGCGAGATGCCCGAGAGTTGATAGTCGCCCATCGGCAGGTCGAAGGTGTGATTGGAGTTGGGGTCCAGGCGCTTGGTGCAGAAACCGGAGACGGTCACATCCACCTGTTGCTGGGAGTCATTGTAGATGGTCAGCCAACCCCGGCGCTCCCCCGCCACGGGCACCAGGGTCAAAGCCAGAAAAAGAAGGAGAAGCAGACTTTTACGCATCGTATCCCAGGATAGCGGCTGACCCTGAAAGCAACCTGAAAAGGTGAAGGGTTGATCTTTCGGGAACTTTGCGGACGTTATGCTCGACAAGCTTCTTTCCGTTTTCAAGAAAAAGAAAGACAAAGAAGAGGAGAAGCTGACCACCAAAGGCACCAAGGCCCCGCCGGCGGCGCCGGTGAGCGTGGACCGGCCGATGTTCGCCGCCATCCAGTGCGTCTGGAAGCAGGACCACATGGGCGCTTCGGCTCACTTTGGCGAGGCCTTGCGGGGGCGTGCCGAGGGCGGGCTCTCGGAGCCCATGAACATGTCCCTGCGCACGGTGGCCGAGGTCGTGCAGGGCTTCCGGGGAGGCTCTCCGATGGAGATCCAGCGCAACCACCTGAGCTTCCTCATCCAGTGCTTCTCGGCCCAGCCGCCCCATGTGCGCAAGCTGGAGCCCGCCAAGATCGCGCGTTTCGCCCATGCGCTGTGGATGATCCAGTATCTCTACTGGCACTGCAAGACGAAAGGCCACGAGTATGCCCTGGAGCGCCTGAGCGTGGACCACGGTTTCATGTACAGCACGGCCAGCGATGTTCTGGGCGGTATCGGCATGACCCGCGCCGAGCTGGCCGAGGGCAACATCAAGCCTCTGGTGGAAGAGCCCCCGACAGCCAGCTAAAAATGAAAAGCCCGAGCCGGCGGCTCGAGCTACGGGAACTCGCAGTCGACGCGCTGGCGGAGGATGTCCCACCAGCCTTTGCCAGCTGCTCTCCACGATGACGAGCGTCAAACCACGGGCCAGCAGGACGTTCAGGATGGCGCAGCCCTCGTCGCTGACGGGCTCGCGCTGGTTGGTGCCACGATGATCGCCTTGAGATGAGGGCGTTGCCGCACCGCCCGCCTTGCGGCTCGTCAATGGCCGCCTTATTTACGGTCGCCTCGGTGCTGACCGAGGCCAACAAGCTTTACGAGGAGACCCTCTGCAGAGACCGGACTATGGGGTTTCAGTCCTTGTGGAGGATTTTGTAGTTTCACTCTTGAAGACTTGAACTACAGGATTACAGACGATGTTCTTACTCAAGAGAGGTCTCCGCTACCTCCTCATCCAGTCGCAACGGGATGGGCGCGGAAGCGTGCGGCAGCGGCCAGTTTGGCGCTTCCAGGATGCTGAAGACCTGCGCACCCACCTCGAGCCGAGCGCTTGGAGATCGCTTCAAACCAGGGTTCGGGAGACGTTTCCGGAGTTCAGTCCCGATTGGGAAAAAGTGCGCGAGCGAGCCGAGGCCGCGGTAGCAGGCGCACAAGCGATCCGGCGCGTTCCGAAGCTCCTGAAAGCAGGACAGAAGCTGGCGGCCTGCCTCGAAGCCGAGCGAGACACATCCGTGCTTCGGCAGGCGCAACGCGAGCTGACCAGGCTCTGCGCAAGGCTCGACCAGAGGCTGCGAGGTGCCGCGCGCGCGCCCCAGCGTCTGGAGCGGGCCGAGAAACTGGCCGACGAGGGTAAACTTCAGAAGGCCGAGCGATTGCTCCGGAAGATCGATCCGCAACCCGAGTCGGTAGAGCTTCTGGCCGAAGTCCTGGAGCGTCAAGATCGGGGCGACGAGGCTCTAGAAGCACGGGCCCATCGAGTCAAGCTGCGGCCGAATGCGAAAGCCAGGCTCGAGCTGGGCGCGGCGCTCCACCGCGCCGGGAGGCTGGGAGAGGCGCTGGAGCAGTATAGGCAGATCCCGACCAGGCAACCCGCGCGCTACTACAACGAAGGTGCTGCCTGGCTGCAGGCGGGCAAACCCGAGGCGGCGCTCAGGCCGCTGCTCCTGGGCCTGGCTCGCGATCAGCGGATCGCCTGGGCGCTCATCCGCGGCCGCGACCATGATTACTGGGAACACTACGGCGAGCTGTGGTCGACCACGGCCCGCGACTTCTTGCTCTCCCTGGCGTCCGACACGCACGTGCGTCATTCGCTCAATACCCTGAATCGAAAGGGGCCGCGCGTACGTAGGCCCGTCCCCTTGCACGCCCTGGGCAGCCTGCTGAATCGGGTGCTCACCCGACCGATGCGCCGGCTGACGATTGACCCTTCCGAGCCAAAGTATGGCCGGTGCCCTGTCCGCCCACGCCGAGACAGGCCGCGGCGGATGACCGTGCGGCGCCAGTCGATCATGGATAAATGTCCCTATTACGAGGTGGACCCGGTGTTGCCACCTCCTGACCCTCCAAAACGCAGGCACCCACGGGCTCGCAAGAGGCTCCGAGAGGAGCGTAAATCGACAAGAAGCTGATGTTGTTGAACTTCGTGCTGCCCGTCGCTGGCGTCAGACAACCCGTTGATATGCCCCCCAGGTTGCTCGACACCCCGCTGACCGATCCGCCGGCCTGCACGCTGAGGGTCGCGCTGGTGATCTGCACCTCGAGCGCCTCCGACAAGGCGAGTCCAGCGCGACCGCGGTCTACCTGAGTCTCGAGCTGACCGGCCGTGCCCTCGCCCGACACGGTGTCGAAGCGCACGCGAATGGCGGTCAGGTCGGCCAGGGCGTCCGAGCTCAGCTCTTCGACGCTGGGGCCGAAGTCAGCTGGAGCGTGCCGTCAGCCGCCCGCGCGTCGCCCACGCGGACCGCGCCGGTGCCGCTGGTAGGAAGAGCTGCCAGTTGGCCTGCAGCTTGCCCAGAATGCCGCTCGGGTCACCGCCGGTCACGCGGTAGAGGATGACCGAGGTCTCGCCCGGCTGGATGAATTTGACCAGCTCATCGGGGGCTACGCTGAGTCCTTCGTTCGGAAGGACGGATCAGTCCAGACTGGCGAGCAGCTTGCTGGCCAGCGCGGCTTTGCCCATTCCCTGGTAGGTGGCCGCGAGCTCGCGGGTGACCTCGGGATTGGGCCGTAGCTTGAGAGCTTTTTGGAATTGCACCACGGCCACCTGAGGCTGGCCGCCCGCGATCAGGGCGCGGGCCAGGTGGATGAAGAGCTGCGGATCGTCGCCTTTCTGACTGCACAAATCGCGGTAGAAAGCGATGCGCTCGCTGCCCTCCAGGCGCGAGTTGACTTCGCGCAGGGCATTCATGTCGTGACTGTTGGCCAGCAGGCGTTCCCGGGCCGAGTCCAGCGGGTCGGCCGGGGCCGGCGGGCTGGGGGGCTCGTCGGCGGTCAGCACGGCTTCCAGCGAGGCTTCCAGGCTGGCCAGGGAGCGCTCGGAGCCGTCTCGCTCGCCCGACTCCTCGGGGGGAATCTCGGCCGACTCCTGCGCGGGCGTCTCCTCGACGGCCGGCTGAAGCTCGGCTTGCTCGACCGGGGGCGCTTCCTCCACGGCGGGCGCGCTTTCGGGCTCGGAAACGGCGGCCTCGGCCTCGACCCCGGGGGCTTCCTCGGCCTGGGGAGCCTGGGCGCGGGCCTCCTCTTCCGGTCGGGTTTCCTCGGGCGCGGGCGTGGGCTCTTCCACCCCGGACTCCTCGGACGGGACCGGCGCTTGTTCCGCCTGGACAGGAGCTTCTTCGGCTTGAGCGGGCGCTTCTTCGGCCTGCGGGGGCGCCTCCTCGACGGTGGCCGTCTCGGCCTCGACCCTCGGTGCCTCGGGCGCCTTCTCGGTTTCGGCCTCGCCTTCGCTCGGCCCGACTGCCCGGAGACTTTCCGTCGAGGTGCCGGCCCGGGACAGCAGGCGCATGCGCGCGCGGGCCCGGCGATACTCGACCTCTTGACCCAGGTCGGCAGCGGAGGTCTCCCAGGCGGCCAAACCCTTCTCGACGACGTCGCGAGCCTCACTGTCCTCGGGGGCGAGCTCCAGACGACGCAGGCAGTAGGGCAAGGCCTCGTCAAAGCGCTCCTGGCGCAGCAACAGGTCGGCCATAGCGGCGTAGAGTTGGCACAGGCGCTTGCTGACGGTCTCGTCCAGCTGAACCTCGAGGCAGTTCTCGAGCAGCCAGACGGCTTCATAGAGGGCACCCAGGGCCAGGCGGTCCGAGACGACCAGGCTGTTCTGGAAGTAGAGCTCCCGCACGTCGCCCGCGCCCGGATGCGAGCTGATCCAGTTACGGCAGAGATCGAGCGCGGCCACCGAGCGGGGAGTCCCTTCCCAGAGCGAGCGGGTCTGCGCTTCTTCCTCGAGGCGCTCGACCTCGTTGATCAGCTCGTCCACCGTGGTCGGGACCACCGGGGCCGGCGGCAGCTGGACCTCCTGGGTCTCGAACTGGGAGATGTCCTCGGCGCTCTCCTCCGCCGGCACTACTTCCTGGGACGGCGTCGCTGCCTCGGGCAGGCCCACCTCGGCCACTTCGGGCTCGGCCTCGTCAAGAGCAGCCACCGTCTCGGCCGGCGCAGCCTCGGCGAGGGCCTCCTCGGCCGGGCCAGAGCTCTCCTCGGTGGGCGCGGCCTCGAAGCTAAAGCCCTCTTCGGTGAGGGCGGCCTCGTTCGGGGCTGCCTCGAAGCCGAAGCTTTCCTCGACGGGCGGGGCCTCGGCCGGGGCGGTTTCAAAGCCAAAAGTCTCCTCGACGGGCGCGGCCTCGGCCGGGGCGGTTTCGAAGCCGAAGCCTTCCTCGCCGGGCGCGGCCTCGGCCGGGGCCGTTTCGAAGCCGAAGCCTTCCTCGCTCGGGGCAACCTCCGGCGGGGTTTCCTCCGCGACCGGAGCGCTTTCGAAATCAAAGCCCGCCTCGTTCGGGGCTGCCTCGGAGGGGGCGCCTTCGAAGCCGAGACTCTCCTCGGCGGGGGCTGCCTCGAAACCGAAACCGGCTTCGCTCTCGGCTACCTCGGGCTCCGGAGCCGGCTCGAATCCGAATCCAGCGGCGGTCTCCGTGGGCGCGCCCTCGAAGCCGAATCCGCTCTCGGCGGACGTGCTCTCGAAGTCGAACCCGCCGGGCGCACCGGTGGCCGCTTCCTCGAAGCCAAATCCGGCGGGACTTTCGGGCGGTGCCGCCGCGAATCCAAAGCCAGCGGTGGCGTCAGCAGGGGCTGCTTCGAAGCCGAACCCTCCCGCGTCCTCGGCGGGCGCGGCCTCGAACCCGAACTCCGGCGGCCCGCCTTCAAAGCCAAAGCCCCCGGTCGTCTCGGCGGGCGCGCTCTCGAAGCCAAACCCGGCGGCGGGCTCGGCGGGCGCTCCCTCGAAGCCAAACCCGGCGGCGGCCTCGGCGGGC
>JBDHVW010000051.1:0-57337 GCA_039809865.1 Vulcanimicrobiota bacterium
GCCTCGCGCTTGTAGTGCTGTAAGAGAGCCGCGTAGGCGGCCATCTCCTGGACGTCGGTGGTGGCCAGCACCGCGTCGCGGCGCTGCTTGACCAGCTTGAAGAGCTTCTCGCGGGTGCCAGGATTGGCCGTGAGCTTGACCAGCATCATATGTCGGTCTCCCAGCGGGTGGGGGCGCATCTGGAAGCCGTCGCGCTCCTGCCAGAGATACTCGCCGCCGCGGAACTCGAGCACGTCAAAGAGACAACCGAGCACCCAGCACTCATAAGCCTCCTCGAGCGCGCGACGCTCTTCCTGGGTGAGCACCATCAGGTCGGGGTATTTCTTGTCGTTGCACTCGATGTGCAACGGCTCCCCCCCCGTATAGAGCTTGAGGTAGCTGCCGCGTAGATCGGCCAGGCGCGCCATGTAGTTGATCGGGAAACCGCCCGCTTCCTGGTAGAAGATGATCTCGCTGGCCTCGGGGATCGGGTAGAAATTGACCTCGCTGGAGACCTCGCGCTGGATATAAGCCTTCAGCTGGTTGAGGTAACCCGTCAGCTCGGCCGCGTCGGAAGGACTCATGCCGCCGGCCGAGGGCAGTCCGCACATCGTGTGAATCTGCTCTTGAGGCAGCGTGAACGTGCCGTGCAGCCCGCTCTTGGTGGCCCAGAAGGCCGAGCGCGAGAACATCTGGCGCAGGTGGTTGTTGCGGGTCTGCTCGTCCATCGTCGTGAACAGGACTTTGACCACGTGGAAGTCGGATTTCAACCCGGAGAACCGATTGCGCGCTTCGCCCAGCAAGGCCCGCTTCCAATCTTCGGTGCGCCCGGCCGCGATGTCGGCCGCCAGCCCCGTAACGGCGCGCTCGAGGCGCTTGAGCACATCCTTGCTGGTGGCCTGAATCGTCTCTTTGCCTTTCACGTAGGCCGGATAATACTTGTTCTCGATCTCGGTCGGCTCGTAGAGCACCAGAGCCTGGGGCTGCGGATCTTTCTGGCTGAAATACTTGAAACCGCCCAGCAGCTCGGCCTTGAGCGCCTCGAGATCGCGCGCGAGCTGCGCCAGTTGGTCCACCATGCCGCCGCCGCGGCGACCGTCGGGACGTTCGCTACCCAGGATCGCCTGACTCAGACGGTTGACCAGCTCGACTCCCTCTTTGTAAACGCGCGACTGCAGCATGCAGCGCAGCAGACCAGGAGTGCGATTGTCACCCACCAGGGCCTCGAGATAGCGCTCGGTGACATAGCTCAGGATGATGCCCTTGCGTCCGTCAAAGTTGGAGCGGCTCTGGTAACGGCCGACTTCCTGCAGGCGCCGATTGGCTTCCTTCTGACGCCGCTGCAGCACGTCTTGCACGTCGCTGAGCTTCTTCTGGAAGAGGATCGAGTAGGCTTTCAGCACCTCGACCGTCTCGTTGAGCACGGCTTCCGAATATTTCAGGCTGTCGTGCTTCTGGTCCACCAGTTGGAACGAGCTGACGCGGATGGACTCGCTTGCGCGCTTGAGCAGCGCCTCCAGATTGGCCCGGATGGTGCGGGGATAGTGGCCCCATTTCTCGGGCTCCTCCCCCAGTTGCTCGGCCCACATGCGTTTGTCTTGCTCTTCGAATTTCTCGTTGAGGAAGTCGCGCAGGGTCTGGCGCGGACCCATCTGGCCCGCGTTGACGGCGCGCTGCACCTCTTGGGCCCACTTGCTCAGGTCCTCCAGCAGGCCCTGGTTCTTGCCTTTGTCAGGGTCGGCCAGGCCGCTGTTGTCCAGCAGCGCGAAGAGCACGTCGTTGCGGCGCTTGGTCTCGTCCTCGAGCAGGCGCAGCCCGGGCAGGAACTCGTCCTTGACAAAGCGCGGCAGGTCGGCCTGGTTGAAGCCGCCCTTGGCGCTCCCCGACCAGTGGTCGACCACCTCGGCCGCCAACTTGTAGGCGCAGGCGGTAAGGATGCGGTCATGCGGAACCATGATGGTCGACATGCCAAACGAGCCGTAGCGCTGAATGAACTTCTGCTTGAAGCGCGGATGCTCGTGCTCGTAGGTCTTGTTCATGTACTGGCGCAGGTTCACGCGCGCGCTGCGCTTGTGATCGGCGAACTCGCCCTGGGCGAAATCCTTGAAGATCGCGTCGGCCAGCAGCTCGAAAATCAGCTCCTGGCTGCCGGGCTGACCGCCGGTCGCCTGTCCGGCCGCGTTCTGGTTGTCGAACACGTAGGTGTAGTCGAAGGGGGGGATGGGCACCTTCGATCGGGTCCCCAGCGACCACTCGGCCTCGAAGAACGGCACGCCATACTGGTAATAGTTCAGCTCCTTGAGAAGGGCGTAGCTGTTCGCCTTCATCTTCTCGTTGGTGACCGTGCCGAAGTGGTCGGGGAACACCATGAACGCGCTCAGCGTCACGTTCCCCTCCTGGAACAGGTCCTTGATCATGAACGCGGTGTCCAACAGGAGGCCGCTGCCCGTGCCGCCGGCGATGGAGCTGATCAGGTAGACGTTGGTCGGCTGGTTGAACTCGACCTGGGCCAGCACGCCCTGGTCTTTCAACAGCTGCGAATGCATCATCTTCTCCATCGCGTGGGGGTCGCGCACCCGCGTGTTGGCGTCGGTGATGGCCGTGCGAATCGCCTTGTAGTGGTGGAAGAACGACAGGCGGCTGTAGGCGCGGATCTGCCCGGCGCCTTCGTTCATCTGGCCCAGAGCATTCAGCCCGGGATACCACCACTTGTCGATGTGGGCGTTCATCGGCTCTTTGAGATTCTGGGTGATCACCGTGGTATCGCCGATGGTGAGGAATTGCCGCTCGACGTCGGTCATCCGCACGAACTCGCGCGCTTCCTTGCCCAGGATGTGCTTCTCGCTCTTGTCCGTGTCCAGCCAGAGGTAAGCCACGATGGGGAACTCGGCCAGCGTGCCGTACTTCTCGTAGAAGCGCTTGCGCACGCGCAACAGCACGTCGCCGCCGGTGCCCCCCAGCCCGATGAGGATGGTGGGTCGGATGCGGATCAGGTCGGCCTGGCTGCCGGGTGTATCCATCTCAGGCCTTCGTCATGACCACGCCGGCGCCGTACCCCGCGCCCAACGCCGCCAGGCAGCCACCGCCCACGACCAGGTAGATCATCACTTGTTTACCCCACAGGATTTTGGGAAAGAAGAACAATCCGAAGGCGCAGACCAGCACCAGCGCAAGTCCGGCCAGCACCAACAGGTTGGAGGCGCCCAGCGCGTTGGTGACCTCCATCCGCTTGACCCGCAGCATGCGCTCGAACAGGCTGCGCCCGAACAGCACGTACGCCAGCACCAGGCCCGTCAGCGTGAAGCCCAGCAGCAGGGCCCACTCCCAACCCTGGTTGGGGGCACGGTCCTTGGGGGTGGAAAGCTTCTTGGAGCCGATCGTCTCGGGGTCGCCCGCTCTCCACGTCGTGTCGGAGATGGGAATCAGGGTGTCCTTACCGTTGAGGCGGCGCATGAAAGCCACCTGGTAGACCACCGGATTCTTGCTCTTGTCGGTGAACGCCACGAACTGCACGTTGGCTCGCCCCTCGGCATCCAGGGCGAACTTCTGGTAATCGGCGTCGTCCTTGACCTCGTACTCGACGTCTCCGGCGCTGAGGGTCTCGAAATCCTTGACGGCCGGGTTCATGGCCTCGTTCTCGAGATCGAGCCGCACCCCCACCCAGGCCGTACCTTTGGGGAGCACGTAGGGCCGGTTGAATTTGTCTCGCAGCGTGATCTGTCCCTGTTCGGACGTGAAGACCTCACTGGCGGCGGGAGAGGGGGAGGCGTCGGGGTCTTGGGCCCGGGCCGGGACCAGCAGCGCCAGCAGCACCAGGAGCACCGCTGCGGCGCGGGAGATTCGATTGTTCACGCGTGAAAATTCGTCACGCGAAGATCGGGTCCTTCACTATCCCTGGAACGCTGCGCGCGTCAGGTTTGCCGCCGACAAGTCGGCAGGAGTCAGGTCCAAACCCGAAAGGATTCCACTCAACGTGGACGGGCGTAAATCACGTAATCCGAGCCCGCCGCCAATCCGCCGTGACGCTCCACGTGCTCGAGCGCCCTGGCGCGCACCGATCTCTCGGCCTCGGCCAGCCCCCGGGCGAGAGCCGGGATGCGGAGACGCTCCAGCGTGCGCCGGGTCAGACCCAGCTCTTCCTCGAGGAAGCGACGGCTGTAGAGAATGGGATAGACGCGCGTCTCGCGAACCTCGAAGCCGCAGCGCTCCAGCTCCTCCAGCGTCCAGGCCAGCGGATACTCCCGGTGGGGACGCTGCCCTGTCAAGAGGTGGCAGGCGTCGCGCAGGCGCGCGATCTCGAGCACCAGCTTCTCGTCCTCGCTCTGGGGCGGCTCCGGGTAGGGCTCCAGGCCGATCACGTAGAGCCGCCGGTCGACCATCTTACGCAGCCGCTCGAACAGGTGATACTGACGGTAGGGGGCCCAGCGGTCCATGGCGCCCAGCAGATAGTCCGCCACCACGGTGTCGAAGCGCTCGCCCTCGAGCAGGGCCGGATCGGTCCAGTTCCCGCTCAGGAAGCGGTCGAAAGGACGCAGCTTCGTGGCGAAGTCGGTCTGGAGCTGCCGGGCCCAGTTGGCATCGCCCGTCACCCCGGTGAAGCTGGCCGTGGGAACGCTCAAGAGCCACGAAGCCGAGCCCCAGCCGGTTCCGGCATCCAGGACGTGGCCCCATGGCTCTTTGCCTTGCAGTTCGGTGACGTAATCGAAAAGCTGATCCATCTCCGGGAGTTGTCGACATCCGTCGCCCGTCTCCCGTCTCTCGTCTAGAGAGGCATGAAGACTCGGAAGCTGGTGCCGTAGTTGGTGATCTGGTTGCGCACCAGGTCGCTGGCTTCCTTTCCGTTGCCCAGCGCGATGGAGATGTGGCCGTGCTCGTGGCCCGGGCCCTTGTCCCACACGACGATGGCGCCCGGCGGGAGCTTGGGGAGGTCGGCCTGGCTGACCTTGATCTCTTTGACCTTGGGATTCTTGGCCAGCTGGTCGGCGGCCATGTAGGCGCTGGCACCGCTGGTGTTGATTCCCACCTTGGCCAGAGCGCGCCCGGCGTCGCGGAAACACCAGCCGCCCTGGGAGTCGCCGTTGGTGGCTTCCTTCTGAGCCTCGGCCGCCAATTTGCGGCCGGTCTCCGTGCCCCCCGAGAACTGCGAGGGGTCGGCCGCGCCGGCGCCGGCTCCGCTGCTGGTGCCCGAGGAGCGCGCGCCCGAGCTCGAGCCGGAATCGGCACCGCCGATGCTGGGCGTGCTGCCGAGGCTCGCGGGGCTACCCCCCAGCGCGCCGGCGTTGGCGCCGCCCTGGCCGGTCATCAGCTGGATCAGCATCGAGATCATCCCGAGCAGCATCTGATTCTGCATCAGCATCATGCTCATCATGTCCGTCCCGCCACCCATCGGGCTGGTGCCGCCACACATTCCGTTGGCGCAGCGCGAGCTGGCGGCTCCCGGCACGAATCCCCCGGTCAGTCCCTGAGTGAATCCGAGTCCGAGAGTGCCGAGCGGGTTGACCTGCTGCAGTGTATCCAAGCTGATGCATCCTCCGTGGTGTGCTGTGACCCCAGGATACCTCCCCACCACGACCGCGGGCCGGCCCAAATGTTAGCAGATGGTTTCAGTTCTTGCCGAGATGTTAAGCAAAGCAAACAAGCCGCGCCTTTCAGCGTTCTTTCAGCGCCCTTCCCTAAGTTGCATCCGCATGCGGATTTCTGTCGCCACTCTGCCCGTTACGACCAGAACCCAACCCGCCAGCGGCTGCCCCTTCGGCCCCACGGCCGCCCCCGACTCGGTCGAGCTCTCCCGGCACAAGGACCTGGGCCCGTGCCACGGCTGGCTCGACAAGCCGCCCACGCAGCCTCCGACGATCGCTCCCAGCGCCTGGGAGAACGCCAAACACTACGAGGTGGTCGTCGTGGGCGCGGGAATGAGCGGGCTGCATACCGCGTGGAGACTGCGAGGGCTCGACGGCAGCGCGCCCCCCGAGGGCAAGACCCAGGCGCCCAGCGTGGCCGTCTTCGAGCGCACGCGCCACGTGGGTGGACGGGCGCGCAGCAAGAAGGTGGAGGGAGCCTCGATCCCGTTCGATCTGGGCGCGATGCGCTTCATTCCCTCCCGGCACTACCTGGTCAACGGCCTGGTCGAGCGCTTCCAATTGCCGACGCGCGAGTTCGTGGTGGGCGGCGAAAACAATCTGCAGTATTTCCGGGGACAGCGCCACACCAACCGGGAGGTGGCCGAGAATCCGGCCGTCTTGCCGTTCCACCTGCGTCCCGAGGAGCACGGCAAGAGCGCCGACCAGCTGCTCGAGATGGCCATCGAGAACGTGGTGCCGGGCTTCAAGTGCATGGACGAGGGCGCCTGGAACGAGGCGCGCCAGACCGCCGAGATCGACGGGATGCCGTTGCGCGAGATGGGGCTGCAGAATGTGCTCGCCCACTCGCTGAGCAAGGAAGCGGTCAACCTGATCACCGAATCGGTTGGCTATCAGACCTTCCTGGCCAACTGGGACGCGGGCCAGGCCCTGCACGACATCGCGGCCGACTTTACCCCGGGCACCGAGTATCGCACTCCCGTGACGGGGATGGAGGCGCTGCCGCGCGCCCTGGCAGGCGACCTGCGCCGAGACCGCACCGACATGTTCTTCACCCACGCGCTGCGTCGCGTCGAATACGACGAGGAGAGCAAGAAATTCCGGCTGACGTTCGAGAATCGCGACGGCGCCGTGCCCATTCTGGCCGATCAGCTCGTGCTGGCCATGCCGAAAAAGCCGCTCGAGGAGCTGGTCCAGGCCAGCCCGACGCTGCAGGGAACCGGGCTCCAGGCCAACCTGGGCAAGGTGACCCCCAACCCCATGACGCGCATCTTCGCCACCTTCGACCGCCCCTGGTGGCAAGATCAGGGTATCCAGGCGGGACGCTCGCTCACCGATCTCGAGTTGGGCCAGGTGTACTACTACGGCCAGAAGGGCGACACGCAACCCTTCATTCAGGCCTACTCCGACGGAACCGACAGCACGTTCTGGGAGGGCCTGCAGAATCCCAGCCATCCGGGCGTGTCCACCAGCCTGTGCGCCACTCCCGGGCTGGCCGCAGAGCTGGAATCCCAGCTCGAAGAGCTGCACGGACGCGAGATCCCTGCGCCGACCGGTCTGCTCTACAAGCGTTGGAGCGATCCGTTTACGGGCGGCGCTTATCACACCTGGAACCCGGGCTCCCGGCCGTGGGAGACTTCCGAGAGCATGCTGACGCCAGTCGAGGGAAAACCGTTGTTCGTGTGCGGCGAAGCCTTCTCGACCACGCAGGGCTGGATTCAGGGCGCGCTCGAGACCTCGGAGAAAGTGCTCGAGAAAATGGGGAAGGCGCCTACTTCACGTCTCCCCGAATAGCCGGATTGGGCGTCGACGTGGGGGCCGCGGGAGCCACCTTGCCCTCGATCTGCGGCTCGGCCACCATCTCGCCCGGCACGGGCATATTCGGCGTGGGCGGACAGGAAGGCTTGGCGCTGGGGGACGCACTGGGCGTCGGAGTGCTTTGCGCCACGGCCTCGCCCGGCTTCATGAATCCGCGAGCCAGCAGAGCAGCGGCCGCCAGCCCGCCTCCAGCGAACAGAGCATCGGCCAGGAACTGACGGCGCTTTCTCTTGTCGGGCTCGCTCATGCCGGGGGAATTCGACGTTCGTCCCGGTTACCCTAGAGAGCGCGCATCCGATTCCCTTTGGGCTTGTCCTCGACCTCAGCCAGGCCGAGCATCTTGAGCACCGGCGGGACGTAGTTGGCAAAGCGCCCGCGCAGCCCTTTCTTCAACCCGTACCAGCCTCCGACCGGATTGCCCTCGGAGCGCGCCCAGGCTTCGACCGTGCCCTCGGTCACGGGCTTCCCCTCGTCGGCGCTGCCCAGCAGCATCCAGTCGCCGTGGGCTTTGAGCATGGCGTGGAGATCCTCGATGCACCGTAACTGGTAGCGCAACTCGGTCTTGCCGACCTGCACCACCAGAGCCTCTTTCGCCTCGTCTTTCCAGACTTCATACTCCGACTGGCCGCTGGGCGTTTTCAGCCGCCAGGGATTTTCTTTCGTGCCTGCCATGGAGCCCCGTTTCTGCAGAGAATTTTCAGCTCCTGGCGGTAGAGTCGGCCCATGCTTTGCACGAACATGTCTCTGGGGGCTATGCAAACGAGTGCCGCGCGGGCGCGGCTCGACTGGAGCGCTCCGGTCGGCCCCAACGCGAGCAAACCCGTGGTCGCTGGCGACGAGGTCTACGTGGGGACGCAGACGGTCGACCGCCGCTCCGAGATCCATCGCTTCTCGTGCGCCACCGGTCGGAGCCTTTCCACCGCGCACACCTGGCCAGGCGTGCTGGAGTCGCGAATGGGAAAAACCGCTATCGTGCGCAGTCCGGACGGCCAGGTGATGGGCGTGAATGCCCGCACCGGCGAGCGCGAGTGGGGTTTTCAGCCCGCCAACTATCCGGCGGCGGTCATTTCCGACGGCAAGACGGTGGTGGTGGCCGCCCACGACGGCCTGACCGGCATCACCGATACCGAAACCCTGCCGATGGATCTTTCCTTCACCGCCGACCTGCGCGACACCAAGAGCCTGGCCCCGGGCCTGGACGGCGGCTGGCTGGTGCACACGGGCCGTTATACCGGCGAGGGCAAGCTCAACAGTTTGAACTCCCAGGGGGATCTGCAATGGTCCGTGCCGGTGGCAACCGGCGGCCCTCAACACGCCCCGGCGGTGCTGCCCGACGGCACCGTGCTCAGCACCAACTTTGACGGCCGCGTCGCCGCCCACGACGGCCGGGACGGCCACGAGCTCTGGCGCTTCGACACGAAAGAGACCTACGTGAACCGGCCGGACGTCGGCCCCTCCGGAGAGCTGGTCGTCTCGACCTGCTCGGGCAAGGTCTCCCAGCTCGGTCCCCAGGGACGCGCCAGCTGGACCACCGACACGGGTGACCGGGTCCAGAGAGCCTTCGTCCACGCCGACGGAACCGTCTTCGTGCAGCATCCCGAGTGCCTCGAGGCGCTCGATCCGGCCACCGGTAAGTCCCTGCAGAAGCTGAGCATCCCCCCGGGGGAACTCACCCAGGGCGCGGACGGCAGCCTCTACGCCCTCGGCCGCGGGGGAATCTTGCAGAAGATCGTGCTGGAGTAACCTCCGAGCGCCAGAGGGCTGGCCAACGCTCTGCTTCAGCGACCGATGGCGTAGCCCACGCCGCGCACCGTGCGCAGCAAGCGCCGGGCGCTCTCGCCCAGCTTGGCGCGCAGGGCGCTCATGTGGACCTCCAGCACGTTCCCGCCGCCCGGATACTCCCAGCCCCAGACCTCGGTGAGGATCTGCTCGCGGGTCAGAACCTGGCGGGGGTGGCGCATGAGGTACTCCAGGATCTGGAATTCGCGCAACGTCAGCACGACCGGACGCTCCTCGACGGTCACCTTGCGCTCGCTCAGGTCCAGGCAGATTTCGCCGAAGCTCAACCGCGTCCCCTGGAGCATTCCCGAGCGCCGCAGCAGCGCCCGCACCCGCGCCAGCAACTCCTTGATCTTGAAAGGCTTGGGCATGAAATCGTCGGCACCCGAGTCGAGCCCGAGCACGCGGTCGTCGAGCTGCCCCCGGGCCGTCAGCATCAGGATGGGGACCTGGCTGAACGTGCGCAGCTCCCTGCACAGGTCGATCCCCTCCATGCCCGGGAGCATCCAGTCGAGCACGACCAGGGCCGGGCTCTCTTGCTGGCACAGGGACAATCCCTCGTTCCCGTCGCGGGCCAGCAGCACGCCGTAGCCCTCGCGCTCGAGACCCATCTCGAGCAGCTCCAGGATGGATTCCTCGTCGTCCACGACCAGGATGTTGGTTCGTGCCAAGGTTTACTCCCGCACCGGCAGGCTGAAGCGCACGCTGGTGCCCCGACCTGGCCCGCTCACGATCGACACTTTCCCCCCGTGGGCCTCCAAGATGGCTTTGACGATCGCCAGACCGAGTCCGCTGCCGCCCGTGCGGCGAGCGCGGGACCGGTCGGCGCGGTAGAAGCGTTCAAAGATGCGGGCCAGGTCGCCGTCTGCGATACCCGGGCCGCTGTCGGTCACGATGAGCTCGTTGCCCCGGCCCTCGATACGAATCGGCTGCTCCGTCGGGGCATGGGTGACCGCATTCTCCAGCACGTTACGCACGGCGCGTAGCAGGCTGTGGCGGTCGCCGATCATTGGCATGCGCCCCTGCAGCTGCACGTCAAAACGTCGCTCCGCGGCTGTCAGGTGCATGGTGTCCACCGTTTCACGCACGACCTCGACGAAGTCGAGCCGCTCGAGAATCATCGTCCCCTCTCCCGATTCGGCCCGGGACAGGGTGAGGAGGTCGTCCACCAGCCGGTTCATGCGGGCCGCCTCCCGTTCGAGCACGGCCAGGGCCCGCCCGCGCTCGTCCTCGGTGGCGTCCGGCAGCAGCTCGGCCACGCCCGAGATGGAAGTAAGCGGCGAGCGCAGCTCGTGGGAGGCGTCCGCCAGGAAGCGGCGCTGCGCCATGATGGCCTCCTCGAGCTGCTCCACCATGGCGTCGAAGGCGGTAGAAACGGCCAGAATCTCGTTGCTGCCCTGCTCGAGACCGGCCCGCGTCTTGAGGTCACCGGCCGCAACCCGATTGGCGGCCGCTGCCATGCGTTCCAGCGGTCGTGCCAGCGAGCGTGCCAACCAGAAGCTGACCAGGAGCCCTACCACCAGAGCCGCGCCGGCGCTGGTGACGAGCATCTCCGCCAGCGCGGCCAGGAAGTCGCGCGAGGGCGCCCAGAACGTGCCCATCTGCAGGAAGAGCGGCTCCTCCTCCCCTACCCGGATCAGCGACACCAGGTGGTCTCCGTGGCGAACACCGCGGAAACGAGGCCCACGGTCGCCCCCACGCGGGTCTCGCTCGCGCGGAGGCGGCGGTCTCCAATCGATGAGCTTGCTGTGCGGGCGAGGACCGGCCCGGGCCAGCTCGTCGGGAGTGGGTTTGGGAAAACCGTCCACGCGCGACTCGGGCGGGCTCAGCGAAGTGCCCTGGGCATCCAGCAACCGGGCCACGAAGCCCTCCTGGCGCAGCCTCAGCACCAGGTCGAGCGCCTCCTCCCGCGTCAGCGCCATCGGACCCCTGGGCCCCTCCGGCGGAGGCGGATGCAGAGCCCAAACGGCCTCCATCAGCCGCACCTCGGCCAAGCGCAGCAGGTAGGCCTGGATCTGGTGATGCAGCAGCAAGCCCATCAGGCTGAGCGCTGCCACCAGCGCCAGCGTATAGCCGGCCGCCACGATCCAGCGCAAAGACAGGTTGGCAAGAGTACGGGGCATCGTCATAGGTTAGCCCACGCGCCTTAAGCTGGCGTTGGGCACCCTGAAGTTTTCCTTAAGCCAGCCTGAACCCCCTGGGTAGGGGTTGCTGCCACGGGCAAGAAGGCGTTTTTACGGGGGGGCAAAGGAGGACACCATGGCGACTCGCATCGGGGTGCAGCTGCACCCGCAACACTGCACGTATGAAGAGATCATTGGCGCCGCTGAGGCCATCGACAAGCTCCAGGTGGACACGCTCTGGATCTGGGACCATTTCTACCCGCTCTATGGCGACAAAGACACCCCCATGCCGGATCGGCCCGTGACCGAGTCGCCCAACCGCGGCGATCATTTCGAGGCCTGGACGCTGCTCACGGCCATCGCCTGCCGCACCAAGAACGCCGAGATCGGTCACCTGGTGGGCTGCAACAGCTACCGCAACCCGCACCTGGTGGCGGACATGGCTCGCACGCTCGATCACATCAGTGGCGGACGGCTCATCCTGGGCCTCGGCTCGGGCTGGTTCGAGCGCGACTATAAGGAGTACGAGTTCGAGTTCGGGACGGCGGCCAGCCGCCTGAAGGATCTGGGCCAGAACCTGCCCATCATTCTGGAGCGCCTCAAGAAGCTGACGCCTCGCCCGGTGCGCAATCCGCTGCCGATCATGATCGGAGGCGGGGGCGAGAAAGTCACCCTCAAACTGGTGGGCAAGTACGCCACGATGTGGAACGGCTTCGGCCCGCCGGCCGAGTTCAAGCGCAAGAACGAGATCCTGGACCAGTGGTGCCGGGACGCCAGTCGCAATCCACAAGAAGTGGAGCGCACGGTGGCCCTGTTCAGTCCCGACGATCTCGCCAAGCTCGACGAGTTCGTGGAGGCCGGGGCCGAGCACATCATCCTGGGCCTCGGCTGGCCCTTCAAGCTCGATGACGTGCACAAGCTGGTCGAGTGGCGCTCCAGGCAAAAGGTCGCGCACTGAGAACTTGACGAATTGCTCTGAAAGAGTTATTATGCGTTCTGTGATGACCACTTCCATGAAAAACGCTCTGCAGCTACGACTTCGTCGTTTCGTACACCTGCGGCATCTGCGTCCGGAAGGCGAGCACTCTGCCTAGCTTATCTCCAGAGATAGCTCGAAGCTCTCGCCCACCCGCGACAACGATCCGGGTGGGCGAATTCTTTTTTGGGCTCGTGCTGCAACTGGTAGACAGGCCTGTTTCAGAAGCAGGATGCTGAGAGTTCGAATCTCTCCGAGCTCACCATTTATTTCGTCCACCTATTTATAGATTTGTTTTTGGAACCGAAACGCGCCCCAACCAGAAAAGCATACACACGTCAAGTTAAGCCGCTTGTCGGGGGTTCGAATCCCTCGCTGCCCACCACGGGCAGCTAGCTCAGCGGTAGAGCACCGGAGTACGCCAGAGCTTTTCCGACTTGCGCGTTCCGCGTTCCCTCACGACCCCGTAGCTCATTTGGATTTAGAGCACCGGTTTACGAAGCCGGTGGCGGGGGTAGGGGCCCCCGAGCCCGTAGGGCAGGTTCGAATCCTGCCGGGGTCGCCAAACCTGGTGTCTGTAGTTCAACGGCAGAATGCAAGATTGTGGCTCTTGAGATGCTCGGTTCAACTCCGGCCAGACACCCCAACTCCTTCTTGTCCGGGTGGCGAAATGGCAAACGCGCCAGTCTGAGAGGCTGGTCCCCGGTGGGTTGCTGGTTCAAATCCAGTCCCGGACACCAAACTGCAGGGCTACCGATCATAGTCCCGAAAACGGCGGTCATGGCGCGGATCCTGGTGCTCGAGGACGACGACTCCCTGCGCGGCGTTCTGGCCAGGGTCCTGACCGAAAGCGGCTACGAGGTAGAGACAGCCAGTCGTGGCGAGGAGGCCGTCGCGCGCGCCAGCGTGACGGCCTTCGACTTGGTGGTGGCCGACGTCCGCATGGAAGGCATGGACGGCCTCGAGGCCCTGGCGCGCGTCAAGCAGCGGCAGCCCGACGTCAGCAGCCTCGTGGTCACCGGCTACGCCTCCGAGGCCGATTCCATCCGCGCCATCCGTCTGGGAGTGGGCGACTACCTCAAGAAGCCTTTCGGAATGAAGGCGTTCCTCGAGTCGGTCAAGAGCGTGATCGGCCGGGGGACCGAGCGCCGCGCGGCCCAGCGCCAGGAAGCCCTCGACCGGCTGCTGGTCTGGGCCGCCGAGACCGTGGCCGGGTCCGCCGAGCTCAGCTCGGACGAGTCTGCCCGTATCGTGCCGACCGCCAAGAGGGTCTACGAACTGGCCGAAGCGGCCGGGATGGACGAGCCGGCCGCCCGCAATCTGCAGGTCGCCTGCCTGCTGTGGCTGGTGCGCCACTCGTGCCCCGAGTTCGAGCTGCCCGACCTCTTGTTGCGGGCTCTCCCCCCCGAAGCGGAGGCGATCCTCGAGGCCATGGACTCCGAGCCATCCCCCGCGCGCCAGGCCCTGGCAGCCGCCCAGGCCGAGCCCGACCGGAGCTCCCTCGACCCGGTCTGGCGCCAGGCGCTCGAAAACCTGGAGGCGCGCTCGGGCGAGAGCGACCTCACCGGTCCGGCCCGCCGTCGCAGCCTGCTGGCGCTGGCCCGCGCCCTGTGGAGCGCGGACGATCTGGAGAGCTCGGCCAACGCCTACTCCGAGGTTTTGCAGCCCCCCGGCCTCAGTCGCCACCACGGCGAGGCCCAGATAGGCCTGGCTCGCATCGCGGCCCGCCGCGGGCAGGCGGGTCCGGCCCGGGAGGCGGCTCTCCAGGTCGCTCAGACGGCCCCGCGGCTGGGTCCCTCCGCCTGCGCCCAACTGCAGCTCGAGGCCGCCATGGTGCTGGCCCAGGTTGGCGCGACCGAAGCCGTGCCCCTGCTGGAGCAGGCGGGACGGCTGGCCGAGACCCTGTCGCTCGACTCGGTGGCTGCGCGGGCCCGGCTGGCCCTGGCCTGGCAGCGCCGCGAAGCCTATTCCAGCGAGGTGGAGACCAGTCTGGGCAGGCTGCTCCTGGCGGAGAACCTGGAGCTGCTCACGGAGCTCTCCCCCTGGCTGCCGGCCTATCTGCTGGAAAGCCCGCAGGCCCAGCCGGCCCTGGAGCAACTGGCCCAGGTTTCCCCGCGCACCCTCTTGCGCGCCATGAGCACGCTGCAGCCGACGTCCCGGCAGCGGGCTCTGGAGCTGCTCAAGTCCTCCTCCGACGCCGGGGTTCGCGAGACCCTGGCGCGCCATGGCGCGGCCCGCGATGCCGAGGCCCCCGTGAAGCCCCCGCTCACCCGCTTCTTCTCGCTGGGCGGGTTCGAGGTCTACAAGGGCGACGAACGACTGGACGAGCGGGTCTACAAGAGCCAGAAAGTTCGCTACCTGCTGGCTTTGCTGGCCGCCAACGGCGAGCGCTTCGTCTCCGAGGACGTCGTGTTGGAGGCTTTCTGGCCCGAGGATCCGGCCCGCGGGCGCCGCAGCCTGAACTCCTCCACCTCGCTCTTGCGCACTTACCTCAAACCCACCGGCTGGCCGGGCGAGCTGAACTCGGTCGTGCGCACCTCGGCCGGATTGCGGCTCAACCCGGACCTCCCCCGCTGGCACGACCTGGAGGAGCTCGAGAAAGCCCTGGACGAGGGCCAGGATCGGCGCGCCATCGAGCTCTATCGGGGCGCCTACCTGGAGGGTTGCTACATGGATTGGGCCCTGGCCATCCGCAACCGGCTCGAGCGCAAGATCACCCACGCCCTGCTGCGCTTTGCCCAGGCCCGCCTGAAAGCCGATCCGGCCGAGGCGGTGGAGTACGCCGAGCGGCTGCTCGAGCTGGACTCGTGCTCGCAGGACGGCTTTCTGGTGCTGATGGGCGCCTTGATGGCCCAGGGGCGGCCCGAGGAAGCGGTGCGCCAGTTCAAGGTCTGCGAGCAGCGCCTGCGCGTGGAGCTGGCCATGGAGCCCTCCATCGCCCTCTTGGAAGCCCACCAGCGGGCGCTCCTCAGCCTGTCCTGACGATGGAATGTAACGCGCCGTTCACATCTGTTCACAAATTCTAGCCTTCAGGTAGCCGGGAGGTAGTCCGCGCCGCCTACTCTGCAATCACAAACTTACCGTTGTGGAGGACGCGCAGACAATGATTTCGATGATCACCGCACTGGTCCAGAACGTCGTGGGGGGCTCGGCCCAGGGTCCCAACGGACCTCAGAATCCAGTCCCGGGGGGCACCGACAACATGCTGGAGATGCTGCAGACGCTGAGCAACCAGTTGGGAATGCCCTTCGGCGGCGTGACTCTGGGAACCACCGGGAACGCCTTCTCGCCCCTCCAGAACCCGGCTTTCGGCCAGCCGACCAACGGTTCTTTCGCCTTCGCCTGCTCCGGCAGCTCGGGTCAGCCCCAGGCTCCCCGGGGCGGCGGCCAGGAGAAGCCCAAGGATGCTCCCAAACCCGGCGGCCTGGCCGGCAGCCCGCTGGGCGGCATTCTCAACGGGGTCACCTCGGTGGCCAAGAACGTGCTGAGCGGCGGGAAGGTGCCGATCGGAGCCAGCGTGATGGTGGGCGTGCTCCAGGGCATCGTGGGCGCGGCCTGCACCGACCCGCAGCAGCGCGCCAACATCGAAGCGTGCCTCAAGCAAGTCCAGGACGGCAAGCCTCTCAAGGAGTGCCTCGGCCAGCTCAGCGAGTGCGACAAGACCAAGCTCGCCGATACCATTGGCAGCTGCGGGTTCGAGATCCCCGAGTGCCTGAACGAGTTCGCCTCCAACCCCGAGAGCTCGGGCAACTCGGCCCGACCGGATTGCGCTCTCAAGACCGTCGAGGAGTCCGAGGCCGGTCGCTACGGCAGCACCCTGGCCGGTATCCTGACCTCCCCGCTCGAGCTGCTGCGCGGCGGCGGTCTCGGAATCTAAGCTCGCGGCGCCACTCTCCGTTGCGGGAGGGTGGCGCTTTCGTTTATGATAGCCGGGATGAATCCCGTCCAGCTCAGCCTCAACCTGGCCGCGCCGCAGACCGCCGCGCGCCCCAAAAAGCCGAAGGCGGAGACGGCTCCGGTGGCCGACGAGAAAGGCACCCGCATCGCCGCCCTCGAGGCCGAGATGCAACAGTGCTACAGCCACTACATGTATTGCGAGGCGGCCGAGTTCCAGAGCGCCGAGGAGCGTGAAGGATCGCGCCGGGCTTCCAGGCGGATGGGCGAGATCGGCGTGGAGCTGGCCAACCTGCGCGGGGCCGACGCTCTCAACAAGGACAACGTCAAGGCGCAGGTGGACGCCCTCCTGGAGCACCAGCCCCTGGCGCGGCTGGGCGCGAAAGCTTTCAAACTGGTCTACCCGCACGATCGATTCAGCGGCTACGGCGTGGACAATCCGGCCGGCCGACTGCACGACGCCGTGCGCTACGGACATGTGACCCAGGAAGCCGTCGACGCCAAAGTCGTGAGCGCGGGCTCACGTCGGAAGGCGACGGCTGACGGCGCCGACGACGAGGTGCGGCAGGCCGCCGCGCGCGCCCTCACCGACGCGCTGCCCCGTGAGCTGGACAGGCTCTTCCCCGATATGAAGGCTTTCCTGGCCTTCCAGGGCTCCCCCGGGCTGGCCGATGCGGTCAAATCGCTGCTCGCCGACGGGCTCGTCACCGTCAAGCCCGAGGACGTGAATCGCTCGCGGCGCTGCGTCTACGTTCCCGGCCAACTCGGGGGCGAGGTCACGAAGTTCCGCGAAGGACGGAACGCGGACATCGCCCTGCGCTCGATGGGCAACCTGCTCGATCAGGCCGATCTCCCGTTCACGGCCGACGAGCGCGAGCAGGCTCTGACCTGCGCGGCACAGAGCTTGATCGACCGGCGCGCCCGCGTCAAGGACGAATGGGGCCAGAAGCGCCTGGACGAGGACAAACAACGCTGGGAAGCCCGCGGTCTCACCGAGCAGCACTTCAAAACCGCCCTGATGGGCGGCAACCAGCCCGCCGTGGGGGCGACCACAGTGGGTGAAACCCCCGAGTGGATCGTGGTCGGCTCGAACCGAATTCCCAAACGCTAGCGCCGGTCGAGCACCTCGAGGATGGCCTCCAGCACTACTGGGCCGCCGGGTGGGCGGGGGCAGGCGCTAAATCGAGACATCGTCCTTCTCGGCCCCTCCGCCGCTGCTCTTCTGAGCCCTCACCACCGTGTAGAACAGCGTCTCCTTGCCGTCCGGCTTGAGCTCGAGGCGCCCTTCGGGACCCTCCCATCGGACCGGTGAGGGCTCCGGCGAGCCGTTGGCCTCCACGTCGGGGAACGGCGCCACCGACAGCGTTCCGAAGCTGTGCTTCAAGCGGCACAGCTCCACGCCCGAAGGTCCGATCACGGTGTAGGCGCCGGCCAGGTAGGGCAGGCTGAACTCCTCGTCCTCGCCCGGTCCCTCCAGACGGTAGGCCGTCTTCCAGCCCCACAGGGCGAAGAAAAGCCCCAGGGCCAGCGCGCCCAGCCCCAGGAGGCCGGCCCCGAGCAGAAAGCCGCCCAGCGGATTGGCCCGCGTGCGGACGACGAGCTTGCGCGAGAAGCTGATGCTGCGCTTGTTTTCGCCCTGGTCACCGCCCTGGTAGACCATCAGCTCCTCGATCTTGGCCAGGTTGGGCACGTGGGCCACGCGCTTCTGCAGCTCGGGAGAGAACGAGGGCCGCAGATCCCCCGACTCCACCCCTTCGTGCGAGAGCTCCAGCGTCGCCTTGAGCTTGACCTTGCCCTCGATGTCGTCGAGGTAGCTCGCGAACGGGCTGGCCATGAAGGCCCGCTCCAGCTTGACGGGATTGTCCTTGTTGGCCTGCAGGTCGAGCAAGAACGTGCCGGCGCTCTCCTGGCCGGGCTCGACCGTCAGCTTGTCGGGCGAGACCTTGCGGGTGAACTTCTGTTTGCCGGCACCCTGCGGATAGCTGTCGGGGACCTCCAGCTCGACGTCCGCTTTCTCCAACGTGGCATCCACGATCTTCCAGCCCTTGAGGTGGGAGCGGATCTTGAACTTGAGCTGGCCGGCCAGCTCTTCGCCCTCGTCGAAGTGGATGATGGTCGTGCCGCCCTCCTCCTCGACCGAGCCGGCTCCTTCGACCGAAAGCTGCTTGCCGAAATCCAGCACCGAGCGACCCGGGTCGGTGTAGAGCGGGCGAAAGAGGACGCCTTCATAACCGGTGCGCTTCTTGACCTCGCTGGCCAGCTCGTCTACCCAGGCCGCCTCCGGCTCGGCTTTGACGAGCAGGTACATCACCAGCGCCTCGCCGCTCTGATCGGGGTTGGCGAGCGGGAAGAAGTAGACGTGGGTGTAGGCGGGATCGCCCGCCAGGCGCTCGTAGAACTGCCGGTCGCTGCGGTTGCCCGAGAGGTTGTTCTCGTTGTCGGTCAGGATCCAGGTCAGGACGACGTCGGACTTGCTCTCGGAAAGGGCCAGGTCGAGGCAGCGATTCATGTCGGTGGCCCCCCCGCCGGGCAGCGGCAGGCTGCTGGAGGTGAAGGTCGCCAGCGTGGCCGCAGGCAGCGGAGCGCGCTTTTCCTGGGCGTCGGTGGCGGCATCCGAGAAGGGGATGACCGTGATCGGGTCGCTGGCCTCGAAATGGGGCGAGCCGGGAGCGAAGAGCTTACGCGTCAGGTCGTTGACGGTGGGGCCCCAGACCTCGCGCGTGGCGTAGCCGCGGTCGCGCATGCTGCCCGAGACGTCCACCATCAAGATGTGCTGCGTCTCGGCCAGGACCGGCGCGCACAACAGCAGGAACAGCAGCCAGGCCCTCACCCAGGCGGCTTCGCTTCGGCGCACGGCTCAGACCTGCAAGGGGAGAGCGGCCACCTCGCCGGAGCCGCCCACCAGGTAGAGATGCGTGGCCGATGCCACCGGGGGAGCCATATCGCCGGCCGCGCCGGTGGTGGACAGGACCTTGCGCGAGGCCAGCACCTGGAAGTGGTCCGCGCTCAGCTCCAGGAGGTAGGCGGTGCCCTCCGAGCCCACGGCCAGGGCGCGGTTGCCGCCGACCAGCGGGTCGATGGTGCAGTGCTGGGGGATCTGCAGCGTGGTGACGCGGCCCGAGTGAAGGTTGATGCGCCGCAGCAGGCGACCGTGGCAGGTGACCACGTCCTCCTGCGAGGCGCCCAGGGCAAACAGCGGCTGCTCGCTGGGCTCGCAGATGGCCAGGGCGCTCAGGCCGGCCTGAGGGTCGAGGCGATAGACGGCTCCGTCCGCGCCCGCCACCAGGGCGAAACCTGTGCGGCCCAGCAAAGGCGCCGGCGCCAGCGCGCCGTGGACGCGACTCTCGCCCAGGGCCCGACCGTCGGAGATGGAGTAACCGAACAGCCGGCCGCTGCTCTCCCCCGCGACCAGCGCGTCACCCACGAGAGCCAGGGCCAGGAAGGCGTGCGGGTCCTCCAGCCGGCCGGGTGAGCGCTTCCAGAGGAGCTGCAGCCCCTGGCGGCCCAGCTCGAAGACGTGCAGGTAGGCCGTCTCGTCGGCCAGGGTGCCGACCGCGGCGTAGCGGCGGCCGTCGCTGGCGACGTGGGAGCAGACGCTGCCCTGCAGATCGATGACGCGTTTGCGGGTGCCCGAGCCCGGGCTGACCTCGAGCAGATCGACCAGGTCGGCCGCGTAAAGACGGTCCTGGGCAGCCACCAGCAACAGGTCGTCGAGCAGGGCGGGAGAGGCCACCACCTCGCCCGCGCCGGGCAGCGGCTTGGAGTAGAGCGGATCGGAGCCCGCCTGGGCGCAGAAAACCTCGACGCGCGCCTCGCGGTGCACCATCACCATGAGCTCGGACGTGATCAGGGGCGAGCCGGTCACCTGCCGATGGGAAGCGGACGGGTGGGTCCAGACCGTCGGCAGGTCCGACTCGAGCGAGAGCGAGCGTCGCAGCGAGGGACTTCCGGCCTGCCCTCCCCGGGCCGCCCAGGTCAGGGGCTGGAGGGGGCTGCCGCAATGGCGGCAGAAACGCGCCAGGACACGATTGGGCGTGCGGCAGTGGAGGCAGGAGGTCAGCGGCCGACCACACTGATCGCAGCGGCCCTCCTCGGGATGCTCGATCCGGTGATCTTCGCGCGCCGGATAGGGGCACTCGACGGACACGCGCGTCTGCTTCCCGCCGAGGGGAACAAACGCCTCCGGCTTGCGACAAACTGTAACAAATCGGAAGGGTTGCGAAGACAGGAGTAGAACCTCATGATTTTGGGGAGAGAGTCACAGATTGCGGCGCGCGAGGCGGTAGATTCGATGGCAAACTGGACCGAATGGGCCCAAAATGATTCCTGGGGGGAGGACCAGCCCAAGGGCGGAGGTCCGCCCGGGCCTGGTCCGAGCGGTCGTGCCGGCGTTCCCCCGTTGCCTCCCCCGCGGAGCAGCGGCACCCTTCCGCCTCCCCCGCGGAGCAGCGGCACCCTGCCGCCTCCTCCGCGGAGCAGCGGCACCCTGCCGCCCCCGCCTTCGGCCAGCGCCCCTACCCCCAGCACCCTGCCGCCTCCCAAGGCCGGCGGTGCGCCGGGCGCTTCCTGGCCCGCCTGGGGCGAGGAAGAAGAAGACGTTCGTAAACCCCTGCCCAAGTCGACCTCCAGCGGTGCGCGTCCGGCCGCCGGGCGGCCGGGCGGTCCACCCAGCGCCACGCCCAACTGGCCGAGTTGGAGCGACGACGAAGACGAGCCCGCCCGTCCCGCCGCCCGTGGCAAGAACGGCTCCGGGTTTGGCGGTGACGAGGACAAGAAGGCCTCACCGTTCCGCTCCGCCGGCGCCGGCAGCACCTCTGCCATGCCGGCCTGGGCCGACCAGGGCGAGCAGCAAGAGGGCTGGCTCGGTGGCGGTGCAGCCCCGGCCGCGGCGGCGCCCAAAGGCGGTCTGCCTCCCGTAGCCTCCCATCCCCCTGCCGAAGAGACCGAGACGACCTCGGGCGCGGCCGTGTGGGAGTCCGACGGGCTCATGGGCTCGGCCACGATTCCGGTGGACGACTCCGACATTCTGCCCAGCATGCGCGAGCCCGAGGCGAACAGCCGCAAGATGCTGTTGCTGGCCATCGGCTTACTGCTGGCGGTCATCTGCGGGCTGGGCTTCATCCTGACGCGACCGCCGCACAAGGTCAACACGCCCGACGCCACCGACGTGCTGCAGCCCTCTTCGCTGATGGAGAAAGCCCGCGCTTCCGCCGCCAAGAAGAACTACAAGGGCGCCGCGCTCGACGCCGAGTCGGCCGTGGCCATCTTGCAGACCAAGCCCGAATCCAAGAAAGATCTGATCAAGGCCCAGGAGTTCCTGGCCTCGATGTATCTCAAGACCAACGAGTTCGAGCGGGCCTACAAGATCTACAAAGAGCTCAACAACAGCACCGGCGACAAGAAATACGCCGGACTGGCGCGCGAGGCCGAGAAGTCGCGCCTCAAAGCCATCCGCGGCGACGCCGCCGCCAAGCTGAAAGCGGCCAAAGCCTACCTGGCCAAGGGCGATCCCGGCAGCGCCATCATGGAAGGCCTGCACGCCGAGCAGCTCTACAACGACGGCAAAGGCAGCAATGCTCAGAAAGCCGCCGTGTGCTACACGATCGGCCGCGCCTTCGAGCGCCAGGGTGCCGACGACCGCGCCGAGGAGTATTACAAGAAGGCCGTCAATCTCGATGCCAACGGCGAGTATTACGCGGCGCTCTCGAGCGTGCGCGCCCGCACCGCGCCCGTGGTCGTCAACGACAGCAACCCCGAGCCCCAGGTGATCGAGGTGGACAACAGCGGCGTACCGACCGGCAACCGCAACGTGGTGCGTCGCCCGCGGGCTCCCCGCAACAATAACGTAACCGCTCCTCCGCCGCCGCCGCCGCCGCCCCCGCGGCAGCAGACCAGCGCTCCGATTCGCCGCACTCCCAAGAGCACCGGGCTGCCCAGCTACGGGTCGGATAAAGATCCCAGCCGGCTGCGGACTTATTAACAACAATTTACATCGCGTTCAAGATGGTTACATCTCGGCAAAAACCCTCGCCTCCCAGGGCGGGGGTTTTCTACTAGAATAAGGGCAAGAGAGCTAGAGAAATCGGAGGGGTCAACGAGATGAACCACACCTACCGCCGTCCCGCCCGCGAACGCATCCGCAGTGCCAATCAGCGCCTGCGTCAGACCCTCTCCCAGCCGGTCGAGCGGGTGCTCTTCCTCTCCCAGGCGCGTGACTACGTGCTGAGCCTGCTCGCGCAGGGTTAAAGTTTGCAAGTCCCTCGGTAGTCCTCCCAGAACCAAGACACCGCCACCACCAAGGCGGTGATTTTTTTTTCAGGGGCATCCCCTTTAATCGGGGAATGCTGGTCATCCCACCGCCTCGCGATACCACCCGCTCCAGCCTCGCCTGGGGCGTCCACCTCTTTACCGCCAGTGGGGCGTTCCTGGGCTTCCTGGCCCTTTGGAGCGCCCTGGAAGGCGACCTCCGCCAGAGCTTCCTGTGGATGCTCGCCGCCACGATCGTCGACGGAGTGGACGGGCTGATGGCTCGCGCGGCGCGCGTCAGCGAGGTGCTGCCGCAGATCGACGGCCGCAAGCTCGACGACGTGGTGGACTACATGACCTATGTGGTGGTCCCCACGGTGCTGATGGTGCACGCGGGCTTTCTGGTCAGTCCCCTGCTGGCCGCCTTCCCCCTGATGTCGAGCGCGCTCGGCTTCTCGAATGCGGGCGCCAAGACCGAGGACCACTATTTCCTGGGCTTCCCCAGTTACTGGAACATCGTGGCCTTCTACTTCTGGCGCTACCACACGCCGGGCGCCTTGGCCTCGAGCCTGGTGGTGGTGCTGGCCCTGCTGGTGCTGGTGCCGATCCGCTACATCTACCCCACCCGCACGCGGTGGGGGAAATGGGTCACCCTGCCACTAACGTTCCTGTGGGCTGTCCAGTTGGGATGGTTGCTGCTCGATCCGAGCCTGGGAGGCTGGTGGCTGCACCTCTCGCTGCTCTATCCGCTCTACTACCTGGCGGCCTCACTCTTTCTGCACTTTCGAAAGGACGAGACATGAGAACCTTCGCGCTCTGGATTCTTCTGGTGACGGGCCTGCTGGCCCAGGGTATGTTCGACCTGGCCCCCGGGACCTGGACCGGCGACCTGCAGGACTATGACTACGACTTCACGCTCTTCGTCGGCCCCCCCGACGTGAAGACCATGAGCTTCACCGTGGGCGACAAGACGATCAAGGGCACCTATCGCGTGACCTCGGCCAAGCGCCCCAAGTTCGGCTACTTTACCGTGACCGAGGGACCGGAGATGACCCTCTCGGGCCTGCGCATGGCCCCCGGCACCGACGTGCGCTTCAGCCTGGATCACACCGACCCCAACGCGCTGATTTTCGACCTGTTCACCCCCGACCAGGAACCGGTGGTGCACCTCGAGTTGAAGCAGTAGAGCTGCGCACAGACTTTCGAAAATTTCCGGCCCGGAAATTTTCGAACCTGCGTTCGCTAGCTCAGAAACGTAGACGGGAGCGCCTTTCGACACTCCCGTCTACCGTCTACCGTCTACCGTCAGACAGCGACCTTGTTGCGCTCGATCTTCATCTTGCCGTCTTCCCAGGTGACGATGCCGATGTAGGGCTTGCCATCCTTGTCGAAGCGGTCGGCCGGTTTGACGACCTGGTTGGGCTCGGTGTAGAGGATGCGGCCCTCGGCGATGTAGCGCTTGAGGTTGCCCTCGGTGCGCTCGCGCAGGCTGACGTCCTTGCCCAGAGCTTCCTTGCTGTCGACCGGGATCTTCACCTCGGCGCCCTGGAACTTGCCGAAGTCGGCGCCGCTCAGGGTCAGGCGCAGGTTGCGAACCGGGCCCTCTTCCTGGTTGAGCAGGCTCTTGGTCGGAGGCGCCGGATCCGTGGGCGGCTCCTGGGGCGGGGGCTCGGGAGCGGGCGCCGCGAGGATCTCGCGCTTCACCATCACGTTCTGAATGAGGTCCGCATACTGGCCGTTGTTGTTATTGCGGTCCGAGGAGATCATCGCGTTGGCCATGTCGCGAAAGGTGAACTCGCCGTTGGGAGCCTCCTTCATCAGGTTGGCCAGGATCTTCAGACCGTCGTCGGCCGTCTTGGCCAGCGCGTCGGCCGTGGAAAGTCCCGCGGCTTTGTTCATCTCGTTCACGCCGTTGAGAACGTCGTAGAACGCGCCCGACCACAGGCGGCTGAAGTTGTGCACCTCGGAGCCGAGGTCATCGGGGTTGGGCGGGTTGAAGGGCAGGTCCGCGGGATCTTTCCAGGTGAAGCTGTTGACCGCGTTGCGGGTCCAGTTGCCACCGGTGCGATTCTTGCCGGTCTCGTCGTTGATGGCGATGCCGAGCTCTTCGCCCAGAGCCGACACGACGTTCTTCTTGGAGAGGTCGCCGCCGGTCTCGATCAGCACGCGCGAGCGAGTGCGGTCGTCCTTGAGCGCGAACAGCATGCCCATCATGTCGCCGAAGGCCTCGTGGAACGCGCCCACATCGGGGGCCCAGGCGTCGAAGTAGTCGGGGCGCAGACCATCGAGGATGGCGTGGCCGACCTCGTGGGCCACCACCTCGCCCGAGTCGCCCGAGTGCACGGCGCGGCCCATGATGGCGTCTTCGTGGTGGAAGAAGTTGACCGAGCGCTCGTCGCGAGCGTAGTAAGCGTTGATCATGTCGCCGCCGTCGTGGTTGACCTCCAGCTTGCTGTTGCCGAAGGCCCACTGGATGGGCTGGCCGGTGGCCTGCTCGAAGATCTCGACGGTCTTGGCCACGGCCGAGAACGTCACGGCCGCGTGATGACGCTCGTCGCACGAGGGGAACACGAATCCGCCCTCTTCGTTGGCGGTCAGGCCGCCGTTGAGCTTGGCGCGGTCGACCTCGGGGCCATTCTCACCGCTCACCACGTTCTTGATCGTCGTGGTGGAGGGGGCGAACACCATCGGGTCCTGGGGATTGAAGGTAAACACGGTATCCTGCGGCTGGGGAGCGGGGGGCTCCTGCGGCGGCGGAGTGGGCGGGGTGGGCTGCTGCGGCGGCGTGTTGCCGTCGGCGCGCACCGGGCGGGTGAAGTTGGAGCCACCGATCGTCTGCATCATGGTCATATCTCTCCTGTGAGCCAGTCTGGTTTCTGTCGGCCCCAGAATAGATCGTCCCCGGCCCCGGGGTCTGAACAGGAGTGTTAACAGCCGGACAGGGGATGCTGAAAATTTTCTGAAACGCCCATGTCATGAAGACTTTGCTCGCGACAGTCCTGGCTCTGGCCATGCTGCTGGCGGCCCGGGCCGCCCAACCGTCCTACGCCGTCTACGCAGAGGTTGCGCGCGGCTCCAACCAGTTGATGAAGCCGAATCTCAACCGGCGCGTGTTCAACGTGACCGAGGCCCAGGCGGGCGACGACATCCGTCTCAACGCCGACGGCTCCATCACGCTCCAGCCGGGGACCTACCGCCTGTCGGGCTTCTCGCTGGTGACGATGCAGGCCACCTTCGCCCCGCCCGCGCCCAGGCACGACAACAACTATCCGGGCTACTGCCTGGTCTATCCCGCGGCGCTGGAGAAAGAGGCCCCCAACAAGCTGTTACCCGGCGCCATCTCGGTGGGCAGTCCGGCCACGGCGCTGGACACCTGTCCCAGCGTCTTCGAGGCGGTCTACACCGCCAAAACCGAGACCACCATCGCGGTCGGCCACCAGTCGGGCGAGGATCTGCACGACGAGGTCTACCTGAGCGTCTACGAGGTGAACGGCATCCCGAGCGACTATCACGTCTTCGCCCGGATCGCGATCACTCGTCTCTGAGCCCCCAGTCGCGCGGGCCGGGCACCCTGGGCATCAGGCCGAGCTTCCTGGCCACGGGGAAAACCTTGCCGGTGACCTGGGCCGTCAGCGTGGGGCTCTTGCCGGTGAATCGCGGATAGACCTGCGAGCAAAGCTGCGCCGTCGTCGTGAGGGGATCGAGACTGGCGTTCTGGATGGAGAAATGGGTCACGCCCTGGTCGATGAAGGCTTTGAGGACACGGGCGATCTCCTCGAGCGGCCCGCTGTAGACGAACTTCTCGATCATCTCGAGCGGCATCCATTGCTGCAACTCCTGGTAGCGCTTCAGGTGCTCCTCGTCGCAAGGGTTGACGCTGATGTAGTGGGTCTCCTTGAGGTGCTCGGGGGGATTCCAGGGAATGCCAAGCCGCTCCAGCGCCACCGGCCAGACCAGCGTCAGGGCGTAGGGGCGGGCGATCGCCTCCAGTTCGGCGCGGGCCAGGTCGCCCACCGTCAGCGCCACGGTGGCCACCCGGTCGAAGGTCTCCGGGTCGCGCCCGATGGCGCGGGCCGCCGCGGCCACGCCGCCGAAGTATTCCCGGTAGAACTGGTGCGGCACCACCACGGGAAACCAGCCGTCGGCCAGCTGACCGCAAAGCTTTTGCATCATGGGGCCCAGCGCGGCCACGTAAATAGGGATGCGTCGCTTCTTGTAGGGCCGCACGCCCAGCCGCGCCTTACGCAACGTGAAGAAGTCGCCCTCGAAGCTGAAGGGCTCGGGCGAGTCCAGCAGCCCCCGGAGGATGGTGATGACCTCGCGCAACCGTGCCACCTTGCGATCCCAGGGGATGCCGTAGGGATCGAGGTTCATGGCCTCGCCGGTGCCGAGCCCCAGGATGACGCGCCCCTGTGACAGCTGATCGAGAGTGGCCAGCTTCTGGGCCAGCACGGCCGGGTGCACCCGGTGCGGATCGCTGACGGCGGTGCCTAACTGGACCCGCTTCGTTTTTGCGGCCATCGCGGCCATGATCGTAAAGGGGTCGGGAGCCGGCGAGAAGTCGGGGAACAGCATGTGGTCCGGAAACCAGAGCGTGTCGTAACCGAGCTTCTCCATGAACATTCCCAGGCGAAGCTGCATGCGGATGGGCAGCGCGGGAGGGATGGGAGAGCCAAAGCGGATCGGTGGCATAGGCGGCTCTTTCCCCCGAAGGGGACGCCCTCCTCCGAGAGGGCGAAAAGCCCCGGACGGCAAAGCACAGCTGATGTTCTCACAACTCGTCGACGGACTCCGCTCGCTGGTCCTCAGCTCGAAGGCAACCACCTTGGAAGAGCGCCGCCGCATGGCGCGTATCCAGTGCAACTTCCCGGTGCGCGTGCGCTCCGGCTCGAAGTACCTGCAGGCGCGGGTCACCAACCTCGGCGTGGAGGGGATGCGCTTGAAAGGGCCCCAGTCCTTTCCCAGGGGCACCCCGGTCACGGTCGTGTATCAGCACCAGTCCAGCTTCGAGGAGCTCAGCTCGGTGGAGGGCACGATCGCCTGGGCCCGCAGAGACGCACGCTCGGGCGAGCAGTTGATGGGAATTCGGTATGAGTACACTCAGAAGAATTGGGTCGACTTCGTGCTCGGGCTGCTGGGCCTGAACGACGACTCGGTCTTCCAGCGCCGCCGCTTCGTGCGCGCCGACGGCCTGATGCCCGGAAAGCTCTCGGTGCCGGGGCGCATTCCTCCCCAGAAGTGCTGGGTTTTGAACCTCGGCCTGGGGGGCGCGCTCGTGGACTCCCCCACCATGGTGGGTCCGGGCAGCACCGTGCAACTCGACCTCGGCCCGACCAAAGGCCTGCGGCAGCTGGCCCTGCTCGGCCGCGTGAAGGAAGCCCGGGAGGCGGATAGCGGGCAGAGCTTCCAGTTGGGGCTCGAGTTCAGCAACCTGGATATCAACCGCAGCCGGGCTCTGGGCCGCTACGTCATTCAGTCGCTGAAAGAGAGCACCAGACAGAGCGCCGTCGGTTAGGGGGAGAGCCAGCGCCAGAGAATTCCCAGGACCGCGCTGACGGCCAGAGTTCGCAGCATTCCGACGTGAAAGCGGAGCATCGCCGCCATGGCCAGGCCGGCCACAATCAGGGCAAACGGATCGAGGCTGCCGAGGGTGGGTACCAAGACGTGAACAGGGCCCCACTGCACCGTCGACAACTTGCTGAAGAGGACGTGTAGCGAGAACCATACCGCCAGGTTGAAGATGACCCCGACCACCGCGGCCGTGATGGCCGAGAGGGCTGCATTCAGGGACGGGCGATTGCGCAGATACTGAATGTACGGGGCGCCCGCGAAAATGAAGAGGAAGCAGGGAGCGTAGGTTACCCAGGTAGCCAGAGTGGAGCCGAGCACCCCGGCCAGCCAGGGCTCGAGTCCGACACCCTGGCGATAGGCACCCAGGTAGCCCACGAAACCGACGACCTGAATGAGGGGTCCGGGCGTGGTTTCGGCCAGGCCGAGACCGTCGAGCATCTCGCCCGGGCCGAGCCAGTGATAGGTGGCGACCGCTTCCTGGGCCATGTAGGCCAGCACGGCGTAGGCTCCTCCGAACGTCACGACCGCCAATTTGGAGAAGAAAACCGCGATCTGCGAAAAGACCGAGCCCGAGCCATTGGTCGCCAGGATGACCAGGACCGGTCCCCACCAGATCAGCAGCCAGAGCACGACGGTCCGCAAAGTGGCGCCCAGGGAGGGACGCCTGGCGACCGATTCCTCAGTCACCTTGTGGGCCCGGATCACCTGGAATGCATCGGGCTTCAGGCGGTTGCCAAGGAGGCCCAGTATCCCGGCTGACACCACGATGACCGGATAAGGCAGGTTGAGAAAGAAGATGGCCACGAAAGCCAACACAGCGATTCCAACCATAAAGCGGTTCTTGAGAGCCCTTTTGCCGACCCGGACGACCGCCTCGACCACGACGGCCATCACGGCCGGTTTGAGACCATAAAACAGCGCCTGGACGAGGAACACCGTCTGAAATCCGGCATAGAGAACGCTCAGGGCCAGAATGCAAAGGTAGCCGGGAAGAACAAACAGCCCGCCCGCCGCCAGGCCTCCGCGGACTCCGTGCAAAAGCCAGCCGATATAGGTGGCCAGTTGTTGGGCCTCCGGACCCGGCAAGAGCATGCAGTAGTTGAGGGCGTGAAGAAACTGGTCCTCATCCACCCACTTCTTCTCCTCCACCAGGATCCGATGCATGACAGCGATCTGCCCGGCGGGCCCGCCGAAGCTCTGGGCCGCCACCCGGAGCCAGACGACCAGGGCTTGCGAGAAAGTGACCGCCTCAGTCATGGGAATGCCGGTGATGGATGTCCGGGTAGTGCGGGTGGCTGTGCACCAGCCTCTTATGCACGTGCGTGTGGGTGTGAGGCTCGCCCGGTGGGTCGTCGGCCGTGTGCTCGTGCTGATGGTGCTCATCATGCACGTGCTCGTGGGTGTGCTCGAGCTCCTCGTGGACGTGCTCGTGCTCGTGGTGCTCGGTCAGGTGCAAGTAGACCCCCAGAGCCATCAGGCATGAGGCCGCCGCAAGTCTCCAGGTGATCGGCTCGTGAAACAGCGCCAGAGACAGCGCCGCACCGGCAAAGGGCGCCAGCGAGAAATAGGCCCCCGTGCGGGCCGAGCCCAGGTGGCGCAGGGCGAGCACGAAACAGACCAGGCTGACGCCGTAGCCGAACAGGCCGACCAGGGCCGCTCCGCCGACCTGCAGCGCTCCCGGCCAGCGGACCTGGTGCAGCAAGAAGGCGATCCCGAGATTGCAGGCCCCGGCACAAGCCCCTTTGAGGGCCGCGATCCGGACAGGATCGCCCCCGGAGACCTTCTGAGTCAGGTTGTTATCCACAGCCCAGCAAAAGCAGGCCCCGACGACCAACAAGGCCCCGGGCGAGAGCGGCGTCGGGCCGCCCTCCCAGGAAAGCAGCACTCCGCCGGCCACGATGACCACCATCCCCAGCGCGATGCGTCGATCGAAATTCTCGCCCGCCACGAACCAGGCCACCAAGGCCGTAAAGACCCCCTCGAGGTTCAGCAGCAGCGAGCTGGTGGAGGCGGCCGTCGTCTGCAGGCCCGTCATCAGGAGCACCGGGCCGAGCACGCCGCCGGCCAGGATGGCCAGAGAGAGCCAGAGCCACTCGCGACCGTGTAGAGCGCCTTTGGGCGGGCGGATCAGCGTGACCAGGCCGAGCCCCAGGCCGGAGCCCAGGTAGAGAAGACCCGCCAGCATCTGGGGCGGGAGGCTCCCCAGCAGCAGCTTGGCCAGCGGCGTGCTGGCCCCGAACAGGACGGCGGCGAGGATCGCCATGAGAACGCCGTTCATGGCAGTGGAAACTTCCAGGCTTTGTTCTTCGTGCGGAAAAAGACCAGGCTCCTGTCCCCGGCATCGATCGCCATCCCCACCAGGGGCTTCTCTCCGCGATCCGACAGCATGAAGCGAATGGCCTCTCCGCAGGACCACTCACCGCGGGCTCGTCCGGTGGCGTCGTTCAAATAGAGCCCGGCACGGTCGGGCGACATTCCGAGCCCGACGCGGACGGTCTGTTTCTCGTCGCGGATATAGAGGCCCGGATTGTTCTTCAGCACGCGCACCTCCGTGCGCAGGCTCTGTCGCTCGTCAAACAAAGACAGCCCCCCGCCCTTGACCTCGGCTCCCAGAGCCACCCGCACTCGTCCGCCGGGATCGCGCATGTGCAGCGCCACCTCTTCGTCGTGCAGGGCGAGGCGCAACCTCTCGCTCCCATCCAGGGCGCGCATCACCAGGACCGGCTCGGAAGTGGCATCCAGCCGGATTCGCTCTCTGCCGCCCAGATCATACAAAGACAGCACTCCGGGACGCTCGTTCGACCTGCGCCCGGCTATCCAGAGACCGACCAGGACGAGGTTGATGGCCACCATGGCCAGGCAGAGCGCTCCCAGCAACTGCAAGCGGCTCTCCAGATTTTTGAGGCGGCGCGCCAGCCGGTCATCCATGGTGGTCCTCCTTGAAGAGCATCCGATAGACCGTCGGGAGTATCAGCAGGATGAACACCGTCGAAGTCACCAGGCCCCCGACCGTCACGATGGCCAGCGGACGCTCGATCTCAACCCCCGGACGGTGGCTGAGAACCAGCGGCAGAAAGCCTAACATGGCGCAACTGGCGGTCATCAACTTGGGGCGCAGACGCTCCACCGAGGCCGTCACCACCGCTTTCTCCAGACTCTCCCCCTCGCGTCGGAGACTGTTGACCTGCGTGAACAGCACCAGTCCGTTCTGGACCGCGATGCCCAGCAGGGCGATAAACCCGATGGCCGAGGAAACGTTGATGGATTCTCCCGTCAGGTGCAGCGAGATGATCCCTCCCACCATGGCGGCCGGGAGAGTTCCCAGGATGAGAGCCGCCTGAGCCAGCGAGTCCAGCGCCAGGTAAAGCAGGAGGAACACCAGCACCAGCGCCAGGCCGATGGCAAACAGCAGGCTGCGGAAAGCTCGCTGCTGGCTCTCGATCTCCCCTCCGAAGCGGTAGTAGTAACCGGGCGGGAGCTTCAGCTCCTGCAGCCGGGCCCGCACATCTCCGACTACGGAGCCGAGATCGCGCCCCTCCACATTGCACTCGATGGCCACCCGGCGTGTGACCGCCTCGCGGCGCACCAGGCTGGCGCCATACACCGTCTTGATGCTGGCGATCTCGGCCAGGGGCACCCAGGCCCCCTCGGGCGTGGCCACCACCAGGTCGCCCAGCACCTCTTCCTGGTCGCGGTAGCTCTTCTCCAGGCGCACAACGATAGCATACTGGCGCTGACCCTGAGTGACCTCGCCCACTTCCTGGCCGCCGATGGCCGCCCGCACCTGCTGCATGACGTCGGCCACCTGCAATCCATAGCGCCCCGCGCGCTCGCGGTCGACCTCGATCCGCAACTGGGCCAGCGGCGCCGGCACGTCGATCTTGAGGTCGCTCACGCCCGGAACCCGGGACATGAGGTTCTGAGCTTTGTCGGCCAGCCGCAACAGCTCGTCGTAGTCGGGGCCGAAGAGCTTGACGGAGATGCCGGCCGAGGTTCCGGCCAGGCTCTCGTCGATGCGCATGCCGAGCGGCGTGGTGAACATCGGGAGAACCCCGGGCACCTTCTCCAGCTCGGCCCGCACCGCCTCCACCAGCTCTTCGTTGCCGCGTTTGCGCTGCGCCCGAGGTTGCAGGTTGACCTGCACGTCCGAGAGCGTGATCGGCATCGGATCTTCGCTGCGCTCGGCGCGGCCGCTCTGCCGGATCACTTCGGTCACCTCGGGAAAGGTGCGTAAGGCGGCCTCCACTTGTCGATTCACCCGATCGACCTCCCCCAGCGAGGTCTCTGACGGCAGATAGGTATTGATCATCAGAGCTCCCTCATCCAGTTCGGGCAGGAAGGCGCTGCCCAGAGAGCCCAGCGAGAGGAAGGCCAGCACCGTGACGGCGGTTGTCACGGCCACGGTCACCAGGGGATGGGCCAGGCTCGCCTGCAGCGCCGGCACGTAAAGCTTCTTGAGCCAGCGGATGAAGGCCACTTCCGACTCGCCCTCGGAGTGTTTGAGCCAGCTCTTGGCAAGCACCGGGGTCAGCGTCAAAGACAGTCCCAGCGAAGCCAACATGACCGCGGAGACGGTGATGGCCAGGGCTCGGAAGAGACGCCCCTCCACGCCGGTCATCAGGTAGAGCGGAAGGAACACGGCCACGATGATGAGCGTGGCGAAGGCGATCGGGCGGGCTACCTCGGCGGCGGCCCGATAGACGGGAAACTCCTTCCAATGGAACAAACGCAGGTAGATGTTCTCGACCATGATGATGGAGGCGTCCACCATGATCCCGACGGCAATGGCCAGGCCGCCCAGAGTCATGGTGTTGAGCCCCTGACCGGTGGCCTTCAGCACGATCCCGGCCAGCAAGACCCCGAGCGGCAGGCTCAGCGTCACGATCAGCGTCGAGCGCCAGTTGCCCAGGAAGATCAGGATGACCAGGACCACCAGCGCGGCGCCCTCCCAGATGGCCGTCTGCACGCCTGAAAGGGCGTTGTGGACCAGCACCGTCTGATCGTAGGTGGCCTGCACCTTGATCCCGGCGGGGAGGGTGGGCAGCAGGGTCTGCACCTCTTGCTTGATGCCTTCCACCAGGCCCACCGTGTCGGTCCCGAACTGCTTGACGACGATCACGTTGACCACTTCCTGGCCGTCCAGCGTGACCAGTCCGCGGCGCACGGCGTGACCATCCACCACATCGGCCACGTCCGAGACCAGCACGGGATAACCGTCTCGCTCGGCCACCACCGTCTGACTCAGGCCGACCAGGTCCTGGATTTTACCCACGCCGCGAATGCTCTTTTCGGTGGCTCCCTGGGTCAGAAAACCCCCCGAGGCGTTCTCGTTCCCCTTCTCGAGCGCGTCCACGACCTCGCGAAAGGACACCCCGCGCGCCATCATGCGGGCCGGATCGACCAGCGCCTGGTACTCCCGCAGCTCGCCTCCCACCACAAAGACTTCGCCTACCCCCGACACGGTCAGGAGCCGGTTGCGCAGATCGAACTCGGCGGTATCGCGCAGCGTCTTGAGGTCGGCCCCCGACAGAGTCAGGATGAGCACCTCGGAGATGCGGCTGGACAGGCTTCCCAGCACGGGCGGGTCGGTTCCGGGCGGAAGCTTGGAAACCACCTGGGCCATGCGCTCGGTCACCAGCTGGCGCGCGCGCCAGTAGTCCATCTCGGTGTCGAATCCCACGGTCACGACCGAGATGCCCATGGTGCTGACCGAGCGCACGCTCTTGACCCCGGGCAGGCCGCTCATGGAGCGCTCGAAGGGGAGCGTCACCTGGAACTCCATCTCCTCGGTGGCCGCATTGGGGTTCTGAGTGATGATGTTGAAGACCGGCACGGTCATGTCCGGGTAGACGTCGCGCGGCATCCCCATCAGCGAGAGCGCTCCCAGCACGGCGGCCACGGCCACCACGATCAGCACCACGGCCGGTCGATGCAGCGAAGAGGCGATCAGGCGATCGAGAAAGGAGGACTCCTTCATTCTTGAGCCTCCCCCAGCGAGCCGCGCACGGTCTCGGCCTGCAGTTGCTGCTGACCATTCACCACCACCAGGTCGCCCGCGCTCAGGCCGTCGGCCACCAGGGCCTGCTTGCCGTCCCGGGTCGCAATCGCAACTGGACGCCTGTGGTAGGCTCCGCCGGTGCTGACGAAGACAAACTCCTTCTCGCCCAGCTTGACCAGAGCGTCCTGAGGCACCAGGATTCCCCGCCGCTCCGGCAGGTTCAGCACTGCCTCCACGGTCATGCCCGGCCGCAACCACCCCTGCCGATTGACCACCTCGATGCGGACCGGCAGAGACCGGCGGCGCGAGTCGATCTCCTGACCCACGGTAGCCACGTGCCCGGTCAGGGCCGCTTTGAGGGCACGCGATGTGATGCGGGCGCTCTCCCCGCGTTGCAACAGGGGGAGATCGCTGTCGCGGGCGTCGGCCAGCACCCAGACCCGGGAGAGGTCGGCCACCTTGAAGAGGGGCTCCTTCGGATCGGCCCAGTCGCCGACCACGGCGCTGCGCTCCAGCACCCAGCCCGCGCTCGGGGCGACGATCGTGACCGTCGAGCTGAGCGAGGAGTCGGCCGCCGCCGCCGACCAGGCTGCCTGGAGACCCTCCATTTCGGCCCGCGCTTCCTCGAGCGTGCCCAGCGCATCCTCGACCTCGCGCCGGCTCCAGTGGTCGGCCTGGATGACTTTGTCCTCGCGCCCCACGTGCTCGCGGGCCACGGCCATCTGGCTGCGGGCTTTCTCGAGTGCGGCCCGATCCACCTCGACCTGGCTCCGGAGGGCGTCCAGATCCTGCTTGGAGATAATGCCGTCGGCGGCCAGTGGCTTCTGGCGCGCCAGGCTCGCCTGACTCAGGGCCAGCCGGCTCTCGGCCACGCGGATGGCTTCCTCGGCGTTGATCAGCGAGCCGCGCGCCTCCTCGTAGTGCTCCTCGGAGAATACCCCGAGCTCAGCCATACGTGACTTGCGGTCGTACGAACGCTGGGCGGCCACCACCTTGGCCTGGGCGGCCTGCATCTCCCCTTTCAGGCGGCCCAGCTCCGGGCTCTGCACCGTGGCCAGGACATCCCCCGCCTGCACCCGGTCTCCCGACTGACGATGCAATCCGAGAATTCGCCCCGACACGGGGCTGACGACCATCGCCACGGCGTCCTCGGGGGCCGCCACCCGGCCCTCCATGCGCAGGGTCGGATGCATCGCGCCTGTCTGAACAGCCACCGATTTGATGCCGATCTGCTGCTCGACCTCGGGACTCAACTTGACCTGATCGCTGGCAACCGCGGGTGTGGCCGAGGGGGCCTCGGCCGGCTCGGGCGCCGAGCCACAGCCAACCCAGAGCGGCAAAAACATGAAAAGAATCCAGAACCTCATCGTCTTCCTCCCAGGGAATACCAGAACTCGATGGTGCTGCGCTGCACGGCCTCGTCGCGACCGACGGCCTCGAGCCGCGCGCGGGAAACGGTGCGCTGGGCCTCGAGCAGCTCGAGATAGGGGGTTACGCCGCCTTCGAAGCCGCGCAGGGCCAGCTCGAGGAGGCGATCCGAGCGGGCCACGCTCTCCTGCCAGGCCTGGCGGCGCAGCTCGGCGGTCTTGAGCGAGATCTCGGCCACCTCGACGCGGGTGGCGACTTCGCGCCGCTTGGCCTCGACCTCGGCCTCGGCGGCCAGGCGACGCTGATCGGCCTCGGCCACCTTGCCGCGAATCGACCCGTAGTCGAAGAGCGGCACTTCCATGACCAGGCGTACGCCGCCGGGACCGCTGAAGGGCGACTGCCGATAGCCTTCCAGGTCCAGCGTGGGCAGCCGGCCCGCGTTGGCCACGTCGGCCTCGGCCGCCGGGACGGCCACGCTCTGGCGTGCCAGCAGCATTTCGGGATGGCTTTCCTCGGCCATCGCCAGCCAGTCGCTTGTGCTGCGCGCGACCGGCAAGGGGGGGGCCTCTCCCGTCAAGGTCGGCAGCGTGGGCAAAGCCAGCCGAATCCGCAGGCTCGCGCGGGAGCGGTCGTAGTGCTCGCGGGCGGTCAGCAGCTCTTGCTCCTGATCGGCGCGCTCCTGTTCGGCCCGCAGCATGGGCAAGATCGTGCTGACGCCGGCATCGTAGCGTCGGCGCGCGATCTCGGCCACTTTGCCGGCCAGTTGCAGGGATTGCTCGTGACTCTCCACCCGACGTTGCTCGGCCAGGGCCTGCACGTAGAGCAGACCCACCTCACGGTCGAGCTCCAGCCCGCTCACGTCGAGACGAGCCTGGGCCACCAGACGCTCGGCGCGCGCCAGGTCGGCGCTGGCCCCGCGAATGTCGAATGGGTCCAGCGGTTGAGAGATGTACTGATCGCTTTCGGTTTGGGTTCCGACCACTCCCGACAGGTGCAGGAGTGGATTCGGGAAGCTGCCCGCGCCTTTTTCGCGCGCTTCCAGGGACCGGACGGTCGCCTGCCGGGCCTGCAGCTCGGGACTTTGTTCCCGGGCCAGGCTCAGGGCGCGCTCGAACGTCAGGGGAGGCTCTTGCGCGGCCAGGGGACCGACCAGCCACAGGAAGCAGCCCAGCAACAGGCCAGCTGCCCGCAGGGGGGAGCATGGCATGGGGTCCTCCGATGGCGTTCTCTAGCTGACGAAGGAACGCGAAGGAGGAGCGCGTGGGCCGGTAGGTCCGCGACCCACCTGGGGGCGGACGCTGCCGCAACGGACCGAGACTTCGGTCGGGATCCAGGACGATGTGCCCGGCAAGACAAGCTGGCTGAACAGCAAGGGAACGGCGAGAGGAGCCTCCAGGGATAGGGCGGACTCGTTGGAGAGCCGGCAGACCTGCTGGAGGAGAGCCGTGCCATCATGGTCGTCATGGTCATGGACGTGCCGGGCCAGATCATGGCCCCAGGCCGCCCACCAGAGCGCAAGAACAAGAAGAGTGCAGAGAGACTTCCTCATTGCGGTGAGAACGAGTTCTCAGCTGAAAGAAATTTCCCTCCTAAAACCGGACGCGGGCCTTCACCTTGGGCCCGATGTGCAAGGCCGTCTGCTGATCGCCGCGCAGCTCGGGTCCGACGATCACGCTGACGGTGGCTTTGTGGCCCAGCAAGCTGGTCTGGATGTCGCGCTGGACACCCACCAGCATCGAGTAATGGAACTGGCGACGGGGCTCGTCGCCGTGGCCCTGCACGCGCACGGTGAAGCTCTGGCGGCCGTCCAGGGCCCAGGCGAGAGGCTGGCCCAGAAACGCGAAATCGCCACCCTTCACTTCCTGGCGAAACTGCATGCCTACGCTGGTGCTATTGTGCAAGAGGTCGCGGTAAGCGCCGCCCGACACCTCGAAGGTGGCCGGCAAATCGGAGTAAACCCTGCCCTCCCAGCGGCGGAACGACTCCAGGTTCAATTGCGCGTTGTTGTCGCCATAGGTCGTGGCCTGACCCTGCAGGCGGCCGCGCAGGCCGTGGGTGGTGGTCCAGCCATCCTCACCGGTCACCTGGCGCGATAGCTCGGTATCCAGCCACTCGCCCCGCAGACGCAGGCCCGGCACACCGCCGTGCAGCCCCGGCTTCAGGTCGAGATCGGCCGGCTTGAGGCGCAGAGTGTAGTCGCCGCAACGAACCCTGGTCTCATCGGTGGGCGCCGCCTCGGCGACTCGAGGAGACAGCGCGGCCACGCTGGCGCTGGCCGCCAGGCTCAGGGCTTTCAGGCCGGTCAAGAAGCTGTCGGGCGCCGCAGGTGTGAATCGATCGACGGTCGTGGTCACGCTGCCGGTGCTGGAGGTCGTCCAGGTCGGTGCCGTCAGGGGACTCGAGGCCGCGATCGGTTGCATGGGCTCAGCTTACCCCCGAAGGCGGAAAAATCTCTGACCAGAACGAACCATGACGGATGGAAGAAGTCGAGCGCCGCAAAGAGACACGCTATCGGCTGAACAAGATGCTGGGCTTGCAGCTCGAGGGTGAGGACTACTCTTCGGAGCTGCGCGTCTTCGTGCTGGACATGAGCGCCACGGGCATGCGGCTTACCTCCCAGTGCGAGCTACCTCTGGAGCAGCCCCTGGCATTCGTGCTCCGGTTGCCGGACAAGCTCCCTTCCATCAAAGGCCAGGTCAGCGTGCGCTGGCAAAAGTTCTTGAAAGCCAGCGGCAACCACGAGGCGGGCCTCGAGTTCACCGAGCTCAGCACCGAGCACTGGCGCGCCCTGCGCGAGTTCGTCGGCACGCTGCTGGACCAGAAGGAAAAAGTCGTCGAAAACCTGTCCAGCCCCTGGCATATGGGCAACCTGAAGTAGGCGGAGAGTTAAAGAGTAAAGAGTTAAAGAGTAAAGAGTAAAGAGTAAAGAGTAAAGAGTAAGGAGTAAGGAGTAAGGAGTTCCGTGGAGTTGCGAACTCGACTCCGTCTCCCTACTCCCATCTCCCGTCTCCCGTCTCCCGTCTCCCATCTCACAAAAACCGGTCCAGCCCCTGGACGCCCGTGGATTGGCGGTCGTGGGCGTAGCGATAGGGCTCGTCGACCAGCTCGTTGATGCGGTCCATCACCAGGCCCGTCACGGCCCGGAAGCGCTCGCCGAAGCGCAGGCCGGCCTGGCGGGAGAGCGGCAGATAGGGCTCCGTGATGCGGTAAGGGGCAATCTCGGGTCCGTCGGGCTGAAGCGGCACGCCGAGGCGATAGACGATGCGGCCGCCTCGGGCGATGGGGATGGTGCTGGGATAGACTTTGTCGCTGCCGCTGCAACCGACCGGCACCATGGGCACCTTGAGGTGCATGGCCATCTCCACCAGGCCGGTGTGGCCCTCCGAGAGCCGCACGCTGCGCGTGCCCTCGGGAAAGACCAGCACGTTGTTGTGCAGCTCGAAGAGGGCCTGGCGGTTGAGCCGTTGCACCTCGCTGACCATGGCGTCCCAGCGGGCCTCGAAGCGGACCAGGTAGTCGGGACCGAGCTCGGGCACCTCGAGCAGACGAGGGTTGGCCTCATTGACCGCGTCACGGGTCGAGCGATACTCCTCGTGGTTGGGCCGGCGACGCAGGGCGCGCTTGAGATCATTGGAGATGAGGTAGCCGCGCGAGGGCAACGGGATGTTGTTGGTGCTCATCAAGAAGAACGCCACGAAGGGGTTGTGGTAGTATTTCCCCTTGACCCAGGTGGCGGTGAAAGGCAGTCCGCGACGATAGAAATGGTATTGCAGCGGAAAGTAATTGAACATGTCGGTGTGGTTCATGGCCAACATGCACGGCCCGGACGGGAGGTTTTCCAGACCCTCGAGCACCACTTCGGTGCGCGGGATCCTGTAGTTCCAGCGCAGCAGCCCGTGGGCGACCACCAGTTGACCATAGGGGGTGCGGCTGAGGCGCACTCGCTTGAGGCGGGCCAGATCCAGCATCGGTACGATGCCTTTCGTGCTGACCACGGAGGGACCCTGGTATCCTTTTGGCGAAGCCTTGAAGAGATGTCCAGGTCCCGGAGCTCGGGGCAGGCGACCCCGTCCGAGATCGCAAGCCTCTTCCCCTTCCCCCTCGATGACTTCCAGGTGGAGGCCATGGAGGCCATTCTCGCGGGCGAGAACGTGGTCGTCTGCGCCCCGACCGGCTCGGGCAAGACGGCCATCGCCGAGTATGCCCTGCACCGTGCCGTCCAGCGCCAGCGCCGTTGTTTCTACACGACGCCCCTGAAAGCGCTCTCCAACCAGAAGTTCCACGACCTGCAGAAACTGTTCGGCGAGGACCAGGTGGGCCTTTTGACCGGCGACATCAGCGTTCGCCGCGACGCCACCATCGTGGTGATGACCACCGAAGTCTTCCGCAACATGCTCTACGGCACCATCCTGGGCGACGTGCACGCCAACCTCAAGGACGTGGTCTCGGTCATCCTCGACGAGTGCCACTACATGAACGACGTGGAGCGCGGCACGGTCTGGGAGGAATCGATCATCTACTGCCCGCGCGAGATCCAGCTGGTGGCCCTGTCGGCCACCGTGGCCAACGCCGCCGACCTGGTGGATTGGATCTCCGACACCCACGCCCCCACCCGCCTGGTGCAGAGCGATTACCGCCCCGTCCCCCTCAAGTTCTACTACTACTTCCGCTCGCTCAAGACCATGTTCACCGATTCGGGCTCGCTCAACCCGGCTCTGCGCCAGTTGATCGGGGCCACCAAGAAAGACGGCTTCCGCAAGCCCAAGAAGGAAGACCGTCCCGAGAAGGTCACCCCCGAGAGCGTGGTGCGGGCGCTGGCCGAGCGCGAGATGCTCCCGGCCATCTACTTCGTGTTCTCGCGACGCGGCTGCGAGCTGGCCCTGCGAGCCTCCCAGGGCGCGGTCACGCTGACTCTGGCCGAGAGCGAGGCGATCAAGGCCGCGCTCAAGGACTTCCTGCGCGACAACCCCTTCCTGATGGACCACCCCCACCTCCCCTACCTGCGCCAGGGGCTGGCAGCCCACCACGCAGGGCTGCTGCCACCCTGGAAGTCGCTGGTGGAGAGGCTTTTCCAGCAGGGGCTGATCAAGTGCGTGTTCGCCACCGAGACACTGGCCGCCGGGATCAACATGCCCGCCCGCACCACCGTGATCTCGGCCATCTCGAAATATTCCGACGAAGGCCACCGGCTGATGACCGCCAGCGAGTTCCTGCAGATGTCCGGCCGCGCCGGCCGCCGCGGCATGGACACGCTGGGCCACGTGGTGGTGGTTCACCACCCCATGGAGCGCGTCGAGGAAGCCGCCCAACTGGCCCGGGCCCCCGCCAATCCGCTGCTGTCGCGCTTCACCCCCAGCTACGGCATGGTGCTCAACCTGCTGCAACACCATTCGATCGAGGAGTGCAAGCGGCTGGTGGAGCGCAGCTTCGGGCAGTTCCTGGCCGAGAAGGCACGCGGCTCTCTCGGCTCGCGCTCGGAGAACGTCGCACGCATGGTGGAGCAGCTCAGCAAACCTCTCTGCCCCGAGCGTCCTGGCGATCTGCCCGCCTACTTCAAGCTCAAGGACAAGGAGCGCAGCCTGCACAAGCAGATCGAGGCCATGAGCCGGGGCCAGCGTCCCGGCAACCGCGGGCTCAAGCAGGCCATCGAGCAGCTGAAGGCCACCCGGCAGGATCAGCGCGACAAGATGGCCGCCATGCCCTGCCACGAGTGCCCGGTGCGCAAGCCCTGCGCCCACAACCACGCCCAGTTGCAGGAGCTGACCCGCGAGAAGGGCGAGATCGGCAAGCTTTCCAGAAGGGTCGACACTCCCTACTGGAAGCAGTTCATGCGCCTCGCGGAGCTCCTCGAAGCGCTCGGCTACCTGCAGGACCACAAGGCCACCGAGTTGGGCCTGCTGGCCGCCTACCTGCGCGGGACCAACGTGGTGCTGCTCACCGAGGTAGCCCGCTCCGGCATTCTGGAGCGCCTCAGCGCGGCCCAACTGGCGGCGGTCATGACGGCGCTCTTGACCGAGGACACCCGCCAGGTGCCGGGCATCAAGCTGGCCGCCTCGGGCCCCGCGCGCCGCGCGGTCGCCGACGTGCAGAAAGTGGCCGAGTCGGTGCTGCGCTGGCAGAAACGCTTCGAGGTGGACGTGCCGGCCATGGTCAACCCGGTCTTCTCGGGCCTCGCGGAGGCCTGGGCCGAAGGGGCCGAGTGGGAGGAGGTCCGCGACCGGGCGGGCATGGACGAAGGCGACGTGGTGCGCGCCCTGCGCCGCACGCTGGACATGGCCCGCCAGTGGGCTCGCGCGCCCGGCCTGCCGCCGGTTCTGGCCGAGAAGTGCCGCGAGGTCGAGGAGCTGATCGGCCGCGACCAGGTCAAAGCCTCTCTGCTGGTTATCGAATAGGTCACATCTTCACAACAAACTGAGCGGCCCGGTCTTTTAGACTAAGGTCGTGCAAGTACGCGCCGCTGCATACGGTCCTTCGGTATGGACAGCCTTGCCGCGCGTCGCCGCCGCGTCTTCCGAGAAGCCCCCCCAGGACCAGGTCGAGCTTTCGAAGCAGAAGCCGAAAGAGGAAGAAGACGACGCCGCTGAGACCTGGACCCGCCGCGCGGGTCAGGTGGGCGAGAAGCTGGCCTCGATTCCCAAAGCCCTGATGTTCATCCCCGAGTTCCTCAAGTTCGCCGTTTTCGACACGCTCATTCCGCTGCTGGGCTTCGCCGCCACGATGGGTGGCCTGGTGGGCTCCGTGGCCCTGGGCGCGGCGGGAGCGATGGAGACCATCGATGGGGTCAAGAAGAAGGACACCGCGGTGGTGCTCTCCGGACTGGGCGAGATGGCCCGAGGCGGCTACGTGGGAGCCCTGTCGTGGAACTCTTACCACAGCAGCGCTTTCACCCCCGGAGGCCTGGGCATCGGCTTCGGGCTGCTGCACGGCGCGCTCAACCTCAGCTCGGGTCTGGTCAAGATGCGCCGCGACGACAAGCACGAGCGCATCACCGGCATGCTCGAGGCCGGAATGGGCGCGGCCGCTTTCGCCACCCTGTGCGTGCCCGGCCCCTATCGCATCGCGGCGCTCGTTCTGAACGGCGCTTGCGCCAGCGCCCGCTCCATCTACATGAACTGGGACGAGATCCAGGATTGGCGGGTCAACCACCGCCAGAAGCTGCACGACAACTGGGAAAAGTTCAAAGACATCTTCCACGAGGAGAAAAAAGCCGAACATGCAGGTCCTTGAAGTCAACCGCCCCGCCGTCATGAAGCTGGCCGCGCGTCCGAAGCACTCGTGCGCGACCTGCCGCGATCATTACACACCCGGGGGCGCGCTCGAGCCGCTCTTTTACAAGCCGGCCGCATTCGCCAAGCCGCTTGCCAAAACGTGGGCCGGTTTCGACCGCGCGGACATGAATCCCAACGTGAAGCCGGGCGACGACTTCTTCGAGTATGCCGTGGGTGGCTACCTGGCCAACCATCCCATTCCCGACGACCAGGCGCGCTATGGCGTGGACCAGGAGCTGGGGCAGAAGGTGGAGAGCAACCTCAAGTCGCTCATCGAGGAGATCTCGCACAAGCGCGCCGAGCCTGGAACCAACGACCAGAAGCTGGCCGATTTCTACGCCGCCGGGATGGACACGGCCACCATCGAGGCCGCCGGAGCCACCCCGCTGAACCGCTTCTTCCACCAGATCGACTCCATGCAGAGCCTGGCGGACATGTCCTCGACCCTGGCCGAGCTCCACGGCACGGGGATTCCGGGCGTGTTCAACTTTGGCGCCTCGGTGGACGTGAAGAACAGCTCGCGGATCATCGCCGAGACCTTCCAGGGCGGGCTGTCGCTGCCCGACAGAGAGTATTACACCACCACCGAGGATGCCGATAAACTGCGGATCCGCGGCGCTTACCAGGGCCACGTGGCCAGGATGTTCGAGCTGCTGGGCGATAGCGCCGAAGCGGCGGCCCAGAAGGCTCAGACCGTGCTGAGCGTGGAGACGAAGCTGGCGGAGGCGTCGCTCTCGCGCGACGAGATGCGCGATCCGAATGCGCTCTACAACCCGATGGAGCGGGCCAACGTCCAGCAGCTGACCCCCAGCCTGAACTGGGACGACTACCTCGGCCGGCTCGGCCAGACCGACCTCAAGAGCATGAACGTGGCCACGCCGGCCTTCTTCACCAACCTCGAGACCACGCTCCACTCGGTGTCGCTGGACGACTGGAAGACCTACCTCAAGTGGCAGACGCTGAACGCCACGGCGCCTTACCTCTCCTCGGGTTTCGAGGACCAGAACTTCCAGTTCAAGGGCAAGGACATGAAGGGTCTCAAGGCCGCTCCGCCGCGCGAGAAGCGCGTCTTGCAGGCCACCGACGAGAACCTGGGAGAAGCGCTGGGTCAGAAGTACGTCGAGAAGTATTTCCCGCCCGAGGCCAAGACCCGCGCGCTTGAGATGGTGGGAAACATCAAGCTGGTGCTCGAGGACAAGCTGGAGCGCCTGCCCACCATGACCGAGGAGACCCGCCAGCGCGCCCTGGAGAAGCTGGATGCCTTCACCGAGAAGATCGGCTATCCGGACAAGTGGACCGACTACTCCGACCTCACGATCGAGCGCGGGGTTTACGTGGACAACGTGCTGGCCGCCTCCAAGTTCGCGGTGGGACAGCGCCTGGCCTCGATCGGTCAGCCGGTGGACCGCACCAAATGGGAGATGACGCCGCCCACGATCAACGCCTACTATCAGCCGGTCGCCAACGAGATCGTGTTCCCGGCGGGCATCCTGGGCGGGGTCTACTTCGACCCCGAGGCCGATGACGCCACCAACTACGGCTCCATCGGCGCGGTGATCGGCCACGAGATCGGTCACGGCTTCGACGACGAGGGCGCCCAGTTCGACGCCCAGGGCAACCTCAACGACTGGTGGACCCCCGAGGACAAGTCGCGCTTCCAGGGCCGCGTGACGGGCGTCATCAACCAGTACAACGAGTTCTGGTACGAGGACGTGCAGTGCAACGGCAAGATGGTCGTGGGCGAGGCGATGGCCGACCTGGGCGGACTGGAGCTGGCCTACGAGGCCTACAAGCTGGCCGCCGAGGGCAAGCCCGAGAAGCCCTCGCCCGACGGCTTCACGGGCGATCAGCGCTTCTTCCTGGCCTTCGCCAAGAGCTGGGCCACCAGCGTGCGTCCCGAGTATGCCAAGATGGTGTTGCAGACGGATCCCCACCCGCTGCCCAAGTTCCGCGTGAACGGCACGCTGGCCAACTTCTCGCCCTTCCACGCCGCCTTCGGCCTCAAGGACGGGGACGCGATGGTGCGGGCGGCGGACAAGCGCAACACCGTCTGGAACTGATGTCGGCGCGATGATCCGGGCCGTCCTGGTGGACGACTCTGCCCTGGCGTCGGCGCGATTGCGCCAGCAGGTCGAGAGCTCGGGAGACATCGAGGTGGTCGGGATCGGGTCCAACGGCGCCGAGGGCCTGGCCCTGGTGCAGGCGCTCAAACCCGACATCCTGGTGACCGACCTGATGATGCCGGTGATGGACGGGCACGGCCTGATCGAGTCGGTCATGAACGATTGCCCGCTGCCCATCCTGGTGGTGAGCTCCGTGCTGGATGACGGGCGCACCAACCTGCGCTCGCTCGAGCTGGGGGCTCTGGACGTCCTGCCCAAGCCGGCCGCCGATGCGGGGGAGCTCGTGCGCAAGATCCGCCAGCTGGCGGGAGTCAAGGTCTTTCGACGGCGTCCTCGGCGTACCGAAGAGGGTCCGCCACCCCCCGCGGGCAGCGCGTCCGGGCGGCACCAGCTGGTCGTGATCGGAGCGTCCGCCGGCGGCCCCCCGGTGCTGGCCACCGTGCTGGGCCAGCTGCCGGCCGAGTTTCCCACGCCAGTGGTGGTGGTGCAGCACATCGCCGCAGCCTTCCTGGCCGATATGGTCCAGTGGCTCGACAGCTCGTGCGCGCTTCGACTGGCGGTGGCCCGGATGGGGGATCGGCTGGAGCCCGGCCGGGTCTTGTTCGCTCCGGGGGATCACCATCTCGAGGTGCAGCCTGGCGGCCGCCTGACGCTGCCCCTGGGCCCGCCCGAGGACGGCCACTGCCCTTCCGTGAACGTCACCATGCGCTCGGCCGCGAGGGCTTTCGGCCAGCGATGCGTGGGTGTGCTGCTGACGGGCATGGGCAGCGACGGTGCCGACGGTATGGCTGCCATCCGCCGCGCCGGCGGCGTCACGCTGGCGCAGAACGAGGAAACCAGCGCCGTCTGGGGTATGCCGCGCCAGGCGGCCCAGCGCGGCGCGGTGCAGCATCTCCTGTCGCCAGTGGCGATCGCGCGCATGTTGATTGCGCTGGAGATGAAACGTCAGTAGGTATCCTTACTCGTCAACTGCTCCTCCAGGCCGTCGGTAATCTCGGCGACCGACTGACAGAAATCGGCGAAGGTCTCCTTGTCGATCTCGACGGGGACGCGGGCGGTGTAGAGCACCATCTGCTTGCCTTCCGACTGGGGCAGCACGGTCCAGAACCCGTATTTCAGCTCCAGGTTGGCGGCCAGCAACTGTCGGGCCAGCTCCACGGGCACCTCGCCGTCGAGCTGGGCGGCCGCCGACCAGATCTCGCGCTGCTCCAGCCTGCCGGTGCTGAACGTGCGCGAGCGCAGCACCAGGAGCTGGGTGCGACTGTCCGAACACTGCATGACGACGTTGTAGTCGCCGTCCTCATCGGTCTTGTAGCTCCACTTGAGCTCGTCGAGGAGCTTGCCCACGCGCGGGTCGGCCACGATCGTCTGGCCTGCCCCGCTCCCCCACAAGACCGCCGCCAGGCCGGCGGCAGCGAGTACTCGCCTTACAGCCATCCCATCATGGTATCGTCGGCGCGCGCCTCTTCCAGCTTGAGCTGGGACACGGCCGGCTCGGTCGCCTCCTCCAGCGAGGGCTCGGGCGCGACCGTGCGCGGGGCGCCGTCGCGGGCCACTAGGCCCACCTCCTGGAGACGGGCGATGGACTCGCGGAACGGGTGCAGGTGCTCGTTGCCGCCTGCCTCGAGCAGCGGACCGAGCAGGTTCACCATTCCTTCGCCCAGGTAGTTGCGCACCAGGTCGTTGACCACGAGAATCTCGGTGGCGGCCACGTTGCCCTTGGCGTCGGCCCGGGGGAACAACCGCACCGAGACGACCGCGCGCAGGGTCGAGGCCAGCAGCATTTGCACCGTCTCGCGGGCCGGGCCCTCGAAGGAGTTGAGGATCCACTCGATGGCCCCGACCGTGGTGGGGGAAGCCAGGCTGGACAGCACCAGGTGCCCGCTCTCGGCCGCGACCAGGGCCGCATACATCGTCTCGGCGTCGCGCAACTCGGACAGGGCCACCACGTCGGCCTGCTGGCGCAGGGCGTGGTTGAGCGCCTCGGTGAACGAATTGACGTCGGTGCCGACCTCGCGCTGCGAGACCACGGACTTCTTGTCCTGGTGGTAGTACTCGATCGGGTCTTCGATGGTGAAGATCTGGATGCGGCGCGTGGCATTGATGGCGTCGACCAGCGAGGCCAGCGTCGTGGTCTTGCCGCTCTGGGGGGGACCGGCCACCAGGATGAGGCCGTCGCGATTGGTGGCCAGTTGCTCGAGCAGCACGGGCAGGCCCAGGTCGGCCAGGGCCGGAACCTTGGCCGCCAGGGGCTTGAACACGCCGCACACGCTGCCTCGCTGGAGGTAAGCGTCCAGGCGGAAGCGCACCCCGAGGGCCCCGCAGGCCACCGTGACGTCCTTGCGATCGAGCAGGAGCTTGCGATGCTCCGCCGGCATGGCGTTCAGGACCAGGTAGCGGCAGTCTTCGGGACGCAACACGTGGTCTCCGATGGGCACCCACTGGCCGTGGAGACGCGCCACCGAGGGCGAGCCGGTCTTCAAGAGCAGCTCGCTGGCATCGTGCTTGAGCACGACGTAGAGAAGGTCGTCGAGACTGAAATCGAGATCGGCGGGCGGCACCAGCTTGTCGTTGCTTTCGCCGCCGGTGACGGTGGGAGTGGCGGCTGCGGCGGCCGCCGGCTCTTGATTCTTGAGATCGCGCACGACCCCGGCCAGCGCCGTCAGCTTGCCTTCAACCTCGTCGAGGCGCTCGCGCTCGATCTTCTTGAGCTTGCTCTCGAGCGAGCCCAGCCGCTCTTCCTCGAGCTCCTTGATGCGCGTCTCCAGCCGCTCGATCATGTCGAGATTGCGCAGACGCGACTCGAGCTCATCGAGCCGGGCCAGCAGCTCTTCGGAGGGAGCGCCGATCGAGACAGCGCCGTTACTCTCGCGCGCCTCCAACTCGAGCAAACGCTCCTCGAGGGCAGCAGCGGGATTCTTCTCGACCTTGTCCTCGAGCTCGGCGAGGCGCACCAGGACGGTCGGGTCGGTGGAGCTCGGTCCCTCGCCCGACGCCGGGCGCTGCTCGAACTCGGCCACGCGCTCTTCGAGCTTCTTGACGATGAAGAGGGGGTCTTCTTCCTCGGGAACGTCCTCGAGGTCGGCCTCGATGGTGGCGACCTGCTTTTTGAGGGCCTTGAGATCCTTCTTGAGCTCGATCAGCTCCTCGGGGTTGGCTCCGCCGCCTCCCCCACCGCCCCCGCCTTCGCGCAGGGCTTGCACGACCATCCACAGGTCGTTGACCTGCTCGGAGGTGACCGCGCGAATTTCGGACTTAAGGGCTGCCACCAGGCGCTCGGGGATACCCTGTAACGTCTCGAGGCGACTTTCCCTCTCAGGAGGCATGCGAGAGCCTCACCTTTCCTTCCGACCTGAGAGCCGAACAACATAAACGCCGGGCCTCAGGGCTGACTTCAAGAAGGGCTTTTCGCAGTGTGGGGGACTTCTCCCTCCCGCTCAACCCCGCAGCGCCGCCCACAGCAACCGCGCCAGATTGCTCCACGACGGGTCGCTCTGCATCCGGCAGAACCCCTGACCCACGGCCAGCAAGTTGCGGTGATCGGCGAACCACGGGGGAGTGGGAAAGGTCCGGAAGGGTCCCTCCACGATCGACTTCTCCACGTCGTCGAACATGCGGCAGTTATGCACCACGCCACGACCCGAGACGATGTCCTCCAGGGGATGCCCGGGATAGGCGCCCCAGCTGGTGGCCATGATGCCGAAAAGCGCGCCCGTCCACACGTTGACGCCGATGGAGCCGTAGCGCAGGCGGGCCAGGGCGCGCCGATAGGCCTGAGGATGCTCGCGCACCGTCTTGGGGTGGATGAGGAGGTTGCACGACAGGGTTCCCCAGACCTGGTCGTTGCAATAGTCGACCGCCTGCTCGAGAAAGGCCTCGGGGTCGCCGGCATCCAGCGACACCTCGCCCAGCGCGCTGCAGAAGAGCTCCTCGGTCACCAGGGACCCGGCCGTTTCGGGGGTCAGACCGCTGGCCAGCACCCAGGGCGTTCCCTGGCCGAAGGCCTCGGCCTGAGGAAACTGCTCGCGGAATCGCGCCAGCCGCTCTTCGGCGCCGGGATAATAGGCCACGCGCGTCGGGATGCGCCCGAAAACCCGGCGCAGGCGGCTCAGGAAATCCTCGCGCAGGGGCCAGCGCCGGGCGGTCAGCAAGACCTGGGCGGCCACGCAGTTGAAACCGGCGTTGTGGGCCTTCATGGAAGCGACGTGGCGGGCTTGATAGGCCAGGTCCTGAGGCGTCCAGGGCCCGGGCACCACGATGACCGGCGTGACGCAACCCAGCTCGGAGGTCACCGGCTTGCTCACCTTCGGATTGTGAGCGAGCTTGCGGCGGAGCTGCTCCTCGGGATCGGCTCCCCACACGATGGCGTCGTGCGTCCGGGCGGAGCCGGTCAGGTGGATGGCCTCCACGGCCGGGTGCTCCACGAGTCGCGCGCCGACCTCGGGTCCGCCGTAGACGATGGCCAGGAAATTGTCCTGGATCAACGATCGGAAGGCCCGCTCGAACAGGGGCCCGAGGTAGTCGTTGACCGGGTTCATCTTCAGCACGACGACCTGGTTGTGCACGAACATCTTGGTGAAGATGTCGGTCGGGCCGATCGAGGCCACGTTCCCGGCCCCCAGGACCATGCCCAGCCGCGCGTGCTCCTCCACGTAGCCCTGGGTGGGGCTGCTCAGCCACTCCTCTCCCTGGTAGCCGAGCCAGACGATCTTCTCCTTGAGACCCAGGGGGAAGACGTTGGCCTTCCAGCGCGCATCCTCGTGGCGCACGCGGGTTCTGGGCTTGCCGCCGGCTCGCAGCGCCTCCTCGAACATGGCCAGGCAGCGCAGCGTGATGGCGGGGCCGTTGACCCACTCCTCGCCGGCCGCGCCGCCGCTCAGCCCTTTGGCGCGGCAGCCGGCCGCCACCCACTCCTCGGCCACCTCGAGCACGCCCTGTCGGCAAAGTCGCAGGTAGCCCAATCTCCGGGTGGTGTCGCAGGCCTCCCAGGCGGCCCGGGCGTGCTTGAGACGCTCGAGGGTGCTTTCCAGCAGATCGGAGTCGGTGGCTGGTAAGGACATACCAGGAGCTTCGCGCAGCCTTTCCGATTCCTTTCAGACGGGTGGGGTAGAGTGATGCCACAAGAGGTAGGTAGCATCGTGGCAGAGATCGTGAAAACAACTGAAAACGAGGCAATCCAGAACCGGACGGCCAACACCAACCTGAACAAGATCGGGTTCGAGGTGTATCAGCCCAACCGTTCCGGCTCCAGCTTCACCCCCCACCACACCGGCAACGACGAGGATGCCGCGCCGGAAGAAGCCTTTCTGGAAGCCTGGGTCAACTCGCAGACGCCGGATTTCAATGCCAACAGCACGCCCATCCCGCAGGCCGACGAGCTGGCCCGCCGCTACGGCTTCAACGCCCCCCTGATCAACGGCAACCTGATGCGGATGATGCAGGTCGATTAAAATCAGGCGGGGAAGCCAGCGCGCGTGGCAGAGATTCCCCGTGAAATGGCCGAGCTGCTCGGCACCCTCAAACAAGAAGGCCGCGTCGATTCCTCGGGCATCTTCACGATGGACATCCGGAAGGCCATCGAGAAACTGGCCCAGTTCCAACTCCCCCAGCACTATTATTACATTCCCAAGATGGTGCAGGCAGCCGTGGCCGGCGGCGCCAGCTTCGTGCAGATCAAGATCAACGAGTCTCGCGTCCAGATCGAGTTCGACGGCAGGCCCTACAGCGCCGACGAGCTGGCCAACCTCTTCAGCTATCTCCTGACCGACCGCGACCGCGAGAAGAACCGCCACCTGCGCCACATGGCCACCGCCATCAACACGGCCGTGGCCCTGGAGGCGCGCACGGTGCAGGTCGACTCGGGCCCCGGCCGCGAGGTCGTGCGCCAGCGCTGGCTGGCCCACGATCGCAGCGAAAACTACAAGCTCGAGAAGCCCTGGCCCAACGACGTGGTGCGCACCCGCTTCTACCTGTTCCGCAGCCTCTCGGACATGTCCAGCAAGTGGTGGCACACGGCCGGTAAGGCCGACATCTGGGACCTGCTCACCAAGAACGACCGGGCCCTGACCCCCGAGCAGAGCGAGCTGAAGAGCCGTGTTCAGGATACCTGCCCGATCCCCGTTTACCTCAACGGCAAGCTGATCAACACTCCCACCTTCGGCAAGCCCATGGGCGGCGTCGGAATCGACCGTCACATCAACCCGGGCGAGTACTACCAGGGCAAGATCCATCGCCGGCACCACCTGGTGGAGCGCTACGTCACGCTCGAGAACGGGGGCCCGCGCCAGATCGCCATGCCGTCGACCAGCTACGCCAGCCTCCTCGAGCAGGTCGAAAAGCCCCTGGGAGAGCTTCCCTGCGAGGCCCTGCTGGGCCTCGAGACGGGCAAGCACGCAGCCGACAACAAGGCCCGGCTGAGCTTCGTGCAGGACGGCATCCTGGTCGGCCAGCGGGTCACCCGGCTCAACGTCTACGGCGCGGTCGGCGTGGTCGAAGCGCGCGGACTGAACTTCGACCTGTCCCAGTTCCAGATTCTCGACGACGAGACGTTCGGCGACCGCATCGCCTGGCTGCGCCACCAGTTCGAGGAGATGAACGCCCGGCTGCGCGAGGTCGGCTCCGCCGGGTTGGGCGAGATCGGTCCCGAGCTCCTGCGCAGCCGACTGTCCTGGTAGGAGCGGGGCGGGCCTGAGGGAATTTTCCTCCCGTGAGGATGTTCCGGGCTCTGCGGCACTCCGAGTTCCGCCTGTTCTGGACCGGCCAGACGATTTCCCAGCTGGGGGGCTGGATGCAGACCGTGGGCCAGGCCTGGCTGGTGCTGCAGCTCACCAACTCGCCCCTGATGCTGGGGCTCATCGGCACCCTGCAGTATGGGCCCCACATTCTCCTTTCGTTGCCCGCGGGCGCGCTGGCCGACCGCATCTCCAAGCGCTGGCTCATCCTGGTCACCAACCTGGTGGTCGCTCTCAGCGCCCTGGCTCTCGGAATGCTGGTCCACACCGGCCACGTCCGCTACTGGCACGTGGCCGGGCTGGCCCTGGTGGGAGGTATCGCCAGCGCGCTCGAGATCCCGGCCCGCCACTCCTACTTCAAGGAGCTGGTCGGCAAAGGCGAGCTGCTCAACGCCATCGCGCTCAACAGCGCCAGCTTCAACCTGGCCCGCATCGCCGGGCCCGCCCTGGCCGGCGTCTTGATCGCCAACGTGGGCGTGGAGCCGACGTTCTTCGTGAACGCCGTCAGCTTCTTGCCGGTCATTGTGGCGCTGCTGGTGATGCGGCGCGCGGGGCTCCCTTCGGGTCAGCACGCCAGCGTTTTCGCGGAGATGAAGGAGGGCGTGGACTACGCCCGCTCCAACCCGCAGGTCGCCATCCCGCTGCGCCTGATGGTGATCATCAGCCTGTTCGTCATCAACCACAGCGTGCTCGTGCCGTTGCTGGCCAAGAACGTGCTGCACCAGGGCCCCGACGGGATGGGCTGGCTGTTCGCCTCGCTCGGGCTGGGGGCGCTGCTCGGCTGCATGGTCGTGGCCTCGGAGAGCCGGGCGCGGCCGGCCATTACGGCCCTGGTGACCTCGGGGGCGCTTCTCTCGATGCTGTGCGCGTGCGTGGCCCCGGTGCACTCGCTGGGACCCGCCCTGGCCCTGATGTTCCTGCTCGGCTTCGTGCAGATCCGCTTCACGGTGGGCTGCAATACCATTCTCCAGGTGGTCTCCCCCGATCCGCTGCGCGGACGCGTCTTGAGCCTCTACTCGATGGCCTTCGTGGGGGCCACCCCGATCGGGTCCCTGCTGGTGGGAGCGATCGCGGAAGCCTGGGGCGTGCCGATGGCTTACCTGGTGGGCGGTCTGGCCGGCCTCGTGGCGGTGCTGTGGCTGAGCCCCGCCCTGGCCACCCTCGGTCGGGTGCGCCGGCGCCGCCTCTACCAGCGCTCCCTGCGAATCCCTGTCTAGAGAATCCCCGCCCCTCTCAACAAGAACCGCCAGTTGGCCGAGCGCAGGCTGTCGCGGGCGGCCTCGTCGGCGCGCCGCAGCTCGACCCCCTCGCGGCTGGCCACCACGACCGTCTGCAGCACGTCCGCCGTCCACCAGGGATCGCCCAGCAGGGCCATCTCCTCCACGGCCTGCAGGGCCGAGCCGGCCCGCATGAAGAGCACCACCCGGCGCGTCCGGGCCAGCCGCAGCAGGCTGCGCGCCAGCTCGGTCGTGAGCGTGGCGTCCAGCAGGAGGCTGTCGGCGTCGGCCCGCTCGAGCAGGCTCTCCAGGTCGTCCTCCGCCGTCGCCGTCAACACTCCGCTGGGGGCGTTCGGGGCGCGCACCACCGTGACGCCCTTGAGCTCCACCAGCAGCTCGGCCATCAGCTGCTCACGCATTCGAAAGTCGGGCGAGGCCACCAGGGTCAACCCGGTCTCGTCCAACGACCCGAGCGGAAGCATCTTGCGCAGCGCGCGTGGGGTCAGCGTCAACACCATCTGGGGCCGGGGCAGCGGCTGAAAGAACAGGTTGCCGTCCAGCTCCTGGCCCTCGATGTGCAGGTCGAGCGTGCCCCGGGTGGCCTGCCCCAGCTCCGCGGGCCGGCCGGCCATCGTCAACAGGCGGGACAGGATCGGAGCAAAGAGCGCCACGGAAGGGGACATGGCCTCGTGCAGGCGACCACAGCTGCGGAAAGCCACCGAGAAACGCCCCGCCTGGCAACGCAGGTGGACCGAGGTTGCGCCTTGCAGCACGGCCTGCATCAGGATCGTGTCCACCACGCGGTTCACCGGCTCGTCGCGGAGCAGCCGCGGATGGCCCCGGCCCTCGTCGTCCACCAACACGAAGACCGTCTGCTCGGTGATCAGGCCGAGCTCGACCGCCATCGCCACGGACGGGTTGCGGCACTGGGCCGCCCAGAGCAGGGCCAGGCCGACGTCGTGCAATCCCTGGGGCGAGACGTCCTGCAGCCCGCCCGAGCCCAGGTGGCGTCCCACCACGGCGCAATCGGAGCGCTTCAGGCTCTCGGGCAGATAATTCAGCCCGCGGTCCTCCAGCGCCGGGCCGAGCCCGCTGGCCAGGAAGTAGCCGCCCTCGGTGAAGAGACGGGGGCGCGCCGGCGTCTCCCAGCGCAGCAGAAAGTCGCGCTCCTCGCGCGCGGGCAGCAGGCGGACCCGCCGCCCCTCCTGCAGGCACGGCTGGTTGCTGGCGGCTCGCAGCGGAATCTCGTCGAGCCAGATGGTCACGCGGGCGGGCGCTCCCTTGAGGTCGAGCAAAGGAAGGCGCAGGAGCGGCTCGTCCAGACGCTCGAGGTAGGCGATGCGCAGCTGCACCGGCTGGCCCGGCTCCGCCTCGAGGCCTTCGGCCACCAGGAGGCCGTCGGATTGGAGCGCCAGGCGGGTGCCCTCCTCGCGCTCGGTGACCTCGGAGCCGGCACGGACGGTGGCGTGCAGACAGCCCGCGCTCGTCTCGACCTCGAAACGCTTCAGCAGCGCGTGGGCGGGCAGAGGGAAGCCAAAGGAGAGCTCGACCGTCTCGCGGCAGGGGTTGGCGAAGGACAGCGTCAGGTCCCAGACGGCCAGCGGCCCGAAAACGCGGGCCTCGGCCTCGAAAGCCACCAGCGGCAAGCAGTAGGACTTGCCCCGGAGCTTGTCCAGACAGCGCTGCCAGAAATCGCGGGAAATCAGCACCGGGTCGATCGGCAGGCCGAGGATCAGGTGCGCGTCGTCGCGCGCTCCGTGGTTGAGCGGATCGACCATGCCCAGTTGCAGCCGGTCCTCGGTGGTCCCGAGCGGCACGATCTCGAAGCGCTCGACGAGGTGCTCGGGTAGAAGGCGGAGCAAGTTCAGGTCGGGCAGCTCGGGATCGGCTCCGGCGGCCCACAGCAGACGGTGAGCGCGGACGCGTCCGGGCCAGGATTCGTCGGGGAGCTGAAGCATCCGGATCCTCCTCGGCAGGGGAATGTCCCCCGGGCGCGTGAGCCCGGGAGGTCGGGCAAAAGGCCCCCCTCGACCTTCCCCCGCCCCCACCGCGCCCGGGGTCTTCAGCATAGCAAGACCAGGACGTTTGTCCTGAGGGGGCCTACCCTATTGGCGAGGCAGGGTAAACCCTATGCGGCAGCTCGAGCGCAAAGACCGAGCCCTGCGGGCGGTTGGGCTCGTAGAGCAGCCGCCCTCCGTGGGCCTGGGCCACCAGGCGGCAGAAGTAGAGTCCCAGGCCCATTTGCTGCCGTCCCGCCCCCATCGCGGGCACCACCGCGAACTTCTCGAACAAGAGACCCACGTATTCCGGCGGCACGCCGGGGCCGTTGTCGCGCACCTCCAATCGGGCGAGGCCACCGCCGTAGCGCACCTCCAGCTCGACGGGATGGTCGGGCGCGCCGTATTTCTTGGCGTTACTCAACAGGTTCTCGAGCGCCCGGCTGAGCAGATTGATGTCCCACGAGCCCGCCGGCTCATTCTCGGGCAACGTGAGGCGCAACAGTCCGTTGGGAAAGTGGGGGGCCATCCAGGGAGAGCCGGCCAGCTCGCGCACGATAGCGCCCAGCGTCGTTTCCTCCAGGCGCAGCGCCAGCTGACCGTGCTCCATGCAGGCCGTGGTCAAGAGCTCGTCCACCAGGCTCTCGAGCCGCTGCAACTGGCCCACCAGAACCTGCACATCCTCCGAGCGGGGGGGTCCGAGCTGCAGCAGGTCGAGATACATCCGCATGGTAGCCACCGGCGTGCGCAGATCGTGCACGACCAGGCGGGTCAAATCTTCGCGTCGCTCGATCTCGGCCTCGAGCTCGTCCTGCTGGCGCTTGATGCGCAGCATCGAGCGCGCCCGAGCCCGGAGCTCGGCGCCGGTGACCGGCTTGTTGACGAACTCGTCGGCGCCCGAATCCAATCCTTTGATGAGGTCCTCGCGACGGTTGAGCGCCGTCACCAGGATGACCGGAATGCGCCGCAGCACGGGGTCGGCTTTGAACTGGCGGCAGAGCTCGAAACCGTTGAGGCCGGGCATCATGACGTCCATAAGGACGAGGTCGGGCTCGAGCTCGCGGGCGCGCTCGAGGCCCAGCAGGGCCTGGTCGCACTGCTCGATCCGGTAGCCCTCGCGCAGCAGCTGGGTCTGCAGCGTATCGCGGGAGCTGCGCTCGTCGTCGATGATCAGCACCTTGGGCCGCGTCATGGCCGGGTTTTCCCACCCGTCGCCGAAGGCCCCTTCCGGATGGATCGATTGGAGCAGTTGATGCGCGATCTGGAGGCCCTGCAGGCCGAGCAGCGGCGCGATCGCGAGCAGCTCGAGCGGGCTCTCCTGATGCAGAGCGAGTTTCTGGCCAGCACCACCCACGAGCTGCGCAGCCCCCTGCACTCGGTGCTCGGGATGTCGGAAGCGCTGCTGGACGAGGCCCACGGGGCGCTCAACGAGGAGCAGCGCCGCTGTCTCGAGACGATTTACGGCAGCGGGCGGCACCTGTTGAGCCTGATCGATGACCTGCTCGATCTCTCGCGACTGGAGGCCGGCAAGCTCAAGCTGGAGTGTCGCCAGCTCGAGGTCGGCCCGTTGTGCCGGGGAGCCCTGGAGCTGGTGGCGGGCCGGGTGGAGCTGGAGCTGTCCGAGCCGGCTCTGACCGTCTGGGCGGACGAAGGACGACTCAAGCAAATCCTGGTCAACCTGGCCACGAACGCGGTGAAGTTCAGCCCTGCCGGCACGCCTGCCCGGCTCGTGGTGGAGCGCGATCCCGAGCGCGCGGCGGTGCGCTTCACGGTGCACGACCGCGGCGAGGGCATCCAGCGCGAGGACTTCACGCGTCTGTTCGTGCCCTTCGGCCAGCTGGACGAAGGGCGTCCCGGAACCGGGCTGGGCCTGATGATGGTGCAGCGCCTGGCCGAGCTTTCCGGGGGTAGCATCTCGGTGGAGAGCCAGCCTGGCCAGGGCAGCCGGTTCAGCGTGGCCCTGCCGCAGGCGCCGCGCCCTTCCGAGCGCGCCTCTACCGACGGCTCCGGGCCCCACGTGCTCGTCATCGACGACAACCCGCTGGATCGCCTGTTCTTCTCGGGGCTGCTGCGGCGCGCCGGGTGTCGCGTGGTGGAGGCCGAAGACGCCATCCGAGGGCTCGAGCTGGCGCGCTCCCGGCTGCCCGACATCCTGCTGGTTGACTTGCGCATGCCGCGCCTGGGCGGCCTGGACGCCATCCGGTTGCTGCGCGCCGACCCCCGGATGACCGGCCGGCGCATTCTGGCCGTCTCGGGCCTGACCGTACCCGGCACACGCGAAGCCTGTCTCGCGGCCGGAGCCGACGCCTACCTGGAGAAGCCGGTCAACCCGGAGGAGCTGCTGGGGCTGGTCACCGGCTGATCAGGCACGCCGTCGCACCCTGGTCGAAACTGAATAGCGGCGTTTGCCTCCCAGCTGACAGGCTGAAAGGATTCAGATCAGCTGGTGCTTGCGGGCCATCTCGAGCGCCTCGACCAGGTTGCGCGCGCCCAGGCGCTGGAAGATCTCGCTGCGGTGCTTCTCCACCGTCTTCAGGCTGAGGTCCAGTTGGGCGGCGATCTCCTTGCTGCGCAGACCGCGCGAGCACATGAGCAAGATCTCGACCTGCCGCACGGAGAGCTCGGGAGCTTCGCCGGAGCGCAGGCTGACGGCCAGCGCTCCAGCCGCGT
>JBDHVW010000052.1:0-55930 GCA_039809865.1 Vulcanimicrobiota bacterium
GTCGAGCCAGCCGCGAAAGTCCTTCGAGTAGATGGTGCCGCTCAGCAAACCGGCCGAAGGCGGTTGGTCGTGCAGGCGTATCGTCACCCGGGTCACCACGCCAAAGGTGCCGCCGCCACCGCCGCGCAGGGCCCAGAAGAGATCGGGATGGTCAGTGTCGTTGCAGACCACCACGCTGCCGTCCGCCAGCACCACCTCGTACTCCAGGACGCCCGAAGCGCTGGTTCCGTAGCGGCGAGAAAAGCTGCCGAAGCCGCTGCCCTGGATGTGACCTCCCGCGGCGCCCACACTGGTGCAGCCCCCGCCCTGAGCATACTTGCCCAGAGCCTGAGCCGCCCCGTAAACCTCGAGCCAGCGGGCCCCGGCCGCTACACTCAGCGCGTCGATACCGCGCCAGCGGACGTGCTGCACCTGGCGCATGCGGTGGGTCCAGAGCAACAGTCCCCGCGATTCGCCGTTGGAGCGGCCCAGATAGTCGTGGCCCGTGCCCTTCACCGCCAGGCGAATTCCCTGGTCGCGGGCAAAGCTCACCGCAGCCACTACATCGGCCACACTCTCGGGGGCCACACACGGACCCGCCCCGTCGACCGACCACGCCCCCAGCCAGCCGGTGCTCTGCGTGCAACCCGGGATGTCCTCGAGCGTGAAGGGGTTGGTGAGGCTCGCGACCCGGGCCGGGGTATAGGCCGACTCCAGCCTCAGCAGGCGCTCCCCAACTTGAGCCCTGAGCCCTTCCCAGGCCTCAAAAGTCGGCCATACAACCGAGCCCAGCGCCGGCAGAGCCATCAGCCCCGCCATCCCCAGCAAGAACGACCTGCGCCTCACTCCCGCGCGGTCTCGCGCAGCGCCTCGAGCTTCTTGGCGAACCACTTGGCAGCGTAAGGATTGTCGTTGTAGCGGTCGATCTCGCGAAAGCCGTTGGAAAGGTAGAGCGCCTGGGCCGGGGCCAGCGGGCCGGCCGTGTCCAGCAGCAGCTCGGTCATGCCCAGCCGCCGCGCCGCCAGCTCCAACTCGCACAACAGGTCGCTGGCCATGCCGCGCCCGCGCGCCTCGGGGTGCGTGAACATGCGCTTGATCTCGCCCACGCCCGGGGCAAACAACTTCAAGCCGCCGCAAGCCACCTGCTTGTCCCCCTCGAACAGCACCAGGAAGGGCGTCAGCTGCTCCTCCAGGCCGTCCTCGGGCGAGAACTCGCCCAGGGTCTTGGAAAGCTCCTCGTACATCAGCCCCAGCAGCCCATTACCGCGCGCCGGCACCTCGCGGATCGTCAGCACGTCCGCGGGCGACCAGCGCTCCATACGCCGCGAGCGCTTCTCGCCCAAAGACTCCGTCTCGTAGTCCATCGGACGCGCCTCGATGGGCATCAAGCAAGCTGTCAGGTTGACGCAGGCCCGCTCGTTGTCGATCATCGCCCCCAGGTAGCACCCGCAGCGCGAGCAAAGCATGAAGTCGGTGCTCTTCCCCGCGAACTGGTAGCGCTGCAGCGTATCCTCGCGCACCAGAAAGCGGATGTAACCCTGCGGGTCGGAAGCGGTGCGAGCACCGTGGCGGCGGCAGAAGCTGCACTGACAGGCCCGCGCCATGAGCGAGCCGGTATAGCGGTAGCTCACAGCTAACGCTCCGCAGTGACAGCTGCCTCGGATGAGGCTAGTGGAAGACCGGGATAGGTTGGCGTCCATCCTTGAGCGCTTTCTCGGTGAGGTCCCGCATGGCCTTCGCCTCTTTGCTGGCGGCCTCGGCGGCCACATTGCGGTCCTGCTGAGAAGGCGCGGCGGGCTTCAACGCCGCTCGCTGAATGGTTTTCATTTTCTCCACGGTGGCGGCCGGATCACCGGCCACCTCCGAGACGTCCACGTGCACCTTCCCCCCGGTCACGTACGTCTTGCCGTCGGAGGCGGTGTAATACTCGAACTCGGGGCCGCTCGTGGCCCACTGCCCGGCCTCGGTCAGGTGGTCGTTCTCGTGCTGACGCACCTCGGTATCCCGCCGGGACAGCACGACCAGTGGATCCTCGCCCAGGCCGGAGCAACTGATACAGCCACAACCGCCGCCACAGCCGGCGGCGACCTGCGTGTCGCGGGCCGAAGCGACAGGCTTGCTCGTGTCAGGCCGGAGGGCGCCAAGGGAGTCCATAGTCAGACTCTACCCCAGGCGTGTTGCCGCAGTATTTCTCTTTTTGGAAGATTTCTTGAACACGAAGACATACTCGTGCTTGAACACGAAGAAGCCGCCCGCCAGCGCGCGATAGCGCCACAGCTCTTTCTGGTGTCGCTTGCCGGCGGTGTCCTCGAAGTTCTTCACCACGATGCTCTTGAGCGAAAAACCGAGGTTGCAAATCTCCTGCATGCTCTGGAAGCCGAGCGGAATCCACTCGCCGTCGGCGTACTTGTCGCCGATGACCAGCACCAGGTAGCGCCCCGGGTCGAGCACGCGGGAGACGTTCTGGGCCACGCCCCGCAGGCGCTGCAAGAAGTGGGTCACATCGGTGGCGCGCGAGAGACAGTCGGGGTTCTCGGAGAACTGGATGATGTCGTAGTAGGGGGGGTGCAGGATGGCCAGCTGCGCGGTGCCCTGCTCACGAAGATCCACCCGGCTCGAATCGCCCTGCACGATGGTCTGCCGAACCTCAAAGGGGTTCGGTTCAGCAAGAATCAGCCCGCGCGCGTGCTCCACCATGTCCGGTCGCAGCTCCACGCCGATCCCGTTGCGTCCCATCCTCTGCGCCTCGATGAGGGTGGTACCGGAGCCACAGAACGGGTCGATCACCGTCTCGCCCGGACGGGTGTAGCGCTGCATCATCTGCTGGGGGATCTGGGGCACGAAGTTGCCCCAGTAGTCGGCCTTGTGGACGCCCGTCCCGTCGCGGCGGGGGATGATCCAGAGGCTGTCGGTGTGGATGTCGGTATACTCCTTCCACCGGTTGAGGTTGATGTCGCTGCCCTCGGGGGTGCGCACCACGGTCAGCCCCTTGATGAGCCGGTCCACGTAGTAGTGGGCCCGTTCCAGCGTGTGGGAAGCCTGAATTTGCTTGAGCTCGGAGAGGAGATACTCGTCCCCCCCGACCTGCCGGGCCAACTGCTCGACGGCCTGCTGCACGCCGGTGATGGCTTTGTTCGATCGAACCTCTCTCAGGCGATCGACAAGTTCCTCATTGTGACGACGTTGCGGTTGCATTGGTTGAACTGAATTCCAGGCCGAACATGCGAACTCCTGTTCGGGAAAAAATCTCAACCAGGAGCCGGTTTGCACTTCCTGGAACTTTGCCAGGGTGGAAATTCAAGGCTCGTTTCTCCCTGCCACCGCCCCTACGCCTCAACTGCTGCGCCAACAGGCGCTCGACAACGCGCTGGTCGACCTGGCCCGGCAGCCCGCGCCGACCCCCGAGCAGGCGGCCCGGATGCAGAGCTACATGAACCAGACCCGGGAGGACATCGACAAGGTGCGCAATCCGGGACCCTTCCCGGAGATCCCGAAACCCCCGACCCAGCCGGCCGACCGCCGCCAGGCGATCATGCAGCAGATCGAGGCCTCACCACGCGCCAAGCAGAATTTCGACCGCCTCAATCAAGACCAGCAGGGCAAGTTCCTGGCACTCTGCGAGGCCCTCCCGGCCCTGCCAACCTTCGGGGGCATCCTGGGTGGATTGGGAGGAAACGGCTGTCTGCCTCCCCAGCAAAACGGAACCGATCCCAACCTGATCACCCTGCTCGAGAGCGGCAAGCTGCTCGACACCGATCCCGAGGGGCACACGCTGCTCGAGAACCTGTCGGCGCTCAGCACGCAGCGATGCGCCCAGGGCATCGACGGACGGCAGATTTTGCGCGACGTCGTGCTGGCGGTGGCCAATCCGAACAGCATCCACCAGGGAAGCCGGGGCACCTGCGGACCGACCACCGTCGAGTATTTGCACGCCAAGAACTCGCCGGCCGATTACGTGCGCGTCATCGCCGGCCTGGCCAGCGAGCAGGGGTCGGTGCGCCTGCGCAATGGCACCGAGTTGGCGCGCGATCAGGGCTGTGTGCCCGAGGACGGCAGCCGGCGCACCGCCGCCAGCCGCATCTACCAGGCCAGCATGATGGAGCTCGCCAACGGCGACGAGGAGTACGACAACGCCACCGACGGCCATTATCGCTATCGCCGGCAGGGCGACCTCACCGTTCCCGAGCGCACCCACGACGGGCTCTACACCGGAGAGCTCGAAACGGTCATGAACGGCGTGCTGCCTTACCGGTCCGAGTTCGCCTCCGGCGGTCCGGGCGCCGAGGCCGAGATCCGCTCGCTGGTGCGGCAGGGCCTGCCGGTCGTGGCGCTGATTCGCTGGTCCACCGATGCCCAGGGCCAGACCGGCAATCATTATCTGCTGGTCGAGGCTTTCGACGACAGCAGCGTGTCCCTGCGCAACCCCTGGGGCGACGGAGACCGTGGCCGGCGGGGCCCGGGCGACAACAGCCCGGTGCGCGAGGTCGGTCCCGGCGGGCATATCGTGTTGAGTAAGGCTGACTTTATGGAGCGGTTGCTGGCCTATTCGCGTCCCGCGACGCCCGGCAAGACACCCGAGCAGCGGTTCCCGCCCAACCTGCCCAAGCAGATGCTCAAGAACAATCCTATGCTCGGCTGGTTCTGAGCGAAGCACTTCCGTGCGCAGCGTTCCGCAGGCCATCCGGTAACATACCGGCAATCCCCCGGCGTCCGGCAAAAAGTAGAGTGGCCCCGATGATTCAGGCGGTCCAGGCTCGACCCATGCCCCAAACGCCTCCGTCCCCCCAGGAGACGGTGGCCCTGTCGGCCTATCTGCAGGACAGCTACGTCGAGGGCGCCGAGCCCACCACGGTCTGGGTGGACAAGCGCAAGGTGGGTGACCGTCTGCAGGGGACGCGCCTCGAGGTGCGCGACCCGGATAAGGCTCGCGCCGATCAGAACGGCAACTACCTCAACCAGCCCCCCACGGCCGAGTTCGACGGCGTGACCGCCTTCGCGGCGGCTCAGAACGCGGTGGACCTGGCCGAGCAACTCGCCGACCAGCCCATCCCCTGGCAGTTCAACGACCGCCTCGGTATCGTGCCCCACAAGGGCGAGGGGATGAACGCGTTCTACGTGCGCCAGGACAAAGCGCTGCACTTCTACCACTGGGAGTCGAGCCCCCTCGGCAAGCACATCCAGGTGAGTCAGGGCGCTGACGTGGTGGCCCACGAGACCGGCCACGCGCTGCTCGACGGCCTCAAGCCCGAGTTCCTTTACGACTGGGGCGAGCAGTCCCGCTCGTTCCACGAGGCATTCGGCGACTGCATGGCCATCCTGGTGGCCTGCTCCAAGCCCGCCCTGGTCGAGCGCACGCTGGTGGAGACCGAAGGCAACCTGTTGCAGGACAACCACATCTCTCGCATGGCCGAGGAGTTCGGCCTGGCCTGGCGGCGGGAGTGGAACCCCTGGGACAACCATCCCTATCTGCGCAACGGGCTGAACGAATACAAGTACGTCCCGCGCGAGACTCTGCCCGAGAACGGGCCGGTGGACTCACTGAACAAGCAGGCCCACTCCTACTCGCAGATCTTCACGGGGGCGTTCTATCGCTGTCTGGTGGCCATGAGCGGGGAGAAGGGCGCCAACCTCGTCCCCGCCTCGCAAGACCTGGGCCGCATCTTCATGCACGCGGTCGAGATGACGGCGCCGTCCTCGACCGACTTCAAACAGGTCGCCCGCTGCATGCTGACGGCCGACCGCCAGCTCTTTGGAGGCACCCACCTCGAGCAGTTGAAGGGGGTGTTCCAGGAGCGCGACCTGCTGACTCCGGCCGAAATCCAGACCTGGCAGAGCGACGTAGACAGCCTTCCGCGCCTGAGCAAGGGCAGCGACCCGATGCGCTTCCTGCGCCGCCATCAGGAGACCCTGCGGCTGGACGCCTCCCAATACGAGCACGTCCGCTCCACGACCGACCGGCAGGGACGCGAGCGCTGGGAGTTCCTTTCCCGCAAGCGGGTCGGTCCCGGCGAGGTGCAGGGCGGCATCACCCTGACGTTCGAGCCCAACGGCCGCCTGGGCTGGATCTCTCGCCAGGACATCACCCCCGAGCGTATCCGCGAAGCCCTCGCGGCCATGTCCACGGCCGAATCGGAGCTGCACGCGGACGGCCTGCTCCGCCGCACCACGGAATTGAGAGACTAGCGGCCGAGGTCAACAGTCGACAGTTCACAGTCAACAGTAGAGGGGACGGCCGAGAGAGACTACTCGTGTGCGGACTCTCCTGTCGACTGTCGACTGTCGACCGTCGACCCCACGGCAGCCCAGGATAGCAGATACAGCCCTGCCGAGACCAGCAGCAGCCAGCGATAGCCGATCAGCACGCCCACGTTCTCGAGGCAGCCGCCCACAACCGCGCCCAGGATGTTGGAGCCGAGGTCGCGCTCGGAGTGCTCGCTGGCGGCGAACGAGCGCGAGAAGATGAGGCCCGCGAAGAAGATGGGCAGAAAGAGTATGACCGCGCCCACCAGCCCGCGGATGGACGGGTCGAGGCCCAACAACGATTGGAGCGGGATCAGCAGATCCAGGCCGACGGCCAGCATCAGCCCCCCATAGAGCAGGGGATATTTGAGCTGGACCTTGCCCGCCACCAGGTTGGCGAAGAAGATCAGGGTCAGGATCGCGATGAACGTGAGCGAGTTCGTCACCCAGGTGCTGCCGAACAGGAGTGCCATGCGGGCGATGCCACGCGTCTCGATCAGCATGAACGCGGCGCCCAGGCAGAAGAAGTGCAGGTTGAAGCTGCCCTTGCCCGGGCGCACGCCGCCCACCGTGGTCAGCAGGATGACCGTGAGCGCCAGCAGGATCAGCACCCCGTGGATGTTGTGGGGGGGGATCGTGGCGTTCTGGAGGTAGGGGAAGGGCCAGTCGTCCGAGGTGAGCTCGAGCGGCTCCTCGCGCCGGATCTCCTTGACCGGGAACAGCGCCAGCTTGGCTGGCGTCTCGGTGTGCTCGAGCACGAGCTGGTGGTCCACCTCTTTGAAGCTGTACAGCTTGGTGGCCAGCTTCGCCTTGATCTCCTTGACGTCGCCTGCCAGGAACAGGACCAGGTTGATGTCATTGTCCTGGTCCGAAAGCACGTCCTTGGCCGGAAGGGTGACCACGCAGACGTTGTCCGGTCCGAAGACGCGCTCGAGCATCATCATGATGCGCAGGGCCAGCCAGGGGCGGCGATAGTAGTTGTAGGCCACGAAGATGCCGTCCGGCTTGAGGCGGCTCTTGGCGTCGCGGAAGGCGTCCTCGGTGAACAGGTAGTTCTCCAGGCGCACCGCTCCGTACTGCGAGAAAAGCGTGGTGGAGTCGACGTAGGCGTAGACGATGTAGTCGAAATCCTGGCCCGTGCCCGAGCGCATGTAGGCGCGCCCGTCGTTGACGTGGGGCTTCACGCGGGGATCGGCGTAGGGATGCATGGGGTGCATCTCGCGCCCGATCTTCTGGATGCGCGGGTCGATCTCGACCGCGTCGACCTGCTCGGCGCCCTGAGCCAGCGCGTGGCTCACGTCGTTGCCGCTGCCGGCGCCGATCACCATGACCCGGCCCACGGGACGCTCGCCCCGCAGCCCCTTCGAGAGCAGATAGGGGACGTCGTAGAACGGCTCCACGATGTTCTCGGTCATGTTCTGGTGGTTGAAACCGTTGACCACGATGCTCTGGATGTCGTAGTTGGAGAGACGGTGGGGGAAGATCGTGATGCGGTTGTAAGGCGACCAGATGGCCGGCCCGTCCACCTTGTGCACCATGAAGAGCGCCAGCACGAGGCAGGCCAGAGACAACGCCATGGCCTTCTTGGAGCCGCGCAACAGCCAGAGAATCGCCAGCCCCGCCAGAGAGAACCAGACCAGCGCATTGAGCGCGAAGAACGAGATCACCATGAACACGGCGATCCCGAAGATGCTCCCTGCGAGGTTGATGGAGTAGGCCTTGAGCGGGGTGAACTCCTCGAAGAGCCGCCCCATCACCTGGCCGAGCCCCGCGAACATACCGCTGATCAGGAGGCACGTGGGGATGAGGAAGGCCCAGAACGGCACGTTGACGAGCCCGGGCTGGTTGAGCCACTCGGCGCCGAAGTAGATGTTGCTCTTGAGCGCCTCCTGCTCGATCGTGATGGAGAGCGGGAGCGAGCCGACGATGGTGGTCAGGATCGCCAGGATGGGCAGCGTGAACGGCAGCCAGGAGCGTGATCGGGTGCGCAGCAGACCCAGGCTCATGCCCAGGAAGCACGACATCAAGGCAAAGTTGGAGAAGTAGGACAGCGTCCGGACGTTGGCCGGAAACCACCGGATGCATGCGAGCTCCAAAAAGAGCAATCCACTGCTGACAACAAAGAGATCGAAGGCAGGCCCGAACATACCTGCCCGGCTTCAAGGTTTCCGGGGCCGGTCCTTCCTGGAGGTTGCCTCGCCTCGCGGGCCGAAAAGCGGGCCATCGAAGAGAAGGAATCACGCCAGGAGTCTTTCTTTTGGCCCGAGTTGGATGGTCTCCGCGCCCTGGCGTTCCTGCTCGTGTTCCTGTTTCACAGCGGCGTGCCCAACGAGCGCTTTTTCGCCGACCAGCCCCTTGTCCGCATTCCGCTGCACGGCCTGGCGCTCGTCGCCAAGTGGGGCTGGAGCGGAGTCGAGCTTTTCTATGTTCTGAGCGCTTTTCTCCTGACCACGCTCCTGCTGCGCGAGCGCCGGCGCTACGGTCAGGCGAGCTTTAAACTCTTCTTCACTCGCCGCGCCCTGCGCATCTGGCCGCTCTACTTCTTCGCAATTTCCCTTTTCGGATTGGTTCTGCCGGGCCTGGACCTCTGGCCCATCGCGACGCCTGATCCCTGGAGACTGCTGGGCCTTTACTCCGTGTTTTTGGGCAACTTCGAGGCCGTCTTCACCGGACTGCGCATTCCGTGGGCCGGGGGAACCCTGTGGACGGTGTGCATGGAAGAGCAATTCTATCTCTTTCTGGGGCTTTTGCTCTGCCGCACGCGCCTGGCCGGCAGGTCGCTGGCCATTGCGCTGTCGTTGATCTGGGTTGGCACGATTTCAGCTCGGACGTTCGCCTGGTGCCTTACGGACAATTTCGTAACCTATCATTTCAACACGTTGTGTCATCTGGACTCGTTCATGGCGGGATGCCTGTTGGCTCTGGCCCTGGAGGAGGGCTGGCTCCGCCCGCGGGCCCGCACCGCCTGGCTGCTCGCGGCCGGCATGCTGGGCGCTACTTTGGCCCTTATTCCGCCGGTCATCTACCAGAACGAGCCGATACGGATGCTGGCCTATCCCATGCTGGCGGTGGGTTACGCAGCGCTGGTCATGGCGGTGCACCTCACGCCGGGCTTCCTGGCCAATCCGATGCTGGGCCGCGTGGGACGCCTGACGTTCGGACTTTACGTGTACCACTACGCGATCCTCGAGTCGCTGCACAACGTATTGCTGCCCGTCTTCAGCAAGCTGCCCTGGGAGCCACGCTGGCAGAGCGCCGGCCTGGCTCTCGGCATGTTCGGGCTGGGCCTGATTTTGACGCTGCTGACGGCCGTGCTCAGCTGGGTGCTGCTCGAGCAGCCGTTTCTGCGGCTCAAGAAGCGCTTCACCCGCGTCCCCTCGGGCTACGTCAAAGAACGTTGACTTCGAACTTGGCGATGTCGAAATTGAGGTAGGGGAAATCGGCCGGCAGGTCATCCTGCACGATGAAGTCGTTCAGAGGGTCATCCGGGTAGAACTGCGGCACCGGGTTCTGGATGCCGAATCCTTTGTCGAGCGACATCGTCTGCAGCGAATTGGAATTGATGTCGGGGCCCTGACCGAGCGTGTCGAGCACGCGGCCGATGAAGGCGTTCTCGAAGTTGTCCGTGGTCACGACGTGGGCCGTGAAGCGATTGGCCGAGATGAACTGGTTGACCAAGTTGCTGGGATCGTTGGGGTCGAGCGTGATGTCGAGCGCCTGTGCGTCCGAGCTGATGGAGAAGGAATTGTTCATGCTGCCTGCCAGCGTGAAGTTGAAACCGGGATTGGGGATGTTGGCCTGGCGGTGGTAGAAATCGAGGCTGCGCCCGTCGTAGCGGATGAAGTCGGTGAAGGTGTCGATATCCGTCACCTCGATCGGTTGCCCCGTGGCGTTCAAAAGGATAAGGTAGTATCCTCTCCCGGAGCTGTCGATGTGGCCGTTGGGGTTCACCCGCAGCGTCAACCGCAACAGGGCTGGCGTACCGTCCGGCTGCGTGGTGTTGGGATTGGAAGAAGACGGGCCGCTGGCGCAGCCGGTCGACAGGAACGGCCCGGCCAAACAGGAACCGAGAGCCAGACTCAGAGCAGCACGGGAAACGTATGAGCGCAAAACGGAAAACCTCAGAAACCGCGAAGCGGTCAGGATTGCCCTATGGGGCGGCCTGCCTTCTTGCCCTTCTCTCGGCTTTCCTTCTGTATCTGTCGTTCCCGCATCCCCATCTGCGAGGCTTTGCCTGGATTGCCGTCGTGCCGTTCTTCCTGGCGTGCCGCGGACAGGGCCCGGTCCGAGGCGCTGTGCTTGGATTCTTGATGGGATGCGGTTTTCAGTATTCGATGCTCTCCTGGGCCACGGTTTTCGGTGCGCCCGCGCAGGTCGCGCTGGTGTTCTACAAAGCGGTCGGTCCCGCGATGCTGGGCTCGCTGCTTGGCTATTATCGTCCCCGCAACGCCTTCCTGGGCGCGCTTTTTTCCGCTTGCGCCTGGATCACGATGGAGTATTACCAGCTCCTGGGACCGCTGGGCATGACCTGGGGTATGCTCAGCCACACCCAGGCGCGCGAGCTGATCCTCATCCAGATCAGCGAGCTGACCGGCCCCTGGGGCCTGTCGTTCGTGCTGGCCTTCTGGAATGCGTCCCTGGCCGAGCTCCTCTGGCACCGCCAACGCGCGCTGCTCACCTTCGGGGTGGCCCTCGGTCTGGTGGCCGTCACCCTGGCTTTTGGCTACGCCCGCCTCGGCCACACCTGGGGCGACGGGCCCCCGCTCAGGTGGGCCGTGGTGCAGACCTCGATGGAGCAGAACCATCGCTGGGATCCCAACTTCCGCGAGGAGATCATGGGGCGCCTGGCCCGTCTCACCCACTCGGCCTCGATGGAGGGCGCCGACATCGTGTTGTGGCCCGAGACCAGCGTGCCCTACCCGTTCTTTCTGGATACCGAGCCGCTGCGCGAGCGCGTGAGCCGGATGGCGCTGGGCAACGGCACCTACATCCTGGTGGGCTCCATCGAGCGCGGCAGTGACGCTCACACGACCCGCAACGTGTCCACCCTGATCGGGCCCGATGGCAGTTTCCTGGAGCAATTCCAGAAGATCCGCCTGGTGCCGTTCGGCGAGTATCTCCCGCTCCCGACGTTCATGCGCGAGTGGGCGGTGTTCGACCGGGTCATGCGCTACGAGCCCGGGGAGAAGCAGGTTCTGTTTCCCCGGCCCACGCCGTTTGGAGTGCTGATCTGCTACGAGTCGATGGTGCCCCAGGAGCCGCTCCACAAGGTGGAGATCGGAGCCGGCGTGCTGGCCGTGGTCACCAATGACGCCTGGTTCGGCAAGTCGTCGGCGGCCATGCACCATTTCGAGATGGCCATCATGCGCGCGGTGGAGATGCGCCGGCCGGTCGTGCAGTGCGGCAACAACGGCATCTCGGGCTTCATCGAGCCCTCCGGCCGCGTGGTGGCGGAGACGCAGCTCGACGAGATCGTGCAGTTGACCCGCGAGGTCGTGCCGGAGACCTATCGGACCTTCTACAGCCGTTACGGAGACCTGGTCGCGTATTTCTGCCTGGCCTGCCTGCTGGCTTTGCTGGCGTGGCAGATCCGTAGGCGAGATGCGTGAAGAGCTGACGCGGCTGGAGGGGGTCTTCCTGGCCATGATCGCCCAATCGCAGTCGATGAGCCAGCTCGAGGCGGCGCATCACAAGATCTTCGGGCGTAAGGGACAGCTGACCATCGCGCTGCGCTCGCTGCACGAGGCGCCCGAGGGGGACCGTCCCGCCCTGGGCAAGCTCAGCAATCGCGTCAAGGAAAGCCTGCAGCACGCCATGCAGGTGCGGCGTGACGAGCTCCGCCGCGAGGGTCTGGAGACGCGGCTCGAGTTCGAGCAACTGGACGTGACGCTGCCCGGCGTGCGTCCTGCCACCGGAAGATTGCACCCCCTGCGCGAGCTGGAGGCCGTTTCGGGCCAGTGGTTTCGCCTGCAGGGGTTCTTTCCGGCGCGCGTGGGACCGTTGCCCGAGCGGCTGGGCCAGCTCAGCGGCCGGCGCTACGGCTCGCGCGTCGCCAGTGAGAAGGGCTGGGGCGGCTGGGGCCACAGCGAGGGACTCAAGGAGCCGCCCCCCGATCCGATTCGGGGCCATCTGCTCGAAGCCGCGGCCCTGGACGGGCCCTGGACCGCCGGTCAGTTGAAGGGCTGGCTGGAAACCTGGGGACGGCAGTTCCTGGGCTACGTATCGCTGCGCTGCGTGCCGGGTTGGACCGACTGGGCGCGCCCCTCGCTGCAGTTGCTGGGTCCCTTTCGCGGGGGCTGGCTGGCCGTGGCCAGCGCGGGCCTGGTGGACCGGGGCGCCGTGATGGGCATCGCGCTCGAGCGCGCCGCGGCCGTGCGCTACAACCTGGACCCGAGCGTGCTCCAGTCGCCCGACTGGCGCTTCGTGGCGCAGTTCTGATGCGCGTCCCCTTCGTCTGGCTCAAAGAGTTCGTCGAGATCATGGAGCCCCTGGAGCAGGTGGCCGAGGAGATCAGCGCGCTGGGCTATCCGGTCGAGGGGCTGGGCGCCGTGGGGGGAGCGGTGCGCAACGTCCTGGTCGGCACCGTGCTTTCGATCGAGCCCCATCCCAAAGCGGACTTGATGAAGGTCTGCCAGATCGACCTGGGAGACGAAGGCCAGGCCCAGATCGTCACAACCGCCGCCAACGTGCGCGTAGGCCAGCGCGTGGCCGCGGCGGTGCACGGCGCGGTACTGGCGGGGGGAGAGCGGATCAAGCGGGGCCGCCTGCGGGGAGTTCTGAGCGAAGGAATGCTCTGCTCGGCCTGCGAGCTGGGGCTCTCCCAGATCGAGCTGCCCCACGACCAGCGCACGGGCCTGATCGAGATGCCGGAGCACTCCGAGCCGGGCACCGACGTGCTGGACCTGCTGGGCCTGGATCAGCAGGTCCTCCATCTCAGCCCCTGGCCGGGCCGCAGTCCCGGCGGGCTGCTGGGCCTGGCCCGCGAGCTGGCCGTCCGGCTCGAGCGCGCTCTGGACAGCCCCTCGCTGAGCATTCCCGATGTCGATCAGGCGGAGTATTTCGCCGTGGAGGGCCCGTTCCACGAGCTTTCGCTGCTGGCTCTCGGCAACATCAAGATCGAGCCCTCGCCCGCCTGGATGTCCCGCCGGCTGCGCGCCGCCAACATTCACTGCGTGTTCAACGTGGTCGACATTCTGCGTTACGTGATGGTCGAGACGGGGCAGCCCCTGCACGTCTACGATCTGGATCGGCTGGAGCTGCCGCTGCGCCTGCGCCCGAGCCGTCCCGGCGAGGAGTTGCGCCTGGGCGAGCAGCTGCGCGAGCTGCCCGAAGGCGTCTGGGTGATCGCCGACGGACGGGGCCCCGTGGCCGTGGCCGGAGTGGCGGTCGGGACCGACTTCCTGGTGCGACCCAAAACCAGGCGAATCCTCGTCAAAGGCGCGTTCTATCAGCCCGGCGTGGTGACCGAGAATGTGCAGCGCCTGGGGCTCTCCAGCGAGTCCTCGCGGCGGTTCGAAGCCGGACCCAAGCCCAGCCACCTGGGGCTGGCCCTGCGGCGCGTGGACTGGCTGCTGGGTCGCCTGGCCCGAGGACGCGTGCTGGGTCGCCAGCACTGGCGAGCTCCCGTGCACGAGGAGTCCGCGCTCGATCTGGCCTGGTTCGAGCGTCATCTCGGTCCGCTGGATCTCGGCTGGGTCGAGCAAGCGCTGGTGGCGGCCGGGCTGCCCCACACGCGCGTCGGGAGCCGCATCACCGTGCCCGGCGTCGTCCCTTCCATGGTGCTCGAGGAGCTCTTGCGCCTGCGCGGGTTGGACAAGCTCGAGGCCATCTCTCCCACGCTCAAGGCGGCTCCCAGCGACGAGCTGGATGTGCGCCGGCGCCTGGCCATGATGGGATTCACCGAGCTGGTGACCCCCGGGGGCGGCCAGCCCTGGGAAGGCTTGCTGGAGGCTGCGCGCCGCCAGCGCGAGGAGCTTCTCTGGATGGAGCAGGTCGAGCACGAGCTGATTCTGCTCGTTTCCGGGCGCGAGGGCGCCTATCTGCGCTTGAAAGGTTTTCTTGAAATGCTTGCCGAACTCGCCCAGGCCGAGCTGAGTTTCGAGCCTTCGGGCCCAACCTGGCTGCATCCGGGCCGCTCGGCGCGGATCGGCCTGGGCAACACGGCACTGGGCTGGCTGGGCGAGATCCATCCCGAGTCGGGCTCGGCCACGGCGCTGGCCCTGCTCGATCTGGAGCGGCTCTCGGCGCGGGCTCGTCCCCGCGGCCTGTTCGATCCGGAGCGGGAGCGCTGGGTCGAGCGCGACATCGCGGTGGTGGTGGCCGATTCGGTCTGGGCCGGCAAGGTCACCGAGCTGGTGCGGAAGGCGGGCGGACCGCTCTTGATGGCTGTGAAGTGTTTCGACGTCTATCGCGGGAGTCAGATCCCCGAGGGCGAGAAGAGCCTGGCCTTACGGCTGAGATTTCACGGCGATCGCGAGACCGAGGTCGCGGCCGCCGTGACCCGCGTGCTTTCCCATCTGCGCGAGCAGTTGGGAGCGCGGCAACGAGCTTGATGGAAGAGGAAGGGGAGCGAGCATGACTGGCTTTGACATCTTGCTGCTGGTCCTGATCGGCACCTTTGTTTACCTGGGATATCGACGTGGCGTCATCGGTGAGTCCTTCGACATCATCACCAGCGTCGTCACCGCGGTGGTCGGCCTGGTGGTCTTCATCCCCATCGGCACCCTGATCAACAAATGGACGGAGTGGGGCCAGGCGACCTGCGAGTGGATCGCGGTCTTCTTGATCGGTCTCCCCATCGCCGTGGCCCTGCTCATCCTCGGCATGCACCTCGATCGCGTCTCGCGCGACGATAAGAAGATTCCGGACGCCATCATGAACTACGGCGGCCTCCTCGTCAGCATCCCCAAGTCGTTGTTCTGCCTGTGGCTGGTCCTGATGCTCCTGAAAGCCAGCCCCTTCTACAGCGAGACCAACCGCGAGGAGTTCCAGGGCGCACCGGTCATCAACTTCATCGAGTCGACCGGCGGCGTGGTCGGCAAAGCCATCTTCTACATCGTGGCGCCGGCCCAGGCCAAGAAGACGATCGGGCCGTTCCTCGACAAAGGTTTCTGATGGCCTACTGGTTGCTCAAGTCCGAGCCCGATGTCTTCTCGCTCGACGACCTGCAGCGAAAAGGGGTCGAGGGCTGGGACGGAGTGCGCAACTACCAGGCTCGCAACAACCTGCAGAAGATGAAGAAGGGCGACCAGGCCTTTTTCTATCACAGTCGCGAAAAAGAGCCGGGCGTGGTGGGCATCTGCCGGATCGTCCGCACGGCCTATCCGGACGACACCGCCGCCGATCCCAACGCCAAATACTTCGACCCGCGCTATCGACCGGACAAGCCGAGCTGGTTCCGGGTCGACGTCGAGTTCGCCGAGAAGCTCCCGCGCAAAGTCACTCTGGAAGAGCTCAAGTCGACCCGGGGCCTGCAGAACATGGTGGTGGTGCGCAACACCCGGCTTTCGGTCCAGCCGGTCACTCCGGCCGAGTGGAAGCTCGTGCTGAAGCTGGCGCGCGCATGATCGAAATCGTGCTGGTGCGCCACGCGCAACCGGAGTGGGAACCGGGCGGCCACGCCGTGGACGACCCCGATCTCACCGAGCTCGGGCACAAGCAAGCCGGGCAGCTGGCCGATTGGCTCACCACCCAGTCTCCGTTCGACTTCTTTTACTGCAGCACGCTCAAGCGCTGCCGCCAGACGGCCGCGCCGGTGGCCCGCGCGTTGCAGCAACAGCCCACGTTTCTCAGCTGGCTCGAGGAGATACGCCTCCCCACGCTGGAGGGGCAACCCAGCCAGCAGGTCCACGAGTTTCTCAAGCGCGTGCGCTCGCGCGATCTGGAGGAGTGGTGGGAGGGAGCGCCCGGCGGCGAGTCGTTTCGTCATTTCCACGAGCGCATCACGGGCGGCATCGAGCCGCTGCTCACCCAGACCCACCGGGCCCAGCTCCATCCCGAGCACGCCTACCGCCTTTGGCAGATGCCTCCCGAGGACAGTCGCCTCTTGATCTGCGCTCACGGCGGGACTATCGCGGTGCTGCTGAGCTACCTCCTCGGCATCGAGCCGGTGCCCTGGGAATGGGAGCGTTTCCGCCTGGGCTGGTGCGGAGTTTCCTCGGTGCAGTCGGTGCGCATCGCCGGCGGCGGGCTCTGGTCACTGACCGGCTTCAACTCCCGCGTCCACCTGGCCGGCCTGCCCGATCCCCCGGGCTAGTTGAGAGTCGCCCAGTCAAGAGTTTAGAGTTGAGAGTCGAGAGTCTCGTTGGGAAAGCCCGTGCCAAGGTAAACTCCCTACTCCCTACTCCCGACTCCCTACTCCCTACTACGAAGAAAGCACCTCGCGCACCTTGCCCAGCAATCGGTCGGGGCTGAAGGGCTTGGCCAGGAAGGCCAGCGAGTCATCCACTTTGTTGCGAAAGCCTGAGATCACCAGGAGGCGCTGCTCCGGCACCATGGCGCGCAACTTCTGGGCCAGCTCCAGGCCGTTCATGCCGGGCATCACCACGTCGGTGATCACCAGGCCATAGCGCCGGCGGGAGGCCAGCTCGAGGCCCTCCTCGGCGTCGCGGGCCTCCACCACCTCGAAGCCCTGGGTCTCCAGCATCTTGCGCACCACCGTGCGCACCGCCACGTCATCCTCGACCAGCAAGACCTGCAGGGCGCCCTGGCCTGCGGGGGCGGCGACGGCCGGGAGGAGCACCCGGAAGATCGCTCCCGCCCCTGGCTCGCTCTGCACCTCGATCGCGCCTTCGCTCTGGCGGACGATGCCATAGACGGTCGCCAGACCCAACCCGGTGCCCTGGCCCATGGCCTTGGTGGTAAAGAACGGCTCGAAGATGCGCGCCCGGATCTCGGCATCCATCCCGATTCCCTCGTCCTCGACGGTCAGCTCGACGTAGTCGCCCGGGGGAAGCCCCTGACCCGCCGCTTCCGGCTCGGGGAGACAGCGCCGGCCGGTGGAAAGACGCAGGATGCCTCCTTCAGGCATGGCGTCGCGGGCATTGACGACCAGGTTCAGCACGACCTGCTGGAGCTGGACCGGATCGGCCGAGACCAGCGCGCCGTCGGGACAGAGCTTGAGCCGTAGCTCGACCTGCGGTCCGAGCAACGGGGGGAGAAGTCGGCGGAGATCCTCCACCAGCTCGTTCAACGAGAGAGATTGAGGCTTGAGCTGCTGCTTGCGGCCGAACGCCAGCAACTGGCGCGTGAGGTCCCGGGCGCGCTCGGAGGCTTCCAGGATCTGCTCCACCCACTCGCGGCCGCTGGAGGAGACGGGCATGCGCTGCGCCAGCATCTCGCCGTAGCTGGTCACCACCGTGAGCAGGTTGTTGAAGTCGTGGGCGACGCCCCCGGCGAGCCGCCCGATAGCCTCCATCTTCTGGGCCTCACGCAGTCGTTCTTCCAGCAGGCGGCGGGGGGAGATGTCCTCCAAAAAGGCCTCGAAACCCTCTTCGACGGCGCGGCTGCGCACGTAGACGAAGATTCCGGGGGCCAGCTGCAGCTCGAACTCGCCGGGCTGCTGGAGCTGCTCGCAAAGCTCTGGGGACAGATGGGGCACTAGGCGGAGCGCGGTGGGGTTGGCCTTGAGAACGCTCCCGTCGGCGGTGAAGCGCAGAATCCCCACCGGGGAGCCCTCGAAGATCTCCTGGTATTCGGTCTGGACACGGCGCCGCTCGGTGATGTCATCGGCCGCCACCAGCACGGCCGGTTTGCCCTCGTGCTCGATGATGCGCATGCGGGCCGTCACATAACGGGTCTCACCCTGGCGAGTCAGGAGGGCCAGCTCGTATTGGGAGGCGAGCTCGGCGCCAGCCTGGCGCTGCAGCCCCCGTTCTTTGACGGCCTCGCGGTAATCCGGGTGCACGACGTCCCAGAAGGACTGCTGCAGCAGCTCCTCGCGCTGATAACCCGTGATCTGGCAGGCCGTCTGGTTGACGTACAGCAGCCGCGTGCCCTGGAACAGGATGAGCGCGGCGCCGGCGGTCTCGAGCAGGTGGGGAAGATCGATCTCTTGCTGCCAGGAGGAAACTTTGCGTGGACCCTGGGTCATCAGGGCACTTTGAGCGACCAGTCCGTCAGCATCTGAGGCTCTTTGAGGCTCGGACCCGTGGGCTTGAACTGCACGAAGACCGTCGTCTTGGAGGGAAAGGCCACGTCGCGGGCGGTGAACTGGTACTCGGTGGCTTCGTCCTCGCGCTTCTCCGAGCGCGTCATTCGCGTGTAAGGGGCGGTGGAATCGGCTTTGTCGACGACACGATACTCCAGCGTCTCGACCGTGGGTTTGTCCCCGCCCCAGTCGCCGGGGCCAACGTGGGCTTCGATGGAGGCCTTTCCGCCGACAGGGGGCCAGGGATCAACCTTGACCTCGAGCTCGGCGTCGTCGGCCAGCTGCCAGAAGGTCTCGTTGACGGGCTCGCCGGTGTCGGTCGTGGGGGGAGTCGCGGGCGGGGCGGAGCAGGCCGTCAGCCACCCCCCCACCAACATGGACAAGAGCAGGGTGCGCATTCTAAGCTGTGCGACAGGACGTTGAGAGTTCCTTTCAGGTTTTTTTCAGACCGATGGGTTAATTCCCGTGGCGAAATTTACCGAGGGAGAACCACCATGGTCATCACCGCCGCCACCCCACGCTACACCGCCGCCGCGCGCGCCACCGCCGCCCCGCAGGCGCCGCCCACCGACAAGGAGCAGGAGTCGGTCGAGCTCAAGGCGCTGTGGGGCGAGGTGAAAACCCCCACACTGCTGGGCACGGGCGCAGGTTTCGCGGCCGGAGCAGCGCTGGGCTCTCTGGGCGGCCTGGCCGGCGGGCTGGCCGGAGCCGGCACCGCGGTCGCGGGCGCGGCGGCCGGCATCGCGCTGGGAGGCTACCTCGGCTTGCAACTCGGCATGAAGCTCGGCGAGGGCAAGGACCTGCTGGGCGTCTTCATCGTGATGGGCACGACCGTGGCGGGCGCCGGACTGGGCGGCTACGCGGGGTTCTACGGCGGCCTGGCGCTGGGCGCCGTGGCCGGCGCTTCGGGCGGCCTGGCCGGAGCCATCGCGGGCGGCATCGGGGCTGCTCCCCTGGCCGGAGCCGTGACCGGCGGCGTGGCTGCCTATCGTGAGGTGAAGGGCCACCCCGAGAAGTATCCCAACCTGATCAAGAGCTGGGAAGAGGCCGGCAAGAAGAAGGACTAGACGGGGGAGCCCGACCCGGCCGTCTCGAACCATGCCGGGTGGATCCATTACGGGGAGCAGTCGGGCTGCCAGCTACGGCGTCGCCGTCCAAAACGCTGCCTTCGCCTGTCGGGCAGGACCCGCGAGAGGTCGTGCAGCTGGGCGCACGGGTCGACGAGCCGCTCGCGCAGGCGTTGACTCTGGCCTCCATGCACCAGAGCTTGCCGAGCGAGTATCTCATCGCCGATTTCGTGCCCGGCCCGGCCGAGCCGTTTCGCGAGCAGGCGCGCAAGCTGCTGCCCGAAAAGCCGACCGAGCGCCAGGTCGAGCTCACCGCGCTCTCCCTGTTCGAGCAGAGCGCGGCGCAGGCGCCCCGAACCATCACGCTGATCCCCTCTCCCGAGGGGGGCGTTCGACCGGGTCAGGGAATGGCCGAGTCGGGCCTCTACACCGCCAAGCTGGCGGCCGCACTGGGCGGACCGGCCTTCGTGCTGGCGCCCGCCCTGATGACGGTGCTGGGAGACTTCAAAGCCGACCAGCTCTGGACCGACACCAAGTTCCCCGGCAGTAACAGCCAGTATCGCGCCGTGGGCGAGTTCCGCGACGTCCAACTGGCCCACCTGGTCGCCTCGCCCCTGCGCGAGACTCCACAGGGCCACCGGATGCGGGGGATCCTCGATCCCATCGAGTCCGCCAATATCGAGATCGCGCTGGCCGACATGGAGCGCAAGATTCCCGGCTCCACCGACAGCTTCGGAACGGTGCACGTGCGCACGGTGCTGGGCGAGTCGCAAGACCCCCGGACGGGCCTTCCGACGGGAGGCGTCCACGGACTGGCGGGCGAGGAGGAGATCGGCCTGAGTCGCGAGGTGGCGCGCGATCTCGAGTCGTGCAAGCAGACCACCTACCACGAGGCGGGTCACGAGCTGGACCGTCAGCGCGGCAACCTCTCCCTGCGCGAGGACAGCCCGTTCGGCAAGACAAGCAATCCGGAAGACTACGTCTCGCCCTATGCCCAGACGTATCCCTGGGAGGACCTGGCCGAGACCAACCGGGTGCTGTTCGACAAGTTCGAGGCCATCCAGGCCAATCCGGATCTCTGGCTGCACGCCCGGGGAGAAGTCGGCGCCAAGCTGGCGTTTCTGCTCAAGGAGGGGTATGGGATGAGCGTACCCCCGCCCTCGGCTCGCTTCACGGCCGCGCTGGAGTCGGTTCGGGCCGGCGAGGGACCCTTTGGTTGGAGCACCGCAGATGGCTCCAAGGTGCTCTGCGAGGCCGACTTTCGGGGCGCCGTGCGCAACCTGACGAACATGTGGGATGGATTGGGCGACCCGCCGGCCTCGATGGCGCTGGTGGCGAACGATCCCAAGCTGCGCTGGGTGGCCGAGAAGCTGCTGGGGGCGCAACTGCCCGAAGCCCCCCCGATGGGCTCACCGATGATGATGGGCGGCCTGGGCGGCCTGGCCGGTGGCGGCTTTGGCCAGCCTCTCGAGCTCGGTCAGCAGAGCCTGCCGGTTTTGCAAGAAGGCCTCCGGGCGCTCGCCGACGCGCCCGCCCGGCTGGCCGAGATCCTCCCGCGCGCGCAGGCGGCGCTGGCCGAGCTCCCCGAGGGGCGGGAACGGGCTCAGGTGCAGTCGACCATCCTGATGATCGAGAACGAGCTGGAGCGGACGCGGTTGGCCCCGATCTACCGCGGCGAGGTGGAGACGGGTGCCGAGGCGCGCGCGCTGCTGGAAGGGTGCGGGGCCGGCTCGCTGGCGCCGGCAGATGGCGCCCTCTCGCAAGACCAGAAAAAGGAGCTGATTTCGCGGCTGTACGCGCGTTCCCAGGAGCGGATGTCCCAGGGAGCCGAATTGATGCGCGAGCACGCGATGTACGGATCCAACCTGGCGGACATGACGCCGCCCCCGATCTCGCGCGAGTACGGCACTTTGCAGGCGGAGCTGGGACAGCACCAGATGCGTCTCTTCCAGCAGCTTTCCGTGGGGGGCCCTGCCCTGATGGAGTTGCTGGACGAGCCGGCCACGCGGGACGTGCTCAAGCAATTCCGGCCCAATCCGCTACTTGTCGTGTAGCAACAAAAGCGCGGCGGCCGCCTTCTCGATGGGCTCGAGTCGATTGGGATCGCTGCCCTGCACGTGCCCCACGGTCCACAGCCCGTTGGAGACCGTGCCGTCCGGGCTCACGTGGCCCTTGGGAAGGATCAGCCCGCGCACGTCGCCGTTGTCCGAGACGTGTCCGACGTAAGGTCCCAGGAACTCGTAGACGTCGCCGTTGGCCTGCACCGAGCCGAGCCTGGCCCCGATGCCGTCCATGTAGTTGCCCTGCGGATCGGCGTAGCCTTCGGTGTAGAGACCGTTGGACACCGGCTGCGAGCCCTCGGAGGCGCAGCCGGCCATGGTGCACGCGAGGGCGGCCACACCGGCCAGCATCAACCCGCGTTTCCACCACGAGCCGTGGCCGCTGTCGTCCTCGGCGGCGAGATCGACGCGATCGGGCGCCTCCGCCCGGTCGACCGGCTTCATCCGGCGGGCCCCGGGCGGGGCCTGGTGCTGTAAGCTGCTGAGCGAATCCATAGCCCTGCGAGCCTAGCTTCCCGGCCTGAAAGGAAGCTGAATCAGAGGCGGCCCAGCAGCCGCAGGAGTCCATCCAGAATGGTGGCGGGGTGGGGAGGGCAGCCGGGCACGTAAAGGTCGACCGGCACGACGGAGTCGGCCCCGTTGTGCGCCTCGGGATGATCGCGATAGGGCCCTCCGGAGAGCGCGCAGGCTCCCACGGCGATCACGAGCCGAGGCTCGGGAACCGCGCGGTAGGTCTTCAAGAGAGCCTCGCGCATCGCTTCGGTGACCGGTCCGGTGATCAGGAGGCCGTCGGCGTGGCGGGGCGAGGCGACCATCTGCACCCCGAAGCGGCCGAGATCGAAGACCACGTTGGAGAGCGCGTTGACCTCCGCCTCGCAGCCGTTGCAGCCCCCGGCACTGACCTGGCGCAGTTTGAGCGAGTGTCCGAAGAGACGCCGCGCTTTTTCGTCCAGGGCCTCAGCCAGACGGTAGGCGTCGCCCTCCAGCCAGAGGTCCTCCCGGCGCCGCACCGCCAGGCGAAACTCGGGGGTGAAGCGCACGGCCGGGCACACGGGCACGCACTCCTGGCAGAAGAGGCAGGCTCCCAGGTCCAGTCGGCCGGGCTGCAGGGCGCCCGTGGGGCAGGTTTCCGCGCAGCTCGTGCAACCGTCGACGCAACGCTCGGGCTGAAACTCGGGACGACCCGGGAAGTTGGCAGGCACCTCGGGACGGGCCTCCGTTCGGTGCCCCTGGGCCAGGCGGACCTGCAGCAGCTTCTTCACAGGTCGTGCCCGCAGTACGACAGGTTGAAGCTCTTGTTGCAGAGCGGGAAGTCGGAGATCTCCTGGCCGCGCATCGCCAGCGCCAAGCCCATCCAGTTGAGCAGCGAGGGATCCACCACTTTGTAGACCGCGAAGCGTCCTTCGGCATCGGTGGTGGCGGCGTGGCAGATGGCCCCGCGCCAGCCCTCCACCTGGGTGACCGCGAGATGCAGAGGGGCCAGCGGGCCGACCTCCTGGCGCAGGGGACCGTCGGGGAGCGCTTCCAGCAGCCGCACCAGGTAGTCGGCCGAAGCCTTGAGCTCGTCGCGGCGCACGCAGGAGCGAGCCTCCACGTCGCCGGTAGAGCCCAGGCAGGCCGCGGGGCCGTTCTGGCGCACGTCCACGGCCAGCCCGCTGGCGCGCGCGGCCGGACCGAGCAGTCCCAGCTCGCGGGCCTGCTCGGTCGTCAGGCGGCCCGTCTCCTCGAAGCGCGCGCGCACCCAGGAGCTCTCCAGCATCAACGCGGCGGCCTGATCGGTCTCGCGGGCCGCCCGGGCCAGGCGGGCGGAGAAATCGGCCGGGTCGGCCAGCTCGGCCCGCACGCCTCCCGGACGTACGAGGCCGCGTCCGAGCCGGCTGCCGCACAGCTCGGCGGTCAGGTTGAGGAAGGTTCCGCGCAGGCGTCCGCAATAGCTCGCTCCAGGGAGATAGGCGACGTCACCCGCCAGCGCGCCCAGGTCCCCGGCGTGATTGGCCATGCGCTCGAGCTCCAGGGCCAGCTCGCGCAGCGCCCGGGCCCGGGGCGAAACCGGACAGCCGGCCAGCTCCTCCTGCAACAGGCAGCCGGCCAGCGCGTGGCCGACACTGGTATCGCCTGCCAGCGTCTCGAGATAGTGAATCGTGCGCTTGTCCGGCCCTCCCGTCAGGGCGCGCTCCACGCCCCGGTGCTGGTAGGCCAGAGCGATCTCCAGATGCAGCACGTGCTCGCCGTTGCACTGAAAGCGGAAGTGACCGGGCTCGATGACCCCGGCGTGGACCGGGCCCACGGCCACCTCGTGGATCTGCGCCCCGTGGATACGATAGGTGTCATCGGCACCGTAGGGCTGCCGCAGGGGCTTGAGCCAGGGATGGCCGACGGGACGCAGGCCGTGCTGCTCGTAGAGATCGCGCTCGAAGGCCTGGGCCTGGGGAAGGTCGCGTGTGAGAGCGGGATACTGCCCGTCGGTGCAGGCGGTCAGGGCTTCCAGCTCGGCCCCCCGGGCCAGCACGGCCACCAGCCGCCGCCCATCGGGACTGAAGAGGGCCGCCAGGCGGCCTTCGTGGCGCACGGCCTCGACGCACCGGGCGCGCAGCTCGGCGGGGGTCAGCTCGGGGAGGTCGGTCAGAGCGATGATCACAGCGTTGCGGCCGCCTCGTGCAAGAAAGCTCCCAGGGGACCCGGCAGGGCCAGGCCGAGCAGGAGCGAGAGCCCGAGCAAGAGCGCGGGAGCCGCCAGCGCGTCCAGGGGCTCGGCCTCGCGGGGCGAGCCGGCACCCTGGGCCATGCCCAGCACGCTGCGCGACATTCCCAGGAAGATCGCGGCCAGCGCCGCCACCAGCGACGCGGCCAGCCAGGGATGGTCGTGCGTGAGAGCGGCCTGAAAGAGCAAGAACTCGCTGACGAACGGACTGAACGGGGGCGAGCCGGTCAAAGCCAGGAAACCCGCCATCCAGAGGATGCCCGTGAGGGGCATGCGCCGCAGCATGCCGTGCACCTCGCCGATGCGGCGGGTGTGAAAGCCCTCCATCACGTTGCCCGCCAGCATGAACATGCCGCCTTTCACCAGCGAATGGCTCACGGCGTGCAGCAGCATGGCGAACCAGCCCGCCGGGCCGAGGCCCAGGCCGAGCGTCAGAATACCCATGTGCTCGACGCTCGAGTAGGCCAGCATGCGCTTGAAGTCGCGCGTGATGGCGATGAAGACCGCGCTCACCAGCAAGCTGGCCAGGCCGAAGAAGAGCAGCATCTGCTGCGCCTGAAGGCTGAGCCCGGCCGCGCTCACCACCTGGAAACCGCGCAGGATGGCCAGGAAGGCGCAGTTGAGCAGGCTGCCCGAGAGCAGGGCCGAGACCAGGCTGGGAGCCTCGGAGTGGGTGTCCGGCAGCCAGGTGTGCAGGGGCGCCAGGCCCATCTTGGTGCCGTAGCCGACCACCAGCAGCACGAAGCTCAGCTTCAGCCACACGGGGTCGAACGCGGCGGCCCCCTGGCGCAGCATCTCGAGCTGCAGGGGGCTGTCGAGCTCGGAGCCGGCCACCACCAGGAAGAGGTTGCCGAGCAGAGCCAGGCCCAGGCCCACCGAGCAGATCAGCAAGTATTTCCAGGTGGCCTCCAGCGAGCGGTGATGGCGGTGGAAGTAGATGAGCGGGGCGCTGGCCAGCGTGGTGGCCTCGACCGCAATCCAGAGCAGGGTCATCTGGTGGCTCAGGCAGACCAGGCTCATCGAGGCCAGAAACCACAGCAGGCAGGCGCAAAACAGACCTTCGGGAGCGTTGGAGAAGAGGTCGCCCTCCAGCAGATCCGGACGCGCACCCTGTACCTCGCGCCGCAGGTAGCCCTGGGCGTGAAAGCTGGCCGCCAGGAACAGCAGGCTGCTGAGGGCCAGGAACAGGCCGCCCAGGGCGTCGAGCTGGATCCAGCCGCTGGCAGCGGGACGGGTGGCCAGGGCTGCCGTGGTCAGGAGCGCGTGAACCCCGGCGGACAGCAGCAGGAACCGCCGTCCCAGCTTCAAAGCCAGGAAGCCGGCCACCAGGGGAACGATCCAGAGCGCGGTCAGCATCGGCTAGTCCCGCAGCGCCGTCAGGCGCTCGGTCGAGATCGAGTCGAAGGTCCGGTTGATGTGGAAAATGGTGATCCCCATCACCAGCACCGCCACCAGCGCGTCCAGCAGGACGCCCATCTCGATGGCCAGCGGAGCCTCGGGGAGAGCCGCCAGGCCAAAGGCGAAGATCCCGTTCTCGAAAACCAGGTAGCCCAGCGCCTGGGTGAGCGCCTTGTGCCGCGCGACCACCAGGAAGAGCCCCGTGGCCAGGGTGGCGAAGGCCACCGGCACCAAGAGCGGCGAGGGCGCCGGCGTAGGCAGGGGGATGCGCCCGGCCAGAGCCAGCGAGACCGCCAGGGCCAGAAAGCCGAAGGCCAGCGAGAACGTGTAGCCGATCAGCGGCTCCACCTCGCGGGCGACGCGCGACTCGCGCATGGCCCGGCGCAGCAGCCAGGGAATCGTGGCGCCCTTGATGATCAGGGCCGTCAGGGCGACGGCGATCAGGCCCGGCTCGAGCCGGGCCACGCTCAGCGCCACGCCACCCAGCAAGAAGCCCTGGCGCGCGCAAAGACCGATGCACGCGTTCAGGCGCGAGCTGCCCAGAAGCTCGATATTGGTCACGATCAGCAAGACGAGCACGAGGTCGATCATCGCGGAGCCTCCACCAGCAAGAGCATCCCCAGGCCGGCCAGGGCGACGGCTGACAGCAAGAGTTGCGGCAGGCGCACCAGGCGCAGGCGCGCGGTGGACGACTCCACCACGCCCACCAGCACGGCCACGGCCACGATCCCGACGGGGCCGGCGGCGGGGTAGAGGAGGGCCACCATCCAACTGGCCAGGACCCACATCTTGAGGGCCGCGGCGTAGAGCACGAAGGCGAGGTCGGGCCCGCTGGCGTCGAGCACCATCACCTCGTGGATCATCGTCAGCTCGAGATGGGTGTTGGGATCGTCCACCGGCACGCGGGCCGTCTCGGCCAGGAAGAGGAGGAACAGGGCGGCAGCCAGCAACAGCAGGACGGGTTGCGTCAGGTCTCCGCGGGCGGCCACCGCGCCGCATAACAGCAGTCCCAGCTCGGCCAGGGCGCCCAGCTGGACCTCGCGACTGGCGCCCATCCCCTCGAAGCTCGAGCCGGTGTCCAGGGCCGCCAGCACCAGCGAGAAGCGCTGCAGGGCCAGCAGGCCGAGCATCAGCAGCCAGGCGTTCGGGAAGTGCAGCAGGGCCGGCCAGCCGCCGAGCGGCACCAGAGTGGTGGCCAGCAGGCAGCAGGCCAACCCCACGCTGGGCGCCAGGCGCAGGACCCAGGTGCTGGTCTGGCTGTAGACCGCGCCCTTTCCGAGCAGGCGCCACAGGTCGCGGTAGAGTTGCCAGAGCGAAGGGCCCTGGCGGCCCGCAAACCACGCCTTCACTTTGTTGATGATGCCCGCCAGCAAAGGAGCGCAAAGCACGGCCGCGAGAGTGTTCATCGCGCGCTCCAGGCCAGCAGGCCGGCCAGGGTGACCAGGATGTACAGGATATAGGCCTGCACGCGACCGTGCTGGATGCGGCGCAGGGCGTGGGCCAGACGCTCGCCGGCCCGCAGCAGGGGAAGATAGACCTCATCTTCGAGCAGGTCGGGGGTGGAGTCCGAGAAGGACGTCTCGCTGGGGAAGATGCCCTGAATCCGGCCCTGGCGCACGCGATGGTGCAGCAGCGAGCCGAACAGGTCGGTCAGCGGCTGGCTGTAAGAGAGCCCGGTATACTCCATGCGCGCGGTGGCCGCCCGATAGCCGCAGTCCCAGGTCGGCTCGGAGGCCTGGGGACGTCCCTGCAGCAGCAGCACGCGCAGTCCGAAAAGGGCTCCGGCCAGGCCTCCGAGCAGTGCGAACGCCTGGAGGCAGCCGGTGAGGCCGGCTCCCAGGTCGGCCCCCAGGTGCTCGAGGAGCCACGGACTGGCGGCCGTCAGCGCGATCGCCGTCAGGCACAGCAGCACCATGGGCGCCAGCATTCCGGCGGGAGGATCGACGGCCCGCTCGGCCTGGGTGCTGCGGGGCTCGCCCAGGAAGACGATGCCGAAGGCCTTGCTGAAGAGAGCCAGCGAAAGCCCGGCCACCAGCCCCACGGACCCCAGCGCGAAGAGTCCGGGCAAGGGTGCGCTGGAGCGAATCGCCTCCAGACTCGTCACCAGCAGCAAGAATTCGGTCACGAAGCCGTTCAGAGGGGGAAGGCCGGCCAGCCCGGCCGCGCCCAGCAAGAAAGTCAGCCCGGTGACGGGCATGCGGCGCAGCAGCCCCCCGGTGCGCTCGATGTCGCAGGTATGGGCCTGGTGCAGCACGGCGCCGGCGCCGAGAAAGAGCAGCGTCTTGAGCACTCCGTGGGCCAGGATGTGCAGCATGGCGACCGCCGTGCCCAGGGGATAGCCCAGCAGGCCGAGCCCCAGACCGATGGCCACCAGGCCCATGTTCTCGACGCTCGAGTAGGCCAGCATCTGCTTGAGGTTGCGCTGGGCCAGGGCGAACAGCACGCCGCCCAGGGCCGACAGCGAGCCCACCACCAGCAGCGCCCAGCCCCAGCTTGAGGGAGCCGGTCCGAGGCAACTCAGGACGCGCAGCAGGCCGTACAGGCCCATGTTGATCATCACGCCGGACATCAGCGCGCTCACCGGCGAGGGGGCCACCGGATGGGCCTCGGGCAGCCAGACGTGCACCGGGACCAGGCCCGCTTTGGTGCCAAAGCCGATCAGCGCCAACCAGAAGACGGCGCTGGCGTGCTCGGGCACGCCGTTCGCGGTCAGCTCGGGGCCCAGGGCCACGAAGCATCCCATCAGGAAAAAGGTGCCCAGGTGGGTGGCGGCCAGGTAGATCCAGCCGGCGCGACGCACTTCGCGCTGCTCGTCGTCGCGGGTCACCAGGAAGAAGGCGGCCAGCGCCATGACCTCCCAGGCGATCAGAAAGGCCAGCGTGCTGCGGCACAGCAGCACGAAGGCCAGCGAGCCGAGCATGAGGTTGAGGAAGAACCACGGGGGGCGCTCTCCGAAATAGCTGCGGGCGTACAGGAAGGCCACCATGCCCAGACCGGCCGAGGCCAGCAGGAAGAACGCGGACAGGTCATCGAGCACCAGGTCGACGGGCGGCGCGGGCAGGGTCCAGTCCAGGGTCGCCCGCGGCTGGTGGTGCGTGAGCAGCTCCTGGGCCGCGCCCGCCAGCAGCAGGGCGAGGCCCGTCATTCCGCCCAGAAAGCCCGGCCAGCGCCAGCGCCCAAGGCTCAGGAGCCCTCCGAGCAGCAGCAGTCCGAGACCGGTCAGCAGCTCAGGCACGCCAGCCCGATTCGAGCGTCCGCAGTCGCTTGAGCAGCTCTTCGCGCGGCTTCTGCTCGGCCAGCGCCTGCTGGAACGAGGGCTCCTGCCAGGCGAACATGACGCGGTTGAGCAGATGGAGCGAAACGCGCTGGCTGGAGCTGATCAGGGCCACCAGCAGGGTGATCGGCACGCTGTCGAGGGCGCCGAAGTCGAGCGATTGCTCGAGAAAGAAGAGACCGGCTACCGGCCGCGACAGCTCCAGGACATTGGGAAACACCAGTTGGGGAGCCGCCAGCCCGCGTCCCAGGGCGGTGGGGGCGAGGGCCTCGCGGGCGTGCAGGAGGGAGGCGAGATAGTCGCGGTCGACCTCCTCGGGCAGGCGGATGGAGCGCGCTACCTGGGCCAGGGCCTCATCCGGGGTCGTTCCGTCCAGCCGGTAGACGATGCCTCCGTCCTGCAGCGCGTCGGTCAGGCGGGGACTCGGCTTGCCGGGCGGGTGCGGATCGTGGAGGGCTTCGGGAGGGACGTTCAGTCGTCGTGAGGTCGCCCATGCCAGCAGCTCCGCTCGATTGAAGCGGTACTGCTCGTTCACTTTGAAGGCCGGCAGCATCCCTTGCTTGATCCAACGGTAGATGGATTTCTCCGACACCTGGAGCAACTCGGCCGCATCCTGGACATTCAGTCTCACGCCTGGACATTTTAGGACATCCTCTGGCAGCGGGTACTGATCTGGATCATAGACCGGGCCGGGCGACTGGACCTAGGCTGAAATCGTGCGAATCGCTGTCTTGCTGGACGGCTCGGAGACTTCCGAGCAGGCTCTTCCGTACGCTCTGGCTCTGCGCGAGTCCGACGAGGACGAGCTGCTCTTGATGCAGGCCATCGGCGTTTCGCTGATCTCCGACCTGGCGCTCTCGAACGCCATGGAAGCTTCGCACGGATTGACCGGACTGGCCCGCGGACTGCGTTCGCGTGGCGTGCGCTGCGGCACCCGCGTGCTGTGCGGCCCGCGCCTTCCCAGCCTGGTGGGCGCGCTGCAGGAAGGCCACGTGCAGCTGGCGGTGGTGTGCGCGCCTCTGCGCCGCGGATGGTCGCGCTGGCTGCACAAGAGCATGTCGCGCATGTTGGGCAGCAGCTCTCCCTGTCCGGTGCTGGTGGTGCGTCCGGGCGAGAAATCCTGGCAGCCGCGCCGCGCGCTGGTGGCCCTGGACGGCTCGACCTACGCCGAGAAGGCGGTCGATCGCGCGCTGGAGGTCCTGCGGGGCAAACCGGCGCAGCTCTTGATGCTGGCTGCTACCGGCAGCTCGGCCAGCCAGCCGGGCGACCCCGATTTCGCCCTGCGGGAGGCGCAGATGGCGCGCCTGAACGCCTACCTGACGACCCGCACCCGCGAGCTCGAAAATCCGGATCTGATCGTTGGCTGGCGGCTGGAAGATGGTCCGGCTGCCGATTCGGTGCTGGAGTGGGCCGACCGGGAGCGGGCCGATTTCATCGCCCTGGCCACCCGCGGCCCGGACGGCCTGGTGTCGTGGCTGGCCGGCAGCGTGGCCCGCTCCCTGCTCGACCGCAGCCGCCGCCCGCTGCTGCTGGTCACCCCTCAGTCCAGAAGCACGTCGTAGTCTCCACCCAGGTCCGGGGCATCTTCGACCTGGATGTGATGGCGGAGGTGGAATCCGAGCATGTCCTGCAGCAGTCCGCGCACGCGCGGGTCGAGCGGGTGGGGAAAGTCCTTGTTCTCCAGACCGAGTTTAGCCAGTGGCGTCTCATCCAGCGAGCGTCGCAGGCTGAGCAGGACGCTGCGCTCCAGGCCCATCAGCCAGACGCCCTCTTCATGGATCGCCAGCGCCTCGACGCCGCTGCCGCCGGTGCCCTGCAGCGTGCGCACCTTTCCCGAGCGGGGGAGCCAGAAGCTGACCTCGCCGCTCTCCTCGGCCACGACGATCCCCGTGTCCGCGATCGTCAGCGCCGAGATGCGCGCAGGCCTTCGCAGGCTTTCGATGGTGCCCCCGGCAGAGTAGAGGGCCACCTCCCCGGACGCCGTCCCCAGCGCCATCTCCCCGGTCGGGGCGAAGGCCGCCGCCGTGACCCACCCGTCCGGTCGTGGTAGGGTGCCCGTCCGCGACAAAGGCTCCGTCTCCCAGAGCGTCACCTGGGTGGGCGTTACGACCACCAGCTGGCCGTCCAGGCGGTTGAGGAAGGCCGACTCGGCCGGCTCGTCCTGGCCCGGTGTGACGAAGTCCCACCCGACTTTCCCGGTGGGGCTGTGCGTGCGGATGTATCCAACGTCGGTCACGAACAGCACGCTGTCATCCTCTAGCAGGAACAAGCCCCGCAAGTCGTCGCCTTCGAACCGGATCGCCTCGATCTTGTGAAACTTCGAGTCCAGGTAAACCACGCGGCCGAGCCGATTCAGAGCGCAGTAGAAGGAGCCTACCGCGAATCCGCGCACGCGAGGACGCTCGTAAATCACCACCTCGGGCCTGCGCGGATGATGGGCGCGAAAGTGCCCCTGGCGCGTGAGAGTGCAGAAGCTTTTTCGGCTCGGCAGCCATTCGGCTTTGAGCAAATTGGGGACGGGCAATCCGCCGACCCCGTCGCGCGTATAGAAGTGTTTGCCGCGTAGTCGCCGTCCGGGGATCTGCCTGAGCACGGCCGGACGGTCCAGTTGCGAGGCCCACTCCAGGCCCGCGGGAATGCGATCCAGCCAGCTCTCCAGCAGGTTGCGCGTCGCTTCGTTCTTGGGATACTGGCGCGTGTCGCGCATCCTCTCGAGGAGCCACTGGATCTGCTGCAGACGCAGCTCCCCGATTTTCAGCAAGAGCGACTCCAATTCGCGGCTCTCGCTGAGCAGCTCCAGCCGGTGGCGGAACTCCTCGGCGGACATCCAGCTCCAGGGGGTGGTGCTGCGGCTGGCGAGCGCCGTCACCACGTCGGAGCGCCCGTGGCGAGAGAGCTGGGACAGCAGCAGCGAGCGTGTGGACGCGGGGGCGCGCGTGAAGAGCGTCTTGAGGTGCTCGTGGTCGAAGTCCAGCTCGGCGTATTCGTCGATGCGCCCGGCCATGAGCAGCAGCAAGGCTTTGTGGCGAGCGTCAAAGGGAGGGTATCGCTCCAGGAGGAGGTGCGCCCGCGCCTCGTCGGGTCGCAGCAGCAGCGAGCGCGCGGCGGCCTCGCGCCAGCCCGAGGCCGTGGTGTCCAGACGCAGCAGCTCCTCCAGGACGGGTCCCACGGGAGGACGCCCGAAGTGCGCTTCCATCAGCTCCGGCTTGCCGATGGGCGTCCAGCTGCGCAGGGCGACCTCGATCAGGTCGGGTGTGAGCTGAGCGAGAAACTTGTCGAGCTGCCGCAGAGACCCGCGCCGCCCGATCTCCTCGGCGGCCTTGAGCTTGAAGGACTTCGGGGAGAACCGGCTGAGGCGGGCCTGAAGCTCGACGTCCTCCATGCTCATGGTTTACGGGACTGGTTTCGGAGGCCCTGCCAGGCAGAGGGGCCCGGAGGGCCGAGGCGAAGCAGCTGGCGTGAAACGCTTTCTGCTGCTGCTTTTCTGGCTGCTTCAGGCCGCCCGGGCCGAGAATCTCTTCGATAGCACCACCCACGCGCTGGTGATCGGCGTGCTGGAGTTCGAGCATTCCGACCTTTACCACTCGTTTGGCAAGGCCGACCGGCGCGATGCCGAGCTGGCGCAGCTTTTGAAGGCGCAGGGTGCCGACGTGACGTTCTTGTCCGACGGGCAAGCCACGCTGGCCAATATCAAGAAGAGCTTCGTCAGGGTGGCGGGGGCCTGCGGCCCCGACGACCAGCTGATCGTCTACTACGCCGGTCACGGAGGCAAATCCGCCAACGGCCGGGACGTGCTGTTCGCTCCTTACGACGGGGGCGACGTCGACAGCTCGAATCTCTCGGCCGCCTGGATGCTCCGGACGCTCCGGAGCGACTTCAACGGGGATCGCGTGCTCCTCGTGGTGGATTGCTGCTCCTCGGGTGGGTTGGCGGATCAGCTCGAGGACAACCCGGGCGAGTTGCAGGCGGCCGCGCTCACCTCCAGCTCGGCCAACGAGACGTCCACCGGCACCTGGACGTTTACCCAGGATTTCCTGGATGCCCTCCGGGGCAAGCCCATCATGGACAAGAATCACGACGGCTCGGTCAGCCTCAATGAGCTGGGGCGCTACGTGCGCGCCGACATGAGCGATTACTTCGGGCAGATGACCAGCTACGTCACCACCAACGAGTTCCCCGGCGGGGTGGAGGTCGGCGCCGTGCAGCGCAAGGCTTTGCCGGGGGAAGGGGAGCGGATCCAGGCGGTGTTCCGGGACGGCAAGTGGTATCCGGCCCGCGTCGTCACCCGCGAGGGCACGCGCACGAAGGTGCGCTGGATGGACATCGGCTGGGACACCGCGCGCAGCGACGAGTGGAAGGAAGCCGACAAGGTGCGCCCCCTGCCCAAAGCCCCGGCCTATGCCGTGGGCACGCGGGTAGAGGTGGAGTGGAAGCGCAAGTGGTGGCCGGCCGAGGTCATCAAGGTGCAGGACGGCATCCATCGCATCCACTACGTCGGCTACGGCCCGGAGTGGGACGAGTGGGTTCCGCCCAAGCGCATTCGTAAGGGATAGAGTCTCTTCAGCTTCCTTTGAGCGTTCGGCTGCTAGCATGAGGGTCACGTCATGCACATCCTGGCGCAACATACCGCTCTGGCGCAGACCCCGCGCCCGACCTCGCTGGCTCAGGTCCCGGTCGAGGCAGGGCTGAAGGACTGGTTTTCCTCCAAGTTCGGAAGCAAGAAGGAGCCGGCCCCAGCCCCAGCCCCCGCCCCCGCCCCGACGCCGGCGCAGCCCCAGGCCGCCCGCCCGGCCGCCCCCGTGGCCCCCGCGCCGGTGAACGTGAATGATCCCAAGCTCAAGCCCATCCTGGAGCGGATGGAGAGTATCGGCAAGACTTTCGGCGACGAGGACATGACCTGGCAGCCCGCCGACCGCTGGAGCTACCGCGCCGGCTCGAAGGAAGGCACCTACGTGCCCGAGGACCTGGTGGGCAAGTCGGACGACTACGTCATCGGCAAGGCCCTGCAGGAGTCGGCCCTGGCGCGCTACTCGTCTTACAGCGCCGAGCCGGAGCTGGCTCAGAACGAGGCGTTCAACTACCTGGCCAACAGCGTGGAGGAGCCGGCCGTCTCGGAGATCGTGTCCTCGCGCTACATGGGCGCGCGCAGTTACGTGAAGGAGGTCTACCAGGAGGACATCCTGGCCGAGCGCGAGCGCGTTCGCGAGCGCCTGGAGCGGTCGCTGGTGGAGGAGTCGGGTGGCAAGCTGACTCCCGAGCAGGCGCGGGCCGTGGTGGACAAGAGCGGGCTGGGATTGCCCAAGCACGTGCAGTACGGCAACGCCATCATGCGCGACTGGTTCACGGGCGGCGAGGAAGATCCGGACGTCCAGGACCCTTCGGTCAAGAAGGCTCTGGAACAGACGCTGCCGGACGCGCGCGAGGCGATTCGCGTGAAGCGCGAGGTCTTCCGCGACGATCTGTCGCCGCTGGAGGTGCGCGAGCAGTCGCAGGAGCGCTACCAGACCGTCAAGGACAAGCTCTACCCGGCTTACCAGCAGCTGCTCCAGGAGGACCAGCAGAGCCTGCAGCAGGCGCTGCAGGGCAAGCAGAAACAGCAGGGTCAGCAGTCGCAGCAGGGCCAGCAGTCCGGTCAGGGACAGCAGGGTCAACAGGGCCAGCAGACGCAGCAGACTCAGCAGAATCAGCAGAATCAACAGGGTCAGCAGGGGCAGCAGTCGCAGAACGGGCAGCAGTCCGGTCAGGGTCAGCCGTCGCAGAATGGGCAGCCTCAGAGCGGGCAGCAGCCTCAGAATGGGCAGCAGAGCCAGCAGAACGGGCAGCAGCCACAGCAGGCGGAGCAGCAGTCCGGGCAGCAGCAGAATGCCCAGCAGGCGCAGCAGAATCAGAACGGGCAGAAGCTGCAGCAAGAGCAACAGGAGCAGAAGGGCCAGCAGTCCGGCCAGGGCCAGCAGCAGTCGGGCCAGGGGCAGCCGTCCCAGGGCGGGATGCAGGGAGCCGGCCAGAGCATGCAGCAGGCCGGTCAGGGCCTCCAGAATCAGAAGGGCTTCGAGAAGACCGGCGAGCACTTGTCGCAGGCCGGTCAGCAGATGCAGAACGGCGATCCCAAGCAGGCCGCCGAGCAGATGCGCCAGGCCGCGGAGCAGCTCAAGAACAATCCCGAGCTGATGCAGAAGGCCATGGAGGAGCTCAAGAACAACCCCGAGGCGCGTAAGGCGGCCGAGGAGGCGCTCAAGAACAACCCCGAGGCCCAGAGGGCCCTGCAGGAGGCGATGCAGGATCCGAAGGCCATGCAGCAGCTGCAGGAGCAGCTCCAGAAGCAGAGCGGCGCCGCCGGTCAGCAGTTGGAGGATGCGGCCAAGAAGCTCGAGCAGAAGGGCGAGGGCGGCTCCCAGGAGTTGAAGGAAGCCGGCAAGCAGCTCGAGGAGCTCGGCAAGAAGTTGGGCAACAAGGAGCTCGAGGAAGCCGGCAAGCAGATGCAGCAGGCGGCCGACGCGCAACAGGATACCGAGCTGCCCAAGATGACTCCGGAGGAGGCCAAGGAGCTGGCCAGGCGGGCGCTCGAGCGGATGAACCGCGAGCTGAACGAGCAGATGGAGTCGAAGGACGACAGCGTCCGCCGGGGTGGCCAGGCACCGCCGCGCGTGGCTCCGCGCCCGAACGGTCAGCCGCCGCAGCAGTCCGGCAAGCCCCAGGAGGGTCAGGAGGGCCAGGAGGGCCAGCAGGGCGAGGGCAAGGCCGAGGGCAGCAAGTCTCAGGGTGCGGAGGGCTCGAAGCAGAAGTCCGAGCCGCAGGCCGCCGATCCGCAGCCTCCCGACCCGAACCAGCAAGAGGGGGGGGACGGCTACGAGATTTACGACCCGTCGATGAAGCTCCCGGACCTCGAGGAGCTGATCAAGCAGAAGCAGATGATGGAAGCCCAGTGGGAGAAGCAGCGGACGAATTACGACCGCTATCACTCCCAGGTGGCGCCGTTCGCTGACGAGCTGGCGGGCGAGCTACGCAACTTCCTGCGCGAGACGGAGCGTCCCAAGTACAACCGCATCGCCACCCAGAAGGGCAAGAAGCTTTCCCTGAAGGGCGCGATGCGCGCCGAGGCCCACGAGGAGCGCACGGGCCGCACCAAGTCGGACATCTGGCTGGACCGCAGCAAGCCCACCAAGCGGGGCGTGGAGTTCGTCTTCATCCTGGACGGCTCGGGCTCGATGCTGGGCGAGCGCTGGCTGAACCTGCTGAAGGGCATGGTTCTGAGCGCGGAGGCGCTGGATTCTTTGGACATCAACTTCGGCGTGGTCGAGTATGCGGACAACGCCAAGGTGATGAAGGAGATCAAGGACAAGTACACCCTGGAGGGCCGCAACAAGCTCTTCAACTCGATCGAGCAGCCTTTCAGCGGAGGCAACAACGAGCGCGTCGGCCTGCAAACGGCTCTGGACCTGTTCGAGAAGCAGGGCACGAAGGGCTACAAGAAGGTGATGCTGCTCTTGACGGACGGCATCTGCGACATTGGCCCGGTCAAGGAGCTGACCGCGAAGGCGAAGGAGAAGGACATCGTGGTCATCGGCGTCGGTATCGGCGCGGACATGAAGCAGGTCCTGGACACCTACGACGACAGCGTCTGCGTCGAGCACATCTCCAAACTGCCCTACCAGCTCGCCGACGTGGTCCGCCAACAGATCGAAGGCGAAGACGACAAGTTCGCTTAATGCGTGAGGAAGTGCGAGGGCTCCAGCGGCCAAACCGGATGTGAGTCCGGGTAGTCGAGCTGGCGCAGCACTGGCCAGACGAGTCCGAACTCTCTCCCGACAGTCTGTGCGGCCGGGCTAAGCGTATCAACGGTGCAAACGCTACCCGTGCGCACCCCACCTATCCGGTCGACGACCTGCACGGACCAGTCGTTCTGGGGAAGCTCCTCCTCGCAGGACGCAGAGTCACCTAGCTTCGCCGCCAGCATCCTGGCGTAGACCTTTCTGGCTTTGTCTCTGCCAAACTTTATAACGATTGGTTTCTGGTTCGGCCACGTGTAGACCAGACATTCGCCGTCATCATACAAAACCACGCGGTCCCCATCCCAGGCCCGCTCAAGACGAACGAGGAGACCGCGGGGTGGGTCATCCACGGTCGAGGTCGGCAACAGGGCCGCGACCGCCAGGGCGCAGACCATCAGGAGCAGTTGCTTGCGCATACCCGGTCTACGTGTTCCACTCTCGCCGGGTTCAAACGGCCACTCGACTCTTACTCCAACTAAATCCCTGTCCGGCACGGCCCCTGAAGCCCACGCCAGTAACTTCCCTTGGGCGCTTCAAAACATACCCGACGCAGCTCTCTCCACTGCGACGGCCGCGCGTTTTGAAGCGCAACAGCCGCCCGGACCAGCATGCCGCGGCTGCACCTGGCTCGCCCTACCAAACCCCGGCTTGAGGCTCAGGCTACCCGCCCGCTGATTTCGCCGTGAAGGCGCACCGCGCCGGTGGCCCCCGGGCTCCCGGCGCAAGACCCTATCCACACCCAACCCTGCAGCAGGCTCAGGCCACGCGAGTCTCGTTCTCGAACACGCGATACGCTCGCTGATTGCGCCGCCCGAGCTCCCAGCGCAGGCCCCCATCCGGCAGTCGTTTGACCAGGATCAGCCCCGCGTGGATCCCGCCATGGTGATGCACCCGACAGGTCACGGCCAGGTTGAGGTCTTCGTTCCCTCCGCCCTGCGACCGGAAGACCAGGTGGTGCTCCTCGAGCTCGGCCCGTCCGGTGCAGCCCGGCACCTGGCAGCGGTAATCGGCGGCCTCCATCAGGCGGCGCGTCTGAGCGCGTATCTGCATGTGCGCCTTGCTCCACGTGCCGATGAACCCGTCCAGGAACATTCGCAAAGCATCCGAGGGAGTCGTAGCCCCGTACAGGGCGGCCACGCGCTCCGCCTCTTCCACCAGTCCGACGATCTCACGGGGCAAGCTGACCATCAGCGAGACGCACGGGTCGACCGGGCGAAGCGTCAACATTGGGAGCCACGACGCCGCCCATCCGACCACCACCCCGATAGGCCCCAGCACTCCGGGCAGGTCGACCGGGTCCTGACAACGGCGGGCCCGACCGCGGATCGACGAAGCCCGCGTGTCGGTATGGGGCGGCAGACATCCCGTCAACAGGAACGTCTCGCGGTCGGCGCGCGCCAGGTCGCAGCTCGCTTTGACGACGGCCTCCACCTGGCGGGTCGTAGTTCGAGTCGCGAACTCGATCCAGGCTTCCTCGCACCTTTCGGGAACCTCGTAAAGAATCGGGAAGAGCACGTCGGCTGTGGACGTGTGGAGCCGACCCTCCCGCACCGCTTTGAAGACGTCCGGGTGCTCGAGGAAATGCCGCTCGCGCGCGAGTAGCCGGTGCGCGGTCGTGGTCGACAACCCCAGTCGCTCCTGCGCATAGTGCACCAGGCTGGCGAAGCCGGCGTGTCGCCACAGGCTGAGCCGGTTGAACGTGAACAGCATGCGACCCAGGTAGAGCTGGAGCCGCCGCCGGGTCAGCAGCAGCTGCGCGAGAAGACGCTGGCGCTCGTGGGGACACTCGGGGAGAGCCTCCTGCAACTCGGGTGACAGCTCTACGGCGACGGGCTCCCACTCGAAGTAGGGCCAGCGCCCGTACTCTTCCTCGAGGATGCGCCACAACTCCGACGGCGACTTGCTCGCGGCGGAGGTCTCCTCCGCGGGAACCGGTTCGTCGATCGCCCGCGGACAGGGTCCCGCCAGGAATTCGGCGGCCAGGTATTCCAGGAACTGCCAGTCTTTGAGGTCAGTCCCGGACGCGCGCCCGGCGAACTCGCGCCCAAGTTGAAAGTCGAGCAACGTGGCTGGCTCGATGCGATAGTGGCGGAGAACGTGACCCGGCATCGCCACCACGACCGGCTCTCCCTCGGTGCGCCCGCGCGCTTCGGTCAGGGCTTGCTCGAGCCCGCGCACCGTCAGGCCCCTGGCCCGACCAACCCAACCGGCTTCATCGCCCAACCTGGGGAGATACGACAGCAGCAACAGCGCCTGCGACTCGCTCAACTCTCCCCGGCGGTAGCTCTCGCCCAGGAGTGGAAACTTGTTTGCCCCCGCGTGGAGCTGAACCATCCGCTCGGCGGTCCTCTGGCTGTACCCGAGCTCCTCGCAACAGTAGTCTTTCGCGCTCGCGTAGCCGAGCGCAGAGTAACCTTTGCGCTTCATCATCGGCTCGAGCGCCTCGCCGAGCCGGAGACTGAGTCGTGCGTGAGCGCTGGAGAGCCGGCGCAGCTCGTGGTCGAGGAAGAGCGCCGCCTCGCCGTGGTCGATGCCCTTCATCATCCGGCGGTGAGGGACTTCGTCGGCACCTTCGGCGATCGCTGGCGTGGGCTCGAGGAGGTAGGGGGGCACGAGACTATTTTACCGCGCGGGAGCGCGTCACGTCAAAACGGACAGGTGCTAGAAATGGCTCTGTAACAATGTTATGGGGGCGCGTTTGCGGTTGGTTGTGAGGCGTTTTCAGCAGGCTGTTGAGGGAAATTCTCTCGAATTTCGTCGCAGTGCTTCAGGAGGGCGGCCAGGGGCCTTCACGGCGGGAATCGGGGGCGGGTCCGGGATTGTGCGACCCGTTACTGGCTGGAAATCTTTTTCTGAGATGAGGCCCCGGTGCGCCTGCCCCGAGGCTGTGGCCGTCAGGACCCCCTGAAGCCATCTCACGTCCGCCGGCGCCGCAGTCGGATCGAGCCCACGGCCACGTGGTCCTCCTCCTCGCGCAGGCCCGTCCCGGCGAGCGAAGGTGCCGGCAACCCCTTCAGGCGGGCATACGCCGTATCCAGCGCGTGGTCGAACCGCATTCCCGAGTCGCAGAGCTCGCGGGCGGAATTGTACAGCCCGGTCACCTCCGAGAACTGAGCCTCCGGGCCCAGGCGGGCCGCGACCTGGGACAACTCGCCAGCGCGCCCGATCAGGTCGCTCCAGGTCGGACACTGCGCCAGCGTGCTGAACGCCCCCACGTCGTTCTCACCAAAGCCGCGCAGCGAGGCCGCCACCTCCGGGGGCAACCCCTCGCGCCACGAGGCCACCGCCGTCTCCCACTTGCGGTCCAGGTCGGGCACGCCCTGAACCAGCTGCCAGGACTCCAAAAACGGAGCGTAGGTTTCCGCTGGAGTGCCCGACCCCTGGGATAACGCAGCGTTGCAATCCGACCAGCGCTCGCGCTGCCAGGGCAGAACCAGCGCGCGCACGTTGGGCTGGTAATTGCCTACCTTCAGCTCGCGCGTCAAAGCCATCGCCTCGCCCCGAAGATCGGGCTCGCCTCGCGTCAGATACTCCATCGCCACCAGGTCGCCCGCCTGCTCCGGCTTCAGGCCGCCCAGACCGCCCGGCAAGACCTCGCTCAACTGCTGAATCAGCGTTCTGGCGGTCTGACGCCGCTGCCCCGAGGAGAGGCCACCGAGCAATCCCTCACACAGCTTTTCATACTCCGCCGGCGCGGAACCGTATAACTCCAGGCGCACCAGCTCCGAGAGCGTCCCCATCCGGTTCGGACCGGGCGCAGCCAGCTCGCGCTCGACGAGGTGACGGCGCAAATTGACCTCCTGCACACCGAGCTTCCGGTTGGCGTTCTCCCCACGCAGGAGCTCGTCCCGAAACAGTCCCCCCAGGCGGTCGAGCTGGGAGGGCGTCAGCTTCATCCCGCTCAGCAACCCAAGATCGCGCGCGTAATTATCGCTGCGGTCGGCGGGCTTCTCGACCCGGTCCAGTAACGCGTCGGCCATTTCGGGGGGCTGCGGCCCGATGAGCGCGAACAACTTGCCGCGCCAGCTGTTCTCACGTGTCTCCCCGGGCTGCAGGGCCGTGCGGGACGCGGCGGCGTCGGTCCACTCGCTGGCCAGTCGCTCCAGGATGGCGCGACCCATCGGGATCATCGACCCATCGGGTCCGGGCAGCGTGAGCCCGGCCGTCATCGAGGGCGGAAGCTGGCCCAGGAACTCGATCGACGTGGTGAACTCCCGGTTGTTGAGCGCCGTGTTGCCCTGCGTCCCGGGTAGCTGCACCAGGCCGGCCATCATGGCTGAAAGTTGCTCGTGGTCGGGCAGCCAACCCAGCTCCAGACAGCGATTGCGCAGGGACTTCACCTCGTCCGACTCGTGAGCCTCGAAAGCGAGCTCCATCGCCGTGCCCACCAGAGCGGGCTGCTTCTCGACCTCGGCCCGCACGAGCTTGAGGGCCTCGGACGCCACCGAGAAGTCGGAGCCTTTGACGAACGGGCCGAGCTGCTCCCGCAGAAGCTTGTCGTCCACTCGGGCGTGCGGCAGCAGCTGGGCATACAGCGCCAGACGGCACTGACCGGGCCAGTGACCGCCTGGGCTCACGGTGCCGCGCAGAGCGGCGTCGCGGCCCTGATCCAGCATCCGGTCGAGACCCGTCAGGACCAGGGGCTGGAGGTCCTTCTTGCGCAGAACCGTCTCCAGCTTGCGGAGCTTGTCGGCATCCCCCTTTTCGAGCTCGGTCTGGTCGAGCATCGCCTGAAAGACGCGGGCGCCCTGCTCGGGAGGAAGGCCGGCCAGCTGGGCGATCCACGGCTCGGGGCGGCCCGTGGACACGTCCGGGCGCACCTGCTCGAGAATCGAGGTGGCCAGCGCCACGTCCTCGGGGGCGCGCTGCGAAGGGGTGACAAAGGAGAGCGTCAGCCCGTCCACGGCCGGGATGGACGTCGTCAGCGCCTGGCCCAGATCCCAGGTGCCAGGCTTCACCTCGCGCCCGTCGAGCTCGACGCGGATGCGCCCGTCGTTCCACCAGGCCGAAGCCTGATCGGCAAATCCTTTCGCGAGCTTGTGATCCAGCTCGGGAGTCTCGACGGAGCGGTCCTTGACGTCGCGTCCCGCGCGCTGGGTGAACTCGCGCGCCAGCACGGCAAACTGGCGCAACCGATGAGGCTGAACCGGCTCGGTGGCCGCCTTCTCCAACAACCGCGGAAGGGTGAGCTGCGAGGTCACCACTCCGAAACGGTTCGTGAACGGCCCCTCGCTGAAGGTCGTCTCGTACAGGTCGCGCACGGACCGCTGGATCGAGCCGAAATGCTGATCCAGCAGCTCGCCCGAGAACTTGCCCTGGAGCCGATACTCCTCGTCTTGATAGAGCTGGTAGAGCTCAGAGCTGGCGATGCGGACCTGGCGCGCCGCCGTTCGCTCGATGGGGTCGGAGCTGTGGCTGCAAAGACGCAGCTCGTCCAGCAACGCCTTGCCCTCGTCCAGCCCGAGCTGTCGGTCGGTCAGACGCTGGTGGAGCTGGAAGACCCCCTTCTGGAAACGATCTCCGACCAGCATGATCGCGTAGATTCTCTGTCCGGGGGGAAGGTTCATTCCCCGGAGGGAATCGCCCACACCGATGAGCGATCCGCGCAAGGATCCCACCGAGAAGCTGATGGTGGGGAACATCCTCCCCCCGAAAGAGCCCCCCGCCCTGCTGGTTCTGACCGGAAGCTCGGCGGGAAGTCTGTTCGAGCTGCGGCAGCCCTCCTATCTGGTCGGGCGGAGCCAGCACGCGGAGATTCCCCTGGCGGACCGGGGCGTCAGCCGCGAGCACGCGCGCGTCACCCGTGTGGGGACGCGCTATTTCCTGCACGACCTGGACTCGACCAACGGCACGTTCGTGGCCGGCCGGCGCGTGATGGAGCAGCAGCTCGAAGTCGGCGACCTTGTCTTCCTGGGACAGCTGGTCTGTCTCAAGTTCGGCTTCGGGCTGCGCGCCGAGCAACTGGAGGTACAGCGCCGAGCCGAGCTGGGCCGGCGCCTGGAGGGCGCCCTCGACCGCGGCGAGCTCTCGGTGGTCTACCAGCCGATCGTCCACCTGTCGTCGCGTGAGGTCGTGGGGCTGGAGGCCCTGCCGCGCTGGGGAGACTACCAGCCGGGCGACTTCGTCCCCGCGGCGCTGACGTCGGGGTTGATCGACTCGCTGAACCAGTTCGTGCTGCAGACCGCTCTGAACCACCTGGCGCAGTTCAAAGCTCTGGGGCTGAAGCTGTTCGTGTCCGTGAACCTGTCCACCCGGGAGGCGCTGGACCGTGCCGTGGGGGACGCCTTTCTGCAAGCCCTGGGCCCGGACGCCAGCGACCTGGTGTTGGACGTGCCCGGCGAGGCGTGCTGTACCGACCCCAACGTGATGGACTTCCTGGAGCGCGCCACGGGCCTGCGCGCTCGCCTGGCGCTGCAGGACTTCGGAGCCGACCACGCCTCGTTGGAAGAGCTGGGGCGGCTCAAGTTTGCCCAGCTCAAGCTGGACCGCAAGTTCGTGGCGGGCTGTCAGGACAACCGCGCCGACCGGCGCATCTGCCTGGGGGGCATCCGTCTGGCCGAGAGCATGGGGGCGCGCTCGGTGGCCGTTGGCATCGAGACGGAGAAGCAATACAACTACCTGATGAAGAACGATTGCGTGCTGGGCCAGGGGTTCTACTTCTCGCGCCCCGTCCCGGCTGATCAGGTGGAGGCCCTGGTGCGCCGGGGCACGCCCGGAGGGGAGATCGCGCCATGCGACTGATCTTGTTGCTGCTGTTGACTTCGCTGGTCCTGGCGGCGCCGCTCGATCGCTTCGAGCGGGACATCCATGACTACGAGGAGCGACCTCTGCCCGCGCCGGGCGGGACGCTCTTCCTCGGCAGCTCGACGTTCCGCCTGTGGGGCCACGCCCTGGAGACCACGTTCGCGGAGTTCGACGCCATCAACCGCGGGTTTGGTGGGGCCACGATCCCCGAGATCACGCACTATTACGACCGCCTGGTCGAGCCTCTCCACCCCCGTCAGATCGTGTTCTACGCGGGCACGAACGACGTCGCGGAGGGCCACTCGGCCGAGCAGGTCTATGAGGACTACAAAGCCTTCCGCGCTCGCGGGACCGTGCCGGTCTGGTTCATCAGCATGAGCATCCCGCCCTCGCGCGTGCAGTTCACGCCGGTTTACCGCGAGGCCAACCGCCTCATCCGCGAGCTGGACCCGGCCCACTACATCGACGTCAGCCAGTGCCTCCTGGACGCGAGCGGCCAGCCCCACGAGGGCTTCTTCCGCGAGGACCGGCTGCACATGAACGCGGCCGGCTACGCCCAGTGGGTGCCGGTCATCCGGGCGGCGCTGGGGAGGAGCCCCGAGGGGAATCCCCGCTGAGCGGGGCGAATCTCACGGGATGCTCGACAGGATCGGCGGCGTCCACCAGGCCAACGATAACTTCTTCGATGGCCCGCTCGTAGACACGAGCCTGCTGGGCACGGCCGCCTCGCGCCTGGCCCGGGCCAAGACGCCCGAGCACCTGACCGCGCCCGCACGGGTGGTGCCCGACCTGCACCTCATGCTCAGCGAGCTCATGACCGGCCGGAAAAACCAGCCAGAAGTCTAGAGCTCCTTCAGCACCCTCTCGGCCTCGCGCACGCCACTCAGATACGCCCCATTCACCGAGGCAAAGAAGGACCGATGGGTCGCCTCTCCGGCAAACAGCAAGCGACCGGCGGGGGCGGCCAGCACGTCGTAGTCGTCGCGGGAGGCGCCCACGGCCGGGTAGGAGTAGCTGCCATAAGCAAAAGGATCGCGCGACCAGCGGCTGACCCGCGTCGCCACGGGGTCCGGGAGCTTCGAGCCGAACATGGTGCGCAGCACGGCCATCGCTTTGGCGACCTGGGCCTGATCGGTGTCCTTCTCCAGGGCATAGGCATACTTGCCCCCCACAAAGCCGATCAACACCGGGTGGCCCGAGAAGTGGTGCCAGTTCAGGAACATCGGAAACTCGCCCGGAACGTCCGAGAAGTAGCCGAAGTTGTCCGTGTCTGGCCAGGCGGCCCTCGGGAACTTCAGGATGACCTTGTTCAGCAGACCCATCTCGAGCCTTCGCATCGACTCGCGCCGCTCGCTCGACAACGGCGGGTCGAAGCGCACGGAGCCCGACTTGAGCACTCCCAGAGGCAGCGTGCAAATGGCAAAGTCGGCCTGGAACTTGCCTTTGCCCGTCTCGACCCGCACCCCATCGGCATCATAAGAGACCGAGCGCACGATCTGGCCGTAGCGAATATCCAACCCTTTGGCCAGCCCCGCGGCAACCTGCCCGTAACCCCGGGGCATCAACAGCTCGTCCCCTCCGAACTCCCCATACTCCGAGCCCTCCAGAAAGGAGAGGCGGTCGGCCGGGGCGGCGGACGTCAACTCGATGTCCGAGAGGAACATGCTGGCGCGGGCCGGCTCGGTGCCGGCCGGAAGCACGCGACGGCTGGCCTCAGCCATCGACATGTCGGTCTCGAGACCGTCCGCCAATTTCTCGAGGCGCTTGAACTGGCTCTGCTGCCAGCCCAGCTCCTCGTCCGCACTGAGCTTCTCGCCATCGCTGTCGTAGTAGTCCCACTCCTCGGTGTCGGGCACGGTCTTCACACCCAGACGGCGAGCGTGCTCGGCCACCGGGTTGCCCTCGGAGCCCTCGATCCACATCGCCCCCAGGTCGATGGGGAGGCCCTGCCAGGAATCCGTCCAGATGCGCCCTCCCAGGCGGTTGCGGGCCTCCAGCACGGTTATCTTGACCCCGGCCTTCTGCAGCCGCCAGGCGGCCGCAATTCCGGCCATACCCGCCCCCAGCACCAGCCCACGCACATCCGAGGAGGCACCCAGCAGCGCCCCCGCTGCCATCAGCTTGAGGAACTCGCGGCGCCTGAACAAGCCTACTTCTTACTCAGCCGGTAATAGCGCAGGGTGTCGATCTCGACGAAGTGCACCCCATCTTCATCCTCGAAGTGCAGAGCGACGGTCGGCTCGGAGTTGGGGTCGAGGTGGACACGGCTCACCTGGGCCACGCGCGGGGGGCCCCCGAGCACGCTGTTATAGGCCAGGATGGGCTCGCCGGGAGCGGCCTGGTGGATGAGGCGGCCCTCGGCCAGGGAGACGTAGAGCGAGCCATCGGGACGCTCCTCCATGATGACTCCGCTGGCCACGTTCTCGGTGCGAGTGGTGCCGTTCTCGTAATTGCGCACCAGGCGCGTGCCATCGCCCTCCTCGCTGAAATTGTCCACCGAGTCGTTGACCACGCGTTGCCCGGCCGTGCGGCCGCCGCGGCCGTCATCGATGACGTAGGAATGCTCCGACTCGACCTGGCCCTGCTGCATGGCCGCGGCGGCGTTTTGAACGTTGATCAGGAGGCCCTTGAGGCCTTCGATGAGATTGGTGACCGGATTGCCGCCTGGCTGCTGCCCCGCCATAGGAGCCTATTTTCGAGAAGAATCGGCCCTTTCCTGGACCACCCTTACCGAAAGCGCCAGCAAAGCCAGATCGACCAGCGGATGCAGCCAGGTGATCTTCAACTCCACCGGCAGGCAACCGCAGTCGATATTGAGCCCACGCGCCAGCGCCACCGAGGTGCTGATCGCGAAGCCCAGCGAGAGCGCGGCCGTAACCAGAGCGCAAGAGCGAGGGAGGAGGCGGAAGATCAGCCCCATCCCGGCCAGGATCTCGATACGCGGCAGCGCCAGAGCCATCAGCGTAACCAGAGTGGACGGCACCAGCTGGTAGCCCGCGATCTGAGCCGCGAAAATCTCGGGCTGATGAGCCTTGGACAGGCCCGCCACCAGGAAGATGGCACCCAGGAGAATGCGCGACCCACTCCTTACTCCCAACTCCCTACTCCCGACTTCCGTCCATCACCGGGTAGCCGGCGGCCTGCCAGCCCGGCCAGCCGGCCGGCATGATGACGATCTTGCCCGTGCGCTGCTGCGCCAGGTGGTCCGCCAGGCGAGCGCTGGCACCGCATTCGGCCCCGTCGCAGTAGATGACCAGAGTGCCACCGTAGGGCAGCATCGCCAGCTCACCGTCCGGCTGCAGGTTGACCGCGCCGGGCACGTGCCCTTCGGCATAGCGCTCTGGCTCGCGCGCATCGACGAACACGCCCTTGCCGGACTGGAAGAGCGCGAAAGCGGTCGAGACGTCCACCAGGCCCACCCGCTGGTCCACCGGAGCCCGGTAGGGCTGCATGAGCTCGAGACGGGGCCCCACGAGTTGCTCCTGCAAGAGCCCCAGGCTCGTGCCCAGCATTACGATGGCCAGGGCGCCCAGCAGCGCGTCCCTCACTTGACCACCTGGGCCGAGTAGCGCACGAAGAGGGGCACCTTCCCGGGCAGCGTCAGGACGCCCGCCCTGGGTCCAGGCCGCCGGGCCGTGAGGGTCAGCTCCAACTCGTAGCGGTCCCCATTTTTGACCGGCTCGGAGACGGCCAGGTCCGGGTCCATCGTGTAGGGCGTCCCGTAGGTCCACTGCACGTCGGGCCGCGTGGGATAGATGACCACGCGGCGGCGCGAGGTCTCGCCCGGTTTGAGCCGACCCAGGCTCAGGGCCACCGGATCAGCCATGAAATCAGGCAGCACGCGCCCCTTCACGGACAGCGCCAGCGAGCCGGAGGGGATCAGGAAAAGGCGCACGGTCTTGTGGAACGAGCCCGTCATGGCGCCCGAGGTAAAGGTGACCGGCACGTCCAGCGACGCGCTCGGGGGAACTTCCTGGCGCGTGACCTCGGCCACCGTGCAGCCGCAAGTGCTCTCGACGCGGTCGATCGTGACGGGTTGAGCGGTCTTGTTCTCGACCCGAAACGTGTGCTTGAGTTGCGCGCCCTGGGTGAGATGGCCGGCGTCGAACTCCGGCTCGGCCGACGTCAGCGCGCAGGGCGGGTCGCCCATCTGCACGGGACGAGGCGTGAAGTAGGCCACGGGCGCAGGGTGGCGGGACGCCCAGGCCAGCGAGGCGAGCACATGCACGCCGCACACGGCCACGATGAGCCACAGCACGCGTCTCACAGCGACGCCAAGACGCGCTGGGTATCCTGAACCAGGAACCGCAGCAGCTCGGCAGCTTGACGGTGACGCAGCAGCGGCGCCGCCTGACCGGCCCACATGACGAGCAAATCGGCGCGCTCCTGGCGAAGGGCCTCGGACTTGAGCGAGGCGACGAACCAGCTCTGGAGAGGGTAGGGGAGGTGGGACGGAAGCTCCATCAGGGGCACCTTGATGCCGCGCGCCAGGCGTCCCGTGAAGGAGCGGGTCAGGGCGGTGCGGGCCGCTTCGGGCGTGAACAGCCGGGCCCGGTGTAAGGCGGAGGCACCGCTCTCGTCGCAGGCCAGGAAGGCCGTCCCGACCTGCGCCGCCTCCGCGCCCAGCGCGAGCGCGGCGGCCACTCCGCGCCCGTCGGCGATGCCTCCGGCGGCCGCCACGGGAACCTCGACCCGGTCCACGACGCGCGGGATCAGCGCCAGCGTGCCGGTGAGCGAGTCCTCGGAGCTGCGCTTCCAGGAGACGCGGTGCCCGCCCGCCTCGAACCCGGTGGCGGCGATGGCGTCGACGCCCGCCTGCTCGAGGTCGATCGCCTCGTCCTCGGTCGTCGCGGTGCCCAGCGTGCGGATGCCGCGCGCGCGGCACTCCTGCAAGAACGCGGGCTCGGGCACCCCGAAGACGAAGCTGAAGACCGGCGGCGCGATCTCGAGGATGGCCCGGCTCTGCGGCTCGAACCGCTGTCCCACGCTGCCGGGGAAGCTGGGCGGCGTCATGCCGAGCTCCTCGTAGTAGGGTGCGAACATTTGCAAACCCTGGTCATACTGCTCGCGGGACATCTCGAGCCCGCCCGGATCGTGGTCCGAGACCCAGAGATTGAGCGCGAACGGACGGTTCGTCTGAGCGCGGATCTCGCGCGCCACGTCGTGCATTTGCGCGGGCGCCAGGTGGTGCATCCCGAACGACCCGAGGCCCCCCTCGTTAGAGACGGCCGCCGTGAGCGCCACCGAGGAAAGCCCGCCTCCGAACGGCCCCTGGATGATGGGGTGACGGATTCCGAGCAGCTCGGGGAAGCGCGACTTCACGCCTGGAGGGCCTCGGCGATGGAGCGGGCGGTTGCGGCCATGTGGTCCTCGTCGCGGTAGGGCTGGCGAGGCCAGAAAAAGCCCTTCAGGCCATCCCCCTTCGTGCGCGGAACCACGTGCATGTGCAGGTGCGGCACGCTCTGCGAGACGATATTGTTGATCGCCATGAACGTCCCCTGGGCGCCCAAAGCCGTCGGGACCGCCACACCGACCCGTTGCACCAGCGCGAAAAGCCCGGCCAGCTTTTCGGCGGGCACATCCCCCAGCGTCACGTGATGCTCGTTCGGAATCACCAGCACGTGCCCGGGAAACAGCGGCTTGTGATCGAGGAAGGCCATGAAGTGCCCGTCACGATAAACCTCGTGGGCCTTCAGACTACCAGCAACGATGTCACAGAAAACACATTTCATGGTTTAGGAATATAAGCTTCGCCCAACCACCTGACCTCTAATGTCGACTGTCGACTGTTGACTGTCGACCCGCCATCGGCGCGCCGAATGCCAACCGCCCCGAAAGCTCTCAGTTCACAGAGACGCTGATCGACTCCCGCCACTTCACATACCAGTTGGCCAGCTTCAGCCATTCGGCGAGATTGCCGCTGGCATCGGCCGCGAACACGCGCTTCTGGAAGTCGAGAAATTGCGGGGCCGTGATGACCAGGCGGCGCACCGGCTTGCCGTGGAAGCCCGGGATCACCAGCCACTGCTTGTTGACGAAGACGATGGTCAGCTGCACGTCCTCCTGGCCGGAGGGATCCACCAGCGCCTCCTGCCAGTGCTGGTCGACGCGCAGGATCTTGTTGAAGGCGGGGTTCTTCAAGATCGGCATCTCCAGCGCGGCCTTCAGGCAAGGCACCAGCAAGTACTTGACGATGCGATACTCTTCCTCGGCACTGATCTCGTCGTCGGAGAAGGCGCCCGCGAGCCACTCGAGGTTCTCGGTGGCCAGCGGGATGATGACGTTGGTCTTCTTGTCCTTGTGACCGGGCACGACCTCCAGGCGGTCACCCTGGTGCTCGATGGTGAATTGCTCGCCGGTGTCCTGCACTTCCAGGTGGGCTCGCTGTACTACCCCACGGAACCAGTCAACCGCCGAAGGTCGCTTCGCAACCGATTGTAAGTACTCAAAATTCTTGCTCATTTCTCGGCCCGCGTTCGCGCGCAGGGGCCCCGGGCCCTGGTTGTCGAACACACTGACCGGAGGAGCGCCGCTCATGGTTTCCGGACGAGTCGATCTACAGACTCAATCAGTGCCGCCAACCGAGGTTCGCATACTGCGCCTGCTCCTGGTGGAAGATAACGAGCTCGACGCCGAGCTGGTGGTAGCGACACTCGAACGGTCTGGCTATGAGGTCCACGGTCACCGCGTGGATAGCCTCGAAGGCTTGCGACTGGCTCTACATTCGAGCGAGTGGGACGCGGTCATCTCCGACCACAGCCTGCCGGGCTTCTCGGGCCAGGAAGCTCTCGAGCTGGTGCGCAAGAGCGGAGAAGATCTCCCGTTTCTCATCCTGTCCGGCACCATCGGCGAGACCACCGCCGTCGAGTACATGAAGGCCGGCGCCCACGATTACCTGATGAAGGGCAATCTCACCCGGCTCGTGCCCGCGCTCGAGCGCGAGTTGCAAGAGGCCGAGAACCGCAACAAGGGTCGCGAGGCCGAGAGGATGCATCGCGAGTCCCAGGGCCGCTACCAGCGCATCGTGGAAGCGGCCGCCGAGGGGATCTGGATCGTCGATCGCCGCTCCCGGGCCGTGTTTGCCAATCAGCGCCTGGCCGAGATGCTGGGTTGCAGCGTCGAGGAGATCCTGGGCCGCTCGATCTTTCGATTCGTGGCTCCCGATTTTCGCGACCGTGCGCGCGAGATGTTCCGCCGTCCCGGTCCCGAGCCCGAGCACTTCGACCTGGGGCTCCTGCGCACGGACGGCGAGCTGGTGCTGGCCCTGGTCTCCACCAGCGGGCTGGTGGATGCCGAGGATAATTGGACCGCCACCGTCGGCATGGTCACGGACATCACCGAGCGCCGGCGTCTCGAGCAGCAACTTCTGGCTGCCGAGCAAGAGAAACAGTGGTTCTGTCGCGAGGTGCTGCTGGCGGTCACGCAGGGCAAGCTGCACCTGTGCGAGGCTCAGGAGATCCCTCGCGAGGGAGAGCTGCTGGTCGACCTGACCCTGACCCAGCCCGAGAACTACGCGCGGCTGCGTGAGGAGCTGCGCCGCCTGTCGGCCGAGCACGGCATGGACGAGGAGCGCGGCGAGGAGCTGCTCCTGGCCATGGGCGAAGCGGTGACCAACGCCATCAAGCACGGCGTGGACGGCCGCTGTGAGATCAGGCGGGCCAACGGACGCCTGGTCGCGCGCGTCTTCGACCACGGCCCGGGCATCCGCCCCGAAGACCTCCCCGCCAGCATTCTACGCCCCGGCTTCAGCACCAAGGTCTCCCTCGGCATGGGCTACTCTCTCATGCTCGAGCTCTGTGACACCATCTGGCTCGCCAGCGCGCCCACCGGCACCGTGGTGCAACTGGAGAAGACCCTTTCGACTCTCGAGGTCGACGACCTCAAGCTCGAAGCCCTTTTGGAACGCTTCTCCTAGGGTTCAAGGGTCGAGGAGATTTGGGAGATTTCTTTGGAGATTGGGGGATTACAATTTTTTGAAAAAATCTCCACAATCTCCAAAATAATCCCCATAATCTCCTCGACCTCCCTGCCTCAGGCGCCCTCGCGCTCCGGTGAGCCATACAGCCACACGCGCAACAGCGACAGGAGCTGCTCCACATTGACGGGCTTGGCGATGTAGTCGGAGGCGCCCGCCTCGAGGCATTTCTCGCGGTCGCCCTTCATCGCCTTGGCGGTCAGGGCGATGATGGGCAGGTTGCGCGCCGCCGGGAGCTCGCGGATGGCGCGAGTGGTCTCGTAGCCGTCCATCTCGGGCATCATGATGTCCATCAGGATGACGTCCAGGTTGGCGGTCGTGCGCACGAGCTCGATGGCCTCCAGACCGCTCTCGGCCGTGAGCACCTGCACGTTGCGGCGCTCCAGCACGCTGGTAAGAGCGAACAGGTTGCGCGGGTCGTCATCCACGATCAGCACCAGGCGGCCCGCCAGGGAGGCGTCGCTCTCGTAGAGACGGTTCAGCACCTTGCGCTGCGCCTCCGGCAGGTCCTCGGCGGCCCGGTGCAGGTAGAGCGCGGTCTCGGCCAGCAAGCGCTCGAGCGAGTGCGTGCCTTTGACCACGATCGACTTGGCCAGCTTCTGCAGGCGCTTGGTTTCGCGCTTGTTCAGCTCTTTGGCCGTGTAGACCACCACCGGGACCAGCCCGATGCCGGGATCCTTCTGCATCTGGTCCAGCAGCTCGAAGCCGGACATTCCCGGCAGCCGCAGGTCCAGCACCATGCAGACGTAGGGGGTGGTGCGCAGCGACTCGAGCGCCTCTTCGGCCGTGCTGACCGCGGTGATGCGCACGTCGCCGTTGCCGATGGTCTGCACGATGGCCTGGCGCTCGGTCTCCTCGTCCTCGACCACCAGCAGATGCCGAACGTGGTTGGCGATGAAGCTCTCCAGCTTGGTGAGAGCGCGGTTGAGGTCGTCGTTGGAAACCGGCTTGGTCAGGTAGGCGAAGGCCCCCCGCTCCAGACCGTGCATCCGGTCCTCCTCGGCGCTGATCACCTGGATGGGGATGTGCCGGGTGCTCGGGTCGAGTTTGAGGCGATCGAGAATCGTCCAGCCGTCGATGTCGGGCAGCATGAGATCGAGCGAGATGGCCTTGGGCTTGAGTCCGCGCGCCAGCACGAGCGCCTCCTCACCGCGGTCCGTGACCACCGCCTTGAAGCCGCGGTCGCGGGCCATGTCCCGCATGATGGTGGCGAATCCGGCGTCGTCCTCGACGATCAGGAAGATCTTGTCGGAGGCTTCGAGAGCGTTCCGATCATCATCCACCTGGAAGGTCCTGGTCGGCTGCTCGGGAGCCCGGCGGCGCTGCATGAGGTTCGGCAGCGGCGCGGGGGGCGGTGAGGGAAGCTGCACGGGAGCGTTTACGGACGGCCGCGGGCCCACGTGTGTCTGGGGCAGGAACAGGGTAAACGTGCTGCCCTGGCCGGGAATGCTGGTCAGCCGCAGCTCGCCCCCCAGCAACGTCGCGATCTCGCGGCTGATGGCCAATCCCAGACCGGCCCCGCCGAAGCGGCGACTGGTGCTGGCATCGGCCTGCTGGAACGCCTCGAAGATGATCTTCTGGCGGTCCGCCGGGATGCCGATGCCGGTGTCGTGCACCGAGAACGCCACCACCAGCGGGGAGCGGTTGAGGACCTCGTGGTCGTGGCTCCAGCCCTCGACGGCCCGCGTGATGCGCAGATCCACGTGGCCCTTCTCGGTGAACTTGAAGGCGTTGCTGAGCAGGTTCTTGAGCACCTGCAGCAACCGCTTGCCGTCGGTCGAGATGGCCGCCGGCAGCTCGGGCGAGACCTCAATGCCGAAGTCCAGCCGGCGCGCCTCGGCCACGTGCCGGAAGATCTTGTCCATCTGGTCTTTGACCGACTCCAGATCGAGCTCCTCGGTATCCACCGTGACGGTGCCCGACTCGATCTTGGAGAGGTCCAGGATGTCGTTGATCAGGTTGAGCAGGTCGTTGCCCGAGTTGAAGATGGTTTGCGCGAAGCTGACTTGCTTGTTGGTCAGGTTCTGCTCGGGGTTGTCGGAGAGTTGCTCGGCCAGCAGCAGCAGGCTGTTCAACGGCGTGCGCAGCTCGTGGGACATGTTGGCCAGGAACTCGGACTTGTAGCGCGAGGTCAGCGCCAGCTGCTCGGCCTTCTCTTCCAGGGCGCGGCGGGCGTACTCGACCTCGCGGTTCTTGCGCTCCACCTCCTCGTTCTGGATGGCCAGCAGCGAGGCTTTCTCCTCGAGCTCCTCGTTGGTCTGCTGCAGCTCGGCCTGGCCGCTCTTGAGCTCGTGCGCGAGCGCCTGCGATTGTTTGAGCAGCTCCTCGGTGCGGCTGGACGCCTCGATGGTGTTCAGCACGATTCCGATGCCCTCGGTGAGCTGCTCGAGGAACGCCTGGTGGATGGGGCTGAACAGCTCGAAGCTGGCCAGCTCCACCACCGCTTTCACCTCGGTCTCGAAGAGCACCGGCAGCACGATGATGTTGAGCGGCTTGGCCTGTCCCAGGCCGCTGGTGATCTGCACGTAGTCCTCGGGCACGTTGGTCAGCAGGATGCGCTGTTTCTCGAACGCGCAGGTGCCCACGAGCCCTTCCTTGAGGCCCCAACTGGTGCTGAGGTTCTTCCTCTCCTTGTAGCCGTAGGTGGCCGTCAATTGCAGCACGTTGGTATCGTGCTCCATGACGTAGAACACGGCGTGCTGGGCGCTGACCAGCGGCGCCAGCTCGGACAGGAGCTTCTGGGCCACCTGCATGAGATCGCGCTCGCCCTGCAGGATGCGGGTGAAGCGCGCCAGGTTGGTCTTGAGCCAGTCCTGCTCGCTGTTGCGCAGGGTGGTCTCGCGCAGGTTGCGGATCATCTCGTTGATCAGGTCCTTGAGCTCGGCCACCTCGCCCAGCGCCTGCACCTGAATGCTTCGCGTCAGGTCGCCCTTGGTCACGGCGGTGGTCACTTCGGCGATGGCGCGCACCTGGTTGGTGAGGTTTCCGGCCAGCTGGTTGACGTTGTCCACCAGGTCTTTCCAGGTGCCGGCCGCGCCGGGCACCAGCGCCTGGCCGCCCAGCCGCCCCTCGACTCCCACCTCGCGGGCCACCCCGGTCACCTGGTCGCCGAAGGTCGCCAGCGTGTCGGTCATCGCGTTGATCGTGTCGGCCAGCTGGGCGATCTCGCCTTTGGCCTGGAAGGTCAGCCGCTGCTTCAGGTTACCCTGGGCGACCGCGGTCACCACCTTGGCGATGGACCGCACCTGGTCGGTGAGATTGGCGGCCATCAGGTTCACGTTGTCGGTCAGGTCCTGCCAGGTGCCGGCCACGCCGGGCACTTTGGCCTGGCCGCCCAGCTTGCCCTCGGTGCCCACCTCGCGGGCCACGCGGGTGACCTCGCCGGCGAACGCGTTGAGCTGGTCCACCATCGTGTTGATGGTGTTTTTCAGCTCCAGAATCTCGCCTTTGACGTCCACCGTGATCTTCTTGGACAGGTCGCCATAGGCCACCGCGGTCGTCACGGCCGCGATGTTGCGCACCTGCGCCGTCAGGTTGGAGGCCATGGAGTTGACGCTGTCGGTCAGGTCCTTCCAGGTTCCGGCCACGCCGGGAACGGAAGCCTGGCCGCCCAGGCGCCCTTCAGTTCCCACCTCGCGGGCCACGCGGGTGACCTCGGCGGCGAAGGCGCGCAGCTGGTCCACCATCGTGTTCATCGTGTCGCGCAGCTGGAGGAACTCGCCCCGCACGTCCACCGTAATCTTGCGACTCAAATCCCCGCTCGCGACCGCGGTGGTGACCTCGGCGATGTTGCGCACCTGGTCGGTCAGGTTGGAGCCCATCCGGTTCACGCTGTCGGTCAGGTCCTGCCAAACGCCGGCCACGCCGGGCACCAGCGCCTGGCCGCCCAGCTTGCCCTCGGTGCCCACCTCGCGCGCCACGCGCGTCACCTCGGCCGCGAAGCCCTTCAGCTGGTCCACCATCGTGTTGACGGTGACCTTCAGCTCGAGGATCTCGCCCTTGACGTCCACCGTGATCTTCTTGGAAAGGTCCCCGTTGGCAACCGCGGTGGTGACCTCGGCGATGTTGCGCACCTGGTCGGTCAGGTTGGTGGCCATCCGGTTCACGCTGTCGGTCAGCTCGCGCCAGACTCCCGAGACGCCCGCCACCTGGGCTTGCCCGCCCAGCTGGCCCTCGGTGCCCACCTCGCGGGATACGCGGGTCACCTCGCCCGCGAAGCCCTGGAGCTGGTCCACCATCGTGTTGATGGTCGCTTTCAGCTCCAGCATCTCGCCCTGGACGTCCACCGTGATCTGCTTGCTCAGATCCCCGTTGGCGACCGCCGTGGTCACGGCGGCGATGTTGCGCACCTGGGCCGTCAGGTTGGCGGCCATCGCGTTCACGTTGTCGGTCAGGTCTTTCCAGACCCCCGAAACGCCCACAACCTCGGCCTGGCCGCCCAGCTTGCCTTCGGTGCCCACCTCGCGGGCCACGCGGGTGACCTCGGCCGCGAAGCCGTTGAGCTGGTCCACCATCGTGTTGATCGTGTTCTTCAGCTCGAGAATCTCGCCGCGCACGTCCACGGTAATCTTCTTGG
>JBDHVW010000053.1:0-54361 GCA_039809865.1 Vulcanimicrobiota bacterium
GTTGAGCGGGCAGTGGAAGCGCTTCATCCAGACCATCCTACAGCCGAGACCTTTCTGGGCATTGTCGGTCCGAGGAGTGGCTGCATGAAAACGGGAATGCTCCCGGTTTACATCGACAACTCGCGATTCGAGCCCAACCCTCCCGTACCGGGGCAACCTCTCGTCTTCCGGGCGGATGTCTTTTCCTTCTTTTTCGACGAGCCGCAGATTCGCTGGCAGGTCGAGTTGATCAATGAGGACGAAGGTCTGCCGATCAAGACGTTTGGGCCGACGGAGTGGGTGGACTTTACCGAGGGGTACCTCCTGGAGGCGCAGTGGGACGGCACCGACTCCTCCGGACAACCCGTGCCTCCAGCGACCTATCGTGCCAACTTGCTCGTCGAGGTACGCGAGAAGACCAAACTGACTCGTGAGGGCAACCCGATTGTGGTCTCGGCGGTCGATCTGGCCCGCGTCTACACCGGCGCCAAGTCGCTGGCGGTGGAGCTCTCGGCCGATCCGGCGTCACTGGAGAGCGGGCAGACCGCCTCGGTGAGCCTGCGGGCGTTCGCAACGGTCCGCGGCCTTGAGCCGGTGCCGCCCATCCATTGGAAGACGACGGTTTTCTCCCCGAGTGGGGCCGAGCTCTCTGTCTACGAGAATGCCTCCGGAACAGAGGAGTTCAACTCGACATGGGAGGCCCACGCGGCCAGCGGCTCGCCTCTTCCCGACGGCGTTTATCGGGTCCAGGTGACGGCCGAGATCCCGGCCGAGGACCTGCAAGCCGAGGCGACTCTCCCCTTTGCGATTGGGGAGGCGCACGGACTCTCGATCGAAGGTCTGGCCATCGACCCTGACCCGCTTGAGTTTGAGACGCAGGAGGAAGGGATGGAGGGCGGTACGGTCACGGCCGAACTGACCCCGGTGGACTTGACCGAATCAAGCCCTGCCGACTGGACGCTGTTGATCAAGCCTTCCGATGGGGCACCCGTCCGCACCCTTACCGGTCAGGTCACACTGGCCGTCGACCCCAACAGCGAAGAGCAGCAGCCGACCCACTTTGAGACCTTCTGGGACGGGCGGGATGAGCAGGGCCAACTGGTCGAAGAAGGAGATTACAGTCTTGAACTCATGGTCGACCCCTGCCGCGATGGCTCGACCGAATGTATTGGATCGGCCACCGCTCCCTTCACGGTCTCCAGCACCTTCGTGCTCGAACTCCGCGACGACGAGACAGACGAGCTTCTGGCCACTTCGGAAACGCAATTCTGGCAGGAGCCCTTCCCGTTCATCGGACCGCTGGCGCAGATCTTTCCCCCTGAGCTGGCCGACGCCATGTTTCTTGGGCCCAAGAATAACGAATTTCTCTTCGTGGATCCGGGCAACACCAGACGCGTTAATGTCTTTATCCGGACCGGTAGGATCTCCAAGCCAGAGCGGCTCACGATCAAAGCCAGCCTCTCGAAATCGTACCCCAACGGGATCAACCTCACGCTTGGCTCCTACGTCATTATTGCCCCACCGATCATGCAGGGATATCGAAGCTTCGTGACCCTGGCCGACACCACCAGCGACGCTGCTGACCAACTGGGCATCCAAAGGGGGTTGGGGCAGACGTTCTCCACGTGGGACGTAAACAGCGATTCGATGTACCGGGGAGACCGCTTTGATGACTATCCCAACTGGGAGGATTCTGAGGCCGTTGTCTCCCTCCTGAGGGGCCGGGGCTGGAGCCAGTATGGCAAGGCCAGCTGGCACGATGTCAACAAGGTCGACATGGAGGACATTGACCCGGAAGAGCATTATGTCAAGACAGTGGCCCCTACCCGCGATGCGCTGAAGGCGGCTGGCTACGAGGATCTAGTCGTCCGAGTGTTCTTTGACGGCAAACCCAAGAAAAAGCTCTGGGTCCGCGTCAAGAACGAGGCCAGATGCCTTTACGTCTCAGCCCACGGTACCCACGACGCGGGAAAACTGGGCGGCGTCGGGCCCTGGGAGCTGACCGGATACTGGGGGGGCAACCTCAAGCTCTTGATCCTGGCCGGCTGCTCCGTCCTTGACATCGGCAAACTGAACGACGACACGATTTGCTTCAGCTGCGAGCATACCTTTGACACGACGGGGTATGGAATGCAGTGGAAGGCCCTGCTTGGGCAGGGATCGGTCTGCCTTGGGTACAGCGCCTCGGCGCCCCTGGCCCTGGTCTCACCCGGCATCAAGATGGACACGCGCATCATCCGGAGATTTGATTCTCTGGGAGGCTTCTCCGCCGACCCCGACACGGCCGCCCTGGACTGGCTCAAAGCCAACATGGCCGAGGGGGGCACGAGCCTCAATGCGCAGGAGAGCGAGCAACTGACCGCGTGCGCAATCACGGATGACAGCTTCTACTTCATCCGCCATAGATATAAGGAAACCAAGACGGAACACGGCTTAGAGATGCTTCTGGGCGCTCCTCTGACGCTAAGACAGGTCTGGAAGATCGATAAGAGCCTATGGAATCAGCTGAACGGTCACGAGAGCTTCGAGACCCTCAAATCCCGCATGACACGCATTTACGTGCCGGAGTATGACATTGAAGGAGGCCCGTGATCATGAAGAGAGCACCCCTTTTTCGGCAGCTGATTTTCGTTGCCGTGCTGCTCGCTCTGGTCGCGCAGGGGGGGCGGGTCTGCGGGCAGGCTCCACCCCCCAGTCAAGCCTCGATTTTTCGGGACGCCGAGGCTTACGCCGAGTACGGCTGGTGGCCCCAAGCCATCGTCGAGTTCAAGAGAATCGCCGAGGCACATCGTGGCACAGAGATCGAGGCGATCGCGCGCGAACGGATGATCCGCGCCATCGAGCGGGAATATTCCATTCGCACCTTTGCGCAGAGAACTGGTAAAGGCAATGTTGTTCCTCTCGACTCCGCTACCCGGGCCGAGATTCTCGAACAAATCGACCGGCTCGAGGCGGGGTTTCCCAACACCCAGTACGATTTTGGGGCCAAGCTTATGCGAGGGCATTATGAGGGAAATTACCAACCCCAGCTAGTGTTCAACCTCTTGAAAGCCCGCACCGGAGTCGCCGTCCTCGACGTTCTGAGAGGCCGCCCGGTCAGGGTGTCCGGGATTCCGCTCGGGAAATACTACGACTATCTTTCAAGAACCTTCGAAGGCGCCGGCCAATACCTCCTAGAGAAACAACCCCAACAATTCCCGGAGGGCAAATTCTATCTGATGCGTTTCTTGCGCGAAAGCTTCCCCTTCAGTAAGGAGGATGACCCGGTAATGGAGTATTTCCGCCCGCTGCGAGAGGGGACTCCCCCCAGATACACCCTCGAGATTATTCCTCCCCAGGTGCGCGTGGTCTCACCTCGCGTTTCCCAGACCCGGAGCGCCCGTCCCCGGTTCCGCATCGAGACGGTCGTGGGGGACTACCGATACGGCCAGGTCGACCTGAAGAATGTTGAGCTGACAGTAGACGGAGTCGACCTCCGGCCCTATCTTCGGGTTACCACGCGCATCACCCGCCGCCCAAAGTTGAATAGACCGATCGAGAGATTGCGGCTGGAAGGGCGCCTGCCGAACAGCCTGGCGGCTGGCGATCACAGGGTTCACCTCTTCGTCCCAGCGTGGGGCCTGACAAGGGAGGGGGTTGTAGCCACCACCTTGGATTGGACTTTCCGAATCCAACCGGGACACGAGCCTGACGACGAGCGCGAGGGTTGGTGCGATGAAGGCCGGGATGACGAGCCCTAACGCTCCGAGTGCACAACGCTGGCCGGCCTCCCTCCTGATGTTTCCGGCGGCGTTCGGCCGCGCGTGATGGCGCCGGCCAGGATCTCAGACTGGCCTTGGAAGTCCGCCCCAAGTATGACCTGGGCCTCCGGCTCGATCAGCCCTTCGAGCGCATGTTCCTCATCGCCCGCCCCGATTGGCTCCAGGCCGTCAAACCATTATGCTGGAAGTGCCGGGCCGAGCGGCGGTCCGTCGCCGCTGGTCGTTCTGGGTCAGTCGAACCTGTGATGACGCGGACGATGAGTGCGAGGACGGCGACGATTGGTAAACTGAACCGTTCTTCTCAGGTCGTTCCGCCAGGCCGAAAGGCCTGCACGACCTCGGGCCGGGTATCGATGTATGCGCCCCCGACCAGGTCCACGCAGTAGGGCACCGCGTCGAAGACCGCCCCCAGGCATTCGGCGATGGCCGCCGGCTTGCCCGGCAGGTTCAGGATCAGCGAGTTGCCCCGCACACCCGCGGTCTGCCGCGACAGAATGGCGGTCGGCACGCTCTTTAGCGACACGAAGCGCATCTTCTCGCCGAAGCCGGGCAGCATCTTCTCGCACACGGCCTCGGTGGCCTCGGGCGTCACGTCCCGCAGAGCCGGGCCGGTGCCGCCGGTGGTGACCACCAGCGAGCAGCGCTCGGTGTCGCACAGCTCCTTGAGGGTGACCTCGATGAAGCGCCGCTCGTCCGGAATCACGCGGTACACCTCTTCCCAGGGCGAGCTCAAAGCCTCCGTCAGCCAGGCGCGGATGGCCGGGCCGGAGCGGTCCTCGTAGGTCCCCTCGCTGGCCCGATCCGAGATGGTCAGAATGCCGATGCGCAGTTTCATGTCAGTGGCACGCTCTCTTGATTTCGGCCTCGCGAAAGGCCCGCGAAGCCCGCACGGTGATATCGGTCGCCAGGGCCGTCTGGTAGCGGACGTCCAGCACGTAGCAGCGCGCCAGCAGCTCCAGCGAGAACCGCTCCGCCTTCTCCACCTCGCGCACGGTGACCTTGTGCGGCTTGTTGAGATACACGTAGGGGCTGGTCACGATCACCTCTCTGAGCAAGGCTACCGCCAGCTCCACATCGGCGTCCAGCGCGACGTGGACGGGCACGCTGACCATCATGTCCAGGTTGCCCGCGTTGGCCGAGGCGACCGCCTGGGTAAGGAAGCTCGAGTTGGGAACCGTGACCAGGTTGTCGTCCAGCGTGACCAGGCGAGAGGTGCGGATGCCGATTTGAACCACCTCGCCGTAGTGGTCGCCGAACTCCACCCAGTCGCCCACCTGGAAGGGACGCTCGATCACGATGGTCAGCCCGGCGATCAGGGACGACGCGATATCCTTGAGACCGAAGCCGATGGCCAGGGCGGCGCTGCCCGAGGCGGCCAGCAAGAGCTGAGGGCTGGGGCGCAGCACCAGGGTCACCAGCAGCGCGCCCCCCAGAATGTAGAGCGCGAACGTCAGCAGGGTCTGCACCTGGAAGATCAGCAGCCGTCGGGCCGGCACGAGGTGGGTCAGCGAGCCGGCCGCGCGCGTCAGGGCGCGCACCAGCGCGAAGACGGCGATCAGGATGACCACCACGTAGACGATCGTCTCCGGACGCAGCAATTCGGAGAACTGGGGTGTGGGAACCGGCGGGCTAGAGGACATACAGCATGTTCTTCCGTTTCAACAGCGTTTCCAGATCTTTGATCCAGGACGGGGACACGCGGTAATTACCGTGCTCGTCGAGCCGCAGCACGCCCCACTCGGCCGCCTGGGCCAGCGCCAGGCGCACGGTGCGGGGGGGAAGGTCGGTGGCACGGGTGGCGTCGGCCTCGGTCAGACACTCGTGGCGCAAGATGGCCGCGAGTACCAGGTGGATGGCGGTGGGCGCCGCCTGGACGCGGGCCAGGTTGTTGGAGGGGGGCAGCGTCACCAGCACGTCCCCCTGGCGCGGCTCGAGCGAGCGCAGCCAGATGGCGCGGGCGGTGGCCGGATTGCCCCCCGATTGCTCCCAGAGCAGGCGGAAGAACTGCTGCTCGAGGCCGGTGTCGCCAGCGTCGTCGGCCGGCTGGGTCCAGATGTCGGCGTCGAACTCGAGCTCCGCCCCCGTCGAGCGGTGCGCCTCCAGGATGACCTTGCGCAGCGCCTCCTCACTCCAGAGCGGGATTTGCAGGGTGCTGTCGGCGTCCGAGTCGAGGGCGCGGTTGAGGTAGGCCTGGGCGTGGTAGCCCCCGCTGGTCAGCCAGAAGATGTGGCGCGGCATCAGGCGCGTGAGCACGATCAAGCTGCGCAGCGGGGTGAAGCCCCCCAGGGCCGACAGGAAGAGCTGGTGGATGCCCTCCAGGATGAACACCGTGCGCGGTTGGGACGACAGGAGCTGAGCCGCCTCCTCCATGCTGGACGGCGTCTTGCTCAGGTGGAAGGCCTGGCTGAGGCGCGCGAGGAGCCCGGACTCCTCCAGGATGCGCTGGTCCAGGCGCAAGCGCACGAAGCGCACCCGGTCGGCATACCGTCGCTCGATCAGGTCCATCACGCTGCGCTTGCCCGAGCCCGAGCGTCCCACCAGCAGCAGGCGGTTGTCCTGGTTGCCCTTCTCGAGCCAGGCCTCCAGGCGCTCGGTCAGGCGGGGCAGAAAGGTCTCGTCGCAGAGCGGCAGCACCTCGTCGGCCGGGGCGAAGTAGCTCATGAATCGCTCCTGGTACTCGGGGGGCGCCCCGGCGGGGATGACGCGCTTGCCGCGCATCACCTCGAGCCAGTGGCGCAGGGCGCCGGTAGCCAGGCCCCGGCCCCACTCGGTCTGCTGCAGCATCAGCACCAGGCTGAGCGTCAGCACCAGCACCAGCCACACGGGGAAAAGCAGCGGCATCAGGAACAACGCCGCCACCGGTCGCTGCATCCAGTCGGCTCCCAGTCTGAGGGGACGCAGCTGGAAGACGATCTCGCGGCGCCAACTGTAGGCCACCAGCAGGTAGAACAGGACGGCGACGAGGTGCGAGAGGTCCACCACGCCCCAGTAAATCAGCCCGCGTCCGACCGTCAGCAGGCGGACGGCGGTTTTCAGGGCGTCGAAGCCGATCCAGAGGCCGGCCGCCCACGAGATCGAGGCGTCGATGCGGCGACGGCTGGTAACCGGATCCTGGAAGCGCAACGAGCGCACCAGGCGGCCGGCGAGCAGCACGGCCGCCACTCGCCAGGCGCGGAAAAGCGACAGGTCGGCGGCCAGATAGACCAGCACGCTGATCTCCAGCAGCAGGCTCGACGAGGCCATGGACGCCGCCAGGAGCCACAGGATGACATAGATTAAAACCCACGAGACGAGCCGTCCCGGGCGGCCGCGCAGGGGCACGCGCCCCGACATCGGCACCAGCACCAGGGTCAGGGCCAGGGCAAAGACAGGCATGCCCACCTCGCGCAGCATGCGCAGGTAGTTGCCTTCTTGCAGCTCGTGGGTCCAGTGCAGCCGAAACTGGACGGCCTTGAAGTAGAGCCGCACCCGAAAGGTATCCGCCTCCAGGCGCAGGGCTTCCCAGAAATTCTCGTCATTGAGGTCGGCCGCGTTGTAACCGGCATAGTAGGCGCGGGTCAGATACTCCTCGCGCAGCCGGCGCAGCTCGGTCTGCAGCGCGAGGCGCTGGGTCAGCGCCTGCTCCCAGCTCTTGCGCTGGGCGCGAAAGCGCATCAGCTCTTCTTGCTGCAGAGCCAGGTAACTCTGCAGGTAACTCTCCGCCTCGGGCGTGCCGCGCAGCGCCCCATAGGTCTCCAGCGCGAACGGCGGGACCTGGGGAATGTTGGCGGGGTCGGGCGCTTCGCCCGCCAGCGAGACGAGGCTCTGGCGGCCGTCCATCCACAGCTGGCGCAGCTCGAGCACGTCCTTGCGCAGGGTGGCCGGATCCTGGTTGGCCAGCAGCAGGCGGGCAGCCAGCGCCGACGACTTCTCGCGGATCTGGCCCGGGTCCGGATCGATCAGGATGGGTTTGGCGAGGTTGCCGCGGGCATTGTCCACCGAGAGCTGGGCGGCGGCCAGGTCGGTTTGCAGCCGGGCGCGCTCAGACGGGTCGAGAGGGCCCGGAGGGGGCAGCAGACGGATGGCCCCGGCCACGTCGTCCAGCTGCGGCCCGGCTTCGTTCCGGCGCACGACCGAGAACAATCCGGCCAGGCACAGCGCGCTCAGCAGCAGCGAGATGACGACCAGTCGGCGCAGCAAGGGTCAGTCGCAGCAGGAGAGCGCTTCGTCGAGGATCTCTTGCAGGCTCTCCAGGGTCTCCAGCTCGCGGGTTTTCTGCTCGAGCTCGGGGGTGTTGGGGCCCTCCTCGAGGGCCTCTACTTCGGCCTCGACCTTCTGGTGGCGTTGCTCGCACTCCTTGAGGATGGCCTTGAGCTTGTCCGCGGTCTGGCGATAGAACTTGTTCACAGGGTCTGGCTCCTTTCCTGATGGCCGCGCCGCAGGCGGGCCACCGGGGTTTCGAGCCCCAGGTCGACCAGGTGCGCGTAGAGCGGCGAGCGGTGGATCTCCACCTCGGTGCCGTCCTCGATCTGGTAGTCTTTTTGACCGTCGGCGATGACGTAGGGACGCGCCACCTCGGTGCGGTTGACCACGCGCACGGTGGCGCTGAGCGGCACCACCAGGCTGCGGAAGAAGCTCGAGAACAGAGCGTTGGAGGCCACCAGAATGAGGTTGTCCTCGTCCAGCAGCACCGAGCCGCCCGCCGACAGCGCATAGGCCGTCGAGCCGGTGCGGGTGGCGGCGATGATGCCGTCGCCGCGCAGGGTGCCCAGCAGCTCGCCGTCGATAGCCACCTCGAGCGTGACGGTGCGCGTGCTGCCGCCGACCAGGACGTCGTTGAGGGCGTCCACCTGCCAGAGCTGCTCCTTGCGGTAGATGACGCGGGCGCGCAGCATGCTGCGCGCGTCGATGGCGTACTCGCCGGCCATGAGCTTTTGCAGCGCCGGCTCGACGCCGCCTTCATCCAGGGCGCAGAGGTAGCCGACGCGGCCCATGTTGATGCCCAGCACGGGAATACCGCGGGGGGCCATCAGGCGGGCCGCGTGCAGCAGGGTTCCGTCGCCACCGAAGGCGAGGAAGACGTCGACCTCGGCCCCCTCCACCACCTCGTCCAGGGTGAAGGTCTCGACGCCCTGCGCGTTGAGGCGGTCGCGAGCGTCGTTGCAGGCTTTGAGCGCTGCCTCGTTCTTCAGGCGATAGGTCAAACCGAAGCGGCGCGCTCCCCGGGGCTCCGACATGGGGCTTCGACTTCCCCCAGCGGTAGGGTTTTCCTCCATCGAAGCACGAAGGGGGCGCCCGCCATGACCCACCTCAAAGTTCGAACCAAGGAACAGATTCGGGCTACCGTCGAGGCCGAGAAGCGCTCTCCGGAAGCCAAACAGTACGATGTCACGCGTTATTTCCGCCCCTCGGTGGCGGTGGACCTGGTGGTCTTCACCGCCGTCAAAGACCAGCTTCAGGTGCTGCTGGTCCAGCGCAAGGACTGGCCCTTCAAGGGCCGCTGGGCTCTGCCGGGCGGCTTCGTGCGCGAGCAAGAAGGCCTGATGGACGCCGCCAAGCGCGAGCTGGAGGAGGAGACCGGCGTCTCGGACGTCTATCTCGAGCAGCTGCGCGCCTTTGGCGATCCGGTGCGCGACCCGCGCACGCGCGTCATCACCGTGGCCCACTACGCTCTGATTCTTTCCGAGCGCCTGAACATGCGCGCCTCCGGGGACGCCGGCGAGGTGCGCTGGTGGTCGGTCTACGAGCTCCCCGAGCTGGCCTTCGACCACGACATCATCCTGGATCTGGCGCTGACGCGCCTGCGCGGACAGATCATGACTTCCAGGGTCGCCTTCCGCCTGCTGCCCGAGAAGTTCACCCTGACCGAGATCCAGAAGCTCTACGAGATCATCCTCGGCAAAGCGCTGGACAAGCGCAACTTCCGCAAGAAGATCCTCTCCACGGGCGTGTTGATCGAGACGGCCGAAACCGTGCTGAAAGGCCGGCACCGGCCGGCCCGCCTGTTCCGCTTCAACCCCGACGTGGAGGAGTAGGGGCTACTCTTTCTTGCCGGCCACCGCGTGGTAGCCGGTGGCCAGCACCGCGCCCGCGGCGCCGCCGGCCAGACCGCCCACGAAGGCGCCCAGCGGCTCGCCGGCTTTGGAGCCGAGCCCGCTGCCGAGCAGCGCGCCGCCGATCATGATGGGGGCGGACAGCGCCGGGGGCAGAGCCGCGGCGATGGGGAGGGAGGCCAGCGTGCCGAGGGCGATGCCCCAGCCGAAGCCCTGAATCTTACCGGCCGCGGCGCCCACCGGAGCCCCGATGGCCGAACCGGCGTCGAAGCCCGCTTTGGCGGCCCCGCCGAAGGATTCGGCGCTCTTCACGCCGCCCAGGCCCGAGCGCAGCTCGGCGCCGTAATCCTTGAGCTCGGCCAGATAAGCGGAGGCTTTGCCGCGCTTGGCGTTCTCGCCCTGGTACTCGCCCACGCGCAGGGCGTCGTCCTTCTTCTCGGCACCCGCGGCGGCGTGGTAGGCCACCACCGCGCCGGCCAGCACGCCGGCCCCGGCGGCGGCGATGGAGCTGATCCCGAGGGAGAGTCCAAACACGTTGTTGACGAGGTTGGCCGTCTCGGCGCCGAGGTGCAGGCGCGGCATACAGCCGAGCGTGAACTGGGTCATCAGCGCGCCCGTGGCCTGGATTCCCACGTTGGCGGCGGTGGCTCCGGCCAGTCCGAGAGCCGCTCCGCCCACGGCGGACGCTCCGCGAGAGAACGCCGAGCCAACGCTGGCGCTATCTTCGGGGGGAGCCTCGCTCGGCTGCTGGGCAGCGTTGGCGCTCCGGCTGTAATTCATTGGGCGTGCGGCCACGGCGGTAACGTTCATGGGAAGCCTCCAGTATTTTGAGCACCCCGATGATAGCTCGAACCCGGGACGGGGTTGTATCGGGACTATGAACATGTCGCCGGGTCGGGGTGTGAGGGAAGCGCACCCTGGCTCCCCGAACTGTCCAGTTATGGATGCGCAAGTCTCCCTTCGGCTACGCCAGGGCCTGGCGATGAACCGCCTGGGCGTGCTGCTCTTCACGGTGGGCTCGAGCCTGGTGATGCTCGACACGTCCGGGCTCTTGTCGTTGCAGTCCTGGCAGATCGTGCTGGCCTGGATCGTTGGCCCGGCTCTGGGAGCGCTGGGAACCCTGCCCATGGTGCGGCCCGGAGTGCCCCATCGGTGGCGGTTCTTGGCGGCCGGCACGCTGGCTATGGGCGGAGTCGCCTGCGCCACTCAGGACATCTGGTTCCGCTTCGTGGCCTTCGCTCTCTACATCATCAGCGCCGTCCTCATGCTGGGCACGGTCGAGGATCTGTCGCGCCGTTACTCGGCCGCCCCGCTGCGCGGCATCGGGCTCATGCTGTTCGTGCCCATTCTCGCGGGCGTGTTCCTCTCGCCGGTGCTGAGCGCCGATGTGACCATGTGCTCGATCTTCGCCAGCATCCTGGCGTTCACGCTGGTCTACTCGCTGGCCCTGGGTCGCCTGGAGCGCCGCCTCGACGAGCTGGGCGAGAGTCGCAACCTGACTATCTGACCTGGTCGCGCCCGGCCGCCTTGGCGGCGTAGAGGCCCTGGTCGGCCTGGCGTATGTGTCCCACCGCGTCCATCCGAGCGCCGTCCTCATCCGCGGACACCCCCAGGCTGATGGTCACGGGGACCTGCCAGGGAGCGCCCTCGAGCTGCACCGGGGCGTCCGCGATGGCGCGTCGAAGGCGCTCGGCCAGCATCCGGGTCAGGGCGCGATCGCAGCCAGGGAAGATCACCAGGAACTCCTCGCCTCCGTAGCGCCCGACCGAGTCGTAGCGCCGCACGGTGCGTCGCATCCGGCGCGAGACCTCGCGCAGCACCTCGTCGCCGACCAGATGGCCGTGCGTGTCGTTGAACGCCTTGAAGTGGTCGATGTCGGCCATGACCACTCCCACCGACGAGCCGTCGCGCGAAGCGCGCGAAAGGTCGCGTTCGAGGGCCTCCTGGATGGCGACCCGGTTGTAGAGTCCGGTCAGCCCGTCGCGCATCGCCTGGGCGTGAAAAGTATCCCGCTCCGAGCGTAGGGCCAGCTCATGAGCCAGGATGCGCCGGGCCACCAGCAGACGGGCCCGCAGCTCGTCGGCGTCCAGAGGCAGGGCGACCACGTCGTCGGCCCCGGCCTCCAGTCCCTCCAGGCTCAGGGCCCGGTCGTTGGTGGCCAGCAGCACGTAGACGTAGGTCGGGTAGCTGGCGGCTGAGGCCCGGATGAAGCGGCACAGCTCGGGTCCGCCGTGGGCGAAATCGGCCAGCACCACCGCCGGGCCCGTCAGGCGCGTGAGATGGTCGCGCACGTCGCCGGCCACAGGCTCGAAACCCCAGTGCTGCACCGGCAGCCGGCAGGGGTCGTCCAGGCCGATGAGGAGCGTCAGGCGTGTGCTTCGATGAGTTCCAGCAGCTCTTCGGTCTTGGTGCACAGCAGCCCCTCGTCTCCCCGCGTCTCCAGGTTGAGCCGCAGCAGCGGCTCGGTGTTGGAGCGGCGCAGGTTGAAGCGCCAGTTTTCGAACTCCAGGCTGATGCCGTCCATCGTGTCCACCCCGATTGCCTCGGGCTCGTAACGCGCGCGCACCTCGTCCATGACGATCTGGGCGTCTTTCACGGTGCGGTTCAGCTCGCCGCTCACGGGGAAGGTCTCGCGGCTCACGCGGATCAGCTCGGCCAGGCCGCGATCCTTGTAGCTCATCCACTCCAACAGCCAGAGCCACGGCAGCATGCCGCTGTCGCAGCCCGCGAATTCGCGGAAGTAGTGGTGCGAGGACATCTCGCCACCGTAGCAGGCGCCCTCGGCCTGCATGTACTTCTTGAAGATGGCGTGCCCCGTGGGAATCTGGAGCGCGCGCCCGCCCGAGGCCTCGACCCGCTTGATCGTGTTCCAGATCTGGCGCGGATCGTGCAGAATGGTGCCACCGGGCGAGAAGAAGAGCGCCCGCTCGGCCAGCAATCCCACCAGGTAGTAGCCGTCCACGAACTCGCCGTGCTCGTCGAAGAAGAAGCAGCGGTCGAAGTCTCCGTCCCAGGCCACGCCCAGATCGGCGTCCGCCTTCAGCACGGCCTCGGTGGTGTGGTGGCGCTTCTCGGGCAGCAGTGGATTGGGCACGCCATGCGGAAAATGGCCGTCGGGCTCGCCGTGCAGCAACTGGAGGTTCCAGCCCAGGCGCTGGGCCAGCTCCAGCACCACCGGACCGGCGCACCCGTTCCCCGCGTTGCACACCATCCTGCGCCCCTTGAGTCGCTCGGTGTCGAAGCTGCGCAGAATGTAGTCGAGATACTCCGAGCGCAGGTCCTCGCTCGTCACCTGGCCGCGCGCCGCCCCCGAGGGCACGTCGCCGGCGGCCAGCTGCTCGATCTCCGTCAGCCCGTTGTCGCGACTGACCGGGGAGGCTTTGGGACCGACCATCTTCATTCCGTTGTAATCGGCCGGGTTGTGCGAGGCGGTCACCATGATGCCGCCGTCGAGCTCGCGCTGGAAGGTGGCGAAGTAGACCTCCTCGGTGCCGCACTGGCCCAGGAACAGCACGTCGGCCCCGCCGCGCGTGAGCCCCTGGATGAGCGAGAACGCCAGCTCGGGGCTCGAGAGCCGCATGTCGTGTCCCACCGCCACGCGCTTTGGGCCCAGCACTTTGGCGTAGGCCGCGCCGATCTTCTCGGCCAGCGTGGCGTCCAACTCCGAGGGGACCTTGCCCCGCACGTCATAGCTCTTGAAACAGCCCAAACTCATCGATCCTCGGATTGCAGGCGGCTGACGAGCTTCTTCACCTCTTCGAGGCGATCGCGATGAGCCACCAGGGTGCGATTTCCGGAGCGCACCACCACCAGATTCTCCACCCCGACCAGCGAGACCAGCTCTGCGTCGGACTCGCAAAACACGATATTATCCCGGGCGTCAACCTCGGCCAGGCGGCCCCGGTGAGCGTTGCCGTCTTGCCTGTGCAAGAAGGGCTCGAGCGCCAGCCAGCCGCCCACGTCGCTCCAGTCGAAATCGGCCACCACGGCGGCGCGGCGCTGGGCTTTCTCCATGATGGCGTAATCGACCGAGATGGGCTTGAGCTCGGCGAAGCCTTTCTGCAGCTCGGCCTCGAAGCGGGGCGTGCCGTAGGCCTCGACCGCCGATCCCAGCGCCTCGAGGTGGCCGGGCAACTGCAGCTCGAACTCGGCCAGAATGCTGCTGACGGTCCAGCAGAACATGCCGCTGTTCCAGTAGAACCGGCCGTCCTGCAAGAACTGCTCGGCCGTGGCGCGGTCGGGCTTCTCGCGGAAGCTCAGCAGCTCGTGATGCCGCAGGCCGTCGGGCACTCCCTCGAGCCGGGTCCCCAGCTCGAGGTAGCCGTATCCCGTCTCGGGCCGCGTGGCCGGGATGGCGAAGGTGTAAAGCCGTCCGTTCTCGCGGGCGCCCCGCGCGGCCGAGACCAGGCAGGCCTGGAAGCGCTCCTTCGGCTCGATGCGGTGATCGGCGGTCAACGTGAGCATCGTGCAGTCGCCGTAAAGCTTGCGGCAGAGCAAGGCCGCCAGAGCCACGGCCGCGGCCGTATCGCGCCGCATCGGCTCGCCCACGACCTGGGCCTGCGGCAGCTGTTGCTTGACCAGCTCGACGTAATGCCCGGCGGTCAGCACCAGGACGTTTTCGGTCAGTCCCTGTACTCGATCGGCACTTTGTTGCAGTAAAGTGCGCTCGCCGAGCAGCGGGAGGAACTGCTTGGGTCGCGATTCGGTGCTGACGGGCCAGAAGCGCGTACCAGCGCCGCCAGCCATGATGATGGAAACGAGGTCACTCATGGTGGATCTGATGCGCGACCTTCGATGCTTTTCGCCCGGACCCCTATGCGGTTGAGAGTTAAGAGTTTAGAGTCGAGAGTTTCCCGGGGAGGGTCTCCTGGCCCATATGCGGTTGAAAGTCTATGCGGTTGAGAGTCGATGCGGTTGAGAGTCGATGCGGTTGAGAGTTAAGAGTTTAGAGTCGAGAGTTTCCTGGGGAGGGTCTTGTCGGGAATGACTGGCCCTATGCGGTTGAGAGTCGATGCGGTTGAGAGTTAAGAGTTTAGAGTCGAGAGTTTCCTGGGGAGGGTCTCGTCGGGAATGACTGGCCCCATGCGGTTGGGCGACTCTACCGGACTCTCAACTCTCGACTCTCGACTCCTGATCAGGGGAGCATGGCCGCGTTGCCGAGCCCGTTGTCGCGGTTGGCGTAGAAGACGAAGTTGCCATCGGGGTGGGAGGGGGCGTTGTTCATTGCCTGCTTGGTGGTGCTGCGGGTCGTGCCCGTGGCCGGGTCGGCGAAGAAGACCTTGTCGCCCTCGACCTTGGTGATGGTCACGATGTGGCCGCGACCGGAAACGCTGAACTCGGGGCCGTTCAGGGCCACGATGACGGGGGTGCCCTCCTGGTTGACCTTCTGCTCGATCATCGGCCACTTGTCGGGACCGATGTTGCCCGCATCCTGCCAGCTGACGCCATAGGGCTTGCACTCGCCGTTCAGGGCGTCCATGAGCTGGAAGCCGTACTTGCTGTCGATGTCGTAATCCTTGAGGTTCTGGCCGGTCAGCGAGTTGACGGCCATGGCCACGCTGGTCTGGCCGCACGAGACGGAGTTGTTCTGGGCCAGGTTGGTGACATTGGTGGGATTGCTCGGGTTGGCGAAGGCCGGAGGCGGGCCCTGGTTGAGCTTCATCGCGGCGGCGTTCTGACCGGGCTTCTTCACGTTGGGCTGCTTGTTGCTGTTGGCCATCATGGCCGCGAACAGCTCGGCATCGGGCGGCGGCGCCTGAATGCGGGCTTCGATCTCCTGGATGCGTCCTTCGATCCGATCGATACCTTCGAGCACGAGCAGTCCTCCTGAGTGAATCTTTCCCTATGATACCTTATGAGTCGGCATTTCCCAACCCGTCGATGAGTGCGCTCATGTAAAACTTTTGTAACAACTGACGACCGAACTCTCACGGAGGAGCGTTTCTCGCCCGAACAGAAGGCTGGAAAAGCTTGACCAGAGTGCTCCATGTTCTCCTCGCGGTGGGCGATTTCTTGCTCGTGATGCTGAGCATGGCCATCGCCGTCGCCCTGCGTCTCGATTTCGACGCCCTGGCGATGGCCCGTTTCATGGAGCCCGCGCTCGGTTACTATCTCGGCACCGGCCTGCTGGCGGTCAGTCTCTTCTGGGTCATGGGCATCTACCGGAAAGTCTGGCGCTATGCCGGACCCTCCGATCTGGGCGCACTGGCGTTCGGACTGGGGATCGCCATGCTGCCGGGGCAACTCGCCAGCGTGCTGGCGGGGGGCACGAGCTTTCCCCGCACCTCGATGCCCGTCGCCTGGCTGTTGTCGCTGGCCTTCTGCGGGGGGATGCGCCTGTTGATGCGGGCGGTCAGCGAGCGGGGCGGCCGGGCCGAGAAGCGCGCCCTCATCGTGGGCGCCAACGACAGCGGCGAAGCGGTACTGCGCGACCTGCGCCGAGGGCGCTCGGGCACCCGCGTGGCCGGCTTCGTGGACGCTCAATCCGTGACCATCCGCGGCGTGAAGGTGCTCGGTCCGGTGGAGCAGCTGCGCGACCTGGTGGCCGCCCAGGCCATCGATCAGGTCATCCTGGCTCAACCCACCCCGGCCCTGGCCAGTAAGGTCGTGGCTCAGTTGACCGGGACCAGGGTCGAGCTGCGCGTCGCCCCCGGGCTTACCGATCTGACCGAGGCCAACCTGCTGCGCGAGGTGCGCATCGAGGACCTGCTCGAGCGCGACCCCATCAAGCTCGAGATGGAGGGCGTGGCCGCCTTTCTCACCGGCCGCACCGTGCTGGTAACGGGCGCGGGCGGCTCCATCGGCTCGGAGATCTGCCGCCAGGTCAGCAAGTTCTCGCCCAAACTGCTCATTCTGCTGGGACGCGGCGAGAACTCGATCTACGAGATCAGCCTGGAGCTGCGTGACCACAAGATCGCCTGCTTCATCGCCGACGTGCGCGACCGGCAGCGCATGGAGACGCTTTTCCGCGATTACGCCCCGGAGGTCGTCTTCCACGCGGCCGCCCACAAGCACGTGCCGCTGATGGAGTCCAACCCCTCCGAGGCCGTCACCAACAACGTCTTTGCCACGCTCCAGCTGATGGAGATGGCCCAGCAGTATGGGGTGCAGAAATTCGTCCTGCTGTCGAGCGATAAGGCGGTCAACCCCTCCAGCGTGATGGGGGCCTCCAAACGTCTCTGCGAGCTGCTGCTGGTGCGCACGGGCGCGCTCGGCTTCGTGGCGGTGCGCTTCGGCAACGTGCTGGGGAGCCGCGGCTCGGTCATCCCCACGTTCCGCAAGCAGATCCTGCGCGGGGGACCGGTCACCGTCACCGACCCCGAGATGTCGCGCTACTTCATGACCATCCCCGAGGCCGTCACGCTGGTGCTGCAGGCGGCCGCCATCGCCCAGCGCGGCGAGCTCTACATCCTCGACATGGGCGAGCCGGTGAAGATCGTCGATCTGGCCCGCAACCTGATCCGGCTGAGCGGTTTCGAGCCCGATCGCGACATCGCCATCGAGTTCACCGGCATCCGGCCCGGCGAGAAGCTGCGCGAGGGCCTGGTGAACAAGGGCGAGGAGACGGCTCCCAGCGGGACGCCCAAGATCATGAAGGTCACCACGGGCCCCCCGGGCCCCGAGTGGCCCGGCCCCCTGCTCGAGGAGCTGCGTGCCGCCGCAGCCCGCGACGACGCCGAACGCTGCGTCGACCTCATCCGCGAGCTCCTGGGCAACTTCCAGACCGGCGTGGACGTGCCCGTCGAGCTGACGGTAAGCCAGACCCTGGCGGAGGATTCACCTCCCTCGGAAGGAATCCAAGCCGAGCGCGCAGGTCGCTCCAGCGACCGCAGCTAATACACCGCTTCTTACGTCCTGTCGACTGTCGACTGCCGACTGTCGACCCCAAAGTCGAAAGGGAGTTATAACGCACCATGAAACGACGTATGCTCCGTGCCGTCCCGCTGGCGCTTATCGTGCTGGCGCTGGTGGCCACCGTCTGGTGGGACCAGAGCGGCCAGGACCGTTTCCGCCTCGCCCGCGTGGGCGTGGCCGCGTCCGATGCCGGCGCACCCACCACCTTTGCCGACGCCGATGGCCCGGGCCCACTGCCCAACGGCCTCGAGCGCATCGAGGGCAGCCTGGTGGTCGACCTCAAGGATGACGCCTCCAGCACGGAGATCGTCGACTTCGAGCAGCGCCACGAGGTGGACCTCAAGTACAACTCCAATTCCTCGGTGGCCAGTGGCCTGACCGTCACCGAGGTCTCCGAGTCGCGCCTCCCGGCTCTGTTGCAAGAGCTGTCTCAGGACCCGCTGGTGCAACACGTCGAGCCGAACTACCTGTATTACGCCCAGGCCTTTCCCGACGACCCGATGTTCGGCCAGCAGTGGCACATGACCCAGGTGCGCTGCCTCGAGGCGTGGCCCTGGTCGAGCGGCCAGAACGCCGTGGTGGCCGTGCTGGACACCGGCGTGGCCTACATGAACTGGCAGGACTTCCACCAGATGGAGGACCTGGACAAGACCCGATTCGTCAACGGCTATGACTTCGTCAACAAGCGCGTCGAAGCGCTCGACGACCACTGCCACGGCACCCACGTGGCCGGCACCATCGCCCAATCCACCAACAACGGCAAGGGCGTGGTCGGGCTGGCCTGGGGCTGCGCCATCATGCCGGTCAAGGTGCTCAGCAAGGGCGGCTCCGGCTCCGTGGCCAACATCGCTGACGCCATCAACTTCGCCGCCGATCACGGCGCCAGCGTCATCAACATGAGCCTGGGCGGTCCGTTCCCCAGCACCGTGATGGACGAGGCCTGCGCCTACGCCAAGCGCCACGGCACCACGGTGGTGTGCGCCGCCGGCAACGAGTCCAAGGGTCGCCCCGGCTACCCGGCCGCTTACGCTGCCTGCGTGTCCGTTTCGGCCACCGACCGCGACGAGAATTTGACCTGGTACTCCAACCACGGTCCCGACATCGACATCGCCGCTCCGGGCGGCTCCACCCGCAACGACGCCACGGGCGGCGTGCTGCAGAACACGATCGAGGTTCAGAATCACCGCAAGAGCGGCTACTTCTACTTCCAGGGCACCTCGATGGCGTCGCCCCACGCGGCGGCCGAGGCGGCTCTGATCGCCAGCCTGGGCGTGACCGACCCGTCGGCCGTCGAGGCGCTGATGAAGTCCACCGCCCGCTCCAAGGGCAAAGAGGGCAAGCAGAAGGGTTACGGCGCCGGCATCATGGACGCCAGCAACGCCGTCTGGCGCGCCGGCTTCGTCTACGGCGCCTGCCGCCTGGGTCTGGCCATCGTGCTGGGCGCCTTCGTTCTGCTGCCGCTGCTGCGCCGTGGCGCCTTCCTGAGCGCCCTGGCGGTGCTGCCCGGCCTGGTGATCGGCTCCTCGGGGCTGTTCTTCCTGCCGCTGCTGATGCACAACGTGGTGCCGCTGCATCCCCTCTTGACCTCCGGCTTCCCGCAGTGGGACATGCTGCTGCTGGGCGCCGCCGGCCACGCCAACCCCATCTTCTACAGCTGCGCCATCCCGATGGCGCTGGCCGTGCTGGTGGTCGAGAACCGCTTCCTGCGCGCCATCGCCGCCGGCCTGACCGTCGGCATCGCCGCCCACCTGCTGTTCGGAGCCCTCAGCGGCGCCGCCACCGTGCTCTACATCCCGGCCATCCTGAGCCGGCTGTGGCTGCTCGGCAACGGCTGCCTGTGCGTCTTCCTGGCGGTGGTGCTGGCCGAAGACCAGCCCTAGAGCCCGGGGTTCCCAAAATGGCCTCCCTGCGAAGGGGGGCCTTTTTTCATGCCTGGCGCAGCCCTCGGGTCTCCTCGAGCACCGCCACCAGCTGGGTGAAGCTCAGGGGCTTGCCGACGAAGGCGTCGGCGCCGGCTTCCTCGAGGGCCAGGCGGTCCTCGGGCACCACGCTGGCGGTGACCGCGATGATGCAGGGCCTCCGGGTCCCCTCCTGCGAGCGAATCCGGCGCGTGGCCTCGCGCCCGTCGATGCCCGGCAGGTGGAGGTCCATGAAGACCACTTCGTAAGCCTGGCAGGCGGCCGACTCAACCGCCTTCACGCCGTCCTCGGCTTCATCCACCGAGTAGCCGAGCCGGGTGAGCATCTTGCACAGGATGGCGCGATTGACGGGGACGTCCTCGACCACCAGGGCGCGCTGGTTGCCCTGGGTCAGGGAGGGGAGAGCGATGCGCTGGGGCGAGTCGCTCGAGGCGCCCACCAGCTTGAGCAAGTTGCGGCGCGTGAGCGGAAGGCGCAGCACGGCGGCGCTCTCGGAGGCCGGCTCGTGGCCGAGCGGGCACAGGCGCACGGAACGCGTCCCGGGCGGGGGTTGGCGGGTCTCGGCGGGACCGAGGAAGACCCAGTCGAGCTGGTCCTCGGCCAGCGTCAGGCCGAGGCGCTCCAGGCGCATGGCCACGCTGCGCGCTTGAGGCTCGGGCAGGCCCCACACGGCGGCGCGTCCCTGCACGGCCGGTGGGGGAGGAGGCCCCAGCGGGCCGGCCAGCCGCAGCGAGAAATGGCTGCCCTTGCCGGACTCGCTTTCCACCTGGATCTCCGAGCCCATCAGCCCGGCCAGGCGCTGGCTGATGGCCAGTCCGAGTCCCGAGCCTCCGTAACGCCGCGTGGTCGAGCTGTCGAGCTGCTCGAAGGGCTTGAACAGGTTGCCGCGCGCCTCGGAGGGGATGCCGATGCCGGTGTCGCGCACCGAGAATCGCAGACCCTCGCCGGCGGGGCCGACCTCCACGACCACTTCGCCCTGGCTGGTGAATTTGACGGCGTTCGAGACCAGGTTGAGCAGGATCTGTTGGAGTCGGAGGGGGTCGCCGGTCCACTTCTCGGGGGTCTGCGGGGCGATCTGCCCGCGCAGCTCGATGCCCTTTTCGCGGGCCACTGTGCTGTAGAGCTCCAGCACGTGGTCGAGGCAGATCTCGGGCAAGAACGGGATGCTTTCGAGCCGCAGATCGCCCCCCTCCAGGCGAGAGTAGTCCAGGATATCGTTCACCACCGAGAGCAGCAGCTTGCCGCTACGCTCGAGCGAGTCGACCAGCTCGCGCTGGTTGGGTCCCAGGTCGTCCGCCTGCGCCAGCAGCTCGGCGCTGCCCAGCAGGCCGTGCAGAGGCGTGCGGATCTCGTGGCTCATCATGGCCAGGAACTGGCTCTTGGTGGCCAGCGCCGAGAGCGCCCGGTCGCGCGACTCGGCCAGCTCGGCCCGTTGCTGCAGGCTGATGCGGCGGTAGCTCAAGGCGAAGGCGGCGATGACCGAGAGCATCACCATCTGGTCGAGGAACTGGTTCCAGCCGTGCGGCCGGAACTCGGGCTGAATCACGACAAAGCTCTGGCTGGCGTGCACTCCGAACATCAGCAGCACCGTGACCACGGTCCAGCCGAGAGCCGAGCGCGAGCCCAGCTGGTAGGCGGCGTAGAGCGGGACGATGCAGAGGAACGTGAGCGGGGTCGAGGAGGCCTGGCCTGTCAGCATGCCGATTCCGGCCACGCCCAGACAGCTCACCCCCAGGATACCGTGGGCGCAGACCCTCACCACCTGAGGATTGCGGCTGTGCTGGGCCAGGGACAGCAACAGGGCCGTGAACAGCGCCGACGCGCCGCAGATGTAGGTGCTGTAAGGGTGCGCCTCCAAGAGGTTGCGGACCGCGAACACCGTCCAGCCCGCGATGGCGGGCCAGACCAGAAACGCGAGCTTGTGCCGGGTTTCCTCGGTGGCGGGCATGCGGCGGAGATTCCAGGTCGCGGCCTGCAGTTCATTCCTCCATTCGAATGATTACGACTCGGGCTGCTTCCATCCGGCTGATCTGAGCACGAATCCCTCGCCCTACCAGCTCCCGATACCCGGCGGTTTCTCCCACGGCTACCGACTTTAGTGTGCTTTATTCGTTCTTTTTTACCCCTTTATGTCATGGTATACTCTTGCAGTGCGAGGAAGAGCGGCGGTCACGCTTACGGAATCACTGATCGCCATCTTTTTGCTGGTGGGAGCCATGACCGTGACGGTCATCTTGTTTCATGGCGCCACTCGCCACACCACCCGGACCGACCAGGCCGTCGCGGGCGTCACGCTGGCCGAGAAGACCCTGGCCTGGGTCCGGAACTGGGCGGCCACGCCCGCGGGAAGCGGGATGAACTTCGATGACTGGAGCTCGGTGGCCGGGTCGACGCGTACCGATCCCGACTATCCTGGATTCCAGATTCGTATCGACGCCGAGCGGGCCGTACTGGCCTCGCCCAGCACGGCCTTCGAGGACCCTCTGGTGGTCAGCAACCCGCGGCTGATGTCGGCCTCCTTCTACCGCGTTCGTGTGCGGGTCAGTTGGCCCGGGGATCAGGTCGAGCTCCTCTCGCTCGTGGGCGATCCCTACCGCCGGTGGGCCGCGAGCGGAGCCATTCAAGTCGCCCCCGGCGGCTCGCCCCTGCTGGGGCCGGGGGCGACGCAGGCCTTCACCGCCTCGGGCCGGGACGCCGGCGGTCGTATCATCACCGATCTCTTCTTCGACTGGTACGTGCAGCCAGAGACTTCGAACGGGACGGTGACCGCAACGAGCGTGGGAGACTCGGCCACGTTCACCAACGCGATCTACCTTCGGCTTCCCAGCGGCGCGACGCAAACGCGCTACGCCAGCCAGGATGGAACGTGCACGGTAAAAGCCCGCGCAGTCTATGGAGGCGTAGAGCAAACGTCCGGGACCCAGGTCACTCTGGACGTTCCATGAAGGCTTTCTCGTTGGCGGAAACCCTGGTGGTGATGCTGCTGCTGGGCAGTCTGTTGGCGGTTTTCGGGGCCGTGGTCGGGGGCTACTCGCGCGTCAGCCGCTTCCTCGGTCAGAAAGATAACGCCCTGCAGGCGACACTCCTGGGGCTGCAAACGATGCGCGCGGAGGCCGCCGAAGCGGTCGAGATCCTGGACCCGCCAGCCGGGTCGACGACGGAATCGGCAGAGCTGCGACTTCGCAAGGTCGATCCTCTGGCGGTGGACCGCCTTCCGGAAACGGTGCCGCCTGCGGTCTGGCTCCCGCATCGCACCCTGGTCACGGTGCGCTACCATGTGGTGGGCTCGGACCTCTTGCGTGAGTCGGTCGGCGGGACAGGTCTGGTCGCCCGGGGTTGCTCCGGAATCGGCGTTCGTTATGCCGGTCCAGCCAGTCTGGAGATCTTTCTCTCAACCACCGAGGAAACGCGCGTTCGCCGGTTGTCAAGCCAGGTCATCTTGCATCTGCCCACGAGGGTCGTACCGTGACCAGGGGATTCCTGTTGATCTCCTCGCTGCTCTTGTGTGTCCTGCTGCTCACGCTGGGCCTCGGCATCATGGGCAGCCGGTCGCGTTTCTACGAAGCGAGCTCGCAAAACCGACGGGCGGCCCAGGCGCGCGCCCTGGCCGAAGCAGGCTTCGAGGACGCCCGGGTCAAGCTGATGAAAGACTACGATTTTCCTCCTCTGGGCGCCGACGACCAGGCTCTGTTCAGCTACCACGAAGCGATGCCCGATGTCGGAGGAGGCCCGGTGATCGGAGGCTACGTGGTGACCCTGGATTCGACCTATCGCCAGCCGCCGTATCGGGTCGAGCGCATCACGGCAACCGGCTATCTCGGGCCGCGGGACAACCCTACGGCCGTCCATAAGATCGAAGCTGAGCTGGATCTCTCGCAGACCGATCGGCAGACCGGAGCGCCTCCCAACCCCAATCTCTTCCAACTGCTCAACTACAGGGAGGGACGTCTGTGAGACGCGGCTTCAGCCTGCCAGAATTGCTGGTAGCGGTCGGTTTGATGGCGATCTTGCTGGTCCTGGCCAGCGGTGGGCTCAATCGGGGGACTCAATCGGGCGCAGGCAGCAAAGGCCTCGCCACCGTCGTCGCCGGTGAGCTGACGGCGGCGCGCCAGCGGGCTATGGCGAACGGTCGGCCGGTAGCGGTCGGCTTCCCCTCTGCCGGCGGTGGGATGCCCGTCAGTCAGTCCCTGTATTTTCGCGAAGGCGACGATCTCCCGCGAACGCGTCGGGTCGTCAATTTCTCCGGTGACTTTCCCCAGGTGGGTATCTTCGTCGGGCTCTGGCCCACGTCCGGGGCCGCCACCCTGGACCGGCCGGCCACGGCCAGCTCCGCTCTGGACGTGGATGCCTGGTGCAATCCTCCCACCAACGACTTCCTTCTGGTCTTTTCCCCAGATGGGGGCGTCTTCAGCAACGACCTCCCACTTTTCGACGGCCAGTATCATCTGGTGGTGGGCGGGGGCATGGTCTATACCTCCCGCGGCGCGCCGCCGGGCACTGCCAGGATGACGACGCGCCCGTCTTACTTCTCCCTGAGCTCCGTGGCAGCCCCGGCAACCATCCGTGTGGATCCCTGCGGCTCGATCGCGGTGGACGCGGGGCTTACCGGGCTGACCGGTGGCGTCCAGATCCTGACCTCGGGCTCCTTGACGGGCGCCGCGCCGGCCCCGGCGCTGACGGGCGGTGGCAACGCGGCACCGACCTTGCAGTCCGTCGAGCTCTTTCCCGAGCCCCATCCAGAAAGCCTCAGCCCCGGGACGGACGCCAACGTGGGGCCAGGCGGCTACCTGACTCTGATCGTTCGGGCCACGGACAACGAAGGCGACCGGGTGGATGTGCGCTGGGCAGCGCAGGGACCGGCGGGACCGGGGACCTTCTCCACGCTCAGTACCGAACGCGTTCCGTCCAGCTACGTGCAGGGGAGCTGGCGCTCGGTATGGGAATGGCGGCCCCCATCGGGCGCCATCCCCGGTGAGGTCTACCAGCTCACCTGCACGCTGTCTGACGAACGGGGCGCCTCGGTGACCGCCACCTCGGGTGCGGGCGTGCCGATGGTGGCCATCCGGCGCGAGGGTTGGATCGCCTTTCCCCAGTCCCCGCCCGGCGAGATCTGGCGGGACATCTATCTGATGTGCGGGGACGGGACCCGCAAGCGCAACATCACCAACACCCCCAACATCAACGAATGGGACGTGAGCCTCTCGGCCGACGGCACCCGCGTGGCCTACGCCCGCGGCTTCACGGTGGGCAACAACGACATTTTTACCTGCAATCCGGATGGCAGCGGCGAGCAACGGTTGACGTTCTCCTCGGACTGGGAAACCTGTCCCTCGTTCTCACCGGGTGGCGACCAGCTGCTCTTCGTCAACGACACGGATGGGTGGTCGGGAGCGGCCCAGGGACAGCTCACGGTCATGAGTGCGGACGGTAGCAATCGGACCTCTCTCGGGCTCTTCGGCTACGCCGGAAAATTCAGCCCGGACGGTCTCTCCATCGTCTATGACCAGATGCCGTTTGGCACGGAAATTCGGCTGGCCGACTACGACCCGATTACCCGGACTGTCTCGAATGACCGTGTCATCGTGCCTTCCAGCCTGGGCATCAACTCCAGTCCCCGATTTCATGCCGGCTACCCCGGAGTTCCCTACGTGATTTTTGACAACGAGCAGGCCGGGAACGGACAGATCTTCAGCGTCAATACAACGAGTCTGGCCGTGACCCAGAAGACCAGCCTGGGCGGTTATTGCTCCGAGGCATTCTATTCCCCGGACGGTTCTCAGATCGTGTTGAGGGTTGACCAGGATCTGGCCGTCGTCGACGACCCGGCACCCAACCTCCCGGTCAGCGGTCTTCGCTACCTGACCGAAGCCGCGGGGGCGGGCGTCGAGAATGCGGCCTGGTCGCCTTGATCGCCGCTCTGGCCGGGCTGCGCGCTTCGCTCGAGATCTGAGCAGTTGAACCGGCTCCGGACGGCGAAGGGTCCGGCTCGATGATCATTGGTCCCCTGCGTCCGCAAGCGGCCCTGTCCGCCCCCTCGAATCGAAACCTGGCGACGGGCGAGCGACCTGTCCAGGACGGGGTGGAGCTCCGGGCCGTTCCCCCGGGCACGAAGGCGGGCCCTCGTAAACGCCTGATGGGATGGAAGTCGGCCCTCCTGGCTCTTCTCCTGACCGGTCTGGCGACCGCTCAGGAGCCTCTGGACGAGCGTGTGGACGGTCCCCCGCTGGAACTGACGAAGCTCTCGCCCTATGTCTCGAGCGACCCCTTCCCCTACGTCACGCCGCCGGTCCAGGAGCTGCGTGCCCGGTTGCGCGCCGTGGAGCGCACCGCCCAGCAACGTGGCCTCTTGCTGCATCACAACTTCACCGGCCTGTACGGGTCGGGTTTCCTGCCCCTCAACCCGGTGGGCAACGACCTGGACGCCATCGTGGGCGTCCATCTCGGCCGCTTCACCCTGGACGACCCGGCCGTCTCCGCCCGTCAGCTTCTGGCCGCCATCGAGCAGTATCTGCAGGTGGTGGAGCACGAGTTTTCCTTGCACGAGGCCCCCGAGATGGCCATCTTGCGCTTTCGCCTGCTCAAGAACGGCCTCTTGAAGGGACGTCCCACGCTGCAGGCCCGGCTGCAGGACTCGCTGGTGGACGTCCGGGCCAACCGTCCCCACGCTGTGCTGGTGGACAGCCTCTACGGCCTGCGCGTCCCCACCGTCTTCCAGCCGGACGAGACCTACGTTTACGAAACCACCCGCATCGAGCTCGTCTCCGACCAGGTGCGCACCACCAGTTGGATGGCTCCGGGCGTGCGCGGCTTCCAGGTGATGTTCCATTTCTACTGCGACCTCGAGGTCGAGGGCCGCGTCGTGGAGGACTTTGCGCTCCATCCCACCTTCGTACCCTCGGGCAAGGTGCTGCGCCTGCAAGAGGACCCCCTGGGCGTCGTTCCCATGGACAAAGAGTCCGCCAGCTTCTTCAGCCGCGTGGCTCTGCTAGACCCCCAGACCGTGGCCCGTCATCGCGTCGAGATGATGCCGCCGCTCATGTCCGAGGTGGATCGCAACCTCGAGGACGGCGACTCGGTGAAGGCCATGAAGCGTCTCTACCAGGGCGCCAACGCCATGGCTCCGGCTTTGCCCGCGGCCTTCCGGGCCCGTCTCAACGGCGTCGTGGGCCCGACCCTCTTCAACGACGACGTTCAGCTGTGCAACGAAATCAAGACCCTGGCCGAGCTGTCCCGCAAAGTCGTGGAGCGTCCCTCGGCGCTCACAGAATACCTGCCGGAGTTTCGCCTGGGTCGCGTTTTTACTCGCCTTTCCCAGGACCTCGAGCGCTACAAAGCACGCCACGGCGGGGAAGTCCCCTCTCTGCAGGCCTCCATCGAGCTCGTGCGCGACGGCAAGTTCCCCGGCAACGACCCGCGCAAGCAACTGGGCGAGACGCTGAGGGGGGTCGAGAAGTTCGCCTCCTCCGGCCTCAAGCAGGTGATGCCTCCCGTGGCCGAGGTTCAGAGCCTGCGCGACAGCGTCCAGCACCGGTTGGAGGAAGCGGGCCTCCGTCCCCTGGCCGTCTACGGTCTGCCGGACGGCACTCTCGGTTACCTGAGCGGCGATCCCCCCACCGGCACGCCCTGGAAGTACGTCAAGCTCGAGACCCCGCCCAACGACAAGAAGGGCAAACCGCTGCCGCCTTCCCGACTGATCTGGGTGCGCGTCGGCCCGGGCGAGGAGGAGCTTCTCCAGGCTCTGGCCTCAGAGCGCCTCACCACGGTCGAGTACCCCACCACCCAGACCCTGCGCCGGCAGGCCTGCGAGCGTTTTCGGCGGCGCTTCGGGGCGGCCGGGCAGAAGGCTTGGTCCGCCTCTCGAACCGGCGGGGACGGCCTCCTGGCGCTCCTGGGAACCCCGCAGGGCGAGGAGCTCCTGACCCGGCACCTCCAGCTGATCGAAGCTGCCCCGGCCGCCTCCCGCGCCCTGCCCGGCCAGCCGGCCGTCGCCCTCGAGCGCGCCCTGCGAGCCACTTCCGAGCAGATCTTGTTGGGGCTGGCGGTGGGTCGTCACAGCGGCGGGCGCCGCGGGCTGACCGTGGCCCAGGCCGGCGAAGCCCAGCGTCAGCTGGGCGAGCTCCAGTCCGTCCTGACAGCCCTGGCCAATCGCTCCGTCCCGGTCACGCGCGCTCGTCTGGAGGGCAACTTCCCGATTTACGAGCTGCGCCTTCCCTCGGGGCTGGTCGGAGAGCTCTTCGCCCGCCCCCGGCCCGAGCCCGGTCGTCAGGCCCGCATCAGTATTCACCCCCGCGCCCCGGACTATCTGGGCATGCGTCTTGATTACTCCCTGGCCGTAGGCGCGGCCGTGGACCTCCAGTTCAGCGACCCTCGCCTGGACTGGGGCGTCCACGGGGGCATGCCCACCGAGCCGCTGGTCTCCGACCACCACTTTCCGGACGGCTTGCCGGACGCCTGGCAAAGGCCTCACAACCCTCGCGAGCGCGCCGAGCTGCAGAAGAGTTTCACGGCCTACGTGGAAGGCGAGTTCATGCCCCGCCTGCGCTGAGCGCCCCCTGTGCCGCGGTGACCGGCTTTAGCCTCCCCGCTTGCGGAGCCTGACGCCGCCCACGACGACGTGGCTGCCCGCGTCACCCATCGGTCCTCCGACCGACTCGTGCAACTGCTTGAGATTGAGCACTTCCTCCAGCTTGACCAGAGAGCGGTTCGTCAGCCCGGTCAGCAGTTCGTTGCCCCCCGGGCTCTGGACGGAAAAGTCCCAATTGCCCAGGGGAGCGGTCAGGAAATCCACCAGCTCCCTGGTGCACTCGAGCTTTTGCTCGGGGTCGTAGCGCGCGACCACGTTGGCCAGCACGCGGATGCCCGCAAAGCCTTGCTGCATGCCCTCGCGGGCCGGAGTCTGGTTCATCATCTGGCGTCCCAGCGTGACCACCTGGCTCGGAGCAGGGCGAGGGCCCTCGAGGGCGGCCAGAGCGAGCTCGACCGGTGCTCCGGCGCACTTCTCCGCGCGGGTTTGCTCGCGACATTGCTCCACGATCGAGCCGTGCGTGGTCTGGGGCAGCTCGCTGACGTCGCCCAGCACCGCCAGAGCCAGCGAGGCCACCGGTCGCTTGTCGGGATCGTCCACCAGGCCTTTGAAGAGAGTCGTGGCGGCTTTCAAGCGCAGGTCGGGCTGGTCTTCGGGCAGCTCGCGCACGATGGCGATGCCGCGGCTCATCAGTTGCGCGGGGGGAAGCTTGTCCATCTCCTCGACCAGCGCGTGGCAGCGCGCTTGCTCGGCGCGCAGAGTGGCAAGATACCGCTGGGCCTCGACCAGAGCATCGTCATACCCGCTCGCAGGCTGGTATCGATCGCCCGACGCGGCCGTCTGAGGGCGGCTGACGCAGGCGTTCGTAAACTTCGTGGCGAGCGGCGTAATCATCTCGGGGTCGAGCCTACCCCGGGAGCCTCAAAGAGTGCTGAACCGTGTCTGTGGGAGATTGAACCTCAAGACGAGAAGCTTCTCCGGGTGACCGATTGGACCATGCGGCAGACCCGTCCCGGGCTGGTCGCGCGCGGGGCCCGCGACGTCAAGGACCCCGCGCCATTCTGGAGCCTGACCACGGGACGACCGCTGGCGGTGCACCCGGAGATCCTCCTCGTGGGGGGCGAGGCCTACTGCCGTCACGAGGAGGGTTGGCGCACCCCGGCCGGCAAGACGCTGGCGCCCCTTCCCGAGGGCTATGAGCCCTACTGGCACGCGGTCGACGAGCCCTACTCCCTGCTGACGGGCCCGATGGCCGGCGTGGAAGTGGACAATTTGCCTCCCGAGCTGAGCCCCATGCTCGAGCAGATGGGTTTTCGCGGCCTGTGGCTGTTTCGCGTCGAGAACGGACAGTGGGTTCGGGTCGCGGGAGCCCCGTTCTCCTGCGAAGACGAACACCCCGGCGCGCACTTCGCGCCGGATCACCGCGCCGTGGTGATCGAGGGTGCCTGGGCCTACCGGTTTCGCCCCGAGAACTGCAAGCTCTGGCTGCCCGAGACCCGTAAGCTGGTCGACATCGGCTGTTGCGGGGCGGTGCCCGCGGGCCCGTCCAGCTGGGCTTACGGCGATGAGCGAGGGCGTCTCTGCCTGTGCGACGCCAACGGTCAGGTCACGGTGGGGGAGGACTGCCAACTGGACGAGCTGCGCCAGGTCGCCTCCCGGGCCGGCTACGTCTTCAGCGGCGGCGAGCAGGCCTGCATCTGGGACGAGCGCCTGAAGCTGCGCGCCCGCCTGGAGAAAGGGCTGGTCTGGGACCTCATCCCCTCCGAGCGCGGCGACCGGCTGATGACGCGCTTCCAGAAGGAGATTCACCTCTGGGCGGTGCCCGAAGGCAAGCTGGTGCTGCGCGCTCCCGTCAGCGATCCGGAGGAATGTCGCTACGAGCAGATGCTGTTCGTCACCAGCGCGGGCGACTGGTTCCTGGTGGCGCGCTTCTCCAAGCTGGCGATGGGCAAGTACTGGTGCTGGGCGGTGAACGGGCGCACCCTGGAGCAGCGCCGCCTGGAGCTGCCGGCCAACACTTGCTGGAAGGGTTGCTCGATTTTCGCCGACGGGCGCCTGGTCGTCTTTACGCGCGAGGGCCACTGGCTGCTGCACGGCCCCGACTGGAAGCTGCAGGCCCGGCTGGAAGCCTCGCTCTCGGGCGACTGGGTGGTGACCACTCCCGATGGCCGCTGGGACGCCTCTCACGGAACGCGGCCGGGCAAACACGTACCGGGGCTGTGGGAGCAACAGTGGGCGGCGCCGCCCGTCAAACGGCGCGGCTGGTTCTAGTCCTTCTTCTTGACCACCACGCCGCCCACCAGCAGGCGGTTCTCCTCTTCGGCCAGGGTCGACGCGGAGCGTCCCTGCAGGCCGAAGCTCATCTCGTAGAGCTTCTCCAGCTCGGCCAGTTTGGCTTTCTCATCGGCGCACTTCTTGCCGACTTGCTTGAAGAACGCCTTCACGTCTTCGGTTCCGTTGACGTCGCCGAACTCGAGCGCGGTCTGGAACAGGGCCAGGCGGGTGCTGGAGTAGCGCACCTCGGCCAGAGCGGCCCGAGCCATCAGGGCGGCGGTCTTGTGGGACTGGCCCAGCTCCTCGAGCAGCGCTCCCTGCATGACCTGGTCGTCCTCCGCGCAGATCCCGGCGGTGGCCTGGAAGTACCCGGTGCGGTTGGCGAAGGTCGGATCGGCGAGCCAGAACTCCAGCCGCTTCCGGGCCGAAGACCCCGTGCCCCAACTGGCGTAGACCCGGGCGGCCTCGGCCGTGTCGGGATACTTGGCCAGCAGCTCCGTAGCCAGTTGCGAGAAGGAGTCCCACTCGCTTTTCTTGGAATCGCTCTTCTTGAGGGCGGTGATCGCCTGGCGGATGAGGTCGGCGGCCTCCACCCCGCTGGTTACCGGGGCGTGCTGCAGCACGGCACTGCTCCAGGCCTGCCAGGCCCCGGGCTGGCGCAGGACTTTCAGACCCCCCAGGCCCAGGTCGCGATTGGCCGGCTCGGCCAGTCCGTTGACCACTCCGCGGAAGAAATCCGGCGTGGTTTCGGCCGCCTTCGCCGCCACCGCGCGCAGATTCTGGGGGCTGTTGTCGGTGGGCGCCTCGATCAGCTTCTGGATCATCTCGTAGGGTTGGGTCGGCTGCCAACCCGCGACGCGCCCGGCGGGAGCCTTCGTATCCGGGAACTGCTGCAGGATCTCCAGGCCCTGGCGGGCCACTTCGGCCCGGGCCTTATCCCCCAGGCTGGCCATCAGCGCGCCCGCTTCGGCCCCGGTGCGCACCTCGGGCCGGTCCAGACAGGCCATCAAAATGGCGTGCCGGGCCTCGCCCCCGGAGCCCGGAATCAGCTTGAGGCCAACCTCATGCTTCATCTCGGTCAGCACCCGGATCTGGGCGTCGCCGTCGTAGGTGTCGATGCGCCGCGCCAGCGCGCGTATCGCCTCGGGCGTGGCCCCGGTGGGAGCTTTCACGAGCGCTTTGGCGACCGGAGCCTCGCTGGCCAGCTGCCAGCCCGCCACCACATCCGCCGCGGCTTTCGTGTCGGGGAAAGTCTGCAGGCTCTGGATGGCGGTCCGCGCCACGGTGCGCTCGTCGGTGGTCTGGTTGCGGTCCGTGCTGACGCGGCCGAAGAGATCGCCGAACAGGGCGGCGGCCCCCGCGCCGTCTTGCAAGTCGGCGTGGCGCACCACGCACTCCACCATCTCGCGGCGCGTCCTGGTCGAGCGCAGCGTGCCGTGCAGCTGGGTTCCGATCTGCGCAGCCGGACAGTCTCCCAGCCAGGCCAGGATGCCTTTCTGGCCGGACACGTCGCTGGCGTCGACCTGCCGCGCGACGGTGCGCAACGCCGCGGGAGAAGGGTTCTGCAGCAGAGTCTGGACCAGCGGACCGGGATGCGAAGACCCCCAGGACTGGACGGCCTCGGCCGCCTCCCGGGTGGACGGGAGACGCTCCAGCGCCTTCAGCGCGGCGTTGGCGAAACTGACGCTGTCCGACTCGCCGACGCGGACCGCCTTGATCAGGTCGACCATCTCCGCGTCGCTGGTCTCCTCGATGCGGACCATCACGGCCTGCAGCAGCGATTTGCGGGTGGCGTTGTCGGAAGCGGCTTCCAGCAGATCCAGCCCGATGCCGGTGGCCACTCCGGGCGAGCCCTGGAAGATGCGCTTGAGCAGCTCCTTGTCGCTCTCGTCGGCTTCCATCGCCAACTTGCGCATCCCGGCCACGCTGGCGTCCAGCGGTGCTTTGCTCAGGGCTACCGCCAGCGAGAAGGGACGCGCGGCCTGCCAGGCGCTCACTTGCTCGGCCACGGGGCGGGTATCCGGGAACTCGGCCAGCATGGCCGGCACCTTCTGACCGAACACGTTCTGGTCGAAGGCCTTGCCCCGGTCCTGGCGCAGCGTCAGCTCGCGCCCGATGCCGGCCAGCATGGCGGCGGCCTCGGCCCCGGTCTGGATCTCGGGATGGGCCAGCGCCGCCTGGAAGACGATCTCCTTGCCCGGGCCCCGCATGCCCGTGAAGAGCGGCAGGCACAGCTCGGCGGTGCGCGCCGTCCGGGGGTCGGCCTTCAGCTCCTCCAAAATGCGATTCTGGGCGGCCGCGTCTTCCTTCACGCCCCGGGCCAGCTCCCGCAGGGACTCGGGCGAGGCATCGGTGGCCCGCTTTAAGAGCTTTTGCGCCAGGGGGTAGGGCAGGCTCACTCCCCACGCCTGCGCCCGCCCGGCCGCATCCTTCGTTTCGGGGTAGGCCTGGAGGCGCGTCAGCACCTCGCTGCCCAGCATGCTCTGGTCGGAGTCGGCCACGTTCTGGGTCAGGGACCCGTAGAATTGCACCGCCTGCTGCGCGTTCTGCAGGCTGGGGGTACCCAGGGCCGCCTGCAGCAACGCGCCTCGGGAGCGGTTGGTCGTCAATCTGGGCAGCAGCTCCTGGGCCGGGACGTTGTCCAGCCCGGCCAGGATCTGGCCCTGGGCCACCCGGTCGGAGGGGTCGCATTTCGCGGCCACCCGGCGCAGATTCTCGGGGGACGCGTCGGTGGGTCGGTCCAGCAGCGCCATCGCGAGCGGGTGGGGCTTCCTGGGTGTCCAGCCAGCCACGAGATCGGCTGCCGGCTGCGTATCTGGGAAACTCTGCAGCTGGCGGAGGATCTCCGGCCCCAGGCGGGCCTCGTCCTCCTCGCTGCGCACCTGGCTGAGCTGGCCCATCAGGCGGGCGGCGCCGGCGCCGTCCTTGAGATCGCGGTTCTGGATGGCGGCCCGGAAGACGAGGTCTTTCGTGCCCGGGCTGGTGACGCGCTCGGTCAGCGCCAGACCGACTCGCTGGGCGGGCTCGGAGAGCTGCTGCAAGATGCGTTTCTGAGCCTCTTCCTCGGAGGTCAGGGTGGCCGCCAGCGCCCACAGGTCCTGCCCCGGACTCTCGGCCAGCTGGAAAGCGACCTTCTCGGGGCGCAGCAAGCCCCAGTCGGCCACGGTCTTGCCCGCCGGGGCGTGCTCGCCCAGCACCGCCAGCGTGGCGGTCGCCAGGCCCTTCTTGCTCTCGGGGTAATCGCGACTCGTGGCGCGGTCGATGGCGCTCGCCAGAGAGCGGGCCAGCGCGGCCACGCCGGCGGCGTCCACCAGCTCGGGAGACTCCATGGTCAGGCGGAAGATCTCGTCTCGCAGCGAGCCTTTGCGGGCGGCTTGAAAGGCTCCCAATCCCAGGCGGGCTCGGGCCGAGCTGCCGGCGCGCTCGGTGAGAATGGCTTTCTGCAGGTCTTTCTGGCCGTCCTTGACCAGGCTCATGGCCAGCGCCGTGAGATGCGCGTCGGAAGCGTCGGTGGGGTTCTCCAGCAGCTTCAGGGCGGCTTCCTTGCTCTGAGTCCAGCGCCCGACCGCCTCGGCGGCCTCCTTCGTGTCGGGAAACTCGCGCAGGGCGTCCAGCGCGGCCGGACCGAAGCCCGCGTGCTCCTTCAGCTGGCCCAGCACCGTGGCGGCTTCCACTCCCGTCTGCAGGCACGGCTGGCGCAGCACGATGGAGAACGAGTCTTTGATGGCCAGCCCCATCTTGGCGGCGACTGTGGTTTCGGGACGGTCCTTCAGCAGCTTCAGCCAGGCCTCTCGCGCGGGGTCCTTCGGGTCGAGCGCTCGTCCGACCTCGGCCAGGCGTTCGGTAGGCAGCTTGCCGGCGGCTCGCACGACGCCCGGCACCGCCTGAGGATTCGAGAGCAGCCCGCGGGCCTGGTCCGGGAAATTCTCCGCCGTCAGGCCGGCGATCTGCTGAGAGACCTTCAGGTTGCCGGTCTCCTGGCGCACCACCGCGAACTCCTTGAGACGCTCCTCCAGGTCGGGCCCCGTGGCCGGCAGCCAGGCCTCGCCCAGGTCGCCGACCATGGCCGGGGGCGTGTCACCCCAGGCGAAGCGGCGCTGGCCCTGGTCGTCATAGAAGTGATAGCCGTCGATCTCCAGCTGCCCCAGCGGGTTGCCGTTGTAGAAGGTGGCCATCGAGGCCAGCGCGGGCGCGTCGGCGGTCATTTCGTGGTCGGCCAGTTGCACGGTGAGCGGTCCCAACTGCATGCCCGGGTCGGTGACCGCGTTGTAGGCGCCGTAAAGGCTGAGCGCCTGGTGCTCGGCATTGACCAGCTCGAAGCCGGCTTTCTCCAGGCTGCCGACCGCCTCGCCCACCTCGGGGTGCTCGAGCTCGCTGATCGGGCGAAGGTCGTGAAAGACGGCCAGCTCCTTGAGGTCTTGCTCGCTGCGCAGCGGCAGGGTGACGTTCAGCCCGGGCTGGGTCACGGTGAGGTTGGGGCTCTGCTCGCGGATCTTCTCGGCCGCCTTCGCGGGGTTGAGTGACGAGGTGCCAAACCAGAACCTGCGGGGCGAGCGGATCTCCACCCCGGTCTCGAGCACGTCGCGCACCAGGGCTTCCAGATTCTCCCTCGGAGCGGGCGGCGGCGCGCCGGCTCCGGTTGGACGGATGATCACGCTCCCAGGGTAGCGGGGTCAGCTCAAAGGTTCTTGAAATTCACGCTTCTTGACGACCACGACGTTGTCGTCGCCTTCGGCCACTCCCCCGATCGCTCGGCCTCGGGAAGAAAAATCTGCCGGGTACGACAGGCCACCTCATCAAACTGAAAGAGATACCCCTATGCTGAAACCCCTGGCTTTGATCCTTACCGCTTCCGTGCTGGCGGGCTGCGCCGGCTCCGCGCCCGGCCCGGCCACCCCGAAGACCTTCGCCAATTACAACGAGCAGGCCAACAATGGCCAGCGCCTCTCGCTGGAGGGCTACGTCCGCCTGCCGGCCGCCACGCTGGTCAGCGATACGATGATGCTGGAGTTGCACGAGCAGCCCGACTCGGACAAGCCGCAGATTTCTTTCTCCATCCCCATCGGGGGCGGAGCCAACCAGGTGGAGCAGCCCCCCAAGGACTACCAGGCCTCCGACCTCAAGGTGCGCGACAAGACCGGGGCTCTGATCGCTCCCGACCAGAAGGTTCGGATCTCGGGGAAGCTGATCTACAGCCCCAGCTCGAGCATCCTCTATCCGCCCATCGAGCTCGAAAAGCTCTGAGCCAGCAGCCCTTCGAGAACGCGCCGTAGAGCCGGGCTGACCGGCTTGGCGACGTAGGCGTCCATCCCGGCCGCCAGGCATTTCTGCTGGTCGCGCTGCATCACCGAGCCCGTCAGGGCCACGATGGGGAGGCGCCGGGATTGCTCGCGCTGCTCGCGCTCGCGGATGCGCTCGGTGGCTTCCAGTCCGCCGACCTCGCTCATGGCCACGTCCATCACGACGGCGTCGAAATCGGCCTTCTCCAACAGATTGAGCGCCTCCCGTCCGCTGGCGGCGACGGTCACGCGATAGCCCCAGCGCGCCAGCAAGCCCTGGGCTGCCGTACGGGCCACGGGGTCGTCCTCGACCAGCAGAATGGAGCGATGCTGGGGGCTCGTGCCGTTGAGTTTCGACATTCCGGTTGGTTCCCTGAAGGCTTCCATGTTCCTGTAAGGTCTTTTTGAGGCCGGACGCTTAGCCTGGACGCGCCATGCGTATCGTCGGTCCGGGCCCCTCTCCCGCCTTTCTGGCCGCTCGGCCCCGGGCAGCGACCTCCTCGCCCGACCGGGTCGAGCTCTCGGCCGGTGAAACCGCCACTCTCTACGCCCCGGATGGCACGGCGCAACGTCAGGCCAGCCCTTACCGCGGCTTGCGCGAGGTTTTTCAGCGGGTCGAGGGGTGGACGGTGTATTCCTCGCTCGACCGTGACTACGCCCTGAACGTGGTCGACCCCGGGGGACGCCCGGTGGCCCGCGTGGATGCTCGCGTGGGCGGCGATCACCTGGCCCAGGTGCTGCTCGATCCAAAGAGGCAGCGGCTCTACCTGCTGGCCAACCGTTACCAGCCCAACCCCCTCTCCACGCTGGTGGCGGTCGATCTGGCCACGGGGCAGGAATGCGCGCGCAAGAAGCTGGCCGGCGACGAGCAGGTCTCCACGCTTTGCCTGACCCCCGAGGGTCCGCTCGCGCTCGGCAGGGTGGGGGCGCTCGGCCTCACTCCCAACCTGGAAGTGCGCACCCAGACTGCTCCGCCCGGCTTCGTGCCGAACCGCGCTCACCCGTTGCCGGATGGTCGCCATCTGCTGCTGGGCTTCAACGTGCTCAAGGACGGTCAGGTTTTCTCCGACTACCATCCGCACGCCGCCATCGTGGGCGCGGACGGGCGCGAGGAACGGCGCATCCCCGATCTCAAAGGTTGGTTCCACACCGAGGGCGAGCGTCTTGTTTACGTCGCTTACAGTAAAAGCGAGCTGGTGACGTGGGAAGGTGGAGTCGAGTCCCGGCGCAGCCTTCCCCACGACGCCACCGCCGCGCTCGAGCGCCCCGACGGCAGCCTGCTGGTGCTGCACTCGGGCAGCGGTTCGGTGGCTCTGCAGGTGACTTCCCGGCGTGGCCGCGTGACCGAGCAGCACCGCTTCGGAACTTTTCCCGACCTCAAGTCGCTGCTCGTGCACCCGAACGTCTCGTCGGTGGACCTGACGGTCTATCGCGAGGGCAAGCACCGCCTGCACCGCGTGCCGCTGGACGGCCCCGGGCCGCTGGAGCTCGTGTGGGGACTCGTGGCCTCCGACACGCAAACCTGGCAGGAGCACGACGAGGGGCTGTTCTCGTCCAGTCAACCGTTCGTCCCCCTGGCGTTGCGCGATGGGCGCACCCTGTGCGTCTTTGCCGACCGCACCGAGGTGCTGGATGCGGAGGGCCGCCCCACCGCGCCGCTGGACGGCCCGCCCGAGGTCGCCGTGCGGCCGTTCCCGGGCCTGGGAATGGGGGACTTCGCCGACCCGGTCGCCTGGGCGCGGGCGCAGCTGCCCGAGACGATCCCGGGCACGCTCGACTTCCCGGCCGCGCCGCCCTCGGAGGCGGAGCGCCGCGAGCTGTTGCCCACCGAAGGGACGGCCCGTCTGCAGGAAGCCTTCTGGACCGAGGGCGGCGAGCTCTCCGGAAACATGCCGGGGCTCACGGCGCGCCTGGTGGGCGAGCCCGCGCGCCTGCGGGTGCTCGACGGGGACCGTGAGCTCAGCTTTCTCGCTCCGCTTGGAGGTGCGACCTTCACCCGCGCGTTGCCGCTCGCGCACGGCCTGGTGGCGGCGGCCTGCAGCGACGGCAGCCTGGTGGTCTATGACGGCGTCAGCCGGACGGGCGCGACGACGGCGCGCCGCTATCAGGTCGGCAGCCCCGTCACGCGCCTCGAGGTCAGCCCCGCCGGGCGCCTGCTGGCGCGCGGCCAGGATGGCAGCGTGCTGGCCGTGGACGTCGGCCGGCCCTTGTTGCGCACACCGGAGCCCGCCCGACTGTCCGGCCAGGTCGAGGAGCGCGCCGATGCCACGCTGATCGGCGCCGTTCGGATCCGGCGGAACCAGACTGGAACCTCTTCTTCGCCCCCCACAGTCTCGTAGGGAAGGGCGCGTACGTAAACGAGCCGAAACGCCGTCAAACTACGAGTGGGAGGGACTCTCTTTGCGTCGGATCTTCTTTGCGTTGCTGGTTCTGGGATGCTTTGTCTGGCATGGATGCGGGTCGTCGGAGATCCAGGGCGGGACCGGCGAGCCGGCTGCCGTCATTCCGGTCGAGCGTCGGGTCGGGCGCGTGCGGCTTACCCGGCCCGTGTCCGGAGCTACCATCCGCTTTCTGGATGCCGGCGGCAACCTGATCCCCGGCGGGGAGACCACCTCCAACGCGGCCGGGGTCTTCCTGGTCTCGGTGGCTCTGCCTGAGCAGTTCCGCATCACGGCCACCACGCGGCAGTCCGAGACGTTCTCGACGCGCTACGAGTCCAGGCCCTCCGCCCGGGGTTGGCTCGAGATCAACGCGGTGACGACCCTGATCGACCGCCACCGCCAGCACCATCCCGAGTTGACCCTGGCCGAGTCCGAGCAGCGGGTGCGGGGCTACTTCCAGATCCCGACCTGGCGCGATCTCCGCAACGGTGTCTATACGCCCCGCGCCTCGCGGTTCAACCACTCGCTGTTCCTGCGCCGGGCGCGCAACTTCTCCGGTGGACTCGAGGCCTACCTCGACGCGACCGTGAGCGCCATCGACGCCCGCAGCCAGCAGAAGACCCAGAACCTGGGGGTGCCCAGCGACGACAGCCCCTTCGGACCCAGCCTGCCTGGCCAGTTCCAGCTGTCGGACACGGGCGAGGACGATGCCGGCGACGTCTTCTCGGACGAGGGCAACGGCGTGTTCAATTTGAGCGAGGTGGACGATCCGGACGAGCCGCTGCCGCCCGATCCCCCGGCCGTGGCCAATTTCAACACCATCGCGGACGATGACGACGACGATTTCGAGGACATCAGCGGCGACGTTTCCGAGGACACCTTCGCCGAAGACCAGTACGTGCTGGTGGAGAACAACCTGGTGGCCGAGGAATCGACGGCTATCGGCACGGCCGTCGTCGACGAAGCCGAGGAGGTCAGCCTGAGCACCCTCGCCTCCGGATTCGCGAGCACCGTGGGCCGGACCGCGGTCAACTCGCTGGTCGGCCTCGCGTTCAACACCGTCTTCCAGACCGTGCTGTCGCAGTTCGGCGTGGGTCAGGGGGCCGGGTTCAAGAAGCTTGGCCAGGAGATCCAGCAGGTCGAGGCGGACGTGGTCGCGCTCCAGAACTCGGTCAACAACCTCTATGCCGCCCAGCTGGTGGGCTTCCTCGACACGCAGTACGCCGGTCAGGCCGATTCCCTGGGCGCACCCATCGCTGCCATCCAGTCTCTGTGGGGCTCGCCCATAACGGACGAGCAGACCGGCTACTCCGGGGCCGTGGCGGCCGTCTCGCTCGAAGCGAGCACGGTCGACCTGGCGAACACCAGTCTGCTGCTGCAGGATTTCCTGGGTCAGGCCAGCGAGGCCCAGCTCGTCGCCAATCTCTTGCAGATCCAGAACAACCAGCTCGGTATCAACGGCGCGTCGAACTCGATGATGCAGCTCCTGGCGCAGAAGACGAACTTCACCCGCTACGTCGGCATCTTCTCGACCGAGCAGCTGATCGCCCAGTTCAACACCTACGCTGGCTTCCAGCACCAGGCGGTATTGATGCTGGTGGCCATCGCCCGCAACGGCAACTCGGGGGCTCCCTATCCCCAGCTGAACGTGGCGCAGGCTCGGCTGAAGCAGTACAACGACAGCCTGAAGCAGCAGTTCTCCCTGCTCCCCTTCCCACTGGACGGCAACGTGATCTACGACCGTCAGTCCGGCCTGTGCATCTACAACCAGGTTTTCCCGGCCACGTCCTTACAGGATGCCATCTTGATGGCCAACACGCTGGAGGAGGGCGGGATCGGGGGCTGGCAGGTGGCGTCCGTGACCGACTTGCAGCAGCTCACCAACGGCCTGCAGCAACCGCTGGACGGGGCTCTGCGCGCGCTGGGGCTCAACACCGCCGCGGCTTCGGGCACCAACGGCTACGGCGGCACCGACATGACCATTCTGACCGTCGAGCCTCAGAATGCCACGGTGAACGGATTCCCGAACCCCTTCGGCCAGCCGATCACCTATAACTCGACCAACCTCAGCACCCTGGCGACGACGAGCCTGGGCACGCTGGACGCGGACAATGCCGACCAGGCGATCGGTCCTTTCATCCTGGTGGGGGGGCAGCCGGTTAGCAGCGACCCGGGGGTCTATCTCGGCTTCAACGGTCTCAACGTGGACGGCCTCTTCTCGGGGCCCGTGCTGAACGTGGCGGTCAGTGCCGACGGCTCGACCTGCAGTGCCACGACGCTGATGCCGGGCGACGTCACGGACAGCTCGGGCTACACCGAGTTCGAGAATCTCCCCCTGGATGTCTCGCAGTTCGTCTTCTGGCAGAGCTCGAACCCTGATGTGGCCGACGTTTCCAACGCGCCAGGTCATGAGGGCGAGGTGATCCGCCTGGGAGGGGCGCCGGCGGGCACGGTCACCTTTACCGCTTCACGCTGGCTTGGGAACGAGGGCAATCCGGCGCAGATCGGGCCAACGACGCCCAACACGAGCTTCCCCACGGGACAGATCGTGGCCACGGCGACGTTTACCTACGCGGCCGCCCCCGCGGCCACGCTCACCTCGATCACGCTCTTCCCGCGCAACGCCCAGATCAGCACCCAGAATTCGACCCAGCAGCAGCTCTTCGTGGTGGGACAGTTCTCGGACGGGACGAGCGAAGAGCTGACCAACGACCCGATTTTCGGGGCGCAACTGGTGTTCGCGTCCTCGGACCCGCTGGTGACGTTCATCCAGCCCAGCGTTGGCGTCGCGGGGCCGGTGTACGCCAACCTGCCCGGAGCCCTTCCCTCCGCGCCGCCGACCCTCAGCGTCACGCTCGGGGGGCTGACCGACAGCACGGACATCAACTTTACGAACTGAGCTGCTTCAGACTTTCCGCTTGCGAACATGCACGCCGCCCACCAGCACGTAGCCCGAGCCTTCCACGACAGCGGGCCGGTCGGTGTCCTTCGCCAGGTCGAGGGTGCCGGTCAGAGCGTGCAGTTGGCCATCGCGTGACCCCACCAGGATGCCTTCGTCGGTCACGGTGGGGCTACGCCAGAGCTCACCGCTGGAGTTGAAGGTCCAGCGGGTGGCTCCGGTCTCGGCGTCCAGGGCGTAGAGTTTGTTGTCGCGTCCGCCCGCGACGTACACGGTGCCGTCACGGGCGGTGGGGGAGAAGGCCCCGTAGGAGCCGGGCTGGACCTGCCATCGGGGGATGCCGGTCTGGGCGTCCAGGGCGTAGACGGTCTTGCCCCAGTCGCCCACGAAGAGCTTGCCGTCCGCGAGGCTCAGATCGGGGATGCAGCTGCCGATCGACTCGGGGTGGAAGTCCCACAGGACCTGTCCGTCTTTGATGGCCATCACGGAGTGGACATCTTTCTGCTTCCATCCGTTGGAGCTGGCGTAGATGGTTCCGTCGGGTCCGACGATGGGGGTGCCGCCGCGGCCGTTGAGGTCGACGCTCCAGCGTTCTTCGCCGTTGGTGGCGTCGAGGGCGATGAGCTTGTTCTCGCCGGCGATGAGCACGGTATTGTCGGGTCCGGGGACAGGGGAGGCTTCGTTCTCCACGGACCCGTCGAGTTTACGGCTGCGCCATTTGACGGCGCCCGTGTCGGGGTCGAGGGCGAAGACCTGTCCCACCGAGGTGGCCACGCCGCGCTCGCGGAATTCGTAGGCGACGCTGGAGGCGTAGAGGGTGCCGTCGGGGGCTTGCGAGGGGGTGCTGCGGATGGACCCTCCCAGGCTGGTGGCCCAGAGTTTCTGGCCGGATTGTTGGTCGAGGGCGTAGAAGTTGGTGTCGTCCCCCCCGACGTAGAGCTGGTTCTTTTGCCCGAGGAGGGCGCCCCCGCGCACCCAGTTGCGCGTCTCGAAATGCCACTTCTTTTGGCCGGTTTTCAGGTCGACGGCGTAGAGCTTCTTGTCGTCGGTGCCGACGAAGAGGGTGTTGCCGGGGCCGATGCAGGCGACCGACCCGATGGACCCGTCGACGGCGAAGGTCCACAGGTGGTGCGGGTCGTCGAGGCTGGTGAGAGCTTTGACGGCGTCTTCCAGCGCGGGCGCTGGCGTGGCCGGCCGGGCTCTGGTGTAGGCGCGATGGGCTGTCAGGGACTGGACGAGCATGGCTTCTTTCAGAGAACAGGATCGCGCTGACAGGAATCTGAAAGGCTGGCTCGGGGACAGCGGCCCGGCCATCTTGAACAGGAATGCAGCGGAGCTTTTGGGTTGTGACAGTATCTGTCAGTAGGATGGGGTAGACTCGGGTCATGAACTTGTGGACGCACGCGCCGCCGCTCAAGACGATTGCCGGCTTTATCCCCTGCCTGGAGAGTTGGAACGCCCGCACCGACCCGGCCCAGATTCGCCTTCGGGCTTACCTCGAGGATGTCCAGACTCGTCTTGGCTCGCTCCCGGACGTTCCTCTGGGCCTCCATTTGACCGTGGACGTCGAGTTCGCGAGTCGATTGACGCACCATTACGACCTGGAGAACTACCTGACGCCCCTGGTTCGGTTCCTGGGGCGAGACCGCTTCAGGTTGGCTACGGCCGAAAAGAAGGTGGGGGGTGGCTCGAGCTTGCTCGTGGGCGAGGTGGCTCCGCGCGCCACCAGCCCTTCGTGGCAATTTGCCGAGTGCACCGTCGCGTGCTCTCCTTCTAGCGTGCAGTTTAAGGCGATGCTGCGTGAGCACTTGAGCGCCTTCGCGCTGTTGCCAAGCGGCCCGGTCGAGGTAATCATCGCCTGGCGAGGTGCTCCGTCGCGGAACTGGGTGAGTTGGTGGAAGCCGACGGGCGACTCGATGGGCCCGGTGCTGGGAGAGCCTCTCGCAGGGCGGCCCTACTATCCGAACGACGACCGGATTGTCGTCCTGGAGCACCACTGGCTGCCAGATGCTTCCGCCGGACGAGAGATCGGTGTGCGGTTCTGGTGGCGGAGCGTCGGGGCGCCCGATGTCGGAGCGCCCGTTGCGAGTCTGTCCACGCCGAACGCTATTCCCCAGCCCCCCAAACCTGATCGGGCAACGGTCATAGACGGCGCTCTGGAAGTTGCCTGTAAGCTCGGTGCCGACGAGCATCCAGTGTCCATCTCCGAGCTTTTCCAGGCTTACTCTATGGCATTTCCAGAGCGGGCTGGGCAGACTTTCGATTCGTTTGCTGCTTCGTTGAATTTTCACTGCGTGAACATGCAGTCACGGTTCCCCAAACCCCAGGAGCCGAAACGGACTGCGGGCTGGATGACCCGGCCTCTCTTCAAGCGGGTCTCGCGTGGAGCCTACCAATTGCTGACCCAGGACGAGCTGGCCTGGTTTCGGAAAGCGTTGGCGGAGGGCGACGAGATGGTCTTTCGAGCAGAGTACACGCTGCCGTAACGATGGAGTCCATCAACCGTTCCGGGGGGAAGCGAAGAGCTTGTCGATGCTCTTGGGTAATCGCAGGCGGATGTGGATGGGAAGGTTGCCCTCCCAGCTCTCGAATTCCGCGTCCCCGCAGTAGATAAAGCTCCCCCTCCGGGTAGGACGCACGAAGAGATGGATGGCGTATCCACGCTCGCGATGACGAGCAATCGCCTGGCTATCCGGGTCGTCTTGCTTCATGCTCGCCTGGCTCGGCCACTCGAAGAGGTCGCCCGCAAGGAAGCGATTCGAGTGCGACCCTTCCTTGCCCGGCTCTGGCAACGATGCCATGATGAAGATGTCGTTGCCTCTCCAGACGAAGCTTTGACGCCAACCGCCCACCGTAAACTTGTATCCGAACAGTCCGGGGATGTCTTCGCGCTTGTACTGCGAACCGACGACGGCTCCGGCGCCCGACAGCGAACGCCCCACAGGTTGTAAGCTCCACACGCCGTTATCGAACCCGATGACCACATCGTGGCGAGTGCCTGGCAAGCCAGCATCGGGGCCGTACCAGCCTCGCAAGACCTCGGGGAGGATGTTGGTTCCCTCCGGCTCGCGCGCAACGACGTTCAGGGCAATTTTGACAAAGTTGCCATAGAGGGTTTGACCGTCGACGACCAAAGGCGTCCAGCCGCTGGGAAGACTCTCGACTCCCTGCCGTGAGGGGAGCCGAATGATCGGGTTGCCGCCCGAGTGACTGAGGCGGCACTCGATGCGGATGTCGCCTTGGGCCTGACCGGGGCGATCAATGTATTCAGCGAGACGCCAGTCGACGATCTCCCGTGCGAGCTTCTGGAGAATTACGCGGTGCTCCCGGTCGGCCTGGAAGGTCGTCTCCAAGCGCGTCCCCGTCACTCGAAAGTAGGGATTGTCTTTGTCGGTCCACGCTTGGATGGGATTCTTCAACACCAGAGCCCGAACAGCGGCCGCATCCTCGAGGGGGACGCTCAAGTCGTTGGCCAGGCGGGCGCTCCGTGTCGCCAGTTTGGCGAACTCGTCGCTCAGCTCTTCGATAGTGATGGACCCCGGCAGGGCGTCTCGGTTCAGCAGTGCTTGGACGACCAACATCTTGTAGCTCTTTGTCATACTGGTCTTCTCGAGCTCGGTGAGGAAGGGCTCGTGGGCGAGCAGAACGTCCCTCTGGGCTGCATCGAGAGAGTCCGCATCGCGCACGAACCCGAGCCACGGGGAGACAGAGCGCGGATTGTATCCGTCCTGATAGGCTTCGACGGCATAGGGACGACGCCCGTGCAGCTCCACAAACTGGTCGTAGTAAGCTCGCAAAGCGTGGCCCCGGTCGAGGCGCAACAACCCGCGCATCAAGTCGAGCGCTTGCAGGTCGTAGGTCACCTTGCATCCCGGCGGGAGCCCCTCGGGGACCTCGCCCTTGCGAAGGATCTCGAAGCACATGGCCAACTGCCTATCGCTGGATGATAAGCTGAACAGTGTTTGGGGCTTGACCAGAAACGTGCGGTGGTTGCCGATGTAGTCGATGATGCGCAGATGAGACTTACCGGGGGACCGCCGCAACCCTCGACCGAGCTGCTGAAGCCAGATGATGCGGGATTCGGTCGGTCGCAGCATCAGCACGGTATCGATATCGGGGAGATCCACGCCTTCATTGAACATGTCCACGCAGCAAACCACGTCCAGCTCACCTTTTCCGAGGCGCTCGAGAGACTCGGAGCGCGGCGCGCTGTCGGGGCCGGAGAAGACAGCGACGGCACGAACGCCATTGTCCGCAAAGTATTGCGCCATGTGGGCAGCGTGGCGTTGCGAGCAGCAAAACGCGAGGCACTTTTGTCCGCCGAGTTTCCGATAGTTCTCCAGGGCGTTCGCGTTGCGCGTCTCGACGATCAGCGCATTTTCGAGCGCCTCGTGCTCCCATTTACCATTACGCCACGGGATGTTCCGATAGTCGACCGGGTCCGGCACTCCAAAATAGTGGAAAGGCGCCAATAAATCCCGACGAACGCCATCCACGAGGTCGCAACGAAAGACCAGGTTTTGGCCGCAGAGAGCGAGGAGGTCGCCACCGTCGGTCCGCTCGGGTGTTGCGGTAAGGCCTAGCATGAAGCGCGGCTGAAAATGGTCCAGCAGGCGGCGATAAGTCGACGCGTGAGCGTGGTGAAACTCGTCCACGACGATGTAGTCGAAGGCATCTCGCCGGAACTGTTGCAGATGCGGCAGACGGCCGAGGGTCTGGATGGAGGCAAACAGCAAATCTGCGCTTGGCACCCGTTCAACGCCGTCATAGAGCCCGAACGAGGCCTCTGGGCGCAGGCTTCGGAAGGCGCGCATAGCCTGAATGAGGATCTCCCTACGGTGAGCCACGAAAAGAACGCGGGGAAAGGGCTGGCTGTCGAAGGCGGCCAGGTAGGTCTTGCCCAGACCGGTCGCGAGGACCACGAGACCAGCCCGGTTGCCTTCTTGGCGCGTCTTGGCAAGGGCTGTCAGGGCCTCTATCTGCACTCCGTGCGGCTCGGGTGGGGGAGGAAGGTCTTCCTGCTCCACGTCGCTACGGTCCGTGACCAGCGAGGCACCGCCCGTCGCGGACGGTAGGACTCGGCGCGCGCGGTAGGCTTCGACCCATTCCGCAGTGAGGGGGACGGTGCGCTGGAGTAAGTCTTCGAAGGCCTTCTCGACCTCGTGGGCCTCGGCTAGCTTGTAGTTCCACTCGATGGCACCCGTCAGAGCTGGTCCGCTCAGATTGGAGCTGCCCACGAATGCGGTCGCCCGGCCATCTTGCTGGACGAAGAGGTAGGCCTTCGGGTGAAATCCCTGCTTGCGCGCCTCGAAGACGTGCAGAGCTACCTGGGTTGGATAGCGTTCCTGAAGGTCGAGCAGTTGGACCAGGGCGGCCGGGTCGGTAATACCCAGGTAATCTCCCGTGATGAGCCGCAAGCTTCCCCGCCGCTCCAAAAGGTCAACCAGACGATTTTCGACCTGGCCAACTCCCGAGACGAGCACGAAGCTGACCGCGATGTCAACACGATGAGCGTTGTCGAGTTGTCGATGGAGCTCTGTCAGGAGATGATCGTCCTGCAGTCCCGTGGTCAGCCGTGGTCCGGCCAGATAATTACCCAGGGCTGGAATGACGTTCCGAACTCCGCCTCGCGGGTCGGGCGTGTCTCCCCGATAGCGGGGGATCACGTGGAGGTGCAAGTGCGGAATCGTCTGCCCGGCGACCTCACCCGCGTTCCACCCGATGTTGAATCCGTCGGGGGAGTGGCGGTCGAGGATGGCGTCGCGGGCGATCTGGATAGCGTCGAGCAATTCTCTCTGCTCCACCGGGCCGGCCGAGAACCAGTCCGGAACGTGCCGCTTGGTAATGAGGAGAGCGTGCCCGGGCGCGACCGGGAACGCGTCCCATAGTCCGAAGACTCGCTCGCCCTGGTGGAATAGTCTGTCCGGGTTTGGCTGACAGAAGGGGCAGGGCATCACTCGACGGCCAGCGGAACGGAACAGGTCGCGCAGGTCCAGAGCTTCCTTCTCGTTCTGGCACGATAGGTGGCGTGACAAACCGGACATCGGTGCAAGTGCGTCATGGGTGGAGTGGGTTTCTCGTCGATGGGAAAGCGCCGCCGCGGCTCAAACCCTGCCCGCCTGACCAGGTCGGCCCACTCGGGCCCGTGCGCCTTCGCGTCTGGGCCGAAGAGCTTCAGAACAGCGAGGTGAGCGTATTCGTGGCAGAGCACCTCGGGCAGTAGATGGGACCACTCATCCTTTAGCCCGAGGTGCAGCCGAATGACTCCGGGTTTGCATCGGCCGAGCGAGCTTCTGAGCCGCGGGCTAAAAACGACCTCACACTGCACTGGATGAATGCCCCAGGATTGAGACCATTGTTGGAGGAGTGCCTGCATTTATCGGGCTTCGCTGGATCGGTTACGCGGTCCTAGAGAGCAGACCGGTTTTGCCAGGTGTGCACTTAATCTCAGGACGACCTGAACTTTACGAGAGTTTTTTTCATCATATGGGGGCATGGTGAGGCATGGTGGGAAGTGTTAGTTCAGGCGAGTTTTCGTGGCATGGCATGGCGGGCTGGATCGGGGCGTTGGGGCAAGTTGGTCCCCAGGTGGTCCCCAGGACCTCAGGCTGGTTGGACCGGTCTCGCAACCATCTTGTGGCGTTCAGATTCTTCATAGTAGCCGCAAAGCTCGAACATTCGCAGCGGAGAGAGTTTGGAGATGAGCCTCCGCCCGGCCACTGCTGTTGCTGTTAAGCTCATTGCAAGTCCTGTTGATGGCAGCACAGCTGCTCTGACGCCGCGGCGCAGATCCCACGCAGCCAATTCCTGCTCATCGAATCGCTTTCCGAAGTTGGCTGAGAATACCAACCCATCTTCGTCACCCGGCTCGAGGAGTAAGCAAAGCGCACCTGTCTGAATTGAGGAAAGGCGTTCACCCCGGTAATTTCTCTCCTCGATTACACAATTCCAACGATCGTCGCCAGGGCCGTAATATGCTAATACGAGACTTCCGAAGTTGGTAAATCTTGGGTTGCATTGAATACATCCGGTCAAGAATGATCCAACCTTACTGAACGACTCTGTCTCAAGAATCTCGATTGAGCGGGAGTTTTCGCCGTCCTTTTGCACCGAGCAAGCGTAGAGACCGTCCTTGGAGACAGAATCCAAGCTTAGACCTGGGATACGCGTCAAAACCTGGCCGGACTTCCAATCCCAAAGGCAAACCTCGGGAACGCTCTGAGAGTCACCTCGCGACGCACTAATAGCCACGTCACCACGAAGGCCAAGGAGTTCCGCTTTTCCTTCAAGCCCGAAGCCATGAGCCGCTCCTGTTCCTATGTGAACGACGTAAATGCCTGGAGGAGCTGTCTTAATTACCTCACTCTCCAAGTATGTTTTGTCCGGGTCAGCGGAAAGAACTAGGTAGGTCTCGTCTTTCGATAAGTAGCAGGGCGCGCTCATCCAGCCAGACCGGAACGACCCTTTGATTTCCAGCCCGTGGATCTTCCTCACCTCAAGTATGGTCCACGGTTCGGGCATGACGATCGAGACGGTATCTTCTTGGAGAATGACCAAAGAGCCGTCAGACTTACTTGCGACAAATTGAATGTCTACAGGGGTCTCACTCTCGTCTTCCCCGGTAGCGATATCATACAACCGTACATTGTACTGCCGGACGGCTAGCATCTTGCGGGCATCACACGAGGGCACAAACAAGAGGTCATCAAAGTCTAGAGGCACAGACTTCAAAACGCGGCGTTCTCTTCGCGAGACTAGGGTCACCGTCCCGTAACTGGCAACGACGGCCGCTTGTCCATCGGGAGTCAATCTTGGTTTCTCTAGGTCAAGGTCGGCCGAGGCCAGCCACGGCACGGCCTTGTTTGAACTCACGTTCCAGTCGATCAATTGACCGTGCTCAACGACCAGAGCTTCGTCCGTCTGCGCTGGCAGGCTTGCACCCCTCGTAGTAAATTTCTCTCGATTCTCAGCCCACAGTCGTCCATCTCTGTTAAATGCTGCGAGGTAAGTGGGTCCCCACACCAGAAAGACGCTGCCAGTCCAATTCGTTGCCAACTCCGGAGTCCAAATATGCCGGTAGGGTAGGACTTCGTGCCAAAGGGTGGCCCCGCTCTTGATGTCAATGAGCCAGATATCGGCTGATTCTTTGATGTGGGGGAGAGGGTCAACCGCGGAGCACAAAGCCAATTCGCAACGGGCATCCGCAACAAAGCAAAACAACCGTTCCCGGCACTCAAAGACGGACCTTGGCGTTAGCCTGCCCTGGCTGAACTCCCAAAGGAACAGTCCGTGGCGGCCACTTAGGATCCTGTTGCCATCAACCGAGACTGCTACGTCTGTGACTTCGGGATAGACCGTGGTATCGAAAGGCGGATCTGCTTCGGCCAGCATGGTTCTCTGGGCGATGTCCCAAAACTGAATTCTTCCAGCATCGTCGCCCGTGACGGCTATCGACAGATCGGGAGTCGCAGCGAGCGCGGTTATAGAGGTCCTGTGCTCGGGAACTGCCATGGTGCCCATGTCCGCTGCAGGGCGATGAGAGATTGACGGACTAAACATGTCTCGGAGCCAGGGTGTTGCAACCAGACTTTCTCTTGGAATGAGCCCAACGTTGACTGCGAGCACCCGAACTAGGTCTGGATGGGTTTCTAGATGTCTGTCGTGTCGCCGGACAAAGTTAGAGAAAGCGACCAGTCTTGAAAGCTTGTCGTCATGTCTCTCCAGAGCCGGACCTGTTATGGCAGAAAGCGCATCAGGCGGCTCGGGTAGTTCTGATGACGCGGTCCATCCACTAAGTTCGGCAACGAATCGGTTCACTTCGTCGTCAGCTCGGTCTTGATGCTCTTTCCACGCCTGTGCCGATGGCCAAGCACCCAAGACTTCGTCGTATTCCAGTGTGAGTTCACGGACCCTACGTTTCCGGGCTCTTGCCTGGATATGTTCCAGGTCAGTGATCCTTGTCACCGCCTCTGCCAATAGCCCGGCCTGCGCCAAGTGATAAGTGTAGTGTTGGTCACGATACTCCGACTCGTTCGTGTCAAGCCATTTGCAGAAGTGCCCATGAAGGTGCTCACATTCGTGCTGGCCGATATGGTTACGTAAGTAAGCGGCGATCGAGCCGTGACATAAGAAGAATTTAGATTCCTCGTGCTCTCTCAGAACGGAACTAACCTCGTCGATCGCCTTTCGAACTGACACCAACGATAGGTCGGGCACAACGCCGCGTAAGACGAGATGCAATTCCTCGGCCTTTAATGGCGACCGAGCCACCGCGAGAAGGCGGAGGACTAGCCCAGGAAGAGCATGCTCAAGCAACCTACCTACGAGGTCTTCAAGACGGGGTGGGACAGCAAACTTCGCCACTCTGGCGGACTCAGTCCACTGGTCTAGCCACATGTGAAGAATCAAAGGGCTAGGGAGCTCAGACGTTCCAATTCGACGGAATAGTTCTGGAGCCGCCCGGGATAGCTCGCGACGCCGGACAATACCCTCAACGTCGCTCTTTGAAAGCCCTGGCAAGTCTTCCACATCCAGTTGCTCCAGTCGAGCCCGGAACTTCGTGATTAGGGAGGGTTGGCGTAGTGAAGTCAAAATGACTCGGACTCCCTTTGGCAGCCACCGCGGGAGGATGGATGAGATGTCCGACCCCGGAGGAGCCTCGTCAATGCCATCCAAGATGAGCGCAACTCGGCGGCCGGTTAGGCGCTGAAAGACAGTCTGGAGATCTTCCGCGCCCGCAGATCCTGGGTTAATCTTGGCGGCAAGCAGCGGGACAAATCGCGTCGGGTCCGGTTCGCTTTTCAGGAAGTGAAGAGCGCACATCTCCACATCACTTAAGGCCTCTTCAGCGATCTTTGCGGAGAGTGCAGATTTTCCAGCACCCGGTGGGCCAACGATTAGCAAGTAGCGCCCCTCTGCATGCCTGCGGACCCAGGTTTTGTATTTCTCCACTAAGGGCGAGCGTCCGGAGAATCGCCCCAAGTGATACTCGCGTTCCGCTTGGTTAACCTGGTCGAGGGTAGGGGCCGAATTACCCCTCGTTTGCTCAACCGGAGAAGAGTCGGGTTCGGGGAACGGAAGACGAAAGACCGACCTGGCTACTTCGGGTAAAATGTCATACTGGTTTCCGACCGCCTCCAGCAAGTCGCCCGTTCCAAACGTGCTTCTTATCGCTTTGTTCATCGCGTTACTTGCGCGAGAGAGTTCGTCGACCTTGCACCCTGAGTGATTTATACACTGCTCCGCTTCCGTTCGGTAAATCCTAAGGTCGTCATGGCGGCTTGTCCACTTCCAGAAAACGAACGTGAATAAATAGAGTGATGGCCAGACAGGCCTCTTGCCATTGGCTTCACGGAGTCTGTCGTAAAACGGACGAGCAGTAGTTTCCTCTCCATACTGGTTGGGAATGGCATTATGTAAACGGCTAAGGGCGGAGCGATGCAACTCCTTCCGTTGTCCGGTAGGCAGCCAAATATAGAGTGTGGCTGCTTTCAGCCAGTCAAGCCAACCATCCAGATCGCCCATTGCTCTCCTCATGAACCCGAGATCCGAAGTCCTCCAGACTTTCCTCCAATTCCGCCGCCACCTCCTCCAGGCGGTTCTCCTACCTGCTGCCTTAAGCTTGAGGCAAGGCGGATACAGCCCGGACGAAAGGAGCGCCAATGCATACTCTTGACTCCCTTCCAATGCTTTCAAAGCACGCTCGGAACCGTGCAAAACAACGCGGAGTGTCCCAGGAAGACATTCTCATTGTCCTCAAGCACGGCAAACCTCGACGGAGCTACGGTTGCTGGAGATTCTGCTTAACCGACCGTGCTGTTAGAAATACCTCAGTCGAGCGGCGAATCGACGAATTACGAGGTCTAACTGTTATTCGAGCCAATGACGGCATCATTCTGACGGTGTTGTGGGATTGGCGGGTCAAGAATCGGCCTAGGGTTCTCAGTCGGAGCAACATCGTGGCACGAAAGCTGCGTCATCGGCGATTCTGTGAGGCCGGAGAACACCCCAGCACCCGGAATGGTGCCTAATAGCGCCGACCTTCGGTGTCTTCGCTGGAGAGACAAGCGACGCCGGGCTGAGGGCAGACGATGTCATGGAACGCTCGACAAGCGGGGTGGCGCTCTCCGCTACGCGACGGTGGAACCTGGCTCGTCTTGAGGTGGACCGCTCGACGCTGGCGGCCGTTGAAGAAGGTGACTTTGGTTCCCAAGCCGCCGGTACCCACCTTCTATGTAAAGCGAGTCGTGCGGGACGAAGGTCAATTCTGGCTTGTGTCGGATAACCCCTAGTACGCTCGAGTGGAAGCCCACTCTGGCTGCGCCGTTTTGGCCGTGGCGGTCGCTTCTTACAAAGTGCCGCCGAGTGGCTACCGATCAGGAGACACACGAGAGTGATCAAGCGGTCCTTCTATTCCGACAGCCTTGCGAGATTCATCGCCCGCAGCCACGATGAGATCCTCGGACAGATTGCGCTCGGTGGCTCCTTCGCGATCGAGACGACCCAACGAGACGCGTGGGTCGAGCAGATTCAGATTGTGCGCGAGGCTTTGACGCCGTACCGACTGGAGCCCGGTAAGGTGTACTTCGAATTCGCTGTCCCGCGGGTTGGCAAGCGGATCGACGTTCTGATCGTGCTCCGGGAGGTGGTCTTCGTCGTCGAGTTCAAGGTGGGGAAGTCAGTATTCGAGAGTACCGATCGGGACCAGGTCTGGGACTATGCGCTCGACCTGAAGAATTTCCACGAAACCAGCCACAACAGAACGGTCGCGCCCATCCTGGTGGCGACTCGAGCGCAAGCCGGCCTGATCGTTGTAGGAACGACGCCGCACGCGGACGGGTTGCTGCTGCCCATTTGCGTGGGTGGGTCGGATTTGGGACGAGTTCTTCGCGATGTTCTGGATTATGAGCCATTGCGCTCCCCCAGACCTGGCGATGCAGAGGCCTGGGAAAGTGGACGCTACAGTCCAACTCCAACGATTGTCGAGGCTGCACTGGCGCTGTACGGAGGCCATGCAGTCGAGGATATATCCCGCTGTGATGCCGGAGCAACCAACCTGACCCGGACGTCCGGAGCGATCTGTGAGATCATCCGAGCTGCCCGCGGGGACCAGCGGAAGTCGATATGCTTTGTAACCGGGGTTCCCGGGGCAGGGAAGACTCTCGTCGGGCTGGACGTTGCAACGCAGCATTTTGATAGGGCCAGCGAGCTCTACAGTGTTTTTCTGTCAGGCAACGGTCCGCTTGTGGACGTGCTGCGTGAAGCACTCGCCCGGGACAAAGTCCGCCGAGAAGAGGAACAAGGTCGCAAGTTCAAACTGGGCGCGGCCAGAAGCGAAGTCAAGGCCTTCATCCAGAACGTGCACCACTTCCGTGATGACTGTCTGGCAGACTCCGGGCCACCGATCGAGCATGTCGCCCTTTTCGACGAGGCGCAGCGAGCCTGGAACGTCGAGATGACCTCCTCGTTCATGCGGCGCAAGAAGGGAGTGCCCGACTTTGCGAAGTCCGAGCCAGAGTTTTTGATCTCGTGCATGGATAGACATCCAGACTGGGCCGTGGTGGTTTGCCTGGTCGGCGGTGGGCAGGAAATCAACACCGGAGAGGGGGGGATCCGCGAGTGGTTCGAGGCACTGCTCCGTACTTTTCCGGACTGGCGAGTCCACTTATCTCCGCATTTGAGCGACAGCGAATACGACGCTGGTCCGGTCACGGAGCGGATCCAGAAGGTCGTTGATGTGGAATTCGACGACCGCCTCCACCTGGGAGTGTCCATGCGATCATTTCGGGCCGAACGTGTGTCTGCACTGGTAAAGGCGGTGCTGGATCACGAGGTGGAAGAGGCCAGGCGACTCCAGCGCGAGGTTACCGAGCGCTACCCTATCGTTCTGACGCGCGATCTCGGGAAAGCGAAGCTGTGGCTACGGGGCCGGGCGCGCGGAAGCGAGCGCTATGGAGTGGTAGTTTCCTCGCAGGCTGTGCGTCTGAAACCTTACGCTATCGATATCCGTTCACCGATGGACCCGATCCACTGGTTCCTAGGGCCCAAGGATGATGTCCGTTCATCCTTCTACCTGGAAGACGTTGCAACGGAGTTCCAGATCCAGGGCCTGGAGCTGGACTGGACCGCGGTCGTCTGGGACGGCGACCTCCGCTGCTCGAACCGCCAGTGGGGGCATTACTCCTTCGTGGGCAATCGATGGAATCGAGTTCTAAAGGTCGAGCGCCAGACTTATCAGAAGAACGCCTACCGCGTACTGCTGACCAGGGCTCGCCAGGGTATGGTCCTCGTGGTTCCCGAGGGGGACGGGGAAGATCCTACGAGATCGAAGGAGTTCTACGACGGGCGCATGCCCGAAAAGATGCGCGATTGGTCCAGTCCTGAGCAAGGTTTATTGAAGAAAGTTAGAAGCCTCCTGTGCTTAAACCAAGGGCAAAGCCCTTTCAGGAGGCCACCAAGT
>JBDHVW010000054.1:0-54005 GCA_039809865.1 Vulcanimicrobiota bacterium
CTCACTTGGTGGCCTCCTGAAAGGGCTTTGCCCTTGGTTTAAGCACAGGAGGCTTCTAACTTTCTTCAATAAACCTTGCTCAGGACTGGACCAATCGCGCATCTTTTCGGGCATGCGCCCATGTAAACCTGGCGCACCTTGGCCGGGACCAATCCCGAGGCATTGACCCTCTGGCGGAGCAACGGGCTGAAACGCTCAAAGGTCACGGCATCCGCTTCCACCGAGTAGGTGTAGGTTGTCTGCGGCTCGCGCGCCTGAACGTCCTCACGACGTTGCCCGGCTAAACCGGACTCCTCGACCCCCGCGTCCGAGGGAACCAGCCGAAACCTCCCGTCCGCCGCGCCCCTGGCGCTCACCTCAAGGGAAGAAGGGTCCCAGGTAAACGAGAGCTGCGAACCAGGCTGGTAGGGCTGCTCCTGGCCGGCGGTGGGACGCGGGAAGCTGTCGCCCGGGAAACGCGCTCTCCAGCGAGGCTGGTCGGCCTCTGTGGGGAGCACCTCCTCGCCGACTTTCCAAACCAGACGGTTGGTAAAGGTGATGGGCGAATTGACATCTCCGTTCTCGATACTGGGCCAGGGAGTCTCCCAGGCCAGGCTGCGTTGGACGTAATCCTCGTCCACCTCAACCACACCATTGTGAGTCATGGTCAGGTGGTAGTGTCCCGATCGGGTGCACCGAAAAAGCGGTAGCAGATTGGCGAGGTCCGGGTTGGTGGTCGAGTCGATGGTGGCAAGGTATTGCCCGTTCAGGGTTACTTCGCCCTGAACCTGGGCGCTGCTCGCATCGCCAATGCGATTCAGATTGAAAATTAGGGTTACTTCGTCGCTCCCGGTCGGGGTCAGCGTCTGAAAGGCAAACTCCGGCTTGGTGAGCGTGGTGGGCTGCAGGGCAACATCCAGCGGTTCTGACGAGTCGTTAACGGTCCAGCGATAAACAATGAGGTTGTTCCCTGGCTCGAGGATGGGGAGCGGGGTGGTGACACCGTTGTGCGGGCTTCTTCCGATGAAAATCTCAGGAGTGTAGGCGACGAACGGTTGACTAGTTCCCTCCAGCGTGTCCAGCAGGTAGACGAAGTGGGCCCCAAAACCCGTGTTCTCCTGGTGAATCGTAAATTGCAGCAGGTGAGTGGCGTCATCAGCGTGGCGCGGGCTGACGGCTTCCTTCCGCGCCCGCGAGAGACGAGCGATGACAGCATTTCTCTGCGAGTCCGAGACATGGCCCGGGGTCAGGTCGTAGAATCGACCGGACTCTTCGCCGGGTGCTACCAGGCTGATCGTCAGGAGATCATTCTTAAAATTGCCGCTGGGATTGGAATTGCCGAGTGTCTCCGTCCCCCCCCCCGAGTTACGGGATCCGGAGGGGTCCAGGCCTCCACAACTGAGGAATAACGCCAATATTGCCAAAAGGAGACAATTCCGGATAAGTCCTTGGGCTTGCCTTCCAAAGGGCATTGGGTCGTCCTCCCTGCACCAGGTCCATCGGGACATGGGATTTCTGGGGCGGCAAATTAAATTCAACAGAGGACACCGACTTCCCTTCCATTAAGGAAATAGAAGCCTTTTCAATAGAATCGCTTCATCATTGGGAAGCCGCCGAGTACGAGGAGGCCGAATCATTGCTCGCGCCCCGCTTCCGAACGGTGGTGTAGATGCTCATCAGCCGTGTAAGTCCCGCGGCCCACAGGCACTGCGTGCACCGCCGCAAACCTTGCGGAAGATGACGAATGGGCGGATGTCTCGCTCGGCCCGGTTATTCGTCGCGTCGACGGCCGGGTCCGAGATGGATCCGCAAGAAAGGCCAGGACGTGCTTGCGGTGCTTCTGAAGGTGCTTGGCGAAGCAAGCTGCTACCTGATCCCCCCTGTGCCTTCGATGATCTCTTGAGGTGCCCCGCGAAGTCTGGCCCAAGAATGTCCAAGACGACCCGGTGTCCCCGGTTGTTCTCGATACGGTAGATGCACGTGCGGGGGTCGCTGAAACTCCAGGCCCAGCCAAACTCTCCCAAGAACCACCAGCCCGTTTCGTCACTGTTCACGGCCTGGCTTGCTCTCAACTGCTGAGTCAGGATGTCAGTGGAGGGCTTGAGGTGCTCTCCGAGCTTGTGCAATATGTTGAGAACCTTTGCTGACTTTAAGCCCCAGATTCTCGGTGAAGAACCGGGCGATCTTGTCAACGGAGGCGCCCGTCAAAACGCGTATCTGACCCATCAAGGACACCGCGTTCAACCGATACTCGTCCGCGCCGCACCAGGGGCTGCCGAGATGACATCGGGGTGAAGCTGATAGACGCGCTCACCACAGCACGGACACCAACCCGAGTGCCCAATGTGCTCCGTTAAGAAGTGACCATCACGCGCGGAGCGTCTCCCAGCGCGGGACTCTTGAGCCGGCTGTAGCGCGCGACCGAGCCGTTCAGAAGCTGCAAGGGGACGTGCAGGCGCAGTCCCCAATCGACCTCGCTGTGCTGGGCCATCGGGAAGGCGAAGTGCATGAGGCGCTGGCCCAGGCGCCAGCCGCGGCTGATGAGGGCCATGGTCATGCCCAGGGTGGTCTCGTAGTTGTCGCCCGGCCAGCCACTGTCGAGATAGAAGCCCACGTCCGGAACGGGGTTCTCGGTCAGCACGCGCTCGAGCAGATCGTCCTTGAACGAGAAGGTGCTCGACATGCAGATGGCGGCGCCGAACGTCTCGGGGTGGTGCCAGGCGCAGTAGAACGACACCACGCCCCCCAGGGACGAGCCCCACACCGCGCGATAGCGGCGATCGGCGCGGGAGCGCAGGCGCTTGTCGCACTCGGGCACGATCTCCTCCACCAGCGAGCGGCCGTAGAGCTCGTAGCCCGGTTTGGTGTATTCCTCCATGCGGTCGCCCGAGTAGATGCCCACCAGGATGGCGTCATCCACGGCCCCCATCGAGCGCAGCTGCATGTGGGTCGAGTCGAAGTGCCAGTCCTGGCCCATGAAGGCCTCCTCGGGGAAGAACAGGTTCTGCCCGTCCTGCACGAAGGCCACCGGATACTCGGCCAGGGTGTTCTCGTCGTAGCCCGGCGGCAGGAAGACGCGCACGCGGTGCTCGCGCCCCAGGATCTTGGAGGGGAACGTGAGCAGCTTGGAGATCCGCCCCTGCTCGGGGCTGAAGAAGAACGGGTAGCACACGCGCCGATCGTCCTCGGTCATCAGGAGCAACTGGTTGTCGCCCTTGGCCCAGAACTGCTCCCCGCCCCGACACAGGACCGGCTTGAAGTAGAGGAACGGGTGGTTGGCCTTGACCTCGAAGGTGGAGATCGTCTTGTCGGCGCTGACTTTGGTCGGATGGATGTCGCGTCCCCAGTCGAGCTCGGTCCGCAACACGAGGTCACCGTTTCCGGGGGGGTAGGCCACGCGCAACGTGCGCTTGAGCAGCTTTTTGGTCTTGTAAAGTTCGATTCCAGCAGGCATGCCCGGTGCTTCGAGCGCCGGCGTCCTGACCCTGGCTGTTAACGAATTATGACAGGACTCCCGTCCTGTTGCCAAAATGGGCTCCGAACATTTATACTATGCGTGGAAGGGTGTGTGTTTGACAGCCAGTCGGTTGTTCTGGATGAGGTTTGGTATTTGGGGATGGGGGATTTTGCTTTGAATAAATTTGTGAGGCCCGATGGACTGGTTTGAGCAGAAGAACACAGCTCCCTCGCTGCGACGGCGAGGATTGGAGATCAAGCCTGGACTGGTCTTGCGGACCAGCCAGCAACCCGATGGCAACTGGGCTGCCTGGGTCGAAGAAGATGGGAATCCGGTAGCAGCCGAGAGTGGCAAACCGCGACTGTTCATGGGGGCGTCCTCGTATGGAGCCCAGTGCGAAGCGATTCGGTGGCTTCGCCAGGGGGGCCAGGCGCAGACCGCGGCACCACCACCCGCCGCCGCGTCCCGGGCGCGCCGTCTGGGTGCTGTCAGCGCCTGAGCATTAGAGGATTCGGCTTCTCGCGGGAGAAGTTTCCTTGGGAATTTTTCAAGCAGGAGCTGCTTCGCCATGATCGGGGTTTTTGATTCGGGCCTGGGAGGCCTGACCGTAGCCGGGCGCATGCTGAGCGAGATGCCCGAGCACGAGCTGCTCTACTTTGGAGACACGGCCCACTGTCCGTACGGTAACCGCACCGCTGACGACGTCTGCGCGCTGATCGACAACATCGTCGCCTATCTCGTCGAGCAGGGAGTGGAGGCCGTGGTGATGGCCTGCAATACCTCCTCGGCGCTGGCCTACGCGCGTGTGGTCAGCTGGTGCCCCGTGCCCGTCATCGGCATCATCGAGCCCGCCGCCCTGGCCGCCGGCCGCCTGACCCGCAACGGCAAGATCGGTCTCATCGCCAACCCGTTGACCGCCAGGAGCGGCGCTTACGAGCGCGTGCTGGCGCCGCAGGCCAACTGCAGCGTTTACCCCGTCGGCTGCCCCAAGCTCGTGCCGCTGGTCGAGGCCGGCAAGGTCGACACGGCCGAAGCGCGCGAAGCTGTCGAGGAGTATGTCGGCCCGCTGCGCGAGGTCGGCATCGACACGCTGGTACTGGGCTGCACCCATTACCCGTTCTTGACCCCACTCATCGAGGAGCTGCTGCCCGGCGTCACCATCGTCGACCCGGCCGCCTACGCCCTGGAAGAGCTGCGCAAGCTGGGCCTCTCCGGTGTCAGCAACCCCTCGCACCGCTTCGAGGTCAGCGGGAACCCCGGCGATTTCGAGAAGACCGGCACCCGTCTGCTGGGGCATCGCCTGAGCGGCGTGCGCCAGGTCACGCTGGTGAAGAAGGCCTCGGCCGCGAGCTAGGCTACTCGTGCCCGTCCCGATGCGCCGCGGCCACGCGGCGGATCTCCTCGGCGCACTCCAGGAACACATCCACCAGCTCGGGGTCGAAATGCTGGCCCCGCCCCTCGGTGATGATGCGCACCGCCTCTTCGTGCGAGTACGCCTCTTTGTAACAGCGCTTGGAGATCAGCGCGTCGTAGACGTCGGCCACGGCCATGATGCGCCCCGGTAACGGGATGTCGGCGCCGCTCAACCCCACCGGATAGCCCGAGCCGTCCCACTTCTCGTGGTGCGAGTAAGCGATCTCGCGGGCCAGCCGCAGGAACGAGCTGGTGCCGTGCAACGAGTCCTCGGCCCGCTGCAGCGCGTCGCGGCCCAGCGTGGGGTGCTGCTTCATGATAGCGAACTCTTCGTCGTTCAGGCGTCCCGGCTTGAGCAGCACCGCGTCGGGCACGCCCACCTTGCCGATGTCGTGAAGAGGCGCGGACTTGGTCATCAGCTCCACCACCTCGGGGGTCAGCACCCCGGCGTACGCTGGATTGAGAGCCAGACGCTCGGCCAGCACCTTCACATACAGCTGGGTGCGGTGGATGTGCGCCCCGGTCTCGTTGTCGCGGGTCTCGGCCAGCGAGGCGAGCGCCTGGATGGTCACGTCCTGGGTCAGCCGCAGCTCGCGCGTGCGCTCGCGCACGGCCTCCTCGAGCAGGGCGTTCTGGTCTCTGAGGAACTGGCGCGCCCGCTGCAGCTCGAGGTGGTTCTTGACGCGCGCCGCCACGATGGCCGGCGAGATCGGCTTGGTGACGTAGTCGACCGCGCCCAGCTCCAGGCCCTTCTGCTCGTCGCGGGCCTCCCCCATCGCGGTCACGAAGATGACCGGCATGTCCAGGGCCTGCTCGCGCAGGCGGCGCAAGACCTCGTAGCCGTCCATGCCGGGCATCATGACGTCGAGCAGCACCAGGTCCGGCGGAGGATCGTCCTGGGCGCGCTGCAGCGCCTGCTCGCCGTTCTTGGCCACGGCCAGCTTGTAGTGCGGCTTGAAGAGCTCCACCAGCACGTTGATGTTAAGCGGCTCGTCGTCGACGATCAGGAGCTTCTGAGTCATCTTGCGAGAGGTCGACAGTCAACAGTCGACAGTCGACAGGAGAGTATAGTCAAGAGCTTGCTCCTTTGAGGATTAGAGCCAGGGTTGTCCGCGCTTCGTCGAAGTCGAAGGCTTCCACCTGCCGCAGCAGGCGGGCGCCGAGCTCGCCGTGGCCGGCCAGGCGGGAGGCGAGCTCCTCGGCGGCCGGGTCGCCGTCGCGCAGGAGCTGCTCGAGGCGGGCGCCGACCTCGTGCAGCTGGCCCGCCTCCATGACCGGGGCGCTCTCGTCGGCGGACAGCCCGGCCAGGCCGCGCAGCACCTCGGCCAGGCGCTCGTCCAGCCGAGGCAGGCAGGCGGCCATGACCTCGGCCTCGTCGTCGCGCGCGGCCGCCTCCAGCGCGCGTGCCTCCTCACGCACGGCCTCCATGCCCAGATTGCCGGCTACCCCGGCCAGAGAGTGGGCCAAAAGCACCCGGGGCTCGCCTTCGAGGCCGCGCAGGCGCTCGGCCACGTTGCCGAAGTCGCGAGCGAACTCGAGCAGCAGCCGCCGGTAGAGCCTGGCGTTGCCGCCCAGGCGCTGCACCCCCTCGGGCACCGAGACACCCGGGAGCGGCGGCCAATCCAGCGCCTCGTGCACCTCGAGCGCGCCCTCGGTTCCGCGCATCCAGCGGTGCAGCGTCTCGGCCAGGGCGCTCATGCCGATGGGTTTGGAGACATAGTCGTTCATGCCCGCCAACAGGCAACGCTCGCGGTCGCCCGCCATGGCGTGGGCGGTCATCGCGATCACGATCAGGCCCGCGTAGCGCTCCTGCGCGCGCAGCTGGCGCGTCGCCTCATAGCCGTCCACGTCGGGCATCTGCACGTCCATGAAGACCAGGTCGAACCGGCCCTTCTCCAGCTTCTCCAGGGCCTCGCGCCCATTGGACGCCAGCTCCACCTCGAGGCCCAGGTGCTGCAGCATCTCCGTGGCTACCTGCTGGTTGATGGGGTTGTCCTCGGCCACCAGCACGCGCCCGCTGAAGCGCAGCGCCGGGGCGGCGGTCGTCTGAGCGGGAGCCACCACCGCCCCCTCCCCCGCCAGCGCCTGCGCGATGGCATCGATCAGGAGAGCCGGGGTGACCGGCTTGACCAGAAAGCCCTCCAGACCCAGCGACTGCGCCGCGGCGCGCACCTCGTCGCGACCGTAGTTGGTCACCATCAGGATGGCGGGGGTCTTATCCCCGAAGCGCGCTCGCAGCTCGCGCGAGGTCTCCAGGCCCGACTTGCCGGGCATCTGCCAGTCCATCAGGATGACGTCGTAGGACTCGATGTCGCGCGCCAGGGCCTCGTCGCCCGAAGCGGCGCTGTCCACCGCGAAGCCCAGCGAGTCGAGCATCTCGGTCATGATCTGGCGGGCCGTCTCGTTGTCGTCCACCACCAGCACGTGCTTGCCGCGCAGGTTGATGCGCACGCGCACCGTGGGCGGGGTCTGGGTCTGCAGCGAGAGGAGCGTGGTGAAGCGGAACGTCGTGCCCTGGCCGGGGGTCGACTCCACGCTGATGTCGCCCTCCATCAGCTCGATCAGGCGGCGGCTGATGGCCAGCCCCAGCCCGGTGCCGCCATACTTGCGCGTGGTGGACGTGTCGGCCTGGCTGAACGATTGGAAGAGACGGCCCAGCTGCTCCTCGGTCATCCCGATGCCGGTATCCTTGATGCTGAACTCGAGCACCACGCCGTTGGGCACTTTCTGCTTCAGCGAGCAGCGCACCACCACGGCGCCCCGCTCGGTGAACTTCATGGCGTTGCCGATCAGGTTGACCAGCACCTGGCCCAGGCGCAGCGGATCGCCGACCAGCTTGTTGGGCACGTCGGGCTCGGCGATGACGAACAGCTCGATCCCCTTCTCGGAGGCGCGCAGGCCGAAGAGCCCCAGCACGCCCTCGAGCACCTCGTCGAGGCGGAAGGCGATCGTCTCCATGCTGAGCTTGCCCGCCTCGATCTTGGAGAAGTCCAGGATGTCGTTGATGATCTGCAGCAGGTTGCCGGCCGAGCTCTGGATCTTGCGCAGATAGTCGGCCTGCTTGGGGTTGAGGTCGGTCTGCAGCGCCAGGTGCGTCAGTCCCAGCACGGCGTTCATCGGGGTGCGGATCTCGTGGCTCATGTTGGCCAGAAAGTCGGACTTGGCCTGATTGGCCTGCTCGGCCGCCGCCCGCGCCTCGTGCAGGGCGCGCTCGACCTGCTTGAGATCGCTCACGTCCTGCAGGATGCCGTCGGAGAACTCCACCTCGCCCTCGGGCCCATAGACGCAGCGGCCGCGCTCCTCCACCCAGACGGCCTCGCCGCTGTGGTGCAGCATGCGGTATTCCACGCGCCAGGGCTGGCGACTCTCGCGTGCGCTGCGTACCGCGCTCAGCACGGCCTCGCGATCCTCGGGATGGATGGCGTCGCGCAGCGAGGAGGCGTCGCTCATGAACCAGGCGGCCGAGCGGCCCAGCATCGGCTCGATGGCGTCGCTGACGAACTCGAGCCGCCGCTCGGCGCCCTCGTAGCGGAACACCGCCCCCGGCAGGTTGGCCACCAGGGCGTTGAAGCGCTGCGTCTCGAGCTCGTGGATCTTCTCCTCGCGGTCGAGCAGCTTCTCGCTCATCTCGTAGAAGCTGTTGGCCAGCTCGCCGACCTCGCCGCTCAGCGCGCCGGGCAGCAGCTCGAAAGGCTGGTGGTCGCGGGCGAACGACCGCACCTGCTCGTTGAGAGCCACCACCGGCATGGTCACCATGCGGCTCGAGCGCCAGACCACGAATCCGACCGTGGCCAGCCCCAGCAAGATCAACGAGATCTGCATGCCGAGCAGTTGCAGCGAGTCGTTGATCAGCGCCGAGCGATCCGTCTCCATGACCAGCTGCCAGCCGGTGCCGGGCAGCGGGGCCATCGCCACCTCCACGTCCCGATTGACGCGCTTGAGGTGGAAGACCCCAGAGGTGGTCGAATTGGCGCTGAACGCCAGCCGGTCGACCTCCTCGCCGACGAAGATGTCGCGCAGGTTCGTGGCCGATTGCGCCTCGGAAGCCAGCAGGACGTCGCCGTTGGACTCCACCAGGTACGACCGCGTCCCCGGAGGCGTCAGTTGCTTGAGCGTGCGCTCGAGGTCGCGCAGGGCCACGTCGACGGTCACCACGCCCGCGAACTCGCCCTCGGCCTGGATCGGCTCCGAGAACGTGGTCATCATGACCTCGCCAGCGCCCCTATCCTGGTAGACCCGGCTCCACACGCCGCGCCCCGAGGTGCGGGCGCCCTCGAACCAGGTCCAACCGGAATAGTCGTAACCCCGCTCGCCCTCGATGTGGCCGATATCCATGCGGCGCAAATCATCCCCGTCGCGGTGGACGTAGGGGCAGAACAGGCCCGGCCGGTAGAAGCCGGGAGCGTAGGCCACGGCGGCTCCAAAGGCCGCGGGGTTGCTGTTGAGCGCGTCCTCGAGCAGCTCGTAGAGCTCGGCCTCGGATTGCCGCGGAGTGCGGCGCACGCGCTCGGCCACCAGCGCCGCCAGCGCTTCGGTGGTGCGCAGCGTGGCGTGCAGGCATTCGGCCGTGAGATCGGTCTCCTCGCGAAACTCCTGAGTGCGCGCCGACAGATTGGACGCCGTCTGGGTCGAAACCAGGATGAGCATGCCCACCAGCATGACCAGGGTGACCGGCCAGAGGACGGCCAGAGGCAGGCGGAAGCGCAGGGAATCGGTGGCGTTCAAGGCAGAAGGCTTTCGCGGAGGTTTCCTGTCGCCCCTGGCCGAACTTGCGGCGGCTTTGCTCCGCTCCTTGCGCCCGCGCTACACGACCCTGGTCGTCCTTCCGCTGCTGTTGATCGCCATCCTGTCGGTAGTCGCCGAGCAGATGGGCCTCTCCAGCCTGGTGCTCAAGCAGCGGCGCAGCGAAGTGCAGAACGACGCGGTGTTCCACGCGGGCCAGTACGACAGCTACTTTCTGAGCGCCGAACGGGCTGCCGAGATGATCGCCAGCCTGCTGGCCAAGCATCCCCAGTTGCCCGAGGACGAGCTCTACAGCCTGCTGGAGGCGACCCTGCACGCCAATCCCAGCTTCTACGGCGCCGGCATCGCCTACGTCCCGGACGGCTACCCCGGCCGCCGGCTGTTCGGCCCCGGCATCGTGCGCCAGACCGACCGGATCCAGCGCGTGGAGCGCACCGACTACGCCGACGGCAAGTGGGACTGGTTCAGCGGCCCGCTCAAGTCGCTGCGCACCCACTGGACCGACCCCTATAAGGCCGAGAACGCGCGCGTGGTCACCTGCTCGGTGCCGTTCCTGCGCGACGGCAAGGTGCTGGGCGTGGCCACCATCGACTTCGAGCTCACCTCGCTGCGTGAGCACGTCGAGTCGCACCGCACCACGGCGGGCGAGTTCCAGGTGGTGACCTCGAGCGGAAACATCGTGTTCGGCGGCGAGGGCAACGTCGTGGAAGAGGCGCGCCGGACCGGCCAGGGGATGGAATACGCCCTCAAGCTCACCAACCACGAGGGCCCGCGCACGCTCATCCTGCAGACCCCCCAGGGCCCCGTGGTGGCGGCCTACGTGCCCCTGAGCGGCCCCGACTGGAGCTTTGGCAGCCAGGTCAGCGAGCGCGATCTCATGGCGGCCGACCACACCCGCCTGGTGCGCTCGGCGCTGGCCCAGGGCCTGATGGTGGTCGGCGCGGGGCTCATCGTCTGGATCGTGCTGGGATGGGTGGTCGCCTCGCTGGTCACGCTGCGCGAGGAGATGGAGGACTTCTGCCGCGGCCGGGCCCCCCAGGTCATCCCCCCCGATACGAAGGACGAGGTGGGCGATCTCCAGCGGGCGTTCTTCACCGTGACCGAGCTGATTCAGGATACCCGGCCCGCCAAAATGCCGACGCGCAAGATCTCTAAGGAAGAGCTGTGATGACGATGGCGGCCGCGGCCCGTGACTCGTTGCTGGCCGCAATCGGGGCCGGCACTCAAGAGGTCCATGACTCACCCGGGGTACCCCTGACGCCAGGGGCCCCCTGACTGCATCCGCTCAGGAGGCTGGCCCAGATCAGCACTACAGTGCTCCATCCAAGCTTGTTCACTGCCGTCAGTTTGACCCAGGCCGGGCGGGCAGACAATGATCTGGATCAAGCCATTTGTCCGGGCCGACCAGCCCCGTGGGAAGCTACAACGCGTCATGCTGCGCAAGCGAAGCTAAAGTTCATCATTGGTTACCTTTTAGTGTCTCATCCTGGGTCCTAAAACCCCCCGCCTTTCAGGCGGCGGCTTCAGCATAGTGAGCGTCCCATGGTAAAGTTGCCGAATGGCAGAAGAGTATCGCAGGGGCGCTCACTCCGTTTTCGCTGTGCATTTGCATTTGGTGTGGGCCACGAAGTATCGCAAGCCCGTCCTGGTCGGCGAAGTCGCCACGCGGACCCGGGATCTCATCCGGGAGATCTGTGATCGGGTGGACGTCAAGATCATGAAGGGTCACGTCTCGAAGGATCACGTGCATCTGTTCGTGTCGGTCCCACCGCGGGTCACGATAAGCAAGCTCCTGCAGCAACTGAAGGGGAAGTCGTCGTACAAGCTGCTGCAAGAGTTCGCGCATCTCCGGAAGACCTTCTGGGGGCGTCACTTCTGGGGGCGCGGGTACTTCTGCGTGAGCAGCGGGAACGTAACTGACGAGATCGTAAAGCAGTATATCGAAAACCAAGACCTGATCAGGGCTGATGACTTCCGAGTCGATGGGGAGGGGGGCCCGTAGGGGCGGGACGCCCCCCTCCGCCCTTTGGCCCGCGTGGGCGGGTGGCTTTGAGCCGGCTTTAGCCGGAACCAACGACTTGAGTCGTCACTCAAATCCACCAGCTTTAGCTGGTGGTCCTTAATCGCATCGCGCTCGGCCGATACTGCCCCTCGGAATCAAGGCGAGGAGGCCCCCATCCCGAAATAGATCCGTGACGTCCGCACCCCTGGCTCCCATGGCCGCCGAAGGTCGGAAAGCCAGAGAGACCAGTGCGGAGCCGCAAGACAGCATTCAGCTGATGGGAACCTGGGAGCGCAACAAGCTCGAGAGCGTGCGGGCCGAGGCGGCCGCGCTCAAGCCTGGGCGGGTTCGAGCCGGGCGAAGTGATAGTCTAGGTGTAGTCTAGGTGCAGGATAGGATGAGCCTCACGAGGGCTTCGCGGGCGACTACGGCTGCGCGGTGGCCGAGAAACCCGACATGCCCCGGTCGCCGTTCAAAGATTCAGCGGCGAGATGATGCGGCTGCGTCTGCCCGAGGCATGACTGCCGTTTCGCATCGAAAACGGACAGTGGGCTCGGGTCGCAGGAGCCCTGTTTCTCCGGCGAAGACGGCCATCCCGGCCCGCACTCGCGGCGGATCACCGCGCCGTGGTGATCGAGGGGGGCCCGGGCCTACAGGTTTCGCCCCGAGAACTGCAAGCTGGCTGCCCAAGACGCGTACGCTGGTCGACATCGGCTGCTGCGGGGCGGTGCCTGCGGGCCCGTCCAGTTGGGCCTTCGGCGATGGGAGTGGTCTCCATGACGGACATCGCGAACGCGAGATCCGAGGGCCGGCTGGTGCAGCTTGGGCCGCGACCTCATTACTACCGAGACGTCTGGCTGGAGGAAGAGGAAATGGACGGCTTCTAGGTCGAGCAGGTAGACTCGCGCACCGTGGCCGACATCATGACCCCTGCCGTCTACCGAGCGGATGAGAGCGCGCCATTCACCGAGGTGATCGACATCATGCTGGAAGCCAAGATTCACCGGGTCATCGTCACAAGGGCCGACAAGGCCGTCGGGATCGTCACCACGACCGACCTGATCCGGCACATGCGGCAACTGTTGGCCCGACCCGTGGCCCATTGAGCCGAGCCGGTAGGCCAGGTGATTGATCCAGATCATTGGACCGCTCCTCAGGTAGGCGCATACTCACCTCATGCGGTTTGTGATCATCGGCAACGGTATCCTGGCTTGCACCACGGCCTTCCGGCTCGCCAGGCGAGCAGGTCCCACCGACCGCATCCTGGTCCTAGGCCAGCGCGAGCGTCCCGGCTCGGCAACGCTGGCGGCGGCCGCGATGCTGAATTCCTTTGCCGAGTTGGGCCATGGGACACTCCGCTCAGAGGTGGAGATGTTCCACTTCGGGCTCAGCCATCTGGCCACCCGGATGTGGCATCGGTTCATCCTTGAGATCATGGACGTGGCCGGCTGCCGGCTTCCGGCTGCCTGCTCGCAGTGTCAGGGCCGTTGCGGCGGTTGCTACGATCTTGGAACTTACCTCATCAACAACACTGCCGCCGACGATCTCGACGATCGGAACTTCCAGGCGGTCGAAGCCGCTCTACGCGAGTTCGAGGAGCCTTACCAGCGGCTGGATCCGGCCGACATCCCCGGTTACCTGCCCGAGCAGCGCTACCGCGCCACGCAAGCCCTCTATATCCCCGCCGAGGGTTGGCTTAATCCGCGTCTGGTGCTGGAGGCGCTCGACGCCGCCTTGCTATCCAGCCCGCACGTAGAGTTGGTGGCGAGCGACGCAGCGCGCCTGGTGGCTGGCACCGGCGGCATCCAGCACGTCGAGCTCCAGGATGGCAGACGCATCGAGGGCGACAAGTTCCTGCTGGCGTGCGGAGCACGGGTCAGCGACCTGATCGTGGCCAGCCGGCTGGACCTGAGAATTCCCCGCATTTTCTACGGTATCGGTGTCTCGCTCGAGCTGAGCAGTCCCGAATTCCCCCTGCAGAGGACCATCCGCACCCCAAATCGCGGGCTGGCCTGCGGACTGTACGCGGTACCCTATTTCAAGAAGCCGGAGGTCAACGACACGGTCCTGATCGGGGCCAGCAATCTCATTTCACCTGTGCCGCAGGAGCAGGGGCGGGCTATCTCGGTGCACTCGCTCCTGCGCGGAGCCATGGAGCAAATCAACACCAACTTTTACCGCGCCACTCTGGCCCGGGTCAACGTAGGTTGGCGTCCAACCAGCGCGGACACATTTCCCGTGGTGGGCCAGACCTCGTTGCCGAACCTGGTGGTCGCCACCGGAACAAAGCGGGATGGTTTTCATCTCTCGCCGGTGCTGTCGCGAGACCTGACCGCCATCCTGCACGACGAGCACTCCTCGCTGGACGAGGGCTACCGCTGGTTCGCGCCTGAGAGGGAATTGATCCGCACTCTGACGCGCGAGGAAGGCGTGCAGAAGGGCGCAGAGCATATGCTCAACGCCGCCTACCAGCACGGCTTGGTTCCGCCACACGGGCGTATGCCCGAGCTGTTGCTCAAGACCTATCGCGAGGACCTGGAGCGCCTGCACGATCGGGTGGGCGCTGACGACTGGGGCATTCCGCCCGAATTAATCGAGATGTACCGCTACCGGCATATTCACGCGGAACCTTCCCAGACCAGGGCAGTCACTCGGCAGGGCGTTGCCTGACCCCTTAGCAGGGACCATCCCCGGCTAATTGAGCGTGCGGAGATAGGTCGACCTGCGCGAGCGCTTCTGGACCCGGCCCGCCCTGAAGAATGCCATCGAGGCCGTGGCGACGCGCTGGCAAGAGCTGCCCGTCACGGTGCCCGCCCGGGCCGGCATCTCCTGTCCCCTGTTGAGCCATCTGGCTCAGCCTCATTGAAACCGAGCACGGGCCTGGCCGTGGAGTTTGACAATTTCTGGTCACGATCTTGTTACAGGCTCGGAGAGCTCGTGACTGGCTCGTGACCGCCTCGTGCCCGGGGTCTCCTATAATGGAGACAGGTAACCGCAGCAACAGGAGGCACGCAATGATCAGCTCGCTCAACTCTATGACCCCGGCTTTCTCGGCGCACTCCACCCGACCCCAGCCGGCAGGGAAAGCAGCCGAGCGCCCGGCGTCCGAGCCGGACAAGGTGACCCTCCAATCCGGTCAAGAAAAGCCCAAGAGCTGGCTCAAGGGCAAGCTGGCCACGCTGGGGCTGACGTTGGGATTGACGGCCGCCGCGATGGGCCTGTTGGCCAGCCCCGCGCTGGCTCACGACAGCTGGGGACAGCCGCATCATCATCACCAACGTCCGGCGGCCACCTGCCAGGTGCAGACCGGCTCGCAGTTCGGGATCGGCGTGGACCAGAACGGCAATCTGGGGGTCTACCTGGGGAGCTCGAGCTACAATCGGTGCAATGGAACCTATGAGCAGGGCGGTGTCAGCATCGGCCCCAACGGCGTGGGAGTGCAGTATGGCGTGACCGGGCCGGGCGGCTATGGCTTCGGGCCGGGCAACTTGCCCGGAGGCCAGCAGGTCATCATCAACAATGGCGGCCAGGTCATCATCAATCAAGGCGGGTATGGCTGGTAGCCGAAAAGCAGGGCGGGGCACGCTCAGTCAACCCATCCAAGCGGCCCGTTGGAGGTGCACTCTCGGCGACAACGGCGGGCTCAGTCGCCCAGCCGGCGAGCCCAACGTCGACTCAACGGCTCGAACCCCAGACTCTTCAAAGCTGTCTTGAGGGCCCGAGGATTTCCCTCGCTCACGTCCGCCTGGAGCCCTGTCCGACCAGTCTCCGCCAGGCTGCTGTCGGCGACCGCCAGGAGGTCGTGAGGCACGCGTTGCCCCCAACAATCCGGATGGACCGCGATATCGTAAATGTAGGGAAACGGGCTCGGGTCCGGCTCTTCGTAGACCGACCTGCGCACCACGAGGTAGCCCACCTGTCGGGGCCTGGTAGGGTGCTCGGCAATCAGGGTCAGGAGCTCCGGGTCGGCCGCGAAGTCGGTGAACTGATACGACTCGAAGAAGACCTCAACCATCTGGCTGGCGGTCATGGGGCGTCCGGCGGGCACGGTGTAAGCGCAGGTCTTACGAATCAACCCGAGGATGAACAGTCGGTCACGGGCGACGGCCGGCCGAATCCGGAAAACGCCCCGCGCACTTCGCGTGCCGGTCACGGGGCGAACGATGCGGTGGAGGTCGACGGAGAACCCTGGTCGGTAAAGAGGCCTTCCAGGGTATCCTCCCGAGAGAGTTGGACCACGACGTACGACGCCCCACGAGCTTCCCGGAGGGCTGCCTCGAGCAGCGACCTCCGGGTCGGCGCATCGGGCGCCTGAAGCTCGAGAATCTGGGCCTGATTGGGCAACCTCCTGGAAGTGCGACAGGCCCGCGTACAGGAGCGGGTCGATCGGAGAGAGGTCCTCTTGCAGATCGGCATGCTCAAGGCGAGCGAGCCTCTTGGCGAGCTCCCCCAGGTCCCGTTCCAGATGCTGGGCCAGGGAATCGAGGAATGGTGCCGCGTCGTCCATTTCGCGCAGAGCGCGGCGAGTGACCTCGATCGCACCCAAGAAATGCTCGGCGAGGCCTCGAGGGGAGGAGCCAGGAGACAGCTCCCTCACAGGTCAGCCCGCGAAGCTGCCCCAGAGTCCGTTCGGGCTCCAGTCGGTGAACCAGTTATGACGGGCCTCGAAAACCGCAGCCGAGGTTCGATCCAACTGACCGTTTGCTTGCGAGCGTCCTTCATCCGTAACTCTCCCGAGTCCATCCGTTGCCGCCCCCAGAGCGCCTCCGGCCCGACCCTGCGCGGTCAGAAGTCCGATCCCCTCGGCGGATGTCAGGGTACCGGTAACGAGGCCGTCGAAAATATGGTGAGATTGGCTGGAAACCCGCCCATCGAGGCCCGACTCCCCGGTTCCGGAGCTGCCACCGGGGTAAGAGTCGCCCTTCGAGTAGCTCTGCGACAGAGTGGATTACTGCTCACGCAGCTGCTGCAACTCCTGGCTCTTCTTGCGCTTCAGGCTGGCCTTTCCCGGCTTGCTGATCTCCGCCTCGAGCTGGGCAATCCGGCTGTTCATCTGGCTGAGATGGCCGAACTCTTGCCGATTGTAAGCCCCCGTCTTGGCGCCGGAAACGAGCTGCGTGTAGCGAGCAGTGGCCTGCTCTTGACTTTGCTTGGGGTTAACGTTCAGAACTCCGCCTATCGTTTTGCCCTTTCACGAAATCGAGAAAAATTCAGCCGAAAAACCTGCCCGCGCACGCGCAACCCGAAGTCTGGTAATAGTTGGCGGCATAGGGCGGGACAAATCCGGGGTTGAAGGTGCCAAACTGAGTGCCACCCCAGGCGTTGGCACGGGTGTGCTGTCCCATCTGTTGGCCGGTCCAGGTGTTGCCGACCACCTGGTCTTGCGAGAAGCCAAACTCATTGCTGGCCGTCTGGTTGGCCATATAATTGCCGGTCCAGTAGTTCCCCGTCTGGTTCGAGTTATAGTAGCCGTGCTCTCCCGTGTTGAGATAGCTGCCGTGGTAATTGCCAAAGACATCGCTGCCCTGAGCGCCAGCCTGAATTCCGTCCCCAAAGACTCGGGCGTAGCCGGACTGCTGGCCCCACCCATTCCCACTGGCGCGGTCGGCTCCGAGATAGAGGCCGCGGTCGGTGTTCAGTCCGATTTCCGCGCCCTGGGAAGAATTGCCCCACGGACCGGCTCCGTAAGACTGCGAGCGAAGTCCAAAGTCGAAATCAAGCTTGCCGTCGTGATTGGAGTCGCCCAGACCAACCCGAAACAGTCCATCGTTGAAAATCGTCAGCCCGCCACCCGCCATGATCGCCCTCCCCTGAACCTCATTCGACCGCCTCATCATAGGAGACCCCACGGAACCACCCGTGAACAATTCGACTCAACAATGAACATTTTGTTAACGTTTCCAGTGGCCATCCTGTGACTCGTGTCGTCACCTGATCTCAGAATAGCAGCCGGTGGTCACGTGCGGGTCACGAGCTGGTCACCGTGGCGGCCCGCCATATTGCCGGTCTGGAGAGAAAAGCTTTGTCCCGCCCGGAAAGATTCGAGGAACAGGCATGAGCGGGTCGCCTTGCGAAGTCGACTCGATGCACAAGCCTGGTTTGTGGAGCGGGGCCGCCGTCATCGGATGCTCCGGGCTGGCAGTGAGGGAGAAAGCCAGGGAGGCCGAGTTCCTGAAGCACGGCACTACCCAGCACCGCAAAGCGTTGGCCGACCTCGACAGGCCTTGATGCTGGATATCCTGCTTATCGACGACGACGAGCTCGTCCGCCAGACGATGAGCATGCTCTTGGAGCGCGAGGGCTTCCGGGTTACGGGGGCCGCCGGTGGACGTGAGGCAATCGAGCTGGGGCGCGGTCAGCTCTTCGATCTCGTCATCTGCGACGTTCGCATGGGAGACATGAACGGCCTGGAGACCCTGGCCGCGCTCCGCTCCTCGCTTCCGGAAGCCCATATGATTCTCATCACGGGGTATGCCGACGAGTCCACCCCGGTCGAGGCGCTGCGTCTGAGGGTGGACGACTACCTGCGCAAACCGTTCGACCTGGATGCCTTCCTGGCTCGTATCCGGTCCCTGCGCGCCTCGCGTCGTCGCGTGCGGGGAGGACAGGCGCTCTGGTCCTTCACCGAGGAGCTTCGCGCCCGGGGCGATTGGGCCGAGCATGTGGCCGGGGTGGAGCGCGCCGTTCTGGGCGCGGCAGTGCGCCTCGGGCTGCCAGCCGACGAGGTCGCCGCCCTGCGCGTGGCGGCTCGCCTGCACGACCTGGTTTCCGGAGCCCCGGGTGACCCGGGGGAGGTGGAGGACCCGGTGGCCCGGCTGCTCGTGTCCCTGGGCGGGGCGACCGACTCGCGCGCGCTCCAGGTGCTCAATGCCGCCGTGGCTCTGGCCCACGGGGAGGCCCCCACCTGCGACCCTGAAGTGCTGCGCGAGGTGCGCCTGGCCGGCTCGGACCCTGCGCCCGTAGCCTCAACCGGTCTGCGCTTCGAAACCCTGGGGGACACGCGGGTTACCGTGGACGGGCGCGTGTGCACATTCGAGTCGGCGCGCTCTCGCTGGCTGCTGGTCTATCTTCTGAGCCGGCGCGGGCAGCTGGTGCCGCAAGAGCGGCTGCGCGACCTGTTCTGGCCTGATTCCGACGGCGACCGCGCCCAGCGTGCGCTGGTCTCCAGCGTGCACCGCGTGCGCAAAGCGCTGGACCGGCCCGATGTCCTGCTGCGCGAGGAGCGCGGCTACCGCTTCAACAAGGCGCTGGACGCATGGTGGGACGTGGCCGAGATGGAGCGCTGTCTGCGCGCCGGCCAGTTCGCCCCCGGGGCGCAGCTGTATCGCGGAGAGTTCGCCCGTGATTGCGCCGACGATTGGGTGCTGCCCCTGCGCGAGGCCTGCCTGCGCACGGCGGTCTCCTGTTGGGAGGGAGCCTGCGCCGCCTCTAGCGGTGCCGAGGCCGAGCGCTACGCCCGCGGGGCTCTGGAGCTCGACCGGGTGTCGGAGTCGGCCGGGGCGGGTCTGATCCGGGCGCTGGCCGCTCAGGGGCGCCGGGACGAGGCGGTGCGCTTCTACCACGCCTACGTGAAGACCGTGGAGCGCGAGCTGGCGCTGCCCCCCGGGCCGGAGGTCGTGCGCGCCTATCTCGAAGCGACCGCTCCGTGAGTCAGTAACAGGCACATTCCGCTCGGCGGGCGAAATCCCAGCCCGCCATGTCCTTCTCGCTGTTCGTGCTCGCGCTCGGCCTCGCCATCTATCTCCCGAGCGCCCTCCTTCAACCCGGCACGACGCCCGCGCCCCTGAGCCTGCTGGTGCTCGCGGCCGTGGCCGTGTATGGGGAGAAGCGCTCCCTCTATGTGCCCGGCTACGGGGCCCTGAACCTTGGCGAGTGCCTCTACTTCGGCGCCGCGCGCTCGTGGGGAGTCGGACCCGGAGTGCTCGTGTGCGCGCTCACAGGACTGGTGGCCGATCGCCTCAACCGCAAGCCAGGACGTGTGCTCGTCTTCAACCTGGGCTGGTCGCTGACGACCTTCACCCTGGTGGCGTTGGCCCCCGCTCCGCTTGCGATCGTGGCCTACGTGCTGGCGGCTGCGAGCTTGCAGGCCCGGGCTCAGTCCGTGTTCGAGGACATACCCTTGCGCACGTGTCTGAGGATGCAGGTCCAGGGCATGAAGCTTCAGGCTCCCGCGGTGCTGGCCCTGGGGACCCTGTGCACCCTGCTCCTGGACCTCTCGCCCTGGACCGTGTTGATGCTCGTGTTTCCCGTCGAGATGGGCTCGGCCTACGTGCAGCTGCGTCAGGCACACCGGGAGCTGCAGGAGGCCCAGGCGCGCATGCTCGCGGCCGGCCGGCAGGCCTCGTTAGGTGTGATGGCGGCCGGCGTAGCCCACGAGATCAACAACCCGCTGGCGGCCATGAAAACGACCGTGCACATGCTGCGCAGGCACCCGGGCGACGCGGCCTGCGTGGACCTCCTGGAGAAGGCGATCGATCGCTGTCAGGGGATCACCAACCGCATGCTGGTCTACGCGCGCAAGCAGGGGCCGGCCAGCGCCGAGCTCCACGCGGTGCTGCAAGACGCCCTCACGCTTGGGCACCTCGATCTGGCCGTCGATGCCGAGCTGCAGGCTCTCCCCCCTGTCCGTTGCGAGCCGGGAGAGCTGGTGCAGGTCCTGAGTAACTTGCTCGTCAACGCCCGCGATGCGGGGGCGCGCCGCATCGTCATCGTGCCCCGTCTCTTTCCTGGGGTCGTCGAGCTGGTGATCACCGACGACGGCCCGGGGGTCCCTCCCGAGGTTCGGCGGCACCTTTTCGAGCCGTTCTTCACGACCAAGCCGGTGGGAGAGGGGACGGGCCTGGGGCTCTTCTTGTCCCGCGGCATCGCTACCCGGACAGGCGGCGACCTGTCTTACCTGGACGGCGCGTTCCACCTGCGGTTACCGTTCGTCTGAGCGACCTGCAAGAGCTACAACCTCGGCCGACTCATGCTCAGTCGGTCGTCAGCGAGCGCAGAATCGGCAAGGCCCGCCAGGATGACGACGCGCAAAATCTCTAAGGAAGAGCTGTGATGACGATGGCGGCCACGGCCGTCACCGCGATGGCCGGCATGATCCAGCAGGCGGCCCGGAAGAGCTCCACCGCCACCCCCGGAGAGAAAGGCGGATGGTGCCCCCGCTGATTGCGGAACAGCACCAGGATGATGACCCCGCTCACGGCCAGCAGCACGTAGTTCAGCGTGAAGAGCCGTCCCACCACGTTGCGCCCGTCGGCCAGGAACGGATAGCTCGAGTAGACCGCCAGCGTGAGCGCGATGGTGGCGAAAAGACCGCCCACAGCGATATTCATGAACTCGAACGACTCGATGGCGAAGCGCCCGTCGTGCCAGCGGTTGAGCCAGATGGCCAGGATGGGCACCAGGATGACCGCCGCGATGGGCGTGAAGATGGGCGCGATGTAGTCGCCCGGCTCGCGCTGGGCCGTGATGGTGTAGCGCACCTGCGAGTGCGTGGTGCCGTTCCAGTGGGTGACCAGGTCGGTGATCACCTCCTCGGTGCCCACCTGCCAGCCATCCAGGCTCACGGCGGCGCTATCGGAGAACGCCGTGGCGGCGGCGTCGTCGACCAGCACCACCTGGTGACGGTCGTGCTCGGCCGACAGGAAGATGAAGGGCAGCACCTGGCGGTCGATCGGGAAGTTGGAGACGTCGAAGTTGGCCTCGAACTGGCCCCGGTAGCGGCGCACCCACTCCACCAGGCCGTGGTCGTCGACCCAGAGCGCCTCGTCCACCACCTGCCCGCGCTGGTCGCGCAGGTTCTCGAACTGGATGCCCGGATCCCAGATCTCGCTCATGCGCTGGTGGGCCTGGCGCCCCCCGTAGAGCCGCCGGCGCGTGCCCTGCGTGCTGGGGTCGAAGGCCAGGCGCGGGTCGGTCCAGGACAGGCGCAGGTCGATGGTGGCCTCGAACGTGCCGTCCGCCTCGCGAATGCCGTCCACGCGGATGACGCGCAATCCCAGCGAGACGGGGATGGGCAGCGGCACGTCGGTGGGCATCTCGGCGGCTGGCGCGCCGAGGGCGAGCAGACAGAAAAGAACCAGGAAGTGTCTCACTTAAGCTTGTCTCGGAGTCGATCGTAGGCGCGGAAGAGGTGTTTGAGGGCGGGGGATTCGCGCTCCAGATCGTCGGCGGGCGGGGGGTTTTCGCCGTCGGCCAGGGCGTCGAGGCGCTTGGCGAGGTAGCGTGCGGGCCAGACCAGGCCGCCGCGGATGGCGATCTGGATCAGGCCGCAGACCAGGAACAGCGCCACCAGCGAGCCACAGGCGGCCATCACGGTGGCGTTGCGCACCTTCACGCGGAACGGGGGCAGCTCGCGGGCGGCCACCAGCTGCCCGATGGCGCGCCCGGTGAGGTCCTCTTGCAGGGGCATGACCGCCACCGTGTAGTCGCGGTTCTGGTAGTGCCCGACGTAGGTCACCGCCTCGCGCAGGTACTCCAGGTTGCCCTGGGCCAGCAGGGCCTGGACCACCTTCCAGTCGCTGCTGGCGACCTTCACGTAGGAGCCAGACGTGTTCTCGGGCGAGGTATCCCAGCGCTCCAGGTTGGAGACCTCGGTCAAAAGCTGGCGGTCGAAGACAGCGGCGGCCTCGAGGTTGTAGCTCCCGTGCAGGCGGTCGATGATGCCGTGGTAGCTGAGGCCGAACTCGAAGCAGCCCACGTTCTTGCCCTGGTAGAAGACCGGGACCACGCCGAACACATCGGGACCCAGACGCCCCAGCCCGGGCCCCGCGTGGGGCTCGGAGGACTTGTTGGTGTGCACCACCTGGGCCCGGTAGTCGGCCACCGAGTCGCCGAATGCCTCGGGCGATTGCAGGCGCAGGAACGCGAGGTCATCAGGCGTGTAGAAGTTGGCCTGGGAGACCCCGTATTTCTTGCGCTGCACCTCGTAGAGCGGCAACGTCAGGGTGAGGAGCGCCTTGCGGTCGTGCGTCGCCAGGGCCTTCTGCACGTCGGGCAGGCCGGCCACCAGGTCGGCACGCGACAGAGCCCGCCAGCCCGAGAGCTCGAGCTCCGAGCGCAGGATGCCGAGCAACTCGCTCTTCTGCTCGTTGATGCTGGCGTCGGACAGCCACCACAGCTCGTGCCAGCAGAAGAAGAAGCTGAGCGCGAACAGCATGATGACCGCCAGCACGGCGGAGCGCAGCGGATTGCGGGACAGTTATTTGCCCCCTCGGAAGAAGCCGTCGATGGTGGTGAACTCGTCGACCAGGCTCTTCAGGTCATTCTGTTTGAGGTTGATGGACACGCGGATCTCTCGAGCCGGACCGCCCTCGGCGCTGATCAGCATCTGCTTGCCGCCGATGGCGGTAGCGCCCATCAGGCTGTAGCGGATCACCGCCACGCGGTTGGCGATGCGATAACCGGTGACGGCCGGCCACGTCTTGAAGCTGTCGGGCGTCAGCGTGTCCCACGTGTCGCGGCACTTGATGAGGGTCTGCTTCATCGTGTCCCAGGCCGCCGCGTTCATGTAGTAGCGCACCTCGGAGCCGTCGGCGCTGGTGAAATACATGCCCACGACGTTCTCTTGGTACTTCGTGTGGAACGCCATCATCAGCAGCCTGTCGCCCTGGGCGTCGGTGAACGTGTCGCCCATGCCGATCATCGTCAGTCCCGGATCGGGCTTGGGAGGCGGCGTCTGCGCCAGCAGCGTCATCGTGAGGAGAAGGATGAGGGTCAGAGTTTTCATAGAGCCTTCCTTTGGGGTGCGGCCTGCGGCCTGCAAGATGGGAGATGGGAGATGGGAGATGGGAGATGGGCCCGAGACTAGAGTCCGACGGGGTCCACGCCACCCAGCTTGATCTCCATGTCGAAGGCTTCCTTGGCGTGGGCCGGGCAGTTCTTCAGTAGATAGACACGGGTCAGAGCGCGGAACACGCGCGGGTTCTGCGGGTCCATCGCGGACATCTCGCGCATCAATGACAGGGCGTTGTCCACGCGCAGCAGCTGCGAGCAGACCAGCAGGTAGTCGGTGTAGTCGCTGCGCTGCAGCTGGCCACGGTTGCGTTTGTCGGTGAAGGCGTCGGCGATGCCCTTGAGCCACTTGTCCTGAGGCAGCGTCAGCAGCAAGAACTGATAGGGCGGGACCAGCACCGTGTCGCCCGAGGTGACCGTCCAGACGTAGACGGCGCCCTTCGTGAGAGCGTTGGACTCGCTTGGCGACATGGCGTGCTGATTGGTCTCGGACATCTGGCTCCAGTTGAACGTGATGCCCGGGGCCCCGTTGACCTGCAGAGTGTAGCTGGCGGCGGCGGGCGAAGGCGGCCACCAGAAACGGGGCGGCGAGCTGGAGTTCATCCAGGCCTTCATGGACGTCTCTTCGTTCTGGTAAGCGTTGGGCGCGTCGGCGCCGGCGAAGTCGGCCTGCACCAGCTTGTGGGTGTAGACATAGGGGTTCTGCACGCCGCCGGCTCCGAACGGATTCCGCGGACCGTCCACGCGAATCTGCGGCCCGCTCTGGCTGTAGAGACCGACCGAGGTGACGGTGGCCACGGCGTCCTGTCCCATCACCTCTTGATGGTTGTCATTGAAGAACGTGATCAGGAGCTTGGAGCCCGGGCCGGCGGTCTTGACGAAATCGCCCTCCCAGATCGGCTCGAGCCAGCGCGCCGGCTTGTAGTCGGCGTCCTGGTGCTTGACCGTGACCTCCCCCCAGACCAGACTGATGACCGCCACCGGCATCTTGTCCTGAGCCAGAGCGCTCAGAGACAGGCATAGGACCAGCGCAAGCGCTGCCAGACGCAACCGCATAGGGAAAACCTCCAAGTTGTTTTAGGGAGCGAGAATGCCTGTGTAGGGCACCAGTTTCCAGGACGGACCCGGATCGTAGACCGCCATCTTCTGGGCCACGCTCGCCGTGCTCGGACCCAGGTTGGCTTCCCGCACCTCGCCGTAGCGATTGAGCAGGAACGTCATGAGGCCGCTCCGGCCATAGTCGGCCGGATAGGCCAGCACGGCATAGCCGATGAACATGTTGCCGTTGATGAGATAGCTGAACTTGCCCCCGGGCGCCCTGGCGCCCTGACCGGTCAGCAGCTTGAAGCGGTATCCCATCCAAACCTTGTTGTGCAGATTGGTTTTGGCGCTCGCCTCCAGGCCCTCCAGCGGAGACGGCGTGCCATCCTCTTTCCAGTAGAGACCGTCGTGCGAGCCGGGCGTGCTGAAAATGCGCTGCGCGAACTCGAAGACCCCGTCGCCGTCCCAATCGGTGGCCGCGTAGACCATCTGGGCGTCGGCGATGCTGCGCAGCATCTTGATCGCGGCCAGCTCGTTGCGTCCCACGCGCCGCTTGAGCACCTCGTCATGGCCGGCGGCCGTATCGAAGCGCCACCCGTTGCCCGCCTTGACCAGCGGCACCGGGAAAGGCCAGACCTCGCTGCCCACCACCCAGGTCATCGAGCCGTTGCTGTTCTTCTCCCACACCGACACGCGCGAGGCGGCGGCGGCGACTTCCTGGCGCCGAGCCCGATCCTCTTCGGGGTTGGTGCTGTCCAGCAGATCGCGCGCCTGCGGACCGAAGATCGCCAGAATCTGGCCCTGATTGTCGCTGGCGAAGGCGTTGGTAACGGCCGCGGCCGCTTCCTGCGGGGTTTTGAAGACGCGCTGCTGGGCCGTTCCCGGCGCCATCAACAGCAGGGCCAGAGCCCCACCGATCGCGAGTTGCTTGAGCATGTTCATCGCCTCCCTCCGCGGAAACCACCGCCGCCGCCTCCGCGGAAGCCGCCCGAGCGCTCGAAGCTGCTGCCGCCGCGCAGGCTGCTGGCCCGCGCCTCGGAGCCGCGCTCCATCTGCAATCCGCCCCCGCGCGAGCCGGAGTCGCGATACAGGCTGCCGGTGTCGCCCCGGAAGCTCGGCAACGAGACCTCGGGCCGTTGCCGACCGACGTTGCTCATATCCGGCCGTCCGGCCGCGGCGCCGTCCCACGAGGGGCGGCTCTGCAGCGCGGGGCGGCTGTAGTCGTTGCGGCTGTTGGCCACGTTGACGTTGCGGTTGTAATTGCTGTTGCGGTTGTAGTTGACGTTGTTGTTGAACGTGGGTGAATTGCCGATCCGCGGCTTGTTCACGATGCTGTTGCGGTTGTTGACGTTGATCGTGTTGCCCACGTTGACGTTGCCGTGGTTCCAGCGCAGCGTATTGCCGTTACCCGCGATGGGGCGCCGGGTGATGGGCGCGTAGGGCCGGTAAGGGGTGTTCACGGGCACGCCGGGGCGATACCAGCCGTAACCGGGACGGTTGCCAGGCCAGTAGCCGGTCGTCATCCCGTAGCCCCACCAGTTGCAGTGGTTGTACCACAGCAGGTTGCTGGCGGCCACGCCCACGCCGAAGCCGATCAGGCCGTAGCCGCTGTAGTCGTCCGACTGGTCCACCAGCACGACCTGGGGGTCGTAGCTGGGCACGTAGATCACGTCGGGATTGGTGGGCTGGATGCAGATCTGGTCCTGCTCGCGGGTCACGTCCATCTGCGAGCTGCTCTGCAGGTTGCCGGCCTGGTAGGCCTGCTCGCGGTACTGCTCGACGGCCTTCATCACGTCCGACTGCTGGTTGCTGACGGCGTAGCCGAGCGCCTGCAGCCAGTCAGGATTGCTCAGCATGTTGCTCAGCACGTCGGGGTAGTCGACCAGCGCGCGCACGGCCGGATCCCAGTCCGAGGGCGAAGCGTCCGACTTCGTTCCCTGCTGGGCCAGGTCGTTGGCCTGACGCAGCTGGGCGGGGTTGGTGGAAGCGGCCAGCACGTTGGCCAGCAGCGGATCCGGGTAGAGCGCGATGGGGCCGACCAGCGTCTGCAGATCGGAGGGTGAGTAGAGATCGTTGCTGGATTGGGCCATCACGGGCGCCAGCAGCAACAGGAGAAGCAGGAGGTATTTCACCGCGTCACCCCTTTCAGAACGGGCGTGGGATCGATGCCGGAAGGGCTGACCTCGCGCCAGTTGCGATCCGGATCGAAGAGCGTCATGTCGTGGGCGATCCGATCGGTGTCGTCGCCCAGGTCGCGCTCGAAGATCTTGCCGTTGTGGTTGAGGATGAACGTGGCCACGCCCGTCTCGCCGTACTCGAGCGGCCAGGCCACCAGCGCGTATCCGCCGATCATGTAGCCATTGATGAGGTAGCTGTAAGCCCCGCCGGCCGCATGCTCGCCCTGTCCGGTCAGGATCTTGAAGCGATAGCCGAACCAGCCCGGCTCGGTCTTGGTCTGGAGATAATCCTTGAAGGCGTCGGCCGTGTCTTGCATCGGCGAGCTCAGCCCGTCCGGATCCCAGTAGAGCCCGTCGTGCAGCCCTTTGGTGGACAGCACCTTGCGGGCGAACTCGAGCACGCCGTCGGCGTCATAATCGGCCGTGGCATACTGCTCCTGGGCCGCCGCCAGCGACTTGAGCATGTCCAGGGCGGCCAGCTCGTCGCGTCCGATGCGGCGCGCCAGCACTTCTTTCTGGCCCGCCTCGGTATCGAAGTGCCAGAGCCCTCCGACCTGGACCAGCGGCACCGGGAACGGCCAAACCTGGTCGCCCAGCAGCCAGACGACCGAGCCGTCCTTCTGGGTCTCGAAGCGCGTGCGCTCGTTGCCCGCGGCGGCCACGGTGGCCAGCTCCTGGTTGCTGTTCTGGCTGTCGAGCAGCCGCAGGATCGGGCTGCCGAAGATCGCGACCATCTGCTCGCGGCTCTGGCCCATGCAGGCCGCGATGACGGCGTCGGCGGCCTGCTGCGGCGTGCCGAACTGTTTCTGCTCCTGGGCCGGAGAGCTGCACGTCAGCGCCAGGCCCAGCATCAGCGATAAGAGAAGCTTCTTCATCGACGACCTCCCCGGCGTCCGCCGCCGCCGCCGCCGATGCTCTGGCGTCCGCGGGCGCTGCTCTGGCGGGAATCGACCCCGCGCTCGTAGTTGAAGTTGCCGCCCCCGTTGTAGGAGGGCAGGCTGACGGCCGGCTTGCTGCGCACGGCCGTGTTATTGACGTTGGCCCGGTTGTCGATGCGGGCGTTGTTGACTCGCACGCTGTTGTTCACGCGCACGTCGCCGCCCACGCGCGCGTTGACGTTCACCCGGGCGTTGTTCACATTGATGCGGTTCACGTTGACCGTGTTCACGGCCGGGCGCGTGTAGACGCGGCCCGCGTAGGGCGCGGGGCGCGGGCCCCACATTCCGCCCGCCGGCAGCGGCCGTCCGTAGTACCAGTTGCGGTAGGCGCCCGGGGCGCCGTAGTAGAAGCCGTGATACCAGTTGCAGGCGCCGCTCCAGTACATCGAGCTGACCGCCACGCCGGCCCCCCACGCGAAGAGCGCGGCGCCCGGCGTATAGAGGTCATCCACGTCGTAGCTCGGCACGTAGACCGTGTTGTCGTCCGGCGAGCTGAGGATGATCGTGCCCCCCGAGTCTTGCACCGTCATCTGGTCGCTCGAGTTGAGGTTGCCGGCCGCGCGGGCTTTGTTGCGCACCTGCTGCACCGCCTGCATCACGTCGTTGGGCTGGACGCTCATCGCGTAGCCGAGGGCGGCGGTCCACTGGGTGTTCTGGACCATCATGGCCAGGACGTCGGGGAACTGCATCAGCGCAGCCACCGCGTCCTCGAAGTCGGAAGGCGCCGCGCCTCCCGATTGCGTCAGCTGATAGGCCTGCTGTAGTTGGGTCGGCTCGGTGGAAGCCGTCAGGACGTGGGTCAGCAGGGTGTCAGGGTAGAGCGCCACCGGCTGCACCAGCGTCTCGAGGTCGGAAGCGCTGTACTGGTCGCCCGTTACCTGGGCCCGGGCGGGGCCGACGGCCAGAAACGCCGCCAGCAAAAGGACACAGAAAGCACGAAGTGTCAAAGTCGATCCTCCAAGGGGCCTGCCCGTTTCGCTGAGGACCGGTCGGGAGTCCTGTCTGGTTCCTGCACAGATGGGAGATTGGAGATGGGAGATGGGAGAAGAGTTGGGAGGGGCCACCCCAGCGGTAAAGAGCCTGCTGAAAGTCGGCTAAGAGAACGGCCGCAGCAAGGCGCTCGGACCAGCCCGGCCGGGCGCGTGGCCAAAAGCGCAGGCGCGCAGGCATCCACGGCAGACACCTCGAGCCGACGTCTTCTTGGCCGCGAGACGAGCTCGCTAACGAAGAAGGAGGCTGGTGCCTCCGCACGAACCTTCCCAGCACTTCGCGGGGTGGCGGGTCTCCAGAGAGCTTGGCTTCGCACCCTCTTTGGGAGAGTCCACGTGCGCGCTTCTTATCTCCGGCTTGGTTTGATCGTTGTTCTCTGTCTGTGCTTCTTCGCTTGCGGCGGAGGCGGCGGGGGCTCGACGGGAGAGGCTCCGGCCTCCAATGAAAGCCTGGTGACCGTCGATTCCAACGAGTTCGTCCTCAACAAGAGAGTCCTGATCCTGGGCTCGGACGTCACCGTGGTGAGCGTCGAGGAGAACTCGGTCACCTTAGGCGGAAACGTCCCGGAGCTGTTGCCCGGCAGCATCATCATCAAGAACGAGGGGGAGCTGATCTTCGAGCGCAAGGTCGTCAGCTCCCAGCGCATTGGCGCCGAGGTCCTGGTCCAGACTCTTCCCGTCTCCATCGCGGAGATCTACGACTCGGCCAACATCCAGCAGACCGAAGTGATCAGCCCGGAGGTTCTGGCCCAGCTCGAGCCGGCCGTTCCGGGTCTGAGCGTGAGCACGGCGGTACAGGGCAAGCACGAGGCCGGAGGCCTCGAGACGAGCGTGAACATCGACTTCGATCAGGTCCCCGTCAAGGCGGACGACGGACGGATCATCGGGACGCTGACAGGCACCGGCACGCTCTTGTACGGATTCGAGGCAGCGGTCGTCATCAAAGAGGACCCGCAGGTCGCAGGGGGTCGGGTGGCCACGCTCTCCCTCGTGCCTTTCAGCCATTGCCACGCCGACGTGACCTTCACGGGGGAAGCAGACGTGGAAGGCGGTGGGACGGTCGATCTGTTCAAACCGGCGACCTTCCATCTGGGCCAGCTGGGAGAGATCACTCCCGTGGTCAATACCCGGCTCTTCTTGCGTTGGAAGGGACGCATCGAGACGCCCTGCGTCTTCCGCGTCTCCACCGGACCCGAGGGTGTGCAGACGAAACTCGGACAGCGTTATGTGACCGGCTACCCGGATATCAACGGGAACCTCGCTCTGGCTTTCATCTTCTCGAGCATCGAGCAGATCGACGAGTTTTCCTCGGACCTGACCGGCGAGATCCTGAAGGCTCCCGAGAGCGACATCGACTTTGATCTGCGCCTTCTGGAAATTCAATCCGACGTCACGAAGACCAAGTTTGCCCAGAGCATTCCTGATTTTCCGCAGCCCATCGTCATCAAGGATATTTCCATCCGCCAGGACGTGCTCCGAGTCCACGTTACGAGTGCCTTCGAGTCGAGCACCCTCCTCAAGTGCAAGCTGGAGCAGCTCTACCGATGGACCTCCAACCAGCAGTGGACCAGTTACGCGGTCACGCAGAACAATAATGCCGTCGTGGACGTCACGGATCAGGTCGGCAAGGACAGGTCCTACTTCCAGGGCCCGGAGAGGGCGCCCAGGCTGCTGCAAGAGACGAGCGTGCCCGACCCGATCGTGCCGGTTTCCCTGACCATTCCGCAGCTGGTCAATCCCGGGCGCCTGATGCTCGGCAAGACCGTCGACCTGACAGTGGTTGGCGGATACACCCAGGGAGAGCGGTTTCGTCCGGCCGTAGGGATTTGGACCAGCAGCGACCCCAACGTGGTCGAGATCCTGAGGCCCAGGGCGCGAACGACGACCTTGCGGGCACGTACCGCCGGGACGGCCATCATCACCTGCACCCACCCCAGCGGGATATCCACGCAGGGCATCCTCACGGTGGTGCCCCCCAGCATCGATGAAATCACGGTCCGTATCCGGGAAGCGGCGCATGATCCGCTGATTCCCGAACCGGAGGCCCCGAGCCCGTTTGACGGCCCGCCGGTCACTTTCGTGTCCGAGGCGGAGGTCTTCAAAGGCCCGCTTCGGCCTGGCGAGCTGTTTGCGCTCCAGGCGCTCGCGAGGTGGAGCGACGGGACGGTCCAGGACGTCACCCAATCCGCCCTCTTTGCGATCGAGGACAACGGCGTCGCGACTCTGGACGGCGCCACGCTTCGGGCCGAGTTCCCGGGCGAGGTCCTGGTGACCGCCACCTTGAACCCGGACGGCCCCACCATTCCTCCCATCCCGGTTTCTCGCAAGGCCGCCTTCGGTGGAACCACGTTCTTCGTGGAATACCCGCCGGGGAGCAACCTGCTGCTGCTTCCGCGTGACGGGCAGCAGATCGGGATCGGAGCCACGGTCGTTTACCGAGCTTTCGCTTCTCTGCTGGACGGGGCGGTCCGCGAGGTCACCCGACAGGCGAGCTACCTCTCGAGCGATTCCGCGGTGGCCAGCATCAGCGGCGGCGGCCTGGCCGCCGGCCTGACGGCCGGCCGGACGGCCATCGAGGCATCCTTTGGGGGAACCCGAACGTGGGTCGACCTGTATGTTCAGGATCCGCCCCTGACCGCCTTGAGCCTCCAGGCCTCGGCGGAGATCGGTCAGGGCTCCACCGCCAACTTCCGGGCTACCGGAACGTTCGCCGACGGCTCCTCGCGGGACGTCACCGACCGTGTCTTCTGGCGATCCGTGAATCCGGACGTCTTGACCTTTGGAGCAAACGGCCAGGCCACCGGCCTGGCGCCCGGCACGGCTACGGTCTTCGCCAGTCTGGACACCGTCTCGGCCACCGCGCAGGTCACGGTTCTGGGGCCCGTGCGGCTGGTCGTGACCGGCCAGCCGCCGGCCAATGGGACCCCCAACAGCCCGTTCACCGTCACGGTCGAGGTCTTCGACCTCCAGGGCCGGGTCGCGTCGGCCACCAACGAGATCACTCTGGCCGTCGCTCCCGGGACGAGCGCAGGGCTGAGCGGTCAGCTGGTTCGCCAGGCCACCAATGGGGTCGCCGTCTTCGACAACCTTCAGCTGGACGCGCCAGGAACCGGATTCTTGCTTCTGGCCACCGCGTCGGGCCTGACCTCCGCCACCACCCAGCCGTTCAATATCGGTGGGGGCACAGGGCCCGTCGGCCACCTCTTTGTCGCCAACGACAACAGCCCCGTGGGGGCGGTCAACTCGCTGGCCATCGATTCCGGCGGTATTCCGACTGCTGTAACCAACTCGCCCTTCGCGGCCAGCGGTCGGAGTCACGCGGTCGAGCGCCTCTCCGACCTGGTCGTCACCGCCGACGTCGTGGAGCCGGCGGGGCCCTGTCGGCTGAGAATCTTCCAGTACGACCAGGCGACCGGGGCGCTGACCAACCTGGCCACCACAGCCCCGTTCACCGCCAATTTCAACCCCCTGCACACCGCCACCAACGGGGTGGACGCGCTCTTCGTCCTGGCGGAGTTCGATGCGACGGTCAGCGCGATCCGTCTGGATCCGACCAACGGCAACGTGCTCAGCAGCAATACCGTGCCCATCGCCGGAGGGCTTCAGCCCAATGAGCTCGCCTTCCGAGCCAGCACCGGAGGCGGGCCGGACCTTCTGTTCGTCCTGCAAGGCAACGGCGGAGGCAACAACGTCCACGCTTTTGCCTACAACAATGTCACCGGTCAGTTGACGGTGGGGCCGGTCACCGGCATCCCGGCGGGAGTGCTTCCCGGCGGGGTCGCGGTGATCGGGAGCCGGCTCTACGTGACCAATCAAGGGCCCGCGCCGGACACGATCACGGTGTTTGACATCGTCCAGGCCACCGGGGGATTGAATTTCGTCGGAACGGTAGCTTCGGGCGGAACGTCCAGCGGTGCTCTGCATCACCTGGTCCATCCGGTGCTGGGAGACATGCTGTTCTGTGCCAACGGGCCGCCGGATGACACGCTCGGGGTCTTCACGATCAACGGGCTCGGCCAGCCGATCCCGCTCGGAGCCCCGGTCCCGGTCCTGGACACCAACCCGCACGAGATCATCGACTTTGGCCTGGGCGGGAATCGCTTCGCGCTCTACGTCACCGCCTCGACCCGACTGGCCGCGTTCCTGGTGGACCCGGTCACCGGCACTCTGACGTCCATCTCGGGCGCACCCTTCACGGGCTTCAACAGCCCGTTCGGCATCGCACGCTAAAGGAGAAGACCATGCACGACTTTGACATCAACTGCGAGATCAAGCGTCGGGAGCTTCTGACCCGCCTGGTGGCCGCGGGACTGGCCATGGGGATGTTCAGCGGATGCGGTGGTGGAGCCGGGAGCTCGTCCTCGGGCGACGGCGCGGAATCCGCCCCGGTCATCGGCCCGGGCAATGTCTCGGGACGGGTCGACCTGTCCCAGATCGGAGGCCAGGGGCTCCAGGTCCTGTCCGCCTTCCAGGACCCGTCCTCGGTCACTGCTTCGGGGGATTTCAACACTTCGGCGGCATCGTCGGGGGCGCAGTTGCTCTTCGTCATGGATTCCACCAGCCAGATTCGGGCCCTGACGGTCTCGCTTCCGACGCCCGAAGGAGTTCTCGCTCCGCTGGTTTTCAGCGCCGAAACGACCGCTCTGGCCTGGATCATGCTGACTCCGGGGATCGTCACCACCGATCCGGCTCGGGCTGCCACCACGGCAGCCACGATTCGGAGCCTGCCTGACTACCAGGCCGTCGTCGACTACCTGGCGGCACGCCTTCCCACCCGCTCACTCTTCGAGCTCCGCTCCGACCCGCAATTCGATGCCCTGATGTCCGCCGTGATCCTCGACTTTGCCTCCCGGGCGCAGCTCGATGTTCTCGCCTCCGAGTCCATCAGTGCGCGAGGAGAGCAGGTTCTCTCGAAAGGCGGGGTCAAGATTCAAAGAGGGGCCAACAACCGCGGCAGTCCCAATACGCCTTTTACCCTCACCAACGAAGCCTGGCGTTTTGTCAGCGTCATCCGCCAGGAGATCCTTCCCTCGGGCAAGGAGGACGTCTCGATTCTGCCCGTGGTCCCCTTTCTGGAGCAGTCGGTCCAGGTGGAGAATAACCTCTTGCCCGGGGTGAACAACCTTAGTATTGGCAACGTTGCTCTTGGGCAGTTCAACGTTCCAGGGTCCGCCACCGACCGGGTCAACCTGAGCGATCCGATCTTGGGCAGTGTCGTTTATTGGATTCACGGGCCCGGCGCAGGCTTCAACAGGCTCTTTGGCACCGCCGACGCGCTCCCCCCCAGCATCCCAGAATCAGATTTCGGCAATACCGCCGTGGGGGTCAGCGCCTTCTTTTACGTACTGCTGCCGATCGTGGATTTTGGGACCGCCGGCCTCGGGGCCCTGAGCCCCGCGAAGCTCATCGAAAATGTCCTCAAGGTCTGGGAGAATTTCGCGAAGAATGCCTTGAACTTCTCCAGCCTGAATACTGCATTTCATAATGGAGATGCGGATGGAGTCAAGGCGGCTGTCTTTGAGCTGTGCCAGGCTCTGGTCACGCTGGGAGGGGCGGCGGTGGTCGCCTTCTTCGAGGGGACCGCGGCTGCGACCGCGGCGCTTGCCCTCGGCCTCCTTGTTACGGCGGTCGGCCTGGTCTTCTCGGCATTCAACACCCTGATCGCAGTTCGGCACTGGTTGGAGCTTCCGATTACCGCCAAGGTAGAGGTCCCGGTGCTCGAACCACCCGGCCTCTTCTTCCTGGCACAAGAGGACGCCATCATACACGGGGTCAACGACAAGGGCACGGTACTTTACAGCACTCCAGGCGAAGGACTCGTCTTGAAGCTTTTTGGGGCCACCCCCATCCAACTGAGCCCCATACCTTCGGTCGCCGCCGCCCTGAACTCTCTTGACGATTGCGTGTACCGCGATGCCGAGCAAAAGAAGGTCATCTTTCGCCCTGGCACCGGGAAGGGCTTGATCACACTGCTGCCTCCCGCTGAGATCGGCGATCCGGAGAGCTTCCTTCCCGCTTTTGTCAACGATCTGCCAGTCGTGGTGGGAACCTTCCAGACCACCGACGGTCGAATCGATGCCTGGGCGAACGGCAAGACGAATCTCGTGAGTGCGCAGACCGCCAGCAGCGCGCTCAACATCACCGCCAAATTAAATCCAAACCTGAAGAGCATCAATCTGTTGGGCTTCAACAACCAGATGGTTCTCATCGGCTCGGCGGGCGTGACCCTGAGCCAGAAGTTCAAGGACGGCACATTCTTTATTCCCGGATTCTTCGACCCACCCGTCACCACACAGGAGCTGGTCCGCTCCGAAGGTCTGCATTTTAATTTTAAGATTGACTTGAGCGGCGGGCAGCTCGAACCCGGTGCATCGGTCCAGATCCTCGACATCGAGAATCCAGGGAACACGACGCCGCCTCCTCCGCAATTCCTGGAGCTGAACAATCAGGGCCACATCCTGGTAAGCGTGGGAGCTGGCGCCCGCATCGAGCCCGTCGGGCCCGTGGCGGGCGCTCAAACCGTCGCTGCCTTCATTGACGACGATGAGGTTGCTGGAGGGGACATGAACGGGCTGCAAGAGCTCTTTTCGAACGGTTCGGCTCAGCCTCTGGCAGGCATCGTGCAAAACTTCAACCTGAACTCGGCGTCCGGTTTCGTGGTACCGGACGGTCTGGTATGGCAGAGCAGATTGATGAAGGGTAAGTTCGCGATCGTCAGAGACTCCTCGGGCCTCTATTATCTGCTGGCGCGTGCATCATGATTTTTGGGCTTCCCGTGTTGCAACGCGCCACCTCGGATAGCACCAGCGCACAACCCCGTCCTCAGAACTCGACCCTGAACTCCGAGATCAGCTGGGGGCCGGTCCAGTCAAAGGGATGGCCGATGGTGCCGGTGCCGAGGGCCGTGCTGACGTGGTCCTTGGTCATATAGTAGCGTCCCGTCACGCCCCAGCTGACCTTGTCGCTCAGGCGATAGTCGAAGCCGAGCGTGGGGATGAACTGGGAGGAGTCGAGGTTGGTAAAGTTGACCGAGTTGTTGGCCACGGCAAAGAAGTTGTAGAGCCCGGCCGGGTCCATGTGGCCTTTGGCGCGCACGTAGTCGAAGCCGGCCCGGAAGTCCACGTCCTCACGCAGCGGCCAGGTGGTGTTGGCGGACAGATACTGGGTATACATGTTCACGTAGTTCTGGCTGCCGCCCAGCGCCGCCGGCAGTTGCGTGGCCCGCGTGAAGTGCCGGTTCTCGTAGAATAGCGCCAGGGGACCGTAGTTGATGCCGCCGCCCAGCATGGTCTCGTAGCCGCGATTGTCCTCGAGCGGGTCGAGCGCGGCGGTGAACGAGCTCATCGAGTTCTTGCCATACAGATTGGGGTGCGCGTAGCCGTAGAAGATCGGGTCGATGAAGCCCGGCGAGAAACCGATCACGGCGAAGTTGGGATTGGCCGGCCCCAGCGAGTTGGCGGGCGAGCGCACGTCGTAGAGCGAGGTGCGGGTCTGGCGCAACAGGTTGGCCGCCAGATACCAGCTGGCGTTCTCCTCGAACTTGTGGGTGACTTTGACGCGCACTCCCTCGCGGTTGTGCGGATAGAAGCTGTTGTCGTGCAGGAAGAAACGCCCCCCCACCTGCAGCGTGATGGGGGCGCGACGGCCCAGGGCGCCATTGGCGTAGAGAGCCGGGTTGTAGTCCGGGTCGATGTGGATGTAATCGCCGTTCAGGTCGAAGTCGCCCACCTCGCCCCCCAGCTCGAAGCGATAGGCGCTGCCGTGTGAGGTGTAGGGCGAGTTGCGGTTGGACTTGAAGTCGGCTTTGGCATATTCGCCCAGCACGCGCAATCCGAAGTCGAACTTGTATTTAGCCGCGATCCCATAGGTATTCTGGCCGCCCGGCCCGTAGTCGCCGCCGCCCGCCGTCAGGCCTTTGGCGTTGTCGGTGAACGGATTCCAACCCGGGATCGGCCGCGTGTCCACCACGTTGGGGATGAAGGGGTTGGGATCGCCAGGCGCTACGGGGAGCGTTTGCGGACCGGGACGGTCGGCCGCGAAGAATCCGGGCGGGTTGACCCACTGGGTCGGGGTCCAGCCGGTGGACGCGCCGTACTGCACGTTGGTGGCCGCGATGAGACCCGTCAGCAGGGGCTGTCCGTCCGGCGCCTCGTCCAGCAGACGAACCGCCTGCAATTTCACGCGCCCGCGCGCCTCGTCGAACTCGTAGGCCAGGTCGCCGCCGAGCACGTTGTGCCGGTAATCCAGGCCCTGATAGATGTTGCCCTCACCGTAGCGGCTGCCGAACGCCTCCCAGACCAGCCGGTCCACCTTCTCGGCCTCGGTCGAGCCCTGCACCTGGAAGCCGTAGCCCACATAGCGCGACGGCGGAAAGATGCTGAGGTTGGGTTGACCGGTGTAGAGCAGCGGGTCGATCAGCACGCTGTCGTAGCTGCCCAGAATGAGCCGGGTGCGACTCGGCTTGTGATCCACCTGCACGCGGTCGAGCACCATGCGGGTGAACGGAAAGTGCGGCTCGTTGGCGGTGCCGGTAATCAGCGAAACCGGGTTGGGCGCCGAGGCCCCGTAGTAGACGTCCACGAACTCGTCGCCCTGGGCCGTGAAGCCGACGAACTCGGCCCGCACGTCCACGTCGTCACTGGCTTTGATCTTGACGCCCAGCGTGGCGCGCGAGGTGAATCCGGTGCCGGATGTGAGGGGACGCGCGCGGACATAGTCCACCACGGGAAAGACACCCTGCGTCTGCGGGCGCGCCTGGGCGGCGGGCCCGCCGCCGGCGCGCAGGTAGGGCGGCGACTGGATGGCGCCCTGGTTGTAGAAATGCTGCGAGACGATGACGGTCTGCGAGCGACCGTAGAACGTGATCCGCTCCAGCTCGCTGACGCGCTTGTCCAGGCGCCCCACGTTCTCCTCGAGATTGTCCACCCGCACGCCCAGGGCCTGAAGCTCCTCGCGCAGGGCGTCGACCAGCTTGCGCAGCTCCTCCAGTTCGGCCCTGGTGGCGAAGGTAGCGTGCTCTTGCTCCATCCTGGCCAGCAGGCGGGCCACGATCATCGCGGTCTCCCAGCGACTGGCCGCCCGGTCCCCTTTGAACGTGCCGTCCGGATAGCCTTCCACCAACCCTTTGGCCGCCAGGGCCGCCACGGCGTCCCTGGCCCAATGGTTGTCGGGCACGTCCGGGAACAAGGGCGCGGCCACGCTCGGCAGAGACAGGGCGGCAAAGAGAGCCAGAACTTGAATGCGATTCTTCATAGCCGGATTACATGCTCCGCGAAGGCCGATTTTACCTGTTTCGAGGGTATTCAGAAAGGATCAAGCCTTTTCCAACAGAGCTTTGGCCACCAGGGTGAGCAGGGCGAGCAGTGCCAGCAGGGAAGCGGCCGCGAACGCGGCCGTGAATTGATACTCGTTATAGAGAATCTCGATGTGCAGGGGCAGCGTGTTCGTCAACCCCCGGATATGGCCCGAGACCACGCTCACGGCCCCGAACTCGCCCATCGCTCGCGCGTTGCAGAGGATGACGCCGTAAAGCAGGCCCCAGCGGATGTTGGGCAGGGTGACGTGCCAGAAGATCTGCCACCCCCCCGCGCCCAGCGTCATGGCCGCTTCCTCCTCGTCGGTCCCCTGGGCCTTCATCAGGGGGATGAGCTCACGCGCCACGATGGGCAGGGTGATGAAGATCGTCACCAGGATGATGGCGGGCGGGGCGAAAATGATCTTCCAGCCGTGGGCCTGCAGCCAGGGCCCGAAGAGGCCTTCCAGGCCGAAGAGCAGCACGAAGATCAGGCCCGAGATGACGGGCGAAACACTGAGCGGCAGGTCGATGATGGTGAGCAGGATCTGCTTGCCCGGGAAGGTGAAGCGCGTGACCGCCCAGGCTGCCATCACGCCGAAGACCATGTTGAGCGGCACGCTGACCGCCGCCGTCAGCAAGGTCAGCTGGATCGCTTTGAGGGCGTAGGGCTCGCTGAGGGCGGCCAGATAGGCTTTGATCCCCTCCCCCAGCGCGTTCAAGAACACGCAGAGCAGCGGCAGGAAAAGAAACAGCGTCATGTAGCTCAGGGCCAGGAAGATGAGCAGCCACTTGACGGGGGCGGGCTCGGTGCGAGCGTTCATGCGGACTGCCCGATGCGGCGCGAGGCGACCGCCTGGAGGAAATTGGTGAGGAACAGAATTCCGAAGGAGATCGCCAGCAGCACCATGGCGATGGCGGTGGCCTCGGAATACTTGTACTGGTCGAGCTTGCTCATGATGAGCAGCGGGGCGATCTCGGTCTTGTAGGGCAGATTGCCCGAGATGAAGATGACCGAGCCATACTCGCCGATGGCCCGTGCGAACGCCAGCGAGAAGCCGGTCACCAGGCTGGGCAGCAGCGTGGGCAGGATGACCTGCCAGAAGGTCGCCCAGCGGGAGGCGCCCAGGCTGGCGCTGGCCTCCTCGATCTCCACCGGGAACTGCTGCAGCACCGGCTCGACCGTGCGCACCACGAACGGGAACGTGATGAAGATGAGCGCCAGCGTGATGCCCAGCGGACTGTAGGCCGACTTGATTCCGGCCGCGTAGAGATAGCGCCCCAGCCAGCCGGTGGGTGCGTAGAGCGTGGTCAGCGTGATGCCCGCCACGGCCGTGGGCAGCGCGAACGGGAAGTCGACGAACGCGTCCACCACGCGCTTGCCGGGAAAGCTGTAACGGGCCAGCACCCAGGCCACCAGCAGCCCGGCTACGAGATTGACCAGAGCGGCGAACAGGGCGGCCCCGAACGTCAGCTTGTAGGCGGCCACCACGCGCGGCGTGGTGACCGTGGCCCAGAACTGCCCGAAGCCCATGCTGGAGGTCTTCACCACCAGCATGGACAGCGGGAAAAGCACCAGCAGGCTGAGATACAGCATCGTGTATCCCAGCGTGAGGCGGAAACCGGGAAGGTTATTTACCCTCATAGATCTGGTCGAAGACTCCGCCGTCGTCGAAATGCTTCTTCTGGGCTTCTTTCCAGCCACCAAAAGCCTCGTCGATGGTGATCATCTCAACCGGTTTGAACTGGTCTTTGAACTTGTCCGCAACGGCTTTGCTGCGGGGGCGGTAGAAGTGTTTGGCCACGATCTCCTGGCCCTCGTCGCTGTAAAGATACTTGAGGTAGGCCTCGGCCGCGGCCCGCGTGCCGTGAGCGTCGACGTTCTTGTCCACCACCGCCACGGGCGGCTCGGCCAGGATGCTGATCGAGGGGATCACGATGTCGAACTTGTCGGTGCCTGCCAGGTAAGCTTCATTTTCCCAGGCGATCAGCACGTCGCCGATCTCGCGCTCGGCGAACGTGGTCATGGAGCCTCGGGCGCCCGAATCGAGCACCTGCACGTTCTTGAAAAGCGCCTTCACGAACTCCTGGGGATCCTTCTTGTTCTTCTCGGCGTAGCCCCAGGCGGCCAGGTAGTTCCAGCGGGCCCCGCCCGAGGTCTTCGGATTGGGCGTGACCACCTCGATGCCCGGCTCGACCAGGTCGTCCCAGTCCTTGATGCCCTTCGGATTGCCCTTGCGAACCAGGAACACGATGGTCGAGGTGTAGGGGGAGCTGTTGTCGGGCAGCTTCTTCTGCCAATCGGCGGCCAGCAAGCCCTTCTCCGCGATCATGTCGATGTCGTAAGCCAGGGCCAGGGTCACCACGTCGGCGTCCAGCCCCTCGATCACGGCGCGGGCCTGCTTGCCGCTGCCGCCGTGGGACTGGTTCACGGCGACTCTGGCGTCCTTGTATTGAGCCGTGAAAGCTTTGTTGAAGTCGTCGTACAGCTCCCGCGTCGGGTCGTAGGAAACGTTCATCAACGTGACGTCGCTGCCGGCGGCCGCCGGGCTCGCCGGACCGGGAGGCTGCGAGCAGCCCGTGACCGCCAGCGCGATCAGCAGCAAAAGAAATTTGCGCATGGTTTCTCTCCTTCTCTTAGTCCACCAGGGGAACGATCAAGACCGGACGCCGGCTGCCCACCACGATGCTGCTGGCCAGTCGGGGCGGGCTGCTGGGCTCGGGAGCGCCGATCACCAGCAGGTCGTAGTCACCGGCCTCGGCCTCCGCCAGGATGGCCGGAACCAGCTCGGTGGACTCGCGCAGCTCGGCGCGCGCCTCTATGTTGGCGCTCTCCAGCGACGCCTTGGCGCCCTCGAGATGACGCCCGGCACGTTCGCGCACGTGGGCGGCCACATCCGGGTCGGTCACGTGCAGAACGGTGACACTGGCGCCGGTGCGCGCGGCCACGCGCATGGCCATGCGCACGTCGGCCTTGCCGGGCTCGCCCGCGGCCGTCAGGATCAAGATTTTATTCAGGCGCTCGCGCGACTCGCGTACCACCAGCACCGGAACCTCGGCGTTCTCCAGCACGCGCAGCATGGTTTCGCCCAGGCCCCGGTGGTGCGCCCCCATCACCACCAGCTCGAACTGCGCCTCCTGGGCCGTGCGCACGATCTCGGCGGCGGTGTTGCCCTGGCGCACGTCGCTGCCCAGCCGCGGGATCTTCTCGCGCCAGCGCGCGAGCTCGCTCTCGAGGCGCTCGCGAGCCCGCGAGACCGGCTCGTGAGGCGTGGCCACGGCCAGCAGCGAAGCTTCGGCCCCCGCGGCGGCGGCCAGCAGGCAGCCGAAATCGGTGGCCGCCTGGCCGCCGGGCGAGTCGTCGGTGCAGATCAGCGTCTTGAGGCCGGTGGGAGCCAGGATGTGGTACTGCTTGAGCCCGATCCAGAGCTTGCGCCCCACGCTGAGGTCGCCCAGGGAGTGGTCCGAGGGGAGCGCGGCCTCGATGGCGCTGGGACGCTGTCCGTGGGCGGGGGTGGGGGCCACCACGCGGGCGCCGCGCAGGCCCTCCACCTTCAGCCGCACGCGCTGGTAGGCGCCGGCGAAGACGTCCTCGGCCACCTCGCCTTCCCAGAGCGCGCCTTCGAAGGGCTCCGGGCGCAGCTCCACGTGCTCGGGGCGGATCAGGAGCCGAACCAGCGACCCCTCGGCCTCCTCGTGCGGCAGCCGCGCGGTGCCGAGCTGAACGCCCCCCGCTTCCTGGCGGCCTACCAGCACGCTGCCGGCGCCCACGAAAGCGGCCGCGAACTGCGTGCGGGGTCGATGGTACAGGTCCTGCGGTCGTCCCACCTCGATCATGTGACCCCGCTCGACCACTCCGATGCGGTCGCCCAGCTCGAAAGCCTCCTCCTGGTCGTGCGTCACCAGGATGGAGGTGACCCCGAGCTGTCGTTGGATGTCTCGCAGGCTTCGGCGCAGGTGAGCGCGGATGTTGACGTCCAGAGCGCCGAAGGGCTCGTCCAGCAGCAGCACCGAGGGCTCGAAGGCCAGCGCCCGCGCCAGAGCCACGCGCTGCTGCTGGCCGCCCGACAGCTGGCTGGCGAAGCGGCGACCCAGGCCGGTCAATCCCACCATCTCCATCAGCTCGGCGCTGCGTCGCTGCCGGTCGGCCTTCTTCGCCCCGCGCAGGCGCAGCGGAAACTCGATGTTCTGCTGCACGCTCATATGCCGGAACAGCGCGTAGTTCTGGAACACGAACCCGGCGCCGCGCTTCTGCGCCGGCACCCGGGTCACGTCTTTCCCGCGCATCTCCACGCTGCCGGCGTCCGGTTTGATGAGTCCCGCGATCAGGCGCAAGATAGTGCTCTTGCCGCTGCCGCTGCCGCCCAGCAAGACGAAGAGCTCGCCATCGTCGATGGTGAGATTGAGGTTGTTGACCACGATCAGCTCGCCGTAGAGCTTGGTCAGGTTGATCAGGCGGATGGACATCTTGCGAAGTCGGCTTTTGACGCCCAAAGCGACCTCACTGCCTGACGGATGTCCAGAAAAGATCAAGGCCGGCGCTCTGACTTGACGCTCTGGTATAATCGCCCCAACTTGTTGACGCTCTCCGAGTCAGCGCGAACAGAGCGCCCCCACGTCGGGCGCGGGCGGCTGACCGTCTTCCTCGGTTATGGCGAGGATACGGGCAAGGCGGCCGCCATGCTGGAAAGAGGCGCCCGGATGCGCGCCGAGGGTCTGGACGTCGCCGTGGGCTACCTCGCGCCCCGCAAGACCGTGCCCGATGGCATGCCGAGCGTGCCGCCACGGCGCTCGCTGGTGGAGGGTCAGGAGTACTTCGAGCTCGACCTGGACGCCCTTCTGGCCCGGCGGCCCGAGGTCGTGCTGGTGCAGGACCTGGCCCACACCAACGGCCCCGGCTCGCGCCACCACAAGCGTTACCAGGACGTGGAGGAGCTGCTGGCCAGCGGCGTCGACGTGCTGACCACCCTCAACGTCGAGCGTGTCGAGAGCCTGAACGACCTGGTGGCGCGCCTCTCGGGCATCGCGGTGCGTGAGACGGTGCCCGACCGCATTCTGGACATGGCGCACCACGTCGAGCTGGTCGACCTCTCCCCCGCCGAGCTGCGCGTCCGCCTGGCCGAGGCGGGCAATCCGGACGGCTTCATGGCCCTGCGCCAGATGGCTTTCCGCAAGGCCGCCGAGCTGCAACCGCTGGTGGCTCCCGGCCCGGTCACCGAACGCCTGCTGGTCTGTGTCGGACAGGGATGGGAGAATCGCCGCCTGCTGGCCGTGGGGCGCCGCCAGACCGACCGCCTGAACGCCGAGTGGACGGTGCTGCACGTCTCCCGGGGCGAAGACCTGGGCGACACCCTGCAGCGAGCCGAGGAGCTGGGCGCCCGCGTGGTGACGCTCTCGGGCACCGACGTGGTGGACACCATTCTGACCTACGCCCGCCAGCACCAGATCACGCGCATCCTGGCCGACAAATCGTTGGGGCCGCGCCTGGCCAGCGTGGAGGCCGAGGTCGACCTTTACCTGATGGGCTCCCCTTCGCGCTCCACCCCTCGTTTTCGCCACCTGGGCTCGCTGCTGGTCATTCTGGCCGCCGGAGTCGTGGCCTACAGTCTGCCGGATTACAGCGGAACCGGCACGGTCGTGGCCCTGATGGTGGTCTGGCTGGTCATGACGCGCCTGGCCGAGCACGTCCGAGCCCAGCTCAAGGCGGCCCAGCGCCGCCAGATGGACACGGCGGCCGTGGGCGAGCTGTTGCAAGATCTGGCCGGGGCTGCCCGGGCCGAGGACGTGCGCGCTTTGATGGCCGAGCACGGCCGGCGCGTGTGCTCGGGGGCGGCCTTTGGGTTCGGGCTCGAGCCGCTGACCGGCGACGACCGCGCGGCCGCCGAGTGGGCGCTGGCCAATGGGCGCCCGGCCGGCCGGGGCACCGCCACGCACAGCGGCGCCCGAGCCCACTACCTGCCCCTGCGCAACAGCGACGTGGTCGGCCTCACGGGCCGGCTTCCCAGCAACGAGGAGCGCCGCCTGCTGGCCACCTTCGCGCGCGAAGCCGGTCTGGCGCTCGAACGGGTGCAGATGATCGAGGATTCGCGCCAGCACGAGCTGCTGGCCGCCAAAGAGAAGCTGCAGACGGCGCTGCTGAACATGGTCTCGCACGACTTCAAGACGCCGCTGGCCTCGATCACCGGCACCCTGCGCAGTCTGCGCGACGATGGCGCCTACCTCGACGAGGCGGCCCGTCTCGATCTCGTGGACAATGCCTGCGGCGAGGCGGAGCGTCTCAGCACCCTGGTGGCCAACCTGCTCGACCTCAATCGTCTGGAGGGCGGCGCCTGCGCCGTGCGCGCCGAGCTGTGCGATCTGTCGGAGCTGGCCGTGGCCGCCCGCGACGCCCTGGGAGCCCCCCTCGAGCTCAAGCTGGAGCTGGGCGTGCGCGAGTGGAAGCTCGACTTCGTGCTGATGCACCAGGTGCTGGTGAACCTGCTGGGCAATGCCCTGCGTCACGCCGGCGGGCCCATCCGGGTGGCGACCTCGCTGCACGAGGGCCGGCTGCGCCTGGTGGTGGAGGACGGCGGAACCTCGCTGACCGAGCTCGAGGCGATTTTCGAGCCGTTTCACCGCGGGCCGAGCGGCGGCTCGGGGCTGGGACTTTCCATCTGCCGCGCCATCGTGGAGATGCACGCCGGCCGGATCTGGGCCGAGCGCTGCGCGGAGGGCACCCGACTGGTGGTGGAGGTGCCATGACGCGCGTGCTGGTGGTGGACGACGAGAAAGCCATCCTGCGCTTCCTGCGCACGTCGCTGGGGGCGCACGGTTACCAGGTGCTGGAGGCCGCCACGGGCCAGTCCGGGCTCGAGATGGTGGCGCTCGAGAAGCCCGAGGTCGTGCTGCTCGACCTGACGCTGCCCGATCTCGACGGCGTGGAGGTGACGCGCCGCCTGCGCGAGTGGTCCACCGTGCCGATCATCGTGGTCTCGGTGCGGGGTGGCGAGCAGGACAAGATCGAAGCTCTCGACGCGGGGGCCAACGACTACCTGACCAAGCCGTTCGGGCTGGGCGAGCTGATGGCCCGGATGCGGGTGGTGCTGCGCGCCCCGGCGGCCGAGACGCCCGACCCGGTCTTCCGCCTCAACGGCATGCAGGTCGACCTGACCCGTCGCCTGGTGACGGTGGATGACCGGCCGGTGCGCCTGACGCCCACCGAGTACGACCTGCTCAGGACACTGATCCAGCACTCAGGCAAGGTCTTGACCCACCGGATGTTGCTGCGCGAGGTGTGGGGCAAGGGTTACGAGGACGACAACCACCTCGTGCGCGCCAACATCTGCAACCTGCGCGCCAAGATCGAGCTGGATCCTGCGCAAACGCGCTTCATCCAGACCGAGCCCGGCGTCGGCTACCGGCTCAAGGGCTGAGGGCCCGCTACCAGTTGAAGCAGAGGCCCAGGGCCAGGCACAGAGCCCAGAAGTAGGCGATGACGGCGGTCGGGGGCAGAAGCAGCTCGGGGATGCCTATCAAACTGTCGCAATTCATAACCCTCTTGTCGGTGGGTTAGGCCGGGTGTTCATCCGTCGGAGGACGGATTCGACGGTAGGCCCCCTACCCGACTACAGCCGGGCCAGGAACTCCGACAGGTCGGGCGCGGCACCGCCGGGCTCGACGAAGAGAAGCTGTCCCTTCGTCTCTTCCAGCCACTCCGGGCTACCAAGGGCGGCCCTGGTGGGGATGATCGAGCTCCAGCTGGGCAGGTTGGCCAGGTGCTCCTGCCAGTGCTTCTCCGAGCCGACGTAGACCCACGGCTTGCCGTAGTGGATCGTCCAGGCCAGCTCGTTGGTGGTGCCCACGTTGCCGCCCGGGAAGATGATGGCTCCCGAGATCACTCTGGCCTCGAGCGTGTTGCGATTGATGTTGGCATTCGGATGCTGGGCCCCGCGATACGAGCCCAGCTCGGAGTAAAGCACGTAGTGCAGGGACGGCTCGGCCCCGCGCCGGCGCGGATCGTGCTCGGGGTGGATCCCGAACGAGGCGGCCTGGGCCACCTGCTCGACGAACCCCGGCAACGCGATCGGTCGCGGCACTTTGTGGACCGAGGCAAAGCCCTCGCTGACGGAGCTCTGGATGCCCGCGTCGGCCTGTCCCCCGCAAACGAGGTGGTAGTCGGATCGGGCGATCTGGGCGCCGACCTGATGGGCCAGCTGGCACCAGAAGTTCATCTCAGCCAGATCCTTGTAGGCGCTTTTGACCCCGAAGACACCTACCGCCTTGCGCCCGCTGAGGAGAGGCTCCAAGACCGCTACGTTTTTCTCAAAGATTTCGTTCGTCACGCGGTTGGCTTCGCACGCCCCGGAGGGGGTTCCTCCGGCAAGCGGTCGAGGGCCTCCAACGCACGCAGCACACCGATCTGCACGTGGGCAAAGCTCACCCCGCCCTGCAGGTAGCAGGCGTAGGGCTCGCGCAGGGGCCCGTCGGCGGAGAGCTCGATGCTCGAGCCCTGGATGAACGTGCCGCCCGCCATCAGGATCGGGTCGCGGTAGCCGGGGTTCATGACCGGCTCCGGGGCGGCGCGATGGTCTACCGCGCCGGCGCTCTGAACGCCTTTGCAGAAGGCTTTCTGGCGCTCGATGCTGCCCAGGCGCACGGCCTGGATGAGATCGGTGCGCGGGGCGTCCCAGCGCGGCCAGGCCTCGAGCCCGGCCCGCTCGAGTATCCAGGCGGCCCACACGGCGCCTTCCAGCGCCTGCCCCACGATCAGGGGAGCCATGAAGAGCCCCTGCGACAGCACGCGGTTCAGCCCCAGCGTCGGGCCCTCCTCGGGGCCGATGCCCGGGGCGGTGAGGCGCACCATGGCGCGCTCCACCCACTCGGTGCCGCCCGCGATGTAGCCGCCGCTGGGCGCCAGTCCGCCGCCCAGGTTCTTGATCAGCGAGCCGGCCACGAGATCGGCCCCGACCTCGGTCGGCTCGATGGCCTCCACCAGCTCCCCGTAGCAATTGTCCACCAGCACGACGGCTTGCGGCGCGACCTGGCGCAGCCTCCGGATGGCCTCGCCCAGCTCCGCCACGCCCAGCGAGCGCCGCCAGGTGTAGCCGCGCGAGCGCTGCAAAAATACCATCCGGGTATCGCTGCGAAGGAAGCCCTCGATGGCCTCCAGGTCGATACCCCCGTCGTCCTTCAGGGCCAGCTCGCGGTAGGTCACGCCCAGCTCGTGCAGCGAGCCCGGACCCGGCCCGATCACCGGCTGCAGTGTATCGTAGGGCGCTCCTGTCAGGCTGACCAGCTCGTGCCCCGGGAGCAGCGCTCCGAAAAGGCCGGCGCTGATGGCGTGCGTGCCGCTGACCATCTGCATGCGCACCCGCGCCGCCTGGGTGCGAAAGATGCGCGCCAGAGCGCGGTCGAGCAATTCACGGCCGGCGTCGTGGAAGCCGTAGCCGGTCGTTCCGTAGAAGTGGCTTTCGGACAGCCCCTCCTGCTGCAGCGCGTGCAGCACCTTCAGGTGGTTGGCTCCGCTCAGGCGGCGCACCTCGGCGCGCACCTCGGCGGTGGCTTGCTCGCCTTCGAGCGCGAGGCGCGCGCGCTCGGGCGAGATTCCGAGTTCGATGAGGGCTTTTTCCAGCATGGTAGCGCCAGGATGCGAGAGGAGACGAGGATATCCTTCTGGCGTTGAGCGCCACTCAAAGGGAGAAGTCAATGGGAACTTCGAACTTCAAGACAACAGTGAAGGTGACGTTAGAGACAGAATGATGGAAGTGCCGAGAATCATCTCCATAGAAGTCGAGGGCCTCAAGTCGCTGGCCAAGCCAACGACAGTCAATTTGAGGCCTCTGACGTTGCTTGCTGGTGCCAACAGTTCCGGCAAATCCAGCATTATGCAGGCTTTGCTTCTACTGAAACAGACCATTGAGAGTCAGGCTGACGCCGGTTCATTGCGACTCGATGGTTCTCACGTACAGTTCAGCTCAGTCGAACAAATGCTTTCGCGGATCAATGGCCAAGTTGGAGAACTAAAAATCGGATTTAGGTTAGAGTCCGGAAACGCATTATTGTCATCCTTTTCCCCCTCCTCAAACCGTGGTTTGGAACTAACTGAACAACTTCTGGGCGTGCCCGGCTACGACCGCACGCTGCATAGGGGGATGAGTCACAGGCAACTACTGGAGATCTTTGGTCTTCCGCGACTCGAGGCATACGCTCAAATTCTTGACGTCGATCCGAGGGCGCTCCGCCTGTCCGTAAAGCAAGACCGATGCTTTCTTGAGGTAGTGGCAATTAGTAGCCGGACAGAGATGCCTTTTACTCTTTCGTTGAGGCGCGACAGTCAGGCAATGTCCGAAGTTTTAGAGCGAATTCTCCATGTTCCAGGCCTCCGCGGATTACCATCGCGCGTTTACCCCCTCCTGGCAGCAAACGGTCGCTTTGCAGGTCGGTTTGACCCTTATACTGCCAGCGTTATTCTCCATTGGCAGGACGAGGGCGCAAGTCAACTTCGAACATTGGCTAAATGGCTCAACCATCTTGACCTAACAGGCACAATCCGCGCTGTCTCGACCGATGACACTCAGGTCGAACTGCAAGTTGGACGGACTCGCACAAAATCATCGAAAGATTATGTAAATATTGCAGATGTGGGGATTGGCACCTCGCAAGTCCTACCCGTCCTCGTTGCGCTTCTTATTGCCGAACCTGGACGATTGGTTTATCTGGAGCAACCCGAGTTACACCTGCATCCTCGAGCCCAAGTCAGGCTAGCAGATGTCTTGGTAGAGTCAGCTCTTCGTGGTGTTCAAGTTGTCGTTGAGACTCACAGCTCACTTTTGCTCACCGGTATTCAGACAGGCGTGGCTCGCCACAGGCTCCCTGCCGAAAATGTATCACTGAACTGGTTCAGCCGAAATAAGTCGGGGGTAACGCAAGTCGCCGCGGGGATTCTCGACAGTTTAGGCAGATTTGGAAATTGGCCTATTGACTTTGATGAAGTGCAGCTCCACGCAGAGGATGAGTATTTAAGTGCAGCAGAGCAACTGGCGTGAGTCGGTCACGCGCTCGTCGCCGTCTTGTAGTGGACTCTTCGATTACTCACGCGGCCGGCCAGTCTCAAGTTGGTGCCTCTGCCAGTTGTCGCCAAGTTTTGCTTAACATCTTAGAAATCTGCCATCGGATCGTGGTGACGGAGGAATCTCTGGCGGAGTCCCAGCGCCATCTGTCGAAATTCAGTCGGTTGTGGCTCAAGTCAATGTACGCTCGGAAGAAGGTCGTTAAGGTCGAGAACTTTGACTTAGAGTGTGATAAGGCCCTAGCAAAATTTGACGAGAAGCAAAGAGAAATTGCACAGAAAGACCTGTTCTTGCTCCAAGCCGCTGTTGGCGCGGACGGCCTGATACTGTCTCTGGATGATAATGCTCGAAAAGTATTCAGTAGTTTGGCCCAACATGTTCAAGCGTTGAGGTCATTGTGTTGGCTAAACCCCGCCACTTTTGAAGGAATGAAGGAGTGGCTAGAGTCTGGAGCTAGATCTACACCGCCTCACCAGCTCTATAGAAAGGAAGGACAAATCGCTAGCGAAGGTTCTTAGATGGCGATGCAGCAAGACCTTCGCAGACTCATCGAATCGGGACCCATGTTCCACCTCAGCACCACCAACCCGGACGGCAGTCCGCAGGTCACCGTGATCTGGGCCTGCCTCGACGGCGAGGACCTGGTGAGCGGGCACATGAGCCACCACCGGAAGCTCCAGAACATCGAGCGCGATCCCCGAGTCGTGCTGTCCTTCGACCACCCCCGCGAGCCGGGAATCTTTCTGAACAAATACGCCGTGTTGCACGCCGAGGCCACGGTCGAGAAGAGCGACGACGCCTGGGATCTGCTCAACCGGCTGGCCAAGCTCTACATGGCGCCGGAGGCCGAGTTCCCCGCCCCGCGGGGCCCCGGCTGGATCACGCGCTACAAGATCCGCCGCGTTGGCGGCGTGGGTCCCTGGGTGGCTAAATAGAGTCCCAGATCTCCGCGAGCGCCTCCACCAGGATGGGCTCGAACCAGCGGCCCGACTGGCGGGCGATCTGCTGGCGCACCGTGTCGCGATCGAAGCCTTCGCGCAGGTGGGCGGGCTCGAGCAGGCGGTCCACCCCGTCGGCCAGCGCCAGAATGCGCGCGCCGACAGGGATCTCCTCTCCTCTCAGACGGTCGGGATAGCCCTTGCCGTCCCAGCGCTCGAAGAGGTGGCGCAGGTTGATCAGGGCCTGGCGCACCTCCGGACGGCCGCCGCTGTAGGCCTCGATCAGCTGGCTGTCGGCCCCGCCCATCTGGCCCGCGCGCTGCAGGATGGGCTGGGCCACGCCGATGCGCCCGAGCTCGAGCAAGATCAGGCTGAAGTGCAGGGACGGGTCATTCTCCAGCCCGAGCTTCGCGGCCAGAAACAGCGCCAGCCGGCTGACGCGCGAGCTCTGCGCCACGGCTCCCGTCGAGATGTAGGCCAGCAGGTGCCCCACGCTCTGCAGGTAGGTGCTCTCGGTGGCGCGCTGCATCTCCTCGAGGTGCCACACCCGGGCGCGCTCGGCCTCGAACGAGTCGTAGAGACGGCGCGTGTAAGCCAGCAGCTCCCGCTCCTCGGCGACCGTGGGCGGCTCGGGAGCGCTGGCGGGCTTGCGCGGCAGGCGCTCGTGCGGGAGCTCGATGCGGATGCAGGTGCCCGAACCGGCCTCGCTGGCCAGCTCGATGTGGCCTCCGTGGCTCAGCACCACCAGGCGCGCCAGCGCCAGCCCCAGGCCGAGGCCCTCCTGGCTGCGGCTGCGCGACTCCCCCACCTGGTAGAACGGCGAGAAGACCCGCTCGCGCTCGCTGTCGGGAATGCCCACGCCGCTGTCCTCGATCTCCAGCAAGCTGCAGTGCTCTTGCTCGACCAGGCGCACCTCGACCCAGCCCGAGGGCCGGTTGTACTGAATGGCGTTCTTGATGAGGTGCAAGAGCGCTTCGCGCAGGCGCTCGCGGTCCACGTCGACGGGCCGGCAGTGCTCCGGCAGCTTCGTGCGCACCTCGACCTGCTGCTTGCGGGCCAGCGAGCTGAGCTGGGCCACGGCGTCCAGCACCTCCTCGTCCAGCAGCACGCCCTCGGTGAGCGCGGGGGCGCCCTGGCGGACCTGCGAGAAGTCCAGCAGCTGCTGGATGAGACGCTCGAGGCGGGTGGTCGCCTGGCCCAGGGCGGCGGTGCAGTCGGACAGGGCGATCTCGGCCTCGGGCTTGCCCAGCGAGCGCTCCAACAGGTGGACGTAGCCTTTGATCAGAGCCAGCGGCGTGCGCAGCTCGTGGCCCACGATATCGAGGAACATCCCCTGCATCGACTCCAGCTCCTTGAACCGCCGGTTGGTCGCCTGCAGCGCCTCGCTCTTGTGGGTGTCCTTCACCCTTTGACCGCCCCGGCGGTGAGGCCCGCCACGATGCGCTTCTGCGCCGCCAGCACCATGGCGATGAGCGGCAACGTCACGATGACCGTAGCGGCCGCGATCTCGCCCCAGGGCGACTCGTACTGCCCCGAGAACAGGGCGATGCCGACCGGCACGGTGTACATCTCCTGGGTGGTCGTGAAGAAGAGCGCGAACAGGAACTCGTTCCAGGCGCAGATGAACGTCAGGATGCCAGTGGTGAAGAGCCCGGGGGCCACCAGGGGCATGAAGATGACCCAGAACGTCTTGAGGTAGCCGGCGCCGTCGACGCGGGCCGATTCCAGCAGCTCGGTGGGGATCTGGCGGAAGAAGGCCGTCAGGTTCCAGAGCGCCAGCGGCAGCGCGAACGTCGTGTAGGGCAGGATGAGCCCCGGGTAGCTGTCGATCAGGTGGAGCTTGCTCAAGATGTAGAAAAGGCTGGGCGCGATGGCCACCGGGGGGAACATGCTGACGCTCAGCACCAGCGCCATCACCAGCGACTTGCCCTGAAAGCGCAGCTTGGCCAGCGCGAAGGCGGCCAGCGAGCCCACGAAGAGGCACACCAGCGTGGTGATGCCCGCCACGATGGCGCTGTTGAGCAGGTAGCGCAGAAACGGCTGCTTGATGAAGACATTGGTATAGTTGCTCAAGAACTGGGGCGCCTCGATGGTCTGGTCGGCGCCGATCGGCACGGGACCGGTCTTCATGCCCTCGACGGGAACCCACACCGGGGGCATGCTCCAGACTTCCTGGGGGGTCTTGAGGCTGGTCAGGATCTGCCAGTAGAACGGAAAGCCCACCAGGATCAGGAAGGCGGCCAGCCCGATATAGAAGGCGACTTTACGCATCGGAGCCCGGATCCGCGCCCAGAATCTTGATGAACACGTAGCTGATGGCCACGATGCACAGGAACATGATCACCGCGTAGGCCGAGCCGAGCCCGTAGTCGTTGAAGCGGAACGTCACGTCGGCCGTCAGCACGCTCAGGGTCTCGGTGCCGAACGCTCCCCCGGTCAGCACGTAGACCAGGTCGAAGATGCGGAACGCGTCCAGGGTGCGGAACAGGACCGCCACGGCCATCACGGGGGTCAGCAGCGGGAGGGTGATCTTGCGGAACTGCTGCCACTTGCTGGCGCCGTCCACGTCGGCCGCCTCGTAGAGCGAACTGTCGATCATCTGCAGGCCGGCCAGGATCATCAGCGCCATGAACGGCGTGGTCTTCCAGACGTCGGCCGCGATGATGCCCAGGCGGGCCGTACCGATGGAGGCCAGCCAGGGGTAGGGCTCCTGCAGCAGGCCGAGCTTGAGGCAGATGTCGTTGAGCACGCCCACCTTGTCGTTGTAGATCCAGCGCCACATCTGGGCGGCCACCACCGTGGGCACGGCCCAGGGGATGAGGATGGCGGCGCGCGCCAGGCCGCGTCCGCTGAAGGCGCGGTTGAGCATCAGCGCCAGCCCCAGACCGAGGCTGGTCTCGAGGAAGACCGAGATGCACGTGAACAAAGTGGTGTTGCCCAGGGCGCCCCAGAAGCGCGAGTCGCGGAAGATGTAGCGGTAATTGTCGAAGCCGACGAACGGCTGGCCCAGTTGGGGCACGGTCAGGTCCTTGAGGAAGAAGCTCAGGGTAAAGGCGTGCAGAATCGGGGCCAACGCCATGATCACGATGATGATCAGCGACGGGAGCAGGAACAACCAGGCGATCCGAGCTTCGGTGCGGGCCTGCATTCAAGCCGCATTTGACGCGCGGCGGCGCAGGACCTGTCCGGGTAGCGCGGGGAAGTTTCCTGGATGGTCATAGCCCTTGGCTTCCTGATCGGTGCCATCGCTGCCGTTGGCGAAGGATGTCTGGCCTTCTACGGTCTCCCCGTGCTGGGGCGCGCGCTGCAGGGCGAGGGTCTGCTGAGCCTGACGCTGATTCTGTTCCTGACCTTCGTACTGGGCCTGGTCGTGTCGGGATGGCCGCGTTTTGCGCCCGCGGCCTTCCTGCGCAACGGCTCGGGAGGCACTCTGGTCGGCTCCTCGGTGGTCACCGCCGCGGTTTGCACGGCCATTCTGGGCGAGCCCAACATTCCGTTCGACGCGCTGCGGGCCATGATTCCCGTGGGCATGCTGGTCGGCCTGTTCGGAATGTGGTGCGGCTGCAAGCCCAACCTGGTCAGCCCACGGGCGTTACCAGAATCCCCGTCTCGGCCTGAACCGCCAGCCCCGTGAAGACCTCCAGCAGGTCGAGCTGCTCGCGGAACACCTCGTCGGCCGGATAAGCGGTCATCTCCAGGGTGCCCTCGGCGGCCTGGTCCTGCGGATCCCAGGCCGGCAGCCGCGCCAGCGACATCTGGAAGCCGATCACGTCGCCGCTCACCGACTCCCCGCTCACGCCGCGCCCCTGGCGCATCAGCTTACGAAACGTCGTGGGCACCGGGTCCTCGTAAGTCGCCTTCACGATCAGCCCGTGCTGGCTCAGAAAGATCTGGTAGCCCTCGTTGACCGAGATCAGGCTGGGCGGGCCCTCCCCCGTCCAGGGAAAGAACAGCAGCCGGTCGCCCCCATCGGGGAAGTATTCGCGCAGCGGGCCTTCCGGGCGGTGCACCTGGGCCACGGGCCACAGGCGCCCGTGCAGAGCCTTCTCGACCGCCTGCAGGTCGCTGCGAATGGCGCGGTTCTCCTCGGTCGAGACCGGGGTGCCGTCCAGGGGCAGCTCGTTGAGCGGAGAGTCGGGAGCCACCTCGGCCACGGCGCGCAAAAAGGGCTCGAGATAGTCCACGTTGCCCTTGCAACCTTCCACCTCCTGGAAGACTTTGAGCGGACAGGGCTCGCAGTAGTCGAGGATGCCCTCGT
>JBDHVW010000055.1:0-53481 GCA_039809865.1 Vulcanimicrobiota bacterium
AACTGGGCCGGGAGTAGATTGATGTCGCCCAACCCGCGAATGTCTCCGTGTTCTCTGTGCTCTCCGTGGTTTTTCCAAGTGCCGCCCAATTGAAGAGCAGTGAATGTCAACAGGCCCTAGTCGAGATCAGAGATGGTGATGCATCGTCTGACGGGTCTCGTCCAGAGTGGGGGTCTGGATGTCCTGAGCCTGCCGGTCCCAGTCCGAGCCCGGCAGCCAGGCTCCGAAGTTGGGCAAGGGTGCGGCCGGCTCGGGCCGGGAGGGCGGGGCCGGGGCGCTGTCGATCGGGTCGGGACGCTGCTCGTCGTGGGCCTGCCTGGGCCCTTCGGCGCCGGGAAGATTTCCCAGCGCTCGCGAGGCGGCGGCTCCGGTGGGCGCGCTCCGGGTAGGGGTGGACTCGCTGGGATGGGAATCGAGGCGACGAACGGCGTTCATCATGGCTCCAGCCTAACTGAGGAGGGGGACCAGCGGCGGAGGCCCATGTTAACCCCTCGTTAAAGCCGTGAACTTTTCGTAAACAGCTCCGCGAAGTCAGCCCGGGCCATCCGGGTCGACGCCGAGCTCCCGCAGCCGGGCCTCGAGCAACTCGCGCTTGCGCCTCTCCTCGTCGGCCCGCGCCTTCTCGAAGTCGGCCCGCGCCCTCTCCTCGTCGGCCCGCTGCGCATACTCGGTGCCGAGCGCCAGCAGGCTGCCATCCGAGCGAGTCCAGCGGAGCCACTCGTAGTGGAAGCTGTCGAATTCGCCCTCCCACAGGGTCAGCCCGAGTCCCAGCTCGGGAAACAGACGGTCGACCTTCTCGACGTAACCCCCCTCGTTCAACCGGAAGATGCGAAGCTTGCGTTTACCGAGCCGGCAGTAGGGGTCATACACGACGTAATAGGGGACCTTGATGAGCTCGTAGACCGCCCGTTTGTGGGTCAGCTCGGCCCCTTTGGTCTTGGAGACATATTCGATGACGACATCGGGCGGTTTGCCGTAGAGCCAGACGAAGTAACTCCGTCCCGACTTCTTCTCGTCGTCCCCGCGCGGCGTGACGCCGACGCTCAGGAGAACGTCGGGGGCGACGCCCGGAGTGAGGTCGTGGAAGATGCCGACGTCCGCGCCGGTCAGGAACGGACGACCTTCGGACCAGGAGACGCGCAGCGCCTCGACCAGGATATCCATCTGCTTGTGCTGACGAAAGCTCTCCACGGGCGTATCGTCCTCGGTCACCAGATGGGCCAGCTCGGCTTCGGTGTAAGCCTGGAAGGGCGGAACGGTCTCGGACATCGGCGTCTCCTTTCACGGCCAAGTATAGCACGGGGAGAAGGGACTCGGGATCGCAGCAAGATGTCCTCCGGAACGGAGGGGCTCCCGCGCCTCTGGCAGGAACCGAATGTCGGGAGTTACTTGAATGCGCCTCCAGTTTCCTGCTTGTTGCCATCTCCCTTACAGCAGAGCTCGGGAAGGGACCCAACCCTTTGCGAGCAATCTGAGTCAGGATGCGCTATGCGGTCGGTGGAATCTTGCTCTGGCTGGCCTCTCAAAGCCTCTTCACCTGGCCCGTTCCCCTGGCCTGGGAGATCGGGATCGGGGTGACCGAGTGGGGGCACTGGTTTGCGCTTGCGTGCCTGCTCATCGCGCTGCTCTTTGGCAAGCGCAAAGCCACCGTGCTGGTGCTGCTGGCGGCCCTCATCGCGCTGTTGCCGACGGTGCGAGCCAAACTGCAGAGCCCCGAGCAGCTGTCGCTGGTGCAGCTGTTCACCGGGGTGCCCACCGGGAAGTTCGAGTTGGAGACCCTCGAGTATGCGCCCGGGTTGAAGCTCGACCTCTACCATCCGGGCGACGAGCCGAAGGACGTGTGCATCATCAACGTCCACGGCGGAGCCTGGGCGCGCGGAACGCGCTCGGAGTTCGCCGGCCTCAACGCCTACCTGGCGGGGAAAGGCTACCCGGTGGCCAGCCTGGACTATCGTCTGGCTCCGGGTGCGAAGTTCCCGGCCCAGCTCGAGGACCTGAAAGCCGCCCGCCAGTTCCTCCTGGGCAAAGGCATGAACAGCTTCATCTGGGTAGGCCGGTCCGCCGGGGGCCAGCTGGCCGCGCTGGCGTGTTACAGCTGCCGCGACCGGGGACTGATCAACTTCTACGGCCCGTGCGACATGGTCTGGTCCTATGACCACCCGGGCAACAAAGTGGTGCTGGACACGAGCGCCGCGCTCCGCGACTTCCTGGGAGGCACCCCGGACCAGATCCCGATGGTCTACCGGCAGGCCTCTCCGATCGACTCTCCGGACCCCCTCCCCCCCACGCTCATCCTGCACGGCGGCCGTGACGACCTCGTCTTCCTGGAGCAGAGCCAGATGATGAAAGACCGCCCGGGCGTCCGCCTGGTCGCCTATCCGTGGGCCAACCACGGCTTCGACGTCAACTTCAGTGGCCCGAGCGGCCAGTTGTCCACTCACGAAGTGGACGCATTCCTGCGCCAGCGGGGAGTAGGGAGTAGGGAGTAGGGAGTAAGGAGTAGGGAGTAGGGAGTATTGTAACTCGTAACTCTTTACTCGTAACTCTTAACTCCTAACTCTTAACTCTCTCCCCGTCTCTAACGCGGATCCCCCGCCACTTTCACGTCGTCCACGTAGACGCCGTCTTTCTGCAGGCTGCCGTCGGAGCTGAGGCGGAAGCGGACCGAGACGGTCTGGTCGGCGAAGCCGCTCAGGTCGTGCTCGTAGGTCTTCCAATCCTCGGTGCCGTCGTAGCTGGCGAGCTCGGACCAGGTCTGGCCGCCGTCGGTGGTCATCTCGACGTGCACGGCGTCATAACCCGCCTCGGTGTCGAACTTCAAGTTGTACGATAGACGGGGGTTGCCCACGGCCGAGAGGTCGAACGGCTTGGAGGTCAGGGCCGTATTGGCGTTCTCGCCATAGGACCCCTCGGGCGAGTCGGTGTAGACCTGCCCGCGGCCCTCCTCGGTCACCTTGCCCCAACCGGCGTCGGCCACCCAGTTGTCGGTCTCGGCCTCCATGTCGTCCGAGAACGCGAACGCCGCCGCCTTCGAGCGGGCCGCCGCGGTCACCATGTCTGAGGTATTGCCCAGATTGTCCGAGACCTTCAGGGCGAAGAAGTAGGTCTTGCGCTCTTCGGCGGTCGGGATGGGCAGACGCAGCTCCTCGAGCGTGCCGGCCGTGCCCGGCGTGGCCAGGCCGCGCAGCGGAGAGCCCTCTTCCCAGCTCACGCCTTCGCCACCGTTCTCGGCGAACGGTTTGTCCGAGACGCGCACCTGATAAGAGGCCGCCTGGCCCGTGTGGCCGTCGTCACCGGTGGCCGTGAAGCCCACCGTAATGGCGGTGGCGCCGATGTCGGAGATGTGCAGGTCGACCGGGGCGGCCGGCGGGGTGCTGTCCTCCTCCATCGTGTTGATGGCCGACACGCGGCCGCCGGACACCATCTTGCCCTCGTAGGCCGGCGCTTTGACCGCGGTGTTGATCAGGCGCGCCTTGATCTGCTCGTTGGAAAGGCCGGGATCGTGCGCCAGCATCAGGCCCACCACGCCCGTGACGTGAGGAGTGGCCATCGAGGTGCCGCTCAGGTTGCCGTAGTTGCCGCCCGGCAAGGTGGAGTAGATGTCCACACCGGGAGCCGCCACGTCCACCGACACGGCGCCGTAGTTGGAGAAGCGGGCCAGGGCATCGTTCTTGTCGTGGGCCGCCACGCTGACGATGTTGTCCAGGTCGAAGCCGCTGGGGAAGTGGGGCCGCACGTCGGCGTTCTGGCCGTTGTTGCCGGCGGCGCAGATGTGGATGGCCGGGTTGGCGCGGAACGCGTCCTTCAAAGCCTCGGAGCCGCCGCCGCCGCCCCACGAGTTGGAGGTGACGCGCGCGCCGATCTTGCCCGTGTAGAGCACCGCTTCGATGGCGTCGGCGTAGGAGCCGCTGCCGCCGGCGTCGAGGAACTTGACGCCAGCCATCTGGGCGTTCCAGTTGACGCCCACCACGCCCACGCCGTTGTCGCCCTTGGCACCGATGGTGCCGGCGCAGTGCGAGCCGTGCCGGTTGTCATCCATCGGGTTGCCGTTCTTGCCGGCGATGTTGGCGCCGTGCACGTCGTCGATGACGCCGTTGCCGTCGTTGTCGATGCCGTCCCCGGGAATCTCGCCCGGGTTGACCCACACGTTGGCGGCCAGGTCGGGGTGATTGTAGTCGATGCCGGTGTCGATAATGGCGATCAGCGGGCCGTTGGCGCCGGTGGTCACGTTCCAGGCCTCGGTGGCGTGCACGTCCACGCCCGGCTTGTCGGAGTTCTGCAGGCCCCACAGGCGCGAATCCAGGTCGTTGGGCTGGGCCTCCACCTGCACCTTGTAGTTAGGCTCGGCGTAGGCCACGTCTTTCTGGGCCGACAGGCGGGCCACGGCCTGCTCGACCGTCTCGCCCTTCTTGAGGCCGAACTGGAACAGCTCGCCCCCGAACGCCTTCTGCATCGAGTCGGGCACGTCGAAGTGCTTGATCGTCTCGAGCCCGAGGTCGTCGGCGCGATTCTCGGCCACCGAAGCGGACACGTCCTTCTTGAACTTGACCAGGACCTGACCGGGAACGTACTGCGGTTTGTTGGCCGGGGCGGCGTCGGGACGAATCGTGCTCACGGGGAAAGTGCTCCTCGGAAATGATGTGCCCGCATCCTATGCATGAGAGCCCCCCCATTCCTGAAGATTTTGTGAACATGTTTCCCCACTGCCAACTGCCAACCGCCAACCGCCAACCCGTCTACGTTTCAGAATCGTTTCAGACAGGCGCGCTAAGCTTCCGACATGAATGTCACCCGGGCCAATCCTGACGGCCTCGGCCGCGCTCCTTCGCACGTGCGCGACACGGCCGCGGGCCTGGTGCTCCATCCCGAAGAGCAACGCGTGGAGTTGCAGCACATGGCGGCCGGCGTGGTCGCTCTGGGCCCCGTCGGCAGAGACGAGCTGCTGGACGGATTGAAGCACGCCCGCGCCGATTGGGCCGCTCAGGCCGACAGCAGCGAGAAATTCCGGGCTTTGAAACGCATGGATGCGGATACGCAGCGCCTGGAATCCCTCCCGGGGAACAGCCTCACCGACCTCTCCAGCGCCCTTCTCACCGCCAACCACCAGCGCCAGGACAAGCTCGGCCTCTACTGCAAGATTGGCGTCGGCGTGGGGCTGGCGAGCTTCCTCGTCACCATGGGCACCGGCCACTGGCTGCCACTTGCGGTCGGCGTCGGCAGCATCGCGGGCGCCGCCACCGCCGCCGTCAAGCGCTACCAGACCCCCGAGCGCGATACCCTGAGCCGCCTGGCCACCTATGGCGCCATCGCCCAGCAGCGCACCCAGGCCGCCGCCGAGGTCAAGCAGCTGGTGCAGGGGCTCGGCACCAAGAACACCCACGGAATTTTGCAAACCGATTCGGGAGTCCAGGTAGGGGGCGTGCTGCTGAAGAAGCGGCGCCAATGATCGCCAAAAGACTGCGCCCCTTCGGGGAATCCATCTTCGCCACCATGACCCGCCTCGCCAACGAGTGCGACGCGATCAACCTCTCCCAGGGGTTCCCCAACTTCGACGGCCCCGACTGGCTGAAGGAGGCCGCCCGCGAAGCGATCGAGCAAGGGCCCAATCAATACGCCCCCATGCCCGGCCTGCTCGAGCTGCGCCAGGCCATCTCCAGGAAGATGCAAGACGACTACGACCTGCGCTACGACGCCGACAGCGAGATCACGGTCACCTGCGGCGCCACCGAGGCGATCGCGGCCACCCTGCTCGGCTTGCTGAACCCCGAGGACGAGGTCATCCTGATGGAGCCGTTCTACGACTCCTACCCCGCGGCCGTGGCGATGGCCGGCGCCACCGCGCGCTTCCTCACGCTGCGTCCACCCACGTTTGCTCTCGACCTGGAGCAACTCGATCGCCTCCTCACCGAGAGAACCCGCTTGCTGGTGCTCAACAGCCCCAACAACCCGACCGGCAAGGTTTTCACCCTCGCAGAGCTGGAAGCGATCGCCGAGAGAGCCAGAAGGCACGACTTCCTGGTCATGTCCGACGAGGTTTACGAGCACCTCGTGTATCCTCCGCACCGCCACCTCCCGATCGCGACCCTGGAGGGGATGCGCGAGCGCACGCTCACTCTCAGCTCTTTCTCCAAGACGCTCAGCATGACGGGCTGGAAGGTCGGTTATGCGATGGCTCCTCCCGAGCTGACAGAGGCCGTGCGCAGCGCCCACCAGTTCTTGACCTTCTGCTCGATCGCACCGCTCCAGAGCGCGCTTGCACGCACTCTTCACCACCTCCCCGACTACCTTCCCGGCCTCCTGCAAGAGTATCTCGAGCGCCGCGACTTGCTGGCCGCGGGCCTGGACGCGCCCAGAGCCGCCGGAACCTACTTCCTGGTGAAGGAAGTGCGGGAGAACGGGGTGGAGTATTGCCAGCGCCTCGCCCGCGAGGCGCGCGTGGCGGCCATACCCTGCAGCGCCTTCTATCACAGCGATGCAGGCGACCACCTGGTGCGTTTTGCCTTTTGCAAGAACCTCGCCACTCTGGCCGAGGCCACGCGGCGTGTGCAGGATTGGTCCGCCGCCCCCCAAAGCACGGCTCCCTAAAGCGCTACAGGGAGACTTACCGCGCCCCGGCGAAGGGCCCAATGTTCCGATGGTTGCTCGAAACCGCTACTGCCAACTGCCAACTGCCAACTGCCCACCGAACCGATGAGCACGCAACTCGAGCGTCTCAATCGCCTGTTCGAGTTCCTGGTCAGGGTGCAGGAGTTCTGGATCCAGCCATGGACCCGGCTGGAACAGCTGCCCTGGTCCTCGACGTTGCAGACGAGCTCGGAGGGGGCGCCTTTGCGCGTCGCACCCTCCGCTCCGCTATTTCCGGCGCTTTCGGAGGTGCTCGACCTCGTCTCCCACGAGGATTTTCGCATGGGGCTCGGCCTGGAATGGCTGGAAGGCCCGGGCGTCGATTGCCCGTTCAGTTTCCGCGAGGTGCGGGTGGGGCGCGTGGACTCCGACATCGAGCTCGTGCCGGTGGGGGGCGTCCGCCGCCGGGTGGAGCTCCTGCGCCACCTGGGCCTCTCCGATCCGCCCCGCAAACCCTACCAACTGCGCCCCTGCCAGGTGCTGTTCGTGGAGCCGCTCTCGCTGAACTACACCAAGTTTTTCTCGCGCCTCAAGAAAGCCATCCAGGACGTGGACGACCTGCCGGCCTCGCTGGCCTACTTTACCGGGCCCTCGCCGGCCAAACCAGAGCCAACCTACCGGCAGCCGCTCTGGGCGCTCAGCATCAGCCCCGAGCAAGAAGAGGTCGTGCGCCGGCTGGCGGTGCGCCCGCTGGTGGTGGTGGAAGGCGGTCCGGGCACCGGCAAGAGCCATCTCACGACCAACCTGCTCAGTCACTGCCTGGCGCTGGGCCAGCGCGTCCTGGTGACCGGCCCCAGCGCGGCCTCGCTGCGCCCCGTGCTGGATCGCCTGCCCGCCGACCTGCGCGACCTCTGCGTGGGCCCCGACGAGGACCCCCAGATTCAGCTGCAGCGCCTGCTCAAGCGCCTCGAGACGGTGGACGCCAAGAACATGCTCAAGGAGGCCGAGAAACTCAAGCGCAAGCGCGAGGATCTGGCCGACGAGCAGAGCCGCCTCGAGGGCGAGTTGCTCGAGCGCGTCCTGCGCGAGTACGGACAGTATCACGGCCTGCGGGTGGGCGAGCTCGGTCGCCAGCTCCAGGCCGAGCGTGAGGAGCACGGCTGGATTCCGGGCCCGGTAGGCCTCAGGCCGATGCCCCTGACGCACGCCGAGGTGGAAGAGCTGTACGAGAGCAACCGGATGTCCACCGAGGAAGAGGAGTCGCTGGCCGCCTCGCTTCCCGACCGGGGCGAGCTGCTGTCGATCGAAGAATTGGCTTCGCTGCAACAGCTCTGGCGCGAGGCCGAGAGTTTTCCCGACCACAACTTCTGGTCCGGTACACCTCCCCCCGAGACGCTCTACTTCCTGCCCGCCGCGGCCGAGGTCGTGGTGGCCTCGCTGGCCGCCTGCGAGCCCTGGTTCCTGGAGCTCATCTGGCGCGCCCGCACCAGTGACAAGCACCGCCAGACCTTCATCAATCTCCTCAAGGAGGTGGAGCAGAACCGGCAAGATCGGGCCCGCATCGCCGAGCTGATCGGCGACCGCAAGCCCCACATCGCCTACGCCGACGAGGAAGCCCAGGAGGTCTGCCTCGAGCTCATCGACCACGTCAACCGCGGCGGAACGGTCACCGGGATCGCGGCCACCTTCCTCAAGCCGCGCTGGAAGAAGTTTCTCAAAGGGGTGAGCGTCAGGGGCAAATCGCCGGTGACCGAGAGCGACTTCCGGGCGCTGCTCGAGGCCATCGCCCTGCGCCGCCTGGAGGCCTCCGAGGACGCGCGCTGGGCCCAGGAGATGATCCTGCTGGGCCTGATGACGGCCGAGCAGAAGGAGATCGACCGCGTGGATGCGCTCAAGCGAGCGCTGAACTGGAGCCAGGAGAGCTTCGCCGACTTCGAGCGCCAGGCCGCCGACAGCGGGCTCTTGTGGGAGCGCGCCATCGAGCTGTCAGCCGACGAGAGCGGCTCGGGCCGCGTGCTGCGTCGCCTGCTGACCTTCTTGCAGAACGAGCTGGAGCCATTGTTGGAGCGGCGCCAGGACTACCTCAAAGTATGCGCCCTGATCAAGCGCGCCGACCAGCAGGTCCGCTACCTCAAGACCGGCGGCAAGGCGAGCAGCAACCCGGTATGGGACGACCTGCGCAAAGCCCTGGTCAAGCGCGACGTGGAAGACTATCAGGCCGCCCTGAACCAGCTCTCGGACTGGGAGAAGAAGGCTCCCCGCGCCACGCGCCGGCGCGACCTGCTACAGCGCCTCGAGAGCGTGGCCCCCGCCTGGGCTGACGCCGTGGCGCGGCGCGAAGGCGAGCACGGCGGTACGCGTCCGCCGGGCGACGTGGCGCTGGCCTGGGAGCATCGCCAGGGAGCCCAGTGGCTCAAGACCCTGCAAGAAGAAGAGGGCTCCGAGGCGCTGCACGCCGAGCTGGCCAGGACCCGGGCCGAGTGGGAGGCCGTAACCCGCGAGATGGTGCATCTGCGCGCCTGGGCCGTGCAACACATGCGCCTGGGCAAACGCGAGGACCAGTCTCCCGAAGACGGGCTGCCCGCCTGGATCGTGCCCCTGGATCAAGTGGTGGAGCGCTTCGCGCCAGACGAGACCCGCTTCGACCTGCTGGTCATCGACCACGCCGGCCTCGTGGACCTGCGCGCCACCGGGCTGCTGGCTCTGGGAGAGCGCGCGCTCGTGCTGGGAGATCCCGAGCGGATGGCGGCGGAGCCGACGGCCCAACCGCAAGACCTGGCCAGCCTGGCCTCGCCTTTCCTGGCCGAGCATCCCCGGGCCCGCACCAGCTCGCTGTTGACCTGGCTCGATCAGGGTGATTCTCTCCGGCTCACCCAGCCCTACCGCTCGCGGCCCGAGATGCTGCACCTTCTGCGCGCCCTGGAGAGCTCGGTGGCGCCCATTCCGGGGCATCCGCCGGAGCACCCCAACTCTCCCATCGTGCTGCACCGGGTGCGTCTCTCGCCGACCGAAGTGACCGCGCTGGCCTGCGCCGCCACCCGCGAGCTCCCGGACCACAGTCTGGGGGTCATCTGCGCCGACCCGATGCTGGCGCGGAAGGTCCGTCGCCTGTTGCACCTGGCCCTGCCGCCCGGGCGCGCCCCCCTGGTGGGGAGTCCGTTCGACCTGCAGGGGGAAGAGCGCGATCTGATGCTGGTGGTGATGCAGGACGGCGACCGCGACGTGGTGTCGCCCGCCGACCGCCGCCGCCTGACCACCGCTCTGGGGATGGCCCGCGAGCAGATCTGGTTGCTCTACTCGGTCGACCCCGCCGCCGACGACCTTCGCCTGCAGTTGCTCAACGAGGCCGACGGCCTGACCGACCTGGCCCTGGCCCCGGGCCATTCCACCTGGCGAGGTCTGGCCGCCCAGGCGCTCAAGAAAGCCGGCTACCGGGTCCATCCCTTCGACGAGCGCTCGGTGCGCGTGCAGGGCCGCCTGGGATGGGTCATCCTGTCGATGTACGGCGAGACCGGTCAGGCCCCGACCCGGGCCGACATCATTCGCGAGAACTGGCTCGAGCAGAATCTGGGCTGGCGCTACCTGCGCCTGCGCGCCAGCCGCTTCTGGCTCGATCCCGAGGCAGTCTTGCGCGAGGTGATCGAAACCGTCACCGAGCTCGCCCTGACGCCGCTGGACGCCGAGGTCATCGATCTGTTGACCCTGCGAATGCTGAAAACCGCGCAGGACCTGCGCAAGGAGATGCCCCCCACGCCCGGCACCGCCCTGTCGCTGGTCAGCAGCTACACGGCGGGCGACTTCAACTGGGTCTGGCACCCCCTGGTGCGACGCCTGTTGCTGGAGCGCGTGGCCGTAGCGCCGGTCGACGCCGAAGGCTATGCCATCGAGGTGGAGCGGGGCGATCAGCGTCTGGTGGTGGCCAACCGTGATTTCGAGGACGTCGACGTGGTGGTCGACCTGAGCAGCCTGGAAGGCGCCCTCTCGACCGTGCTCGAGGCGCTGGGGCCGGCCGCTCCGCCCTTGCCGCGGCCCACGCTGGTCCAGGCCATGGCTCCCGGATGGGAGGGTCCGCTGGTCGAGGCGCCCATCGCCGCGCCCGAGGCGGTCTGGGAGGAGCAAACCGTGCTGGTAGAGGGCGCCCCCGTCGAGGTGGCGGAGCCCTCGTCCGAGGCGGAGCCCGAGCCCGTGGCGGCCGCTGCCGAGCCCGCCATTGGCTGGGAGACCTCGACCTGGATGGATTCGCGCGCCTTTGTGACCGCGTCGGGCGAAGCGTCGCTCGAGGCCGCGCCGGCCGAGGAAGCGCCCCCGGAGATCCTGGCCAAAGCCTCCCGCAAGCTCGAGTTCCCCTCCAAAGCGACCGGCGAGCCCAAGGCCCCCGAAGCGCCGGCGCCCCCACCCGAGCCCAAGCCAGCACTGTCCCTGTCGCTGCCCGAGCCCAAGCCGGCGCCCGTCGCCAGAGCCGAGGCGAGGCCCGTGGCTAAAGTCGTGCCGCTGGCTGAGCCAACCAGAGAGCCGGAGCCAGAGCCGAAGGCGAAGCCGAAGCCCGAGCCAGAGGCGAAGCCGAAGCCCGAGCCAGAGGCGAAGCCGAAGCCTGAGCCAGAGGCGAAGGCGAAGCCTGAGCCAGAGGCGAAGGCGAAGCCCGAGCCAGAGGCGAAGCCGAAGCCTGAGCCAGAGGCGAAGGCGAAGCCCGAGCCCGCCCGGCCCGAGCCAAAAACGAAACCCGAGCCCAGGAAGGCCGAGGGGCGCAAGGCGCCGTCCTCCCCGCCCGCGTTCTTCACCAACTCGGGCCGCTTCGAGTTCGGGGCCGCGCGCCCGGCGGCGCGGTCGCAAAAGCCGGCCGGCGAGCCGACCACTCCCGGTGACCGGCCCACGCCCCCTCCCCCACCGCGCGCCACGCCCAGCAAGCAAGCCCGCGCGGACGCCCCCGTGCCCGAGGAGGTAACGGCCCCGGCGAAATCGCAGCCCGAGCAGCCCCAGCAGCCCCCGGTCGCCCAGGAGCCCCAGCCTGCGGTGCGTCCGCCGGCCCCGAAATCGCGCCCCGGCCCCCCCAAGACGACCTTTACGCGCAAAGCGCCCCCCAAACCGGAGGCCCCCGCCCCGGCCGAAGGGGGGGTCGATGCCATCCGGACCCTGATGCTGCAGGCGTTCGAGCTGATCGAGCCGATCTCCAAGCAGACCTTGAGCGAGCTGGTGGAAGGCGTCAACGCCGTGGCCCTGGAGCGCGCCAGCGGCGCCGAGCAGCGCCGCGCCCCGCGGCTGCTGTGCTGCTACGACGTCAAGTGCGAGACCGACCGGGAGAAGTTCGAGGCGGTGGTCAGCGAGGTCTCGCTCACCGGAGTGCGCCTCGAGCTGGCTACCCGCCTGAGCCGGGACGCGATCGTCGTGCTGGCGGCGGACGTGGGCGGCAACCTGGCCCCGGTTCGCTGCCAGGTCAAGTGGTGCCGCCGCTCGGCTGAAGGTCTGGCGGCCGGCCTGGCCTTCGCCGAGGAGCCCGAGGCCCTGAGCCGCTCCTGGGTGGCAGTGTTGCTGCACAGTCTGGGCTTTGGCCCGGAGCACACGCACCAGCGGCGCAAGAGTCTGCGCGTGCCCACTCCAAGGCTGCGCGTGCAGCTCGAAGGTCCCTTCGGGAAAGGGCTCGGGGTGGCGCTCGATCTGGGCGTGGGCGGCATGCTGATCGAGACGGTGGCCCGTCTGACGCTGGAGGACCGCCTGCAACTGACGCTCGGACCCCACGACGGCCTGCCCACCATCACCGTGCAGGCGCGCGTGGCCAATCGGCGCGAGCGCAAGACGCCCGCTTTCGGGCTCGCCTTTCAGGACCTGACGCCCTCTAGCATGAAGGCCCTGGGTAGCTACGTGCTGTCCTTCCTGGCCCAGCGCGCCAAAGGGAAGCGTGCCTGATGCGGAGCCGCTGGCTCGACCTGGCCTTCCTGCTCGTCCTGGTGGCCTGCATGGCGCTCGTCTGGCACTACCGCCATCGCCCCACGTCCGAGACCCTGCGGGCCGAGCGCGAGCAGGCCCAGGCGTTGCTCGACGCCCGGCAGTGGCGCGAGGCCGGATTGCATCTCGAGCGGGCGCTGCGCATGGCCCGCGAGCTGGAGATGCCCGAGGCGGAATACGAGCTGCTCGATGACCTGGGCTGGGCCCATTACTCGCTGGGCGAGACCGCCCAGGCGGCTCGCTGGCAGGCCGAGGCCGTGGAGGTGGTGGAGAGGGTGCGGGGCCCCAACGATCCGACCCTGGGCCTCTACCTGTCACGCCTGGCGATGGTCACCCCGGACAGGGCTCAGGCCCTGGCCATGCTGTCCCGGGCCGAATCCATCTACCGCAAGAGCTATCAACCCGGACCCACGCTCGATGGGCTGCTGCGGGAGCTCGAGTCCACCCGGGCCAGGCTCGGATCCTGACAGGCCACCAGAAAATCCAGCACTTCCAACAAGTTCTCATGCTCGCCGGTCTGCCCCAGGGCTTGCAGGCACCAGTACACCGCTTCGGCCGTGGAGGTGAACTCGCTGCGCGGCTGGCGCCGAATGTGATAGCGCGAGGCCGGCGCCCGGAACGTGGCGCGTGGCAGCGCCGCCAGTTGCTCGTTGCGGCGCAACAGGTGAGCGGCCCCCCGCCAGCTTCCATCGATGAGGATGAGCCGACGCGGAGGCTCCGGAAGCTCGGCCAGGTCCACGGCCTCGGAGCCCGGATACACCAGCCACGCGCCCGGCAAGAAGGCCTGCACTTCCGGGTCCCGCCAGAAATCGAGCCCATCCAGCAAGCGCGCGTTCCGCACGCAGAGGGGGACCAGCCCGGCCGTGTTGACCCGCAGGCGCGAGCGCGCCTCGCGTGGGTGCCGCAGCAGCAAGAGGTCGGCCCGAGCTTGAAAAGGCCGCACCAGGTGGCAATAGCAGGTCGACAGAGAGCGCTGACAGCGCGCGCAGAGAGCTCTGGGCACCGGTCCAGGTTCGTCGCCTGGCGTCCTTATCCCGTTTTAGCTTGAGCCCGATTCACCTCGAGCCCTCTCTCGGCCCGGGAGAGCAGGCCTCGGAACCTCGAACGCAGAATGGCCCGGAACGAAGTTTCGAAAGGAGTCATTGAAAACAATGCTGACTCGTCTGACCGGCCTGATCCTGGGCCTGACCCTCCTGATCGCCCCGGCCTTCGCCGACGGCAACTGCGAGCAGGGGCAGAGCTGCAAAGGCAAGGATGGCGGCTGCTGCGCCGGCCAGGACGGCTCCGCTTGCGAAAAGGCTTGCATGGAGTGGAACTGGGCCGAGGAGTCCCAGGTGACCGGCTGCGGCGACCACACCTGCCCCAACGACCTGGCCATGCAGGAGGGCAAACAGCCCAAGCGCTGGGCCGCCGGCAACCCCAACTATCAGCTCCACGTGCAGAACGACTGCTGCTGGCCCGACCACGTCGAGAACCAGCCCAACGAGTGCCGTGACAACTGGGAGCTGGGCGCCTGGACCGGCAAGTGGTAGATTCGCCCCCGGGCGATGGGAAAGGCTCTCCTGGAAAGGAGGGCCTTTTTTCATGCCTCGGGAAAAGCGCTCCACGATGAGACGACGCCAATTCCTGGCCGGGGCCGGGGCACTGCTGGCTCTTTCCGGCACCGCGCCGGGCGCCCCCGCACGGTCCCAGCCGACCGCTTTACCCGGCACCACTCCTGAAGAAGCCCGGTTCCTGGGGCCGGTCTACCGGCTGCCCGTCGACGATGTGCAACTCGCCTTCCGCAACTTCGGCGAAGGGCCGCCGTTGCTGCTGCTGGGCGACCGCTCCACCACCATGGCCTGGTGGCCGGCCGCTCTTCTTCAGGCCCTCTCGCAGCATTACCGGGTGATCCCCGTGGACGCCCGCGGAGTCGGTTTCTCCACCGATAACCTCAGCCGAGAGCTCACCCTGGCCCGCATGGCGCAAGACGTGGCCGGGCTGATGTTCGGGCTGGGCCTCTCCTCGGCCCGCATCCTGGGCTGGGGAATGGGGGCCGACATCGGTCTGCTGATGGCGCTGGCTGACGCGCGGCGCGTGCACCGGCTGATCATGAGCGGGGGCGATCCGGGCGGCAAGCTCTCCACGCCCCCCATTCCCGAGGTGCAGGCGCTGCTCGACAGCCGCGTGCAGCCCGAGCAACTCATGGCCGTGATGTTCAATCCCACGGCCCGCGAAGCCAAGCAGACCTTCCTGGCCAACCTCAAGGCGATGCCGCCCGAGCCGATGGACGAGCGCACCCTGCGCCGCCAGACACAGGCCGTGGCGGCCTGGCGCCAGGACGATGGCCCCGGCAACAAGCTGGGCGCCGTCAGCGTGCCGGTGATGGTGCACTTTGGCACGCGCGACGTGGTCAGTCCGCCCGCCAACGCCGAGGTGCTGGCCGAGCGCATCCCGGGAGCGCGCCGGGTGGCCGTCGGGAGCGGCGGTCACGCCTGCATGTTCGAGGACGAGGGCAGCTTCCTGGCCCTGGCACTCGAATTCCTGGCGTAGGAGGTTGTTTACAACCGGGTGCTTCTCAAAACGCCCCGGGGCGGTTAAAATGGTCCCAGCTATTTGTTCGAGAAGGGGTTCTTGCTATGTGGGGTTGTGTCGATTTTTGTAGCCCGATGTCATTTTTCGGTCCCAGCTTCGGATGCATGCCCTATATGGGCGGCATGTTTGGCTGCGCCAGCATGTTCATGGGCCCCTCGATGTTCTACAACCCCATGTCCTTCTACGGCGGCTTTGCCGGCAGCATGATCGGCAGCGGCATCGGCGGCGCGCTCGGCTACTTCGTGGCCGGCGGCTCGCACAATCCCTGGGCGGGAATGACCGGGATGATCGTGGGGAGTACGCTCGGCTCGAGCCTTGGTTGGCTGGCCGGTTCCTTCGGCTTCTAAGCCCAGCGATGGTCCAGCGAGCATGACAACCTATGAGCTTTCCCGCTCAGCCGCCCTCAATGAGCTGATTCGGGCCGCTCAGGCCTGCGCCGAGAATCCGCAGGACAAGTCGCTGGCGCGCGAGCTGGCTTCTCGCCTCAAGTTCATGGCGGTCTTCGTGGATCAGCTCAAGGCCCAGTATCGCTCCAGCAAGGAGCTGCGCCCTCCCACCGGCCTGATCAAGGAGCTCGATCCCACGATTCGCCAGGAGATGGACCGCCTGAAGAGCGGCCTCAAGCGCGTCGACCGCTGGTTGGACGACCGGCGCCAGGATCACCTCGAGGAGGGCTGCCGCGCCTGCCGCGATGCGGCCGACGCCCTGCTGGGCGCCTTCGACCGTCTGCGCCAGGAAGAGGAGACCTTTACCAACTACTCGCGCTCCCCGGTGGTCAACGAGCTGGCCCATGTGGCCATGGGCGTGGCCAACGGCCATGCTCCCGAGGCGGCCCTGAAGGTGCGCCTGGACGCCTTTTACACGTTCTGGAAGAAGACCATGGGCGACGCCAGAGAGTGGGTGCGCAGCCCGGCCGAAAACGAGCAGGTGCGCGCCCTGGCGGCCGAAGTGCCGGCCGAGATGGAGCGCATGAAGGCCGGGCTCAAAACCATGAGCCGCTACTTTACGGACAAGCGGAAGCAGCACCTCGAGAAGGGCGTGAAGGAGATCGCGGCCGCGGCGGAGCGGCTGCTCGATCTCCGCGGCCAGATCCTGGATGCTTCCTCTCCCCGGGTGATGTGCCCACGTTGCTCGCAGGCCAATCCGCCCGGCTCGCGCGTGTGCGGCAGCTGCTCGGCGCGCCTGCCGGAGTTGACCATGGGTCCGGCCAGCACGATGGAAGTGCAATCGGCGGCTCCCCAGCAGGAGCGCTTCGCCTACCTGGTGCGCCTCGAGAACGCGGTGGACGCCTTCTTGGAGCAGCGTCAGACCGCCGACGAGCTTCGTCCCACCGTGGAGTGGTTTGCGGCCAACGTGCGGCAGGGAAAGCGCAGCCTGGAGGCGCTCAAGCCGCCCACCAGCTACCCCAGCGAAGAGTTCCGCCAGGGCGCCGAGGCGGCCCGCAAGACCATGGACGAAGCCAGCCGGCTGTTCGTGGAAGGGGTCGAGGCGCTGGAGCGCTTCTTTTGCGAAAGCGACCGAGGGCTGCTGGATACGGGAATGGGCCGGATCCGCGCCGGAGCGGCCCTGATGACGGAGGCTCAGGAGCGCATGCGCGCCATGGGCTTCGGCCCGCCTCGCTAACCCATCAGCACTCTAGTTCATCAGCTTTTCGGCTTCGGCCCGAATCTCCGCCATCTCTTCGGGCTCGATCTGGAGCTGCCGCGCGATGGCGTTCAGGTAGCGCAGCTCGGCCAGCTTGGGACCCCCGTCGGCCATGGAGAGGCTGCACAGCATCTTCATCAACTTGCGGCGGCTGTCGGCCCGGGGAAAGAGGCCGTCCAGGTCGGGCGCGGCGCCCTCCTGCATGAACTTGCCCACCTCGATGATCTCGGGCTCGGTGTAGCCCAGCCGCAACAGGATGTTGCCCAGGTAGGCCCGCTCGGTGTCGCTCACCTCGCCGTCGGCCCAGATCATGCCCACCACGCTCTTGAGAACTTCCCTCTCGCGATCGTCCACCAGTGTCCTCCGAGAAAATCTACCCTTACCGGGTTTCGGGAGATTCGGAATTAGCCCTGCCCCACGCGGCGGCCGCCAAACCGGCGGCCCGACCGCTCGCAAAGCAGGCGGTGAGCAGATATCCGCCCGTGGGCGCCTCCCAATCGAGCATCTCACCCGCGAAAAAAATTCCTGGCAGGGAAGCCTCGAACCCCACGCCGCCGGCCGTGCTGATGGCTTCCGCCAGAGGACGGGGACGCAGCAGCTTGACCGGCAGAGTTTTCAAGTTGGCCGGTGAGCCGAGCTCGCGCAGCAAACCGGCCTTCACCCCTTCGAGGCCCAGACGCCGACGCAGATGCTCGCTCAGCGAGCGCTTGCCGCGGGGCTGGGCCAGCTCGCGCTCGACCCGCTCCTGCGAGCGATGCGGCAGCAAATCGAGCTCCACGGTCGTGGGCACCGCCCGGCGCAGGGCCGGGGAGAACGGGTAGAGCAGGCTGCCCTCCAGCCCGTGCTCGGTCACGACCAGCTCGCCCTCGCGCCGGAGGCCGCCGAACGTCAGGGCGACCGATTTGACCGGCGCGCCGGCGAATCGCTCGCGAAACGGCGCGCTCCAGTCGACCTCGAAACCGCAGTTGGAGGGCTCGAGGTCCCGCACCTCCAGCCCGCGCGAGCGCAAAAGCGGCACCCAGGCTCCGTCCGAGCCCAGGCGGGGCCAGCTGGCGCCCCCCAGCGCCAGGACACAGGGCGCGCCCGCCACCACCACGCGTCCGGCAGGGGTTTCGAACACCCAGTCAACACCGGCCCATCCGACCCAGCGATGACGCGTGTGCAATTGCATTCCCGCGGCCCGCAGACGGCGCAGCCAGGCGCGCAGCAGCGGGGCGGCCTTCATCTCACGTGGGAAAACGCGACCCGAGCTGCCCACAAACGTCTCCGCGCCCAGGGCGTCGGCCCAGGCCCGCAGCGCGACCGGTCCAAAGTCGCAAATCCAGGGCTCGAGCCGCGCCCGGGCCGGCCCGTAGCGTTCCAGGAAGGGCTCCAGCGGCTCGGAGTGCGTCAGGTTGAGCCCCCCTTTGCCGGCCAGCAAGAACTTGCGCCCCGGCGAGGGCATGGCATCGTAGACGTCCACGCGAAACCCCTGCGCGCACAGAGTCTCGGCCGCCATCAAGCCAGCTGGACCCGCGCCAATAACCATAGCCCTCATCGACGCCCCATTCCCTCTTCCGACTCCCGTCCCCCGTCGGAGATGGGAGACGGGAGAATGTCCAAGGAGGCTTGCTGCGGGCGTCGGGCGAAGCCGGGCCCTTCAGATTCGAGGGGAGGTCCTTTCTTTGATTCGCAAATTCGCATTGATTCTCGTGCTGCTGGCGTCGTTCATGGGCTGCGGCGGCACGGACGTGGGCGGCACCGCCGCTACGACTCCGCCGGACGGCACCGGTGTTCCCGATCTCGTGGCCCTCGGCCGCCAGCGTATTCTGAGCGAGGACGGGGCCGCCACGGTGGCCTCGATCGATGCTCTCACGGCCGAGCAGTCCAATGTCATCTACACCAACGTGGGGTTGTTCAATGACGGCAATCCCAGCCTGACGGGCAGCCAGCTCGAGGCGGTGCGCGCCGTGGGCGCCATCAGCTCCAGCCTCTTCGGAGCCGGAGCCGTGTTCGAGCTGATGGCGCCGCTGGGCGACAACGGGCAGAGCGTCATCGTCTCGTTCGCGCGCAACCTCGACCCGGTCGTCGAGCAGGGCCTCTCGCGCTGCCAGGACGCCCTGACCGCGGTGGGCGCCGTGCAACTGCAGACGGGCCGCAATCCGGAGGTGGAGAGCCTGCTCTCCCCCGAGCTGGCCACCATGCCCAAATTCCACGCCCTGCGCCTCCTTCTGCCCGGCACCCTGCCCGACGCGCAGCGCCAGGTGCTCAAGAACCTCCGCGACAACCTGACCTATCCCCCCAACGGCACGCTGCTCCAGAAGGTCATCGAGCCGGGCGACGTGGACAACTACCTCAACGGCACGTTCGACCCCAAGGTGTTCGGATTCCAGGCCGTCTACTCGGACGTGGCCAACCTGACCACGGCCTCGGAGCTCATCGAAGGGTTGCGCCTGGACTATCCGGGCGGTTTCGCGGGTCAGACGCTGGTGGGCGCCGTGACCTACTTCCAGGATGACACGTTCCACATGGGCATCCCCTACCGGGCGGCCAACGGTGGTAACCGCACCGACGCCTATCCTTTTGCGGGCAATGGCTTCACCGCCACGGTGCGCGCCAACGCCATTCCGGAGTGGATCCTGTCCTCGGCGGGCGCCAACCTGCAAGACGGCTCGCAGCTCTCCCTCATCGACGACGCCGGCAACCGCACGGTGGTAGCCACCCTGCAGGGCGGCGTCTGGGTGCTGGCGGGACAACCGCGCGGCGAGGCCCCTCCGGCCCGCCAGCGGGTGGAGAAAGCGGCTCGCTACCAGGGTGCGGACGTCTGGGTGATCTCCCAGGACGCGGGCTTCTACTATGTCAACGCCGGCGAGGACCTGGGGCTGCTCGACCAGCGCCAGGTGGGTCGCGGCGAGTTCCGCGGCAAGATCGCCAAGAGCGATACGGGACTTGTCTTCTAGCCTCCAATCCGTCAATGTGAGCCGGGTCCGGTCGGTGAACGGGAGCTCGCGCACGGGCATCTACAAGGAGCCCGTGAGCGGCCCCGTGCCGGTCGGCCGGCTGGGCGTGCAGGACGACGAGCAGGCCAACAAGCGCTACCACGGCGGACCCGACCAGGCCGTCTACCTCTACTCGCTGGAGGACTACGCCTGGTGGGCCGCCGAGTTGGGGCGTGCGCTCGAGCCCGGGACGTTCGGCGAGAACCTCACCCTGGACCGGTTCTCCGAGCCGGTCCGCATCGCCGACCGCCTGCGGATTGGCGAGGTGGAGCTCGAGATCACCGCGCCCCGCATCCCCTGCTCCACCCTGGCGGCGCGCGTCGGCGACCCCAAGTTCGTCAAGCGATTTGCCAGGGCCGGCCGTCCGGGCTACTACGCCCGCGTGCTGCACGAGGGCCTCTTGCAGCCAGGCCCCGTGCAATGGGAGCACTCGGCCCATCTGACCGGTCTGGAGGTCTTTCACTTGCTGTTGGGCAAGAACGGCGACCTGCGGCGCGCCCTGGAGGCGCCGCTGGCCGAACGAGTGCGGGCCAGCTTCGAGCGCCAGCGATGAGACTCTGGCTGGCGATTTTCCTGGCCCTCACCCTGTGCGCCGGGGCTCAAACACACGACCAGACGGGTGGCATGACCGCCGACGAAGCCGTCGGGAAAGCGCTGCTCGAGAACCCGTCGGTCCAGGCCCTGTACCGCCAGGTGGAGATCTCCCAGGCCGACCTGGACCAGGCGTCGCTGCTGGTCAACCCGATGTTCGAGGCCTCGGTGCGCTTCCCCGACCAGGGTGGGCTGCCCACCAACACGGAGTTCATGTTGAGCTGGAACCTGCTCGACCTGCTGCGCCGCGGCGACCGCGCCGAGCTGGCCGACACCGAGCTGCGCCAGGCGCGTTTCCAGGTGGAGGACGAGCTCCTCGACTTCTCGCGCGAGGTCAAGGCGCAGTTCTATCACGTGCAGAGCCAGCGTCAGTCGGTGGACCAGCTCGACATCGTGCTACAGGCAGCCAGCGCCGCTCTGGAGCTGCACAAACGACAGTTCCAGGCCGGCAACATCCCCCAGGTCGCGCTGGCCCAGCAAGAGGCGGCCGAGACCGAGGCGCGCATCGCGCTCGAGCAGGCGCGCTTCCGGCTCGAGCAAGAGCAGGCCGAGCTCAACATGCTGATGGGGCAGCCGCCGGATCAGCCCGTGCAGGTGGCGCGCCTCTCCGACATCCCCGAGCACGAGATCGCCCTGGAGGGACTGGAGAGCAAAGCGCTCGCGAACCGTCCGGACGTGGCGCTGGCGCGGCTGGAGATCGAGGCCGCCGAAAAATCGCTCACCCTCGAGTCGGGTGGGTTGATCGACGACATCACCTTTGGCGTCTCGAGCGAGACCGACTCGGAGGCCGGAGGTCCCACCGTGACGGGCCCCTCGGTCTCTTTTCCCGTGCCGCTCTTCGACCGCAAGCAGGGGAAAGTGGCCCACTTTCGGGCCAGGGCCGAGCAGGGTCGCTCCTTGCTGGCCGCACGCGAGCTCCGGGCGAAAACCGAGGTGCGCGTGGCCTACAGCAAGCTGGAGGCGGCGCGGCGCAAAGTCGAGCGCCTGCGCGACGAGCTGGTGCCCAAGCGGAGACAAATCTTGCTTTTGTCGCGTCCCTATTATGACTCGATGTTGCTGGGCGTGTATCCGCTGCTCCAGTTTCGTCAGGATCTCGCTCAGGCGCGCCTGGAGCTGATCGAGGCCATCGCCGACTACTGGACGGCCCGAGCGGGCCTGGAGCGCGCCGTGGGAGGCAAGTTGTGAACCGTAGGACCTTTCTCAAGTCGACCGCCGCGCTGGCGGCCTGCACGCTGCTGCCGGCGCGAGCGGCCTCCTACGTGCCCGTGGTCACGCCCAACGGCCGCACTTTGCCGTTCAAGATGGTGCGGGGAGTGAAGGAGTTCCACCTCGTCGCCGAGCCCGTCAAGCGCGAGTTCGCGCCCGGCATGGTGGTCGATTGCTGGGGCTACAACGGCCTCACCCCCGGACCCACCATCGAGGCCGTGGAGGGCGACCGGGTGCGCATCCTGGTGACCAACAAGCTGCCCGAGCCGACCAGCGTGCACTGGCACGGTATCTTGCTGCCCAACGCCATGGACGGGGTCAGCGGCCTCACCCAGCCTCCCATCCAACCGGGGACGACCTTCGTCTACGAGTTCACGCTGCGCCAGCACGGCACCCAGATGTATCACCCCCACGCCGACGAGATGACCCAGATGGCGCTGGGCATGATGGGCTTCTTCGTGATTCATCCCCGGGTCGAGCCGGTGCCGGTCCACCGCGACTTCTGCATCTTCCTCAGCGAGTGGCTGGTGCGCCCCGGCACGTCGCGCCCGGATCCGTTCGTGATGAACGACTTCAACACGTTTACCTTCAACTCGCGGGCCTATCCGGGCACGGCTCCGCTGGTGGTGAAGACGGGGCAGCGCGTGCGGTTGCGGCTGGCCAATCTGAGCATGGACAGCCATCCGATCCACATCCACGGCCACGCGTTCACGCTGGTGGGCACCGACGGAGGCGAAGTGCCGGTGAATGCCCGCTTCCCCGAAACCACCATCAATGTGCCCACCGGTACCACGCGCACGGTCGAGTTCGTGGCCGACGCTCCGGGCGACTGGCCGCTGCACTGCCACAAGACGCACCACGCCATGAACGCGATGGAGCACGACATCCCGAACATGATGGACGTCTCCCAGTCGGGCATCCAGGGTAGCATCGAAGAGCTTCTGCCGAACTACATGCCGATGGGTGAGTCGGGCATGTACGAGATGGCCGAGATGAATATGGACCGGCCGCCCAACACGCTGAAGATGGGGGGCACGCCCGGCCCCTTCGGCCCGATCGACATGGGCGGAATGTTCACGGTGGTCAAGGTCCGCGACCGGGTCCCCCCCGGCTATGCCGATCCCGGCTGGTATCGCAAGCCCAAGTAGGTGTGCAACAACCATGCAACTTCCCTGGGCGACCCTGAGAGCATCCAAGGAAGGAGCATGAACGACATGCCGACGACAAAGATGATGCGGTTGGGCGAGATCGCCGACCAGCGAGAGAAGGTTACCATCGAGCCGAGCGCCAGCGTGACCGAGGCCGCCCGCAAGATGGCCAGAGCCCACAAAGGCGCCGTGCTGGTGGAGTCCGGCGGTCGCCTGCGGGGGATCTTCACCGAGCGCGACCTGCTGATGCGCGTGGTGGCCGAGGGCCTCGACCCTGCTACGACCCGCCTGGAGCAGGTGATGACAGACAAGCTCGTGGTGGGCGACGCCGACGAGCCCTATCAGTGGGGCCTGGATCGGATGGTGCAGGCCGGCTGCCGGCACCTCCCGCTGGTGCAGGGCGGACGCGTGGTAGGAATGGTCTCTCGCCGGGACCTGATGGCGGCCGAGATCCGGGACCTCGAGCAGGAGCTCGATCGGGTGGACCCCAGCAACCTCTTCATGTAGGGTCCGGGCCGCGCCGGCCCGAATTCGTAACGCGTGAAGCAACACGTCCTCTGGCTGGTTCTGCTGGTGGCGCTGTGCGGCTACTACATGGCCAACCAGGAGAGCCTGGGAACCCAGCCGGCCACGTTTTTCCCGCGCGGCCCCGCCCTCGGGATGGATGACGTATTGCTGGGCGAGTCGCGCACCGACGTCGACCGGCGACTCAAGCCCGGCGCCGCCGAGACGGACCTGCTGGGCTGGGTCGCCTACCCCCAGGGCCTGCGCGTCGCGTTTCGCGACGAGCGGGCCTTTGCTCTGGAGGGCCGGCACCTGCAGCAGGGCCCACGCGTCCTGGTGTCGGTGGGCGACAGCCAGCGCCAGGTGGAGTCGGCCCTGGGCTCGTGGGTGGAGCTGCCCTACTGGGCTCCCAAGACCAGCAAGTTCTACCTGCAAGACCGCGCCGAGGTGATCTACAGCGAAGACGGTCACGTCCTGCTGCTGCGGGTCTACAGCGAGGAGGCCCTGAACCTCCTGCGAACGGGACCCTGAGCCTTGGACAGCCGGAAGATTGCCCGAGCGCTGGCCCGCGAGACCACCCGTGTGGTCGCTCCCAAGAAGCACGACGAGCGCCTCCACTCGCTGCTCTTCGTGCTGGCGCTGCTGCCCCTGTTCGTGCTGACCTGGTTCGTGCCGCGACACGCCCTGGTGGCGGCCCACGAGGCGGCCGCCCGCGGGGACGTGCGGCGCCTGCAGAGCCTCTACGAGAAGGACCCCAGCAACCTGCTGCGCGAGGATGTGGGGGGAGCCACGGCGCTGCACTATGCGGCCCTCAACCACCAGATGGCAGCCGCCCGTTTCCTGCTGAGCCACGGAGCGGGCGTCAACGCGCGCAACTTGCAGGGCCAGTCTCCGCTCTTCTACGCGGTCAGCGCCAATGACGACAAGATGGTGCAGTATCTCGTCTCGCAGGGTGCCGACCCCAACCTGGTGGACCGGCACGGGTTGACTCCGCTGTTTCTGGCGGTGGTCCGCGGGTTCCCGGTCATGGTCGAGCGCCTGGGGACCTATCGCGTGAACACCGAGGTGGCCCACGCCACGGGACGGCGCCCCCTGCACGAGGCAGTGCTGCGCGCCAAGCCCGATCTGGTGCGCCTGCTGCTGGCCATGGGCGCCGATCGCGACGCCCGCGACAAGCAAGGCCTGACCCCGGCCGAGCTGGCCCACAAGCACAAGCTCTACGAGATCGAGGGAATGCTGCGCGAGAGCCCCGCGGTCGGCGCAGGAACCCTACGCTCGAAGCGGAACTAACGACCGCCATCAAACCCTGAACCGGAGCTGGAATGAAACCGTATTTTCTGTGCGCCCTGCACCCCTCGCAATCCCTCGCCTTCCGCGGCACCGCCGAGGGCGACGTGGGCTGGGTCGACTGGCACGCGCGTCGCGAGCTGCAGCACTGGAGCACGGGCCAGAAGGGCCTGTCGGCCGTGGCCCTCGACCCTGGCAGCGTGCTGTCGGCCACGCTCGGCTTCGAGGGAGTGAAAGTCTGGGAGAACGGGCGCGAGCTTGGCGCCTACCCGGTCGAGGGCAGCAACCTGGTCTTCGCGGGCGGGCTGCTCTGGGTGGGCCGCAAGGGCGGGCTGGTGGGCCTCGATCCGCGCACGGGCGCTCAGCGCTTCGAGCTGCTCGAGGAGAAGTTCCAGAACCTGGCCGTGCTGGCCGCTCAGGGCGACGTGCTGGTGTGGACCGCCATGGCCGGCTCCGAGATGGTGGTGGTGGATGCCGCCGCCGGCTCGATCCGGAACCGCATCGAGCTGGTGGGCGAGGTCTACGCCCTGGCCATCCACCCCGACGGGGCTCGCGTGGCTGCCAGCGTGACGGGCGGCGGCAACACCGTGATGCACGGCGTGCAGATCTTCAAGCTCGAGACAGGGATGTTCGAGCGCAAGTTCTCCGTCCCGTTCCAGTCGCTGGCGCTGGCGATCAGCCCGGACGGCTCCTGGGTGGTCACGGGCGACTCCATGGGCGCCCAGCTCTGGGATTACGCCAAGGGCGGCCCCGAGCGCCGCTTCGCCGTGCGCGAGACGGCCGCCATCGAGGGTTTTGGCGCGGTCGAGCGTCCCCGGGCCGGGCTGGTGACGGCGGTCCGCTTCGACGGCGACCACCTGATCAGCGATGGCCACGAGCTGGCCGTGTGGGACCTGGCCTCGGGCGACAGGCTCTGGGCTCTCGAGGCCACCAGTGTTTGAGGTCTCCCGGGCCTCCGAGCACCCCGAGATCTACCTCCTGAAAGATGCTGACAGCGGCACCGAGGCGCGCGTAGCGCCCCAGCGCGGGGGCATGGTGGTAGGGTTCCAGGTGGACGGTCAGGAGGTCCTGTACGTCGATCGCGAGACGTTCGACGATCCCAGCAAGAACGTGCGCGGCGGCATCCCGTTGCTCTTCCCCATCTGCGGCCCGCTGGAGAACTCGACTTACCAGGTCAACGGCGTCGACCACCGCATGAACCAGCACGGCTTCGCGCGCGGTCGTCGCTGGCGCGCCATGGAGACGGGCACGACCGAGGGTGCCTCGGTGACCCTCGAGCTCGAGTCGGATCGCGAGTTGCAGCGCTCCTACCCGTGGGATTTCCGGCTGGACTACATCTATACGGTCAAGGGCCACACCCTGCGCCTGGACCAGCTCTTCAAGAACCGCTCCGAGACGCCCATGCCGATGCAGTTCGGCCTCCACCCCTACTTCAAGGTCGGGGACAAGGAGCGACTGAAGTTCGACATTCCGGCCACGCGCTACCAGGATACCCGCGATTGGTCCGAGGGGGAGTTCACGTCCTTCCCGTTCGACGCCGACGCCATCGACTGGGTGTTCCTGGATGTTTCGCGGCACGAGGCCTCGATCACGGACCCGGAGCGGGGTCTGAAGATCCAGCTGAAATTCGGGGAAGCCTATCCTTACCTGGTGTTCTGGTCCCTCAAAGGGGCCGAGTTCGTCTGCCTGGAGCCCTGGAGCGCCCGGCGCTTCGCCATGAACACCGGCCAGGGCCTGGTCCACGTGCCCCCGGGCGAGACGTTCAAGACCTGGGTGGAGATCACGGCGACCCGGCTGTAAGCCTCACTGTTTGACCGCGGTCGTGTTGACCTTGATCTTCCAGGAATGCTTGGCGTGTTCGAGATTGAGCCCGAACGACAATTTGCCGGTCTCCGAGTCAAAGCGCCAGTTTTCCAGAGCGGAGGGCTCCACCGGCTTGTTCCCTCCAGGGGCCAGCAGCACCTGAAAGGGGGCGCCGGTTTTGCGGGCGAGGTGCACGGTGACCTCCCAGTGATGGAGACTCTTGGCCGGAAGCAGCGCATTGCGCTCGGAGGCTTTGAGGGCCCGCTGGAATAGGAGGACGTGGATGGTGTCCCCCGTGGAAGTCACGTAGGCATAGCTGTCCTTGACCTCCTCGACCAGGGGCGGCTTGCCGTCGGCCATGTAGGTGATCGTGCCGCTGACGTCCCTGGCCAGCAAGGGGAGGCCCAGCATCAGCCAGGCCAGGACTGCGATGAATATTCGAGCGCTTTTCATCGCTCTGGGTTAGACGGGAGGCAACTCGGTCCTCCACCAGGGATGCGGTCTGGCCTCCCAGCGCAGGCCTGGGTGGGAACGACGTCGTTCCTCTGAGGCAAGAATCGTCGATCAGGGGAACGAATTCTCAGGGCTCGGGCGGGTTCGGGTCCCCAACGGTCAGGGCGTGCCGCGCCCGGTCGCGTTCGGTCCCCCGACACCCAGGCTCACCCTCAGAGGCGCGTCACGTCGTGGGAGCCGCTCTCGGCCATCCCTGCGCCCGTCATGCGCACGAACTCCACCTTGTCGTAAAGGTCGTCCAGGGTGGCCGCGCCCACGTAGGTCATTCCCGAGCGCAGGCCGCCCACGAGCTGGTGCAAGATGTCGTGCACGTCGCCGCGATAGGGGACCACGGCCTCGACGCCCTCGGGCACGACCCGCTCCCAATCCTCCGGGTCGACTTCGCGGCGCGATTCGACCTCCATGCGCTCGATGTTGGCGGTCAGCGACGCCATGCCGCGCACCACCTTGAAGCGGCGCCCATCGCGCACCACGGAGGCGCCCGGCGACTGGGTCGTGCCCGCCAGCAGCGATCCGACCATCACGGCGTGACCGCCGGCGCCCAGCGCCTTGGTGATGTCGCCCGAATTGCGGATCCCGCCGTCGGAGACGAGCGTCACGCCTGCCTCGCGCGCGGCCTTGCCGCACTCCATCACGGCCGTCAGCTGGGGCACGCCCGCGCCCGTCACGACGCGCGTGATGCAGATCGAGCCCGAGCCCACGCCGACCTTGATCGAGACGGCCCCGGCCTCGGCCAGGTCGCGGATGCCCTGCGGGGTAGCCACGTTGCCGGCCATCACCTCGCAGTCGGGAAAGTTCTGCTTGAGCCGCTTCACCATGTCGATGCACAGGTCGCCGTGACCATGGGCCACGTCCACCACCAGCAGATCGGCGCCAGCGGCCAGCAGGCGCTCGGCCCGCTCGACGTCGGAGGGACGCACGCCCACCGCCGCGCCCACGCGCAGCCGCCCCCGCTCGTCCTTGGTGGCGTGCGGATGGCGCTGGAACTTGATGATGTCCTGCGAGGTGATCAGCCCCGCCGGGCGGCCCTCCTCGTCCACCAGGGGCAGCTTCTCGATGCGATGCTTGTGCAGCAGGTCACGCGCCTCGTCCTGGGAGATGCCGCGCGGTCCGGTGATCAGGCGCTCGCGGGGAGTCATCAGGTCGGCCACGGTGCCGTCCGCCTCATCGTCGTAGAGCACCAGGTCGCGGCGCGTCAGGATGCCGCACACCTTTCCGTCGGGGTCGACTACCATCAGTCCGCCCACCTCGCGCAAAGCTTCGCGAGCCCGCGCCAGGGTGGCGTCGGAGGGGATGGTGATCGGGTCGTCCACGATGAAGCTCTCGGCGCGCTTGACCCGCGTCACCTCGGCCGCCTGCCGCTCGGGCGAAAGGAAGCGATGGACGATGCCCAGGCCGCCCGCGCGGGCGATGGCCACGGCCATCTGGGCCTCCGTCACGGTATCCATGTTGGCCGACAAGATGGGAATCTTGCAGCGGATGCGCGGGGTCAGCTGGGTGGCGGTGTCCACCCCGTAGCGGCTGGTGATGGGAGAGTGCCGCGGGATGATGAGCACATCGTCGAAAGTCAGCCCCAGTTCGTCGCGCAATTTCATCCGCCGCCATTCCAGAGGGGCAGGGCGGAACCCTCTCCAGCAGGAAGCTGACGCCATCGACCGGATTCTCGACGACCTGCGCTCGGGCGGGCACCTCGACAGCACCGGCTGCTTCACCATGGACCTCCAGAAGGGCATGGAGAAGCTGCGCGCTTTCCAATTGCTGGAAAAGGACCGCTTTGGATTGCTCCTGATGGCGGCCGCCTTCTGGCGCCGCGCCACGCTGGTCGAGGTCAACAGCACCGCGGCGCGCTTCGAGATGCGCTGGTCCTGCGAGGCGCTCAGCCAGGACGAGATGCAGAACCTCTTTCGACTGGGAGGTCCGATGCTGGCCCTGGGGCTGGGGCTCATCAGCGCCCAGGCGCTCAAGCCCTCCTGGATCCACGTCGATAGCGGCGAGCATCGCCTGGAGATCAGCAAGAACAGCGTGCGCATCGTCCCTCGGGCCCACGCCATGCCCGGGCTGAAAGTCACTCTGAGCTACGGCTGGCGTACCCTGACGCGCCTGGGACAGGTGCTCCCGGGCGAGACCCGCCTGATCGCCGAAGCATGCCGGGGCACAGGTCGCGCCATCATCCTCAACGGCGAGTCTGTCCCGGCGCGCATCGACCTGGGTCCTTGCCAGGAGCTGTGGCTGCTGGAAGGCCCTTCAGGCGATAGCCCGGCCCACGACGTGGAGCCGCGCGCTCCTCTGCGCATCGAGAAGGTGGAGCTCCCGTTCCATGCCGTGGTGGCCGTCGGCGAGCGGATGGAGGAGTCCGAGCTGACGGTGGTGGCCCAGGGTCTGCGCTTCCGGCTCGAGGAGCTGCACGTGGACCCGTTCCTGAACACCCTGTTGCTGCTGCCGGAGCACCCGACCGACCTGGCCTGCGCGCGCCTGATCCACAACGCGGCGCTGGCCGAGACGGTAGCCGAGCTCGAGATGCGCATCGATCAGGGCCTGTTGCGTATGGCCCGCGAGCACAAGGCCTCCGATCCTCTGCAGATCGCCATTCTCGAACGCCTGCACCGGCGCCGGATGCTGGGCGACTGGGTGGACCTGCTCGGGATGCTGCTCCTCCACCAGTGTCGCCACGATCCCGAGGCTCTGGGCGAGACGCTGCGGCGCGCCACGACCCCCCGTCCCGAGAAGGTCGCGCCGCTCGAGCGACCGGACTTCCAGGAGATCCTGGTCCAGGTGCTGGCCCGCCTGCGCGAGCGCCGCAGCCGTTTCCTGACCCACGGGCAGCTCAACGCGCTGGTCGAGACCGTGGCCTGTCTGCCGCTTCTGCGGCCCGTGGGCGAACTGGCCCGCCGGGTGGCCGACGAGGCGGTGCGGCTGCTGCTGGCCGAGGGCAACCTCAAGACCGCCGTGGTCATCCTGGAGCAACTGCCCCAGAAGGACGAGCGCCTGGGCCTGCTGCGCCTGTGCCTGGGCCACCCCGAGAAGGCCGAGCCGCTGCTCGTAAAGCCCTTCCATCGGGGCCTCTACGCCTTCTTCGAGGGCGACTTCGTTGCCGCCGTGGATCTCTTCGAAGAGGCCCTCCCCCAGACCGAGGGTCCGGCCCGTCTCATCCTGCTCGATCACGCGGCGCGCGCCCTGGCATTTCTGCAGAGGTATCCGAAGGCCGAGGAGCTGGTCGACCTGGCGCTCGAGACGAGTACCGGCCTGGAGCGCGAGGTGCGCCTGGCGTTCAAGACGGGGCTGCGGAAATCCCGGTTCTCGTATATGTTCAACCCCAGTGGATACGGCTCCGACGAGCGCTGGGCCGACCTGCGCGAGCGCGGCCTGGCGATCTCGAGTCCGCAAGACCGGCAACTCGCCGACTTCTGCGTCAACCTGCTGCGCAGTAGCTCGGACCAGTATCCTAACGTCTGGCAGGTGTGCATCAACAAGCTGGGCGCCGCTCACCCGATGACGCGCGCCCTGCTGCGGGCGCTGGCCGACCGCTACCTGCAAGAGCGCGACTGCCGCACCGGCCTGATGGTCGGGCTCATCCCCGAGCTGCTCGCTCTCTGGCCCCACGAGGCTTCCGGCCCGGAGTCCGCGAACGCAACCCGATGATTACCACCGAATGGAATGCCGCCGCCTACCACCAGATCAACTCCCTGCAGCAGTGGCAAGCGGACGAGAGCCTGTCGCAGCTCAAGCTCCTGGGCGAGGAGGACGTGCTCGACGTCGGTTGCGGCGATGGCCGCGTCACCGCCGAAGTGGCCTCGCGGCTCACGTCCGGAACCGCTCTGGGTATCGATCCTTCCCACAAGATGGTGGACTACGCGCGCCAGACATACCAGCGCCCCAACCTGAGCTTCGAGTACGGCGACGCCCGCGAGCTGAGCTACCTGCATCGCTTCGACCGGGTGTTCTCGTTCAATGCCCTGCACTGGTTGCTGCGCACCGACTTTCCCCGGGCCATGGACGGCCTCAAGCGTTCCCTCAAGCCCGGTGGCCGCGCCCTGTTGCGCTTCGTGGGCAAAGGTCCGCGCACCGCTCTGGAGGTCGTGGCGGCCGAAGTGGCCGAGGATCACGCCTCCCCCTTCACCCACCTCACCCTGGACGAGTTCTACTCCATGGCGGGGCTGCACGGCTTTGCCGTCGAGTCGCTGAGCCTGCTCGACCGGCACTGGGATTTCGAGCCGAACGGTTTCGTCGAGTGGGCGCGCACCACGTTCGTCCCGTGGACGGGGGGAATGGATCAGCCCTCGCAGGATCGTTTCATTCACACGGTGCTGGACCGTTACCAGCAGATCGTGGGCCGGCCCGACCGCTTTGCGTTTTACCAGATGGTGAGCGAGCTAGTACTTGTTTAAGAAGAACTTGTAGTCGTCGTAGCGCTGCTGCGCGGCGGCGATCTGCTCCTCGGGAGCGTTGGCCATCTTCAGGCCTTTGACCTGATCCCTGGCCTGGCGCGCCAGGTCTTTGAGACAATCCTTCACATCCAGCACGCGGATCTCGGTCTGGCGCTCGTAGAACTGCTGCTCGGCGGTCTGCCGGGTGCCCTTCTTGACGAAGTAGATCTTCTTGCCGCCCGGGCTCCAGCACGGCGACTGGGCCGCCTTGCCGTAGAACGTGAGCTGGCACTTGCGCTCGCCGTCGGGGGTCGAGATCCAGATGTTCTTGTCGCCCGTGGCGTCGCCGTGATAGGCGATCAGGTCCTTCTTCTCGTTGTAGGTGGGATGGCGCTCGATGGCACCGGGGGTGTTGGTGAGATTGGTCTCCGAGCCCGTCTTGGGATCGATGACCACGATGTCGGCCTGACCGTCCATCTCTTTGTGGGCCAGGATCTGGCCGTCGAAATTCATCGGATGCTTGTAGCTGACCTTGCCGTCGGAGCTCGTCAGCATCTTGACCTCGCCGCTCTCGGCGTTCACCAGGAAGAGGTCGGTGAACTTGTCCACGGTGGGATACTTGTCGCTGGGCGGGCCTCCGTAGGCCACCAGCCAGCCATCCTCCATCTGGTCGGGGTGCTTCATGTTGAGCTGAGGATTGTGGGCCAGCATCTTCTGCTCTTCGGTCTTGAACGTGTAGGAGGCGATGCCGAACGTGCCCTCGCGGTTGGTGCGGAAGTAGAGCGACTTGCCATCTTCGGCCCAGGTGCCCTGCTCGTCGATGTGGTCCTTGTTGCGGGCGTGGAACTCCTTGAGGTTGGCCGGGTTGACCTCCTCGCCCGTGAACAGGGAGCGAACCTTCCCGCCCTTGGAGTCCATGATGAGCATCTGCGAGGTCGTAAAGTCGCCCACGGTGTTGAACACGAGCCGGTCGCCGTCGGGCGAGACCTGGGGAAACTCGGCGTAGCCAAAGCCCACGGCCAGCTTCTTGACGCCATCCTCGGGCGTGACGAGCGGGGGGGGCGCGTTCACCTGGGCGCCGTCGGACGGCGCCTTGACGTCTTCCTGCGCGGCTTCCGATTTGGCGGCGGCGCGGGCGGCTCCCACCGCCGCGACCGGGCCCGTGAATTTCACTTGCTGAATCATCTTCGTCCCCTTTTTCGCTCTCTTCAGCTAACTTACCCCCGGTCGCTCAAAACGGCCTGAAAGGTCGATGATCTCCGCCTCGGCGCGGCCTTTCTCCAGCCGCAGAAGGGCCAGCGAGATCGGCAGCTTGAAGCGGCGCGGCCCCGCACTGCCGGGATTGAGGTAGAGCACCCCGCCGGTCTCCTGCACGCGCGGCTGGTGGGAATGTCCGAAGATGACCACCTGAAAGCCCGCCGTGGCGGGGTTGAGGTCGAGGTCGTCCAGGATGTGGATCATGTAGATCGACACCCCTTCGAGCTCCAGAGCCTGCGTCAGGGGAAGGTCGATCACCGCGGCGTGGTCGCAATTTCCGCGCACGGCCGTCACCGGAGCGATCCGGGCCAGCTCCTCGAGGGTGTTGGGGTCCTCGATGTCGCCGGCATGCAGAATGCGTTCCACGCCCTGCAGAGCCTGGATGGCTTCGGGGCGGAGCAGCCCATGGGTGTCGGAAATCACGCCGATCAGCACAACGAAGGCACTTTGGCGCGCGGCCGAGAATTCCCGTCGGCATGAGCAATCCGTACATCGTCGAGGGTCCCCCAAAACCCGCCGCGACCAGCAACCTCGGCAGCTATCTCGGCTGCCTGGTGGCCCTGTTGCTGTTGCTGGGCGCGCCCTTCATCGTAATGGAGCTGACGCGCAAGTTCAGCGACAGGGAGCTGGCTCAGCTCGAGCGCGACTACTTCAGCCCTTACGTGAAAGACAAGCGGGTCCAACTCCCCAGCCGCACGCTGCGGCAACGGCGCGGAAAGATCATCATGCTGGTTCCCTCCATCTGGTCCGAGAGCGGCAAAACGGAGCTCGACGAGACCTACCATTACCTGCCGCCGGACTACCGCGCGGACAAACTGAGCGAGGTCGGCACCGTGGTCTTCGTGCGTCGGTTCAAGAAGTCGCAGAATCAAGAGTACGAGATGCAGGACGACAAATCGGTCAAGAACTTCAAGGTGGATACGATCACGACGACGGTCTACGTGTTCGACCGCAAGACCAAAGGGTATTTCGGCAGCGCGAGCTCGTCGGGGCTTCCCAAGAACGAGATCCGGGTCAAGAAAGACCAGAATCAGGTGGATGCCGGCGGGGGCTCGGAAGCCCACAACATGGTGAAGTTCCTGCCCGACATCGGCCGGCCTTACTAGCAGGCTGCTGCAAACAGCTTGTGGTGTTGGAGCAAAGCTCCGCCACCACAAGATATCGGGTAGTGCACCAGCCTGCTAGACAATTTGTTGAGCGCAGGATGATACAAAAGCCCTCTTCGAGGACTTTTGCATCGCTCTGCTAGGGAAAGTAACGCTCCAGCGCCACGGCGGCGCCGTCCTCCTCAAAAGACGGAGCGATCCAGCGGGCTTCGGCTTTGACGGACTCGTGGGAGTGACCCATCGCGATCCCCAGGCCGACGCGGCGAAACAGCGGTAGATCGTTGTGGTTGTCGCCGATCGCCAGCACCCTGTCGGCGGGAACGCCCAGATGGGAGAGCAGCCGCTCCAACCCGGTGCCTTTGTCCACGCCCGGCGCCGCGCCCTCGATCAGGTCGGCGTGGGTGCGCATGAGGGGCACCGCCTCGATGGTACCGGGCGGAAGAGCCTCCGGGCTCACGATGATGAACTTGAGCAGCCGCTCGTCCGGCCGCGGGCGGGGCTCGCGCGTGATCTCGCGCGGGCCTCCGAAGAGGTGCTCGTAATAGTCGTCCGGCTTGACGACGACGTTCTGCACGATGCGCATGCCGCGCGGGGAGCGCAGGTAGAGGCAAACCTCGCGCTCGGTGAGGCGAAACCAATCCAGCACCTCGCGGGCAGCCTCGGGCTCGATGGAAGCCTGGTAGAGCGTCTCGCCCGTCAGGGGGAATCCCACCACGGCGCCCCCGGCGGCCACGATGGGCAGGCTCAGGTCGAGCTCGCGCGCCAGGGCGGCCGAGTATTCCAGGGTTCGCCCGGTGGCCAGCGTCACGCCCACGCCCCGCGCCTGCACGCGCGCGATCGCCTGGACGACGCGCGGCCGGATGCGCGGCGTCCCGCCCGGATCGAAGATGGTTCCGTCCAGGTCCAGCACCACCAGCTCTAAAGTCATGGCGGCACCAGCAGGTCCAGCGCCTGCGGCACCACCTCGACCTCGAGCGGGGTCCGTCCGATGATCTGGCCGTCGGCCTGCACCAGCACGGGAGGAACGGTGGTCAGCTCCAGCTTCTGGAAGGAGCGCTGCAGAACCCCGGTCAGCCCGTCGAAGTTGCCCGAGTAGTTGCGGGGCAGCGCCTGCAGCACCTGGATCCGGTTGAGCTCCATGCTGACCATCTCCAGTTGGCCATCGAACGGCTGGGCGCGGGGCGCGGCCGTCATCCCGCCCCCGTAGTAACGCGTGTTGCAGAGATTGAGGTTGAACAGGATCGGGGCCCGGTGCTCCTCGCCATCGATCAGGAACTGCCCGCTGGGGCTCTGGTAGCTGGCCAGCGTCAGCAGCAGCGCGACCGAGTAGGAGAGCCCGCGCAGCTTCGACTTGGCGGTCAGCTCGTCGGTGCGGCGGGCCACCTCGGCCGCGAATCCGGCCGAGCAGGTACAGCCGAAGTAGACCTCGCCGCCGTCGCAACGCAGGCGCCCCAGGTCGAGCTTGACGTGGCGGCCTTCCACCAGAGTGCGCACCAGTCTGGCCTGATCTTGCTTCACGTCCAGGGCGCGGCAGAGATCGTTGCCCGTGCCCAGGGGGACGAAGGCCAGGGTGGGCCGGGGGCCGTCCTGGTCGAAGAGCCCGTTGATCACCTCGTGCAGAGTACCGTCGCCGCCCAGCGCCAGCATCGTGTCGGACTGTGGGGCAAGCTCTCTGGCAAGTTGGCGCGAGTGGCCGGCAAAGCGGCTGATCTCGGTCTTGAAGACGAAGCCGTGCCGCTCGAGCTCCTCCAGAGTCTCCAGCCAGATCCTGCTCTGCTCCGAGCGCGGATGCGCCACCGCGGTGACCAGACGGGTCATTCGGTGGCTGCGGTCCCGCCGAGGTTCAGCATCAGCACGCCGCCCACGATCAGGCCGAGTCCGACCATCTGGGGAATCTTGAGGGTTTCGTTCCAGAGCATAGTGCCAAGCCAGGCCGTGGCGGCCGTGCCTACCCCCGACCAGATGGCATAGGCGACCCCCAGCGGCACGCTGCGCAGACTGAGGCTGAGGCAGTAGAAGGCGATCGCGTAGAGCGTCAGCGAGGCCGCCGTGGGCATCGGTTTGGTGAAGCCCTCGGAGGTCTTGAGCAAATTGGTGGCCACGATCTCGCCGGCGATGGCGAGGGCCAGGAAAAGATAGGGTTTCATGCCAGTAACTCCCGTTTCAGTCGTTCGCGCTCGCTGGCGCTCATGGGGGCGAGCCCGAAGAGCTCGGTAAACCAGAGGCCGTCCACGGCCAGGCGGATCATGTCGGCTCTGGCCTGGGGAACTCCATCTTTGAGTGCCTTCTGGCGCCACTCCTCGAAGCCACGCTGGAGAGGCTCGAGGAGCGGCGGATCGTGGCTCAAGGCCGCCGCCAGCACGCTGCAGACGCTCAGCTCGGGCTGGTAGTCGAAGGTGGCCCGCACGTAGGCCTCCAGAAACGAGCCGCCCTGGCGTTTGCGCTCGATGTCGGCGCTGAACTCCTGCACCAGCTGCTCCACCATCGCCTCGATCAGGGCCTGCTTGGTGGGAAAGTGATACAGGAGCCCGCCCTTGCTCAAGCCCGCCTCGGCCGCCACGGCCTCCAGGGTGAGCTGAGCCGAGCCCTGCCGCTCCACCACGCGGGCGGCGGCCTGGAGAAGCTCCATTCGTTTCGAGGGTCGGGTCACCATGGGAGATACTATACCGGCTGGACGGTTTATTTTCCTGCCGGCTCGATCTTCTTGCTCTTCATGGCTTTGAGGTAGGCGATGATGTCCTGCACGACGCGGTCGCGCTCGGGCAGGTCCTGGTAGAGCCCCTTCATGATGGCGCCGTGGCGGATGCTCTGCGGGTCCTTGATCCACTGATCGAGTTTGACCAGGTCGTAATACTCGGTGACGTTGACGGGGTAATTGAGCTCGGCTTCCTTGCCACCCTCGCCGTTGATGGAGTGGCACATGAGGCAAAAGCGGCGAAACTCGGTAAAGCCGCGCTGGGCCTCGAGCGGAGCGTTCTCGGGCGGGCGCGTGCTCTTGAAGCGCGAGTCGAAGCTGATCACGTCCAGCACGTGCACCTGGTAGGGCCAGAAGTGCGATTCGTCCTTCTGCATGCTCTTGTCGCGCTGGTTGTCCCAGACCATGTAGAAAGGCCCGGCCTCCTGGGTGCCTTTGGTCATGGTGTGCAGCACGAACGGCTTCTCGTCGCCGGTGGCGAAAGCCAGGTAGCCCAGGTGGGCGTGGATGTAAGGCCCCGGTACGCTGGGCGCATAGCCGTCCCAGCACGTGACGAGCAGCTCGTCCTGGGACTCCCACTGGGTGCCGTAAATCTTCTGCAGTAATGGCTCCAGCGCCACCGCCCGGTAGGTGCGCAGCCCTTTCTCGTGGGGCTCGTAGATGACGATCTGCTGACTGGGCACCAGCTCTTCGATCTCGGACAGGGTGAGGATCTTGATCGGCTCCCCCCGATACTTGAAGACCAGCTCGGCTTTGGGAGCGGGGTCGGCCACCGCGGCCAGGAGCAAGATGAGCAGGAGCGCGCGCTTGAGCATGGGCCCAGTTTCAGTCCGGGCGGGACCAGTCCTCCCCGATTCTGTGTCCTGCTTAAAGGGATCCTGAGCGCATCCTGTGCGACCCCGGGCGTAACCCCGCTGTAACATTCTGTTCACAGAGTAGGCCTGAGGGGCGTGATATAGTCCGCGCTATCTGAACTGCGCAGTGGCGCACAGAAAGCGAGGAACTGATGAGCCAGCAGACGCTGCCTCCTCCAAAGACTTCTCCCGAGAGTCGCCCGGTCGGCTCCGTATCGTTTACCCCGGACGTCAAGCAACTCGGCTTGATGGCCTCCATCGCCAGCCTGGGCTACGTGTTCTGGGTGGTGGGCGGGATGGAGATGGTGGAGCGCCTGGCCTACTACGGCGTCAAGGCCGTCGCCTCGCTCTACGCCAAGGACCCCGTCAGTAAGGGCGGTCTGGGCATCACCATGACCACCTTCGCCTCCATCCTGACCGTGTGGGCCTTCTTCCAGTCCTTCGTGCCCGTGCTCGTGGGCGGCCTGGCCGACCGGCTGGGCTACAAGAAAACCATCTTTCTGTCCACCGTGGTCAAGATTTGCGGCTACCTGGTGATGGGCTTCTTCCCCACCTACTGGGGCTTCTTCGCCGGCGCCATCCTGCTGGCCAGCGGCACGGCCATCTTCAAGCCCGGCATCCAGGGCACGCTGGTGAAGGCGACCAATCGCCAGAACAGCTCGATGGCCTGGGGCATCTTCTACCAGACCGTCAACATCGGCGGGTTCATCGGCCCGGTGCTGGCGGGCGCGATGCGCAAGATGGCCTGGAGCCACGTGTTCTTCGCCTGCGCCGCCATCATCTGCCTCAACTTCCTGTTGCTCCTCACCTATAAGGAGCCCGGAATGGAAGAGCGCTTGGCTCGCAAGAAGGCTCTTGAAGACGCGACGGCTCCCAGTAGCGCCAAGAGCTGGCTGGGCCGACTCATCGAGTTCCTCAGCAAGCTGATCAAAGACTCCGCGCGCGAGTTCTGCAGGCCCGAGGTCTTCACGTATCTGCTCATCTTCTCGGGCTTCTGGTTCATGTTCAACGCGCTGTTCGACGTTCTGCCCGTCTTCATCGACGAGTGGGTCAACACCGGCGACATCGTCACCACGCTGTTCGGCCCGACCGGCACCCAGAGCTCGTTCTGGAACACCCTGTTCTGCATGAACAAAGCCGGCACGCTCATCCAGCCCGAGGGCCTGATGAACCTGAACGCCGGAATGATCATGGTCACCTGCTTCCTGTTCGCCTTCCTCAGCTCCAAGATGCGCGCCACCAACAGCATGGTGCTGGGCACGCTGATGGCCTCGGCCGCGATGTTCATGTCCGGCTTCTCGACGCTGGGCTGGATCTCGGTTTTCGCCATCGCCATCTTCTCGGTGGGCGAGATGCTCTCGAGCCCGAAGTTCACCGAGTTCATCGGCAACTTCGCTCCCGACGACAAGAAGGCGATGTACCTGGGCTTCTCGCAGTTCGCCGTGGGTCTCGGCTGGGTGCTCGAGGGCCAGCTCGGCCCGCGCCTGTATGACATCTTCGCCAGCAAAGACGCCTTTGCGCGCGAGTATCTGCTGGGCAAGGGCTTCTCGCCCGACGTCGTGAGCGCCATCCCGCAGGGCGAGGCCTTCACGAAGGCCGTCGAGATGCTCAAGATGTCGCCCGAGGCGCTGACCAACATCCTGCACGCCACCCACCACGTGGGTTACGTGTGGTACATCATGGGCACCGTGGGCGTGCTCTCGGCCATCGGCATCTACTGCTACGGCCTGTGGATCGCCAAGCTGGCCAAGAAGTCCTGAGGCTTCTGGTCCCGAAAAGGGCTCCCCTTTGCGGGGGAGCCCTTTTTGTTTTTTTTCAGAACTCTGCGTCATAGTCACCCCGATACACAAACAATCGGGAAGAGGGTTCCAAAAATGAATGTTACCGCCACGCCGGCCGTCCGCTTGACACGGTCCGTCGCCTCCGGTACGCCCGCAGAGACGAAAACGTCCGAGGCGACCGAGCTCATGACCCCCGTCCCCGAGGACGCCCTGGAAGCCCAGACCCACAAGGTCACCACCCCCCTGCGCAACAAGATCGCCTGCGGAGCGGTCATCGGCTCGGGGCTCTGGCTGGCGACCAACATCGGCCTCCAGGCCGCCTCGACCGGCAGTGTGCCGGGCGCCCTGATGGTCGCCGGCGGCTCGCTGGCCTTCATGGCCGCCGGCCACGTCGCCGCCGACCTCGCCAGCGGCGTCTTCCACCACTGGATCGACAACTATCCCACCTACAAGTCGCCCTTCATCGGTGAGATGGCCTACGAGTTCCAGGTGCACCACCACAAGATTCACGACCTCGAGACCCAGACCATCTGGAGCAACATGGCCGCCTCGGGCAAGTTCATGTGGGCTCCCATGGCCGGCGTGGCCGCCTTCAATCCCCACTGGGCGGTGCAGGCCTTCACGCTGGGCTTCAACGGCGGCTCGTTCCTGGCGCAGGGCTCGCACCGCTGGACGCACGAGAAGAATCCGCCCAAGATCGCCAAGGTCTTGCAGGACCTGGGCGTCTTCCAGAGCCGCAAGAGCCACGCGGTGCATCACAAGATGCCGTGGGCAGACAACTACTGCATCGTCAACGGCGTGTGGAACCCGTTGCTCACCAAGACCCACTTCTTCCGCCACTGGGAGCGCCTGATCTACAAAGTCACCGGCGCCGAGCCCCACTGCTGGCAGGACCCGGGCGTGAAAGCGTTCGCTCTGCAGCAGATCACCGAGGAGCAGTTCCTCAAGGACCAGGGCATCAACCGCGACATCTTCAAGAAGATCGTCAAGGGTCAGTTCGACGAGGAGTTCGAGCGCCGCAAGGCCATCGCCGAGGCGGGCGGTCGCGACTTCTACGACCCGGGCAAAGTGGCGGCGCAGACGAACGCGGAGAAAGCCGCCAAGTCTTAGCGGGTGCCCCCCGAGCTCGAGCGGGACGTCCTGTTTCACGCCCTCCTGATGGCGCTGACGCGGTACGTCCCGCTGCCCTTTCTGGACGACGCGCTGCGCCGGGCGGCGGCCGAGCGGATGGTCAAGCGCCTGGCGCTGGCCCACGGCAAGACGCTTTCCGAGGAAGAAATTCGGTTGCTGACCGAGGACCGCACGGGGTGCTGCTCGGGCTGTCTCTTCGCGCTGCTGACGTGGCCGTTTCGCAAGGTGCTGGCGCGGGCGCTGGTGCTGTGGGATTTGAACCGCACCCTGGAGCTGGCCAGCGCCAACTTTGTCAGCTTCTTCCTGCTGCACCTGGTGTTCGCGCGAGGCTGGTACAACGGTCAGGCCTCGCGCGTGCGCGACGCCATCGATGCGACCGCGGCGACCGTGGGCACCTCGCCCGTGCAGATGGTGTTCAAGTCGATTTTGGGCGGCGCGGGCAAGAAGCTCCGGGAAGCGGGTAAGGTGCTGGCCCGCAAGCTCCGCCGCGAGCCGGCGCCCGAGGAGGAGCGCGCCGAAGCCGAGCGCGTGCTCGACGAGGTCGAGGCCGAGGAGCGTCAGCAACTCGGCGGCGTGCTCGACCGCCTGCGCGAGGGCCTGCAGGGCGTGCCCAGGAGCTACTACGAGAGCCTGGAGAAGGCCCTGGAGAAGTCGCTGCGCGAGCAGAGCGACGAGGTTGGGAAAGACGCCCTGTTCTGAGCTTACAGCTGGAGGCGGTGAGTGCCTGAGCGGCTACGTTGGCAACGTCCAGCGTGGGGAGCGTCCAGCAACTCGCGCACGTTAGGCGCCGTTCAGAGTCTTCTGCGTCTCGGCCCGGGCCACGAAGGAATCCGGTGTTTCGGGGGCAGCGCCTGGCGCATGGGCGGGCGCGGCAAATAGGGGTCCTGCGTGATTTCACCAAGACGGATTGTGCCATGAGGGGGATGAAAGAAACCCGCCTTCCGTGTTATACTTTTATAAAACCATGGAGACATCTATGCACACGACGAATCTACGAAAGGTGGGCGGCTCGGTAATGTTATCAGTTCCGCCCGCGCTTCTTGAGGTGCTGGACCTTCAGGCTGGTGCAACTGTTAGCATCGCTGTCGACAGTGGGCGCCTCATCGTCGAACCACAACGGAAACCGAGCTACAGTCTCGAGGAATTGCTGGCACAGTGTGACTCTACAGCGGAGCTGTCTGAAGAGGACCGCGCCTGGCTCGATGCCAAGTCGGTCGGCGACGAGCTTTTCTGATGGACCGCGGAGACATCTACCTCGTTTCGCTCGATCCGACGATAGGGCATGAGCAGCAGGGTCGACGTCCCGTGTTAATCGTAACGCCGGCCCCTTTCAACAAGCTCACGAAAGTCCCAGTGGTGCTTCCCATCACCTCAAAGGGCAATTTTGCCAGAACGGCTGGCTTCGCCGTTTCGTTGGTCGGCACCAGGACGACGGGCGTCGTTCGCTGCGATCAACCTCGCGCTCTCGATCTGAGCGCGCGTTCGGCGAAGAAGCTCGAGCGGATCCCTGGCCCGATTCTCGATGAAGTGCTGGCCAGACTCGCCCCACTGTTCACGTAGAACTGTTTTCAGACCTTGCGCTTGCGCACGTGCACCCCGCCCACGAGGACGTATCCCTTCCACGACGGCCGGCCGGTCGGTATCACGCTCCAGCTGCCTTCGGAGGTCAAGATAGGCTGCGCCACAGCTCGCCGCTCGAGTTGAAGGCCCAGCGGGTGGCGCCGGTCTCGGCGTCCAGGGCGTAGAGCTTGTTCGCGCCGGCAATAGGGACTGTGGTTGTCGGTCCGGGGACGGGCGAGGCTTGCCGCGATGCACTCCCAGCCGTTATTGCCAGGTCGAGGAGATGATTTGCGGCTTGTCTGGAGTGTTCTGCGTTTGACCGGATTTGGTGGCCGCGCTGGTCGAGAGGTCCTGTGGGGGCCAAGTGCGGATGTGATGCGATGTGGATGTCGTTGCATTTCGTGTAGTGCGGATTATTTTTCGCGCACTACGCGGGCTAGAATTTCAGGGTGGGGGGGCAACTTGACGGATTCGGGCCGACAGGCGCCCGGCCCAGTAGCGGCAGCCTGGGTGAGGGGGAAGTGGGATGGACGTCGCCCCTGGCGGGTATGTACTGGCGGGGGCTGGCGGACTGCCAGGAGCATTCCGTCAGGCTCTCTCTGGCCTTCGTCGAGCGCACGCTGGTCGAGCATTCCCGCCGGGACGACCCGTTCTCGGCACTGTTCGCCCTGAGCTGCCTGGAGGCCGACCGGGCCTGGTTCCTGGAGCAGGGATACTTTCACACGCGCAAGATCCGGGCTGGTGCTCAAGCTTTGCGCCCGCCTCCGGGAAGAGGCTTTGAGCCGCGTTCTCGCCTGGGAGATTCCCGAGCGCTTGCTGGCTTCAATCTAAACCAGGGCAGCCCGGGCATGAACGCAACACTCAATGCTTGTCCAGCCATTCCAGCATAGGCTGCGCTACGCCCTGGTTGGAGGTCGAGCCCGAGAGCATGTCCAGGTGGCCTACGTGCGGCACGATGTGGAACTCGGTGTCCGTGCTCGAGCTGAGCGCGATCCCCTGTTGCTTCCAGAGCTCGCTGTTGTAGAGGTAGCTCGTCAACCCGCCTGAGCCCAGCACGAATTGCGGCACGTTCACCTGGGACAGCTTGTCCAGGTAGTGCAAGCCGCCGCCCGCGTTGACGGGCACTTTGAACGGGCCGTCGTTGGGTCCCTTGAAGTTGGAGATCACCGCGTCATCGAGCGTGAACGCCAGGGGCCAGTAGGTATCGGCTGCCAGCACCGACCAGGCGAGCAGGGTCGGCAGGTCGTTGGAGCCCCGCTGGATGTTGGTAAACTGCCCGTCGCCCTCGGGGTTAGTCCCCCAGTTGTTCTGGTAGCGATTGACGATGTAGGCCTCGGCCGTTTCGTCTGGCTGGGTAGGACTCGTGGAGGCCGGATCGAGCAGCCAGGCCAGGACGTTTTCGAGAAACGCGTCCGAGGCCAGCGAGCCGAACCCGACCGAATAGTAGCCGTCTCCCGGGTCCGACCCATAGAGTCTGGCAGTTTTGATGTTCTCCGGGGTGGGCCCCTCGGCGATCAGGTCGCGGATGACCTGAAAGCTGAACGTCTCGGGGGGCTCGCCGGTGCCTTGCTCCCAGGGACCGCCGTCCAGCACGATGAGCCCGAGTAGATCGTCCTGGCCCAAACGCCCGCCCTGGTCGGAGCAGGCGTAGTAATACGCCACCTGTCCGCCGCTCGAGAACCCGCTCAGGAAGATTTTGTCCACCGCCGAGGTCGCCTGGATGAACTCGATGGCCGTGTGCGTGTCCGAAATGAAGGCTGCCCCGTTCCAAGGGGCCATGAAGCTGAGGTCCGGCGTGACCAGGCCCGGAATGTCGACCCCCGCGAGGTTGAACGGCGGGGCGAAGTGGACGCGGTAGTCGAGACTGTAGACCTCGTAGCCGCGATTGGCCAGCCAGAGGCGGAAATCCCGTGTTTCGTCGGTGGTGTAGAGTGTCCCGTTGCACTGTGCGCCGGGCAGGAACAGGAGCACTCGTCCGGGCCGCGCGTCCGGCCGCGCCAGCCGGTGCAGGCCGATGATGTCGTGCTTGCTGCGCCTGAAGGGCGGGGGCACGTCCACTGCAGCGTTCCAGTATGTTTCGGTGAGCCCGGGGTTACCGGGCACGTCCACACGATACTGCTCCACGAACTCCCCTATGCCGGCCACCCTGCCCGGATTGCCGGGCTGAAACCGATCGACGTGCACCACGACCTGGGCCGGAATGCTGGTGCTGAACTTGTAGTGCGCCAGGACCGTTCCATCCCCGTCGAGCGCCTCCACCAGGAAGTCATCGCTGGCCTCGGTCAGGTTGTTCAAATTCAGCGTATGGTCGAAGGATTGCGGGTCACGGTCGAGCTCGACCGACTTCCCGCCGGAGTTGCTCAGACGAAAGACGGCCACACTGTCCTGCGAGCGAGCCTGGAAACCCGCGTCGGTGGCCACGATCCGCACCGAGACGCCGGGCGTGTCGGGCGTCGGAGTGCTCACCGCTTGAGTCTGCGACCCCCCGCAGGCAACCGCCAGGGACGCCAGGAGTGTAAAAAGCCAGATTCGCATTGTCTGCTCCCCCCTTAAAAACCAAGACTGTTCCGGACGGGGGGAAAGGTTCCTTCGCGGCCCAGGGCCGGCTCGTAATTTTGAACAGGTCGTGGGGCGCCACCGACACGCGGGCAGAGATGCCCTCCGCGGCCAGGTCCAGGACACGGGTCTCGCGGCGTGTTTGCCGAAATCCCGAGGGGACGCGGAACGCGGCCAGAGCTCCGGCCATCAGCACGACAGCCAGCGCCGAGGGGCGCTGCAGAGTAGTGAGAGTCAGGGCGGCCAGCAGCACGGCGGCCAAACCCAGAGCCGGACGCATGGGGCGGAGGTTCCCTTCAGGCATCTTTGAGCCTGCCCGGATAGGCTTACCCTATGCAGATCCGCGTCGCTGAGAACATGGCCCTCTGGGCCACCCACAATCGCCCCGCCGCGGCCAGCTCCTCCGAACCGGTGGATAAGCTGGTCCCTTCAGAGAAGCCGGTGGAGCTCTACAAGCCGGACGGCCAGAGCTCGCTGAAATGTGATTGCGTCATTCAGAGCTTCTCCTGGACCCCCCAGGGCCAGGTCATCAGCGCCGAGTGGCCCAATCTGGTCGGGGACGTGGCGCCCATTCGCGTGTGGGATGCCGGCGGAAGCCAGGAGCGCCGTCTGCAGGTCACGCAGGAGACCGTCCGGCCGGGGCCGCTGGCGGTCTCGCCGGACGGCCAGACCGTGGCCATCGGCTGGGAGAACGGCAAGTTTTCGCTGCACTCCATCCAGGGACCGGAGCTGGCCATCCTGGAGCACTGCCCCGAGGTCGTGCCTCCCAAGAGTGGCAGCTATGTCGACAATGACAGCGTCACGGGCATCGCCTATTCGCCGGATGGAAAGCAACTGGCGACCGCGGGGATGGACGGCCAGATCCACCTCTGGGACACGACCACCCGCACGAAGATCGGCTCGTTGAAGAATCCGGACTGGACCACCGATCTCGAGTTCACCCCCGACGGAACCCGCCTGGCCTCGCGCTTCAAAGGGGGCGTGGCCGTCTGGGACCTCGCCACCCGGTCGCCCGTGCAGACCTTCACCGAGGAAGGCAATGGCTTCGGGGGCGGCATGACCCTCTCGCCCGACGGCAAGCGCGTGGCGGCCGTGATGGCGGAGGGCGTGAAGGCCTGGGACCTGGAATCGGGAGCCGAGCTCGGCTGCCAGCCGATCCGCGGCGCCCACAAGCTTTCCTTTGCGGGGAACGGTCACGTGCTCGTCGGCGAGGCGATCCATAACGCTGTGCACGACTGGGACCTGTCGGCCCGGACGGTGACGCGCCAGGAGCTGCCCTACGAGCGCCCTCTGGGCGCGCTGAAGGCCGAGGGAATCCGAGGCATCCGCGTCTCCCCCGACGGCCAGCAGATGGCCATCAGCTTGATGGACTACAACCTGACCCTCTGGACTCGCGACGCGCGCGAGTCGGACCTGGGCCACATGGTCGACCACCTGAAACGACCGGATAATCCGCAGGTCAAAGAGGTGGGCGGCTTCGTCTACGTGGGGTCGGTCCGAGTGCCCAAGAAGCGCTAAAGAAAGAGGCCCGGTGTTCAACCGGGCTACGACCCGGCAGAACTGGGCCCAACCCGGTCCGCAACCCTGGATCGTGGCCCTCACCGCCAACGCCCAGACCTCCGAGATGGAAGCCTGCCAGCAGGCCGGTTGAACGACTTCCTGGCCAAGCCGCTCAAGCTGGCCGACCTCTCCGGCGCTCTGGCACGCTATTTCCAGTCGCGTCCGAGTGACCTGGTCGAGCGCCCGGCCTGAAGAGGCTCCGGGCGATCTCCGCCAGGCGCCCGATCCGTGCCCAGCCTCCCCCACCGCAGGCGGTCTCGAGGGCGAATGTCAGCTTGCGTCCCAAGGGCGCCTCGGAGAAGAGCGGAAAGAGCATTCCCAACGCGCTGCGCGACCGGACCGCCTGGAGAAGGGCCAGCCGCCAGCCAGGGACGGGCTGCTCGAAGAAAAGCTCCAGGATCAGAGCCTCGCAGAGCCGGAGCGAGCGGAGGCAACCCAGCTGCCGAGCCAGCTCGGCGGTGCGGAGCGGGCAGGCCAACCGGCGCAGCAGGGCCACATCCAGCAGCCACACCAGGCGGCCAAACGCGTGCTTGAGGCCGTGCAGCGCGCTGAGGACCAGAGCTTCCTCGTGGGGCAACCGGCGGAGCGCCCGCCAGGGCTCCAGCGGCTGCCGAACCGCCCACCAGCTCGGCTCCGGGCGAAAGACCCGACCGAGCTGGTTGAGGGGACAGGTGTGCAGGTCGACCGCGCTGCCCTCCCGCCAGAAGTTGGGCCGGGCGCCCCGATATCCCATCGCCAGCAGGACTTGCTCGGCCTGGCACAGCTGCCCGGATGGCACCCAGATATCGAGGTCGCTGACCGGACGCGTGCCCAGGACGGGATAGACGGCGGGATGATAGCTCCCCCCTTTCAGGACCACGGCTTCCAGGGCCGCGTCCGAGAAGGCGCGGTCGACCTCCTCCAGTTGGCCGAGCATCCGCGCCGCCAGACCGAACTCGACCTGCAGCCTCTCGGGCGCCTGCAGCTGGTAAGCCAGGAGCCCCTGCAGCCCCTCGCGGGATTGCTGCTCGAAGCACGCCCGAGGGTCCTGGCGGCAGAGCTGGCTGAGGGACTGACGCTCTTCGAGGCCCAGGGCCGCGCGACAGACGAGCAGGGACAGCTCCAGGGACGTGGCCACGGTGGGTCAGGCCCGGGGAAGGGCGCTGACGAAGGCTTCGTAGCCCTCTCGACTCTGGTGGGCGGGGACGCGATACAGCTGCATCTCGCTCGCCAGGCCGGCGACCTCCGCGACCACGCGCTGCGGCTGCGTCCAGGTGGGCGCGGTGTATCGCAGCAACTGCAGGGCAACCTGGCCGGGGGACAGGCGCTCGCTGAAGTCCTCGATCCGGTCGTCCACCACCAGCACCAACCGGGGCCCGCGACGCAGGTCGACCCAGGGCTCCGTCTGCGGGAAGGCCTCCGCCCCCGGGCACACGAGGACCTGACGGCCCCCCAGCTCGACCTGCAGGCAGTTCACCAGCGTGTGCTCCTGCGCCAGAAGAGCCCTGTAGGCGTGCAGCGTGGCGCGGAAAGCCTCGAGCGCCTCGTCCCAATCGTGGGTGCGCGCCACCCGTTCCCAGCCGTTGTAGACGATGTGGTAGTTCTTGCGCCCACGACCCGCCTCGCCTCCCTGGAGGACCGACAGCAGAAGGTCGCAATCTCGCCCCTGGCAGGGCACGGAATCGGGCGGCAGCGCGGCCTGCAGGATCGGAAGCACCTCTTTGCGATTGCACCGCAGGCCGATGGTGATCCCGCTCCAACGCACGACCGAGCCGTGCGTCCAGCCCAGCCTGTCGTTCTTCTCGGCGCACGGAGTGCGGGAGCGATTCCAGGGCAGCTGCTCCCCGGAGCTCACGGGCAGAGACAGGAGCTGCCCGGGCCCACGGTCGGCGTCCCGGAGGAATTGCAGCACAGGTTCTTGGTGGCCAGGAGGTTGCAGGCGGCCACGGTGGCCCCCAGACCGAAGCTCACGCCGGTGCCGAAGCAAGGCCGGCAAATGTCGGGAAACAACTGATCGCAACGCAGATTCGGGCAGCAGTTGGACTGGTTGAAGTTGTTGAACACGCAGGCGTTATTCAGGGTGATGCAGCTGGCCGCGGCGGCCGGCAGGGGGACCGCCACGCTGAGAATGACGGGAATGGCGACGGTCACGAGCTTCTTGAGGGCTTCCCGGCGGCCGACGTCCTCATCCGCCTGCACCAGGCCGTGATCCTGCAACTCCGCGATCATGAGCGACACGACGGCCTCATCGAGGTCGTCCCCAAGGAGCCTGGCGAGAGCCGGAATGTCCGTCCGACCATCGCACAATTGCCATAACCGCAGGTATCGCTCGTTCAGGAGACAGGCGCGGGCACTTTTCGCATCGTACACGAGCAACTCGGCTCCAATGCTCTGTTGCACCAGATCGTCTCGTAAGGCTCTCGGCTTCATGTTCGCGGGTCCTCACTAGGAATTCGGCTGAGTGTCGATTATAGTTGGGCTGCTGGACCTGACAAAAGAGCCAGAATTTGTATTTCCAGGGAGCCAGATTTGAAGACGGTGCTGTTCTTACCCAGACTCCCGGATCGCGATCCGGGAGTCTCGCTCTACCAGCAGGCTTACGAGCACCTGAGGCAGGCCATCCTGTTGGGGACGATCGCTCCCGGGGCGCGGATGCCCTCGTCGCGCGTCCTGGCCCGGGAACTCGCGATCGCTCGCAATACCGTGATGGCCGTTTACGAGCAATTGATTGCGGAAGGCCTTCTGACCGGTCGGGCGCGCTCGGGGACGTTCGTGTCCGAGAGCATCTCGAGCGAGCACCTGTCCCTGCTCCAACCGCGAGAGCCGGAACGGCCGGCCCCGGCGCGGCGAATCTCCAGCCGGGTCGCTGCCTACGGAGATCTGGCCTTTGCCTACACCGAGATGCACACCGCCCCGAGGGCATTCCAGCTGGGCTTTTCGGCCGTGGACGAGTTTCCCGTGGACATCTGGGCGCGTCTCTCCTCGCGCGTGGTGCGCACGATGCCTCGCCAGCACCTCGACTATTGCGAGCCCGCCGGCTATCCGCCTCTGCGCGCCCAGGTGGCGGAGTATCTTCGGAGCAGCCGCGGGGTCCTGTGCGAGGACGATCAGGTTCTCATCGTCGCGGGCTCCCAGCAGGGGCTGGATCTGATCTGCCGGACCCTGCTGGAGCCCGGGGACGAGGCCTGGATCGAGGATCCGCGCTACAGTGGCGCGCTGGGCGCCCTGCTGGGGGCGGGCGTCAAGCCGATCCCCGTCCCTCTGGATGCCCAGGGCCTGGATGTGCGGCGCGCCCAGCAGCTCTCCAGCCAGGCTCGCCTGGCCTACGTCACCCCGTCGCATCAGTTTCCCTCGGGCGTGGTCATGGGGACTTCGCGGCGCCTGGAGCTGCTGGACTGGGCCGAACGCGCCTCCGCCTGGATCGTCGAGGACGACTACGACAGCGAGTTCCGCTACGGCAGCAAGCCCCTGCGCACCCTGCAGGGGATGGACCGCAGCGGGCGGGTCATCTATGTCGGCACCTTCAGCAAGATCCTGTTCCCCTCGCTACGCATCGGCTATCTGGTGGTGCCCCGCGATCTGGTGGAGGTTTTCGCCAGGGTCCTCTCGTTCTGCCTGTTCCACGTTTCGACCATCCCCCAGATCGTGCTGACCGCCTTCATCGCCGAGGGCCACTACGCGCGGCACGTGCGGAGGATGAGGAAGATCTACCACGAGCGCCAGACCCTGCTGCAAGAGGGGATCGAGGCTCTGCTGAGCGATTTCTTGCGCGTCCAGCCGGACCCCGCCGGGATGCACCTGGTGGCCTGGCTCGAGGTCGGCCTCAACGATCGGGAGATGGCTTTCAAGGCGCTGGATGCGGGCGTCTACGCCCCCCCGCTCTCCTTCTACTGCAGCCAGGTGCGGCTCCCGGACGCCCTGCTGCTGGGCTACACCGGCCTGCGCCCGGACGAGATTCTGGCCGGCCTCGAGCGCCTGCGGGGGATGTTCCGCCAGGTCGTTGGATGAGCCGGGCCCTCCTGGCGAAGGACCCAGCGTCTATGCTCTGCACGAGTGGTACAACCCATAACGAACGACCAGGGCTTCGACGCGGAGAACGGCGCATTGGGCGTCGCATTTGGTTTTGGGGTTTGCCGCCCGGGGCCCGGGGCCCGGGCGCCCCCGCGCAGCCCCGGGCGTGCGGCGGTGCGGCAAGCTGTTTTACGGGACGCGTGGCGCGTTCCTCATGAGCCTCTATACTGAGGCGCTCGAGAGGGCCCGAAGCGGCCTCGCGGGAAGAGGCCTCCCCGTGAGAAAGTTATTGCTGGTGCTCCTCCTGCTGCTGGCATGCGGCCTCATCGACCATCGCGGGGAAGGCCTCCGGCTCTATCAGCAGGGCCACTACGCCGAGGCCGAGGTCCAGCTGCGCAAGGTCAAGGACTAGCCCTGGCCGGTATCTGCAGTCGAACCCTGTCGGAACCGAGATGGACGCCTTATTCTGAGCTTACAGCCGGGGCTCGAGGTTGTTCCTGACGAGATCGTAGGCCCGGATCAGGTCGGTGCCCGAGCCGTCCGTCCGCACATCCAGGCGATAGCACCAGGTCTGGCCGTTCCACGCCACGCGCCGGAAAGCGTGCAGGTGCCGGCGCCGCCCCAGCTCCGAGCGCACCCAGCCTCGATCCGGGCCTGATTCGCGAGCGGTCACGCTCCAATCCGAGTCGACCGGGGCCAGGTCCTCGCTGAACAGGTCGTGGGGCGCCACCGACACGCGGGCCGAGATACCCTCCGCGGCCAGGTCCAGGACGCCGGTCTCGCGGCGTGTTTGCCGAAATCCCGAGGGGACGCGGAACTTGAGCCCGGCGCCCAGGCTCTCCCAGTTGCTGGGGTCGCGGCCAGGCAACGGACCCCGACCCGGAGGATAGAAATCGGGATGGCTCTCCGGGGCCAGCACGGCCGATTCCAGGTCCAGCTGCCCGGGGCGCAGGGAGACGCTCAGGCTGGTGGACTCCTCGATCAAGAACGGCTCGGGCAGGTAGCCCTCGCGCATCAGGGTGATCACCGCGGGTCCGGCGGGCGGCAGCCACGCTTCGCACGGGGTCGTCCCCAGCTCGCGGTCGGCCAGCAGCACGCGCGCCCCCGGTGGGTCGGTCTCGACGCGCACGCGCACTGGACCCGGCGGGTGGAACAGAAGGGCCAGCAAGAGGACCAGGACCAGACCCACCAATGCCGGGGAGCGCCGGACTCGTAAGGGACGGATGGCGGTTGGAGGCTCCGTCTGGGCAAGTGGAAGCCGGCGAACGGACGGCGCTCCCGGCGCGGGAAGCCCCTTCAGCTCGGCCAGCACACTCTGCGCGCTGGGCGGGCGCTGATCGCGTCGGGGGGCAAGACAGCGCTCGACCAGGCTGGCCAGCGGTGCGGAGACGTCGGCGCGAAGGGGCGCCAAGCGGACCTCGCCCATCAAGCGCTCCAGCGAGCAGGGGGGAGCCTGGCCGTTGAGGAGCGTGTACATGGTCGCTCCGAGGCCATAGAGATCGGAGTCGGGCCCGGTCCCTCCGGCGTATTGCTCGGGAGCGGAGAAGCCGGCGGAGAGGAGTCCCCGGGCCCCGGTGCGGGTGTCGCCGTTGGCGGGCGCAAGAGCCTTGGCGATGCCAAAATCGACCAGGACCAGACGGTTCTCCCCGGCCAGCAGCACGTTGGAAGGCTTGAGATCGCGGAACACCACGGTCTGATCGTGCAGGTAGGCGAGCACCCCGGCCAGCTGCCCCATCCAATCGCGCGCTACGTCTTCGGGAACCGGCCCGCGGATGCGCAAGATGTCGTCCAGGTTCGGGCCTTCGATATACTCCATGGCCAGATACGGGTGCCCGTCCTCGAAGAAGAGCTCGTAGACGCGCGGGAGCTGCGGATGCTCCAGGCGAGAAAGCAGCTCGGCCTCGTGCTGGAACTGGCGCACGCGCTCCTCGCGGGCAGCCGCTCCCAGACCTTCGAGGGACAGCTGCTTGACCGCCACGGGCCGGTTCAAAGCCTCGTCCCGGGCCAGGAACACCGTCCCCATCCCGCCCCGGCCCAGGACGCGCTCGAGCTGGTAGCGTCCGTGGAGTCTTCTCGCGCCGGTCATCGTTTGAAAATTGGCGGTCGGGGCAAGGGCGGCCTCCAGCGTAACAAAGAGTTAACGAGTCAGGCGAGTGTAAAGCTCGAGCATGGCGGGGCTGGGCCCCATCTGGAGCTGCGTCTTGAAGGTGCGGGTGTAGCCGTGATAGTGCCGCACGGCCTCATCCCTGCGGCCTTCCTGCGCCAGCAGCTCGAGGAGGCGCAGGTGGCCCGCTTCCCAGAGGGGGTGCTCGGCCAGCTCGTGGCGGTAGAGCTCGATTGCCTGGGCGACCGGCAATTCCTCGGCCTGCCGGGCGGTGGCTTCGAGGTGCTCACGCTCGAAGTGCTCGCGCTTGAGCAGGACCCACTCGTCCGAGAAACTCTCCAGAAAGGCTCCGCGCACCAACATGCGAGCCAGATCGAAGCGCCCCTGAGCGCAGAGCCGGGTGAATTCGACCACGTCCGCGTCCAACTGGTAGACCGGGTTGAGGAAGTAGCGTTGGCGCTCGAAGCGCACCGGATCGGCCAGGGTATTCGCGCTGGCCGTGCGCAGGGCGCGACGCAGGCGGCTCACGGCGCTCTGCAGGGCCGCCTTGCCGCCGGTTGCGTTCGGCCAGAGGTCGGTGATGAGGCGCTCCGCGGCCACCCCGCGCCCTTCCTGAAGCGCCAGGTAGACCAGCAAGATCGCCGCCTGGCGAGACTCCCAGGCGGTGTCAGGGATGCGGCGGCCCTCCAGCTCGACCTCCAGCGGCCCGAACGCCCGGATCGAGAGCAAGTGCGTCACGACCGGCTTGGACTGCAGCTCGAGCTTGAGCAGGGTCTTCTGACCCAGTCGGAGGCTGAGCTCGCCGTCCACGGGCAGGCACTCGCCGGGGGTCAGGAGGCGGCCTCCGACCGCGGTGCCGTTGGTGCTCAGGTCTTCCACGAAGATGCGGCCGTTGCGCAGATGCAAGCAGACGTGACGGCGGCTGAGAGCGGGCTGGCGAGGGTCGTCCTCGAGCCGTACGTCGGCGCCCTCTCCTCTGCCGATGATGGCGGGGAAGTTGCGCAATTGCCAGCGAGACCCGGCCTGGCGGCCCTGGGTGACGCTGACCACGAGCTCGAGCGCGGGGCTGGTGACAGGCTCGTCCATTCCGCGTCGGTTCGTCGGGACGAGGGGCAAAACTTGCCCGCCCATCAGGCGTGCCCCACGACCAGCGATTCGCAGCCCTGCACGGCCTCCTGCAGGACGTCCCAGACCTGGGCCGCCTCCTCCAGGGAGCAGCGCGCCTCGAAGGCGGCCTGGGCCGCCTCGGTGGCCAGGGCCAGGCAGTCCGCCAGCGCCCGGGCCAGGTCCAGTTGCAGGTGCCAGGATTCTTCCTCCAGCTGATGCTGGACGGCCTCGTAGCGGGCCAGCTCGTTTTCGATGGCGGCGGCGTCCGCCGCCTGGACAAGTTGCAGCAAGCGAAGGATGGGATTCATGTGGTGGACCTCCAGATGATTCTGTCAGTCCTCTCCGGGGGTTTTCTGTGTGTGTCTGTAAGGGCGAGACGGCCCGCTGCCTGGTGGGCTCCAGACAGCGGGCAGCCAGGAGTTCTCAGCTCAGGGGAGGCGGGAAGGGCGGGCGCTGGCCGTGCTCGGCGCCGGGGAAGGGCGGGCGCTGGCCTTGCTCGCCCCCGGGGAAGGGCGGACGCTGGCCGTGTTCACCGCCGGGCGGCGGGAAGGGCGGGCGCTGGCCGTGCTCGCCGCCGGGCGGCGGGAAGGGCGGGTGGCTGGCCTGAGGCCCGCCCGGTCCTCCCTGCGGGCCGCCCAGAGGGGGCGGCGCCTGGATACCGCCC